>NZ_JBMOXB010000001.1:0-625916 GCF_049316305.1 Sphingobacterium sp. HJSM2_6
TTAATATTATGCTTGCGACACAGTTCCGATACCGATACCTCTGCCCGTAAGGCTTCCATAACGATCATGATTTTTTGTTCTGCTGTAAAGATTCTTCTGGTCTTGCGACGAATGTCTTTGATGAAGTTTTCTGGACTACTTTTTATTGGTCTTCCCATATTACTAAAGTTAAGTGTTTTTGAATAAAACACTCTCTTAGTTAAGATTCAAACGTGTCCATTTTTTGCTGACGATTTACAGTACGCTGGGCTAGGTCCAACCTTTTCTATAGAGGAGAGAATGGTAATGGAAGAAATTATGCATTTTATGCCAATAACATGCAAATGTCGCGTGCTAATGGATATTTTGGGTTTGGAGGATCAATACCTATGAAGTTTGCAACCGATGAAACAACAGCTGATCCATGTAGTTTAATTTATCCACTTGGCTTATGGAGACAACCAATCAAATCAGATTTTGCAGGTCTAGTTAGAGATGATGTTGAATTAGATCCATTAACATCTGCAATAGGTCCATTAGGTGGGGTAGTTGATGCATCTGGAGTAACAGGTTTAATAAATGTCATCACTAACCTTTTAGGAAATACACTATTTGGAATTGTAAATGTTCGAGCTCCAAATTCTTCCCTACCCACAAGTTCACCTTTTAATTATGGCCAATATGCTATTTCAGGTGGGGCTCCTGCTGTTGGATCAAATGCCTTTGGTACAGCGTCCAGTTCATCCAATAATTTAAGATTTTATTACAATGGACAGATATCTAATGTTAATGTTCTTCAGGAAGTTGCAGGTGGTGATGGGTTGTTAAATGTTGGATTAAATGATATTTCCGCTGATATAGCAGGAATTGAAATTGCAAGTTTAGATTTACCGTTATTGGATAGTTATGGTAGAGTTACAGCTCTTTGGACTAGCGAGCAGGCTGCTCAAGTTCTAAATTTGGCAAGTGCGGGAACTTGGGGCTACCTTGGAAATGCGGGTAGGACATTTTCTTTAACTAGTTTGGGAGCAAGGTTTCATATGGCAAATAATACTGGAGAGTTATTAAATGGCGTAAATCTAGTAGGTTTAGATGTGTTGGGAACATCTTTTAAAAACTGCCGTTGCGTTAGAAATTAACGCAAAAAGCTTTCTCCCATTATAGAGCGGTGGGTTTACTTTATCCACCGCTCAATTTATTCATTTTTATATTTAAACAGATTTAATGTTATTATTGATTGAACCAATCGACCCATTAAATTCTTTAAGTGCATGTGTTATCTTGTAACATAACTAAATATCAATTGGCAGGATTATGAAACAGTTTGTTTAAAGTTTGTTATAGATTTAAGAAAATATTTACAACTGATATCATGCTTTTTTATTTTAGTGAATAAACCTATTAAAGCTCAATAAGAAATTTATTATTTATTCCAATTAATATTGCAATATGAAACTAAGATCAGACCTTACATTAAGACAAATAGGTAATGAATATATTATGGTTGAACCTGAGAATGGAATATTAGATTTATCAAAGGTCTTCTGCCTAAATAGATCTGCGGCACACTTATGGAGTAAGCTTCAAGGTGTTGAATTTAATGAAAATGATGTGGCAAAAATTCTGGCTAAAGAATATGAATTAACATTAACACAAGCTTTTAATGATGGAGTATATTTAATTCAAAAGTTTAGATCTGCAAATCTTCTTCAATAATTTTCATTTTGTGCATCATTTTTAATAATTAATCCTATCTATTATAAAATTGATTGCTTCTTGAAAGGAAAAAGAATTTCTAAAAAAATCTTTTCATCCCATTTGTCATATATTGTTTTCTTGAAATATTGTCATGGGTTTCATTATTAATCTTTATTCTATTAACAAAAGCTGGGAATTGCTGAAGTAGCAGATGGATTTGATACAATCATAAATTAAATTTAGGGCTGGGTTGTAATCTTCCCCTAGCTAGCTACATCCAAAACTATAAAATTCCAGTCAGAATTGCTGTTGTTATCCTGTTGGAATGTGGGAAACTTGGAGAGTTTTCCATATTTCAATTGGAACTCTGTTGGTGTTAGTTGACCTAGAGATGAGTGTGGTCTTTCATTGTTGTACATCCAAACCCATACGTTCGCATATTTTCTGATATCTTTCAGGCTTTCAAACAAATAACTACCCAAAACATCTTGTCTGAAAGTTCGATTAAATCTTTCGATCAAGCTGTTCTGCCTCGGCTTGCCTGGTTGAATAAATTCTCATACTATATCTTTATTTTCTACACCAAACTCGAATAGCTTCAGCAACAAGTTCTAGCCCGCTATCTGATCGGGTCTTCTCAGGTTTACCTCGCCATTCAATCAAATTTTCTAACTCTCTTACCACACGCTGTGCGGGTAGGCTAGTATCAACATAAATTGAAAGAGCCTCGCGGCTGAAATCATCAATGATATTCAGCGTTCGTATGGTCTTTCCACTGGCTGTTGTATCGTGTATAAAGTCAAGACTCCAAGAAATATGGCCCTATGGGGCAAAGTAAAGGTGCCTTGACACGTGCAGGAAGACGTTTATTCCGCTTATTACGAAAGTTCAATCGCATATTCGTATAGATACGGTATACCCGTTTATGATTCCACAGATACTGTAACTTTCTTAACCTATTATACATCATCCAAAAGCCCCAAGTGCGGTTCAGATCAGCAAGTTTAGAAAGCTGTTCAATTACTTCATCATCATTTTTACGCTTTAGTTGATAATAGAAAACTGAAGTGCTTAATGAAAACAGTAAACAGGCCAGACGAAGGCTCATGCCCAATTCTTCTCGGGCATAGCCTATAAGCTCTCTCTTTTCGACAGACCCTAAAGCGTTTCTATGTTGATATTGACCGAGCTCAGCTGATAGAGCAATACACTTTAAATGTATTGGGCCTGGGTTCGATTGGATCAGAATCAATACCTTGTTGCCTGATGTAAAATTACATGATACATAGTAATCATATTAGGTTATTTTGTTAATTTTAAAGAAACGAAAATACCTATGAATTATGTCAAACAACAAGCAAAGAACTTTTTTTGGAGGATTATACGGGAGTGATTCGATTGATTTTGTCAAGGGCTTAGTGTACATATATCCTTTTGGTATCATTGGAAAACAAAACAACAACACGGTAAAACCGCATGTACATAATAATCAGTTCCAGATTTTTTTACTGATACAGGGAGAAACACTTTTGCTTTATCAGAATGAAAAAATAAACGTTTGTGGCCCATCGATAATAACCATTCCTAAAAATACGGAGCATGGATTTGAGCACCTGAGCGAACAGAAAGGTTGGATTATCAGTCTTTCCGATGCTGTGCTGGAACACATGATTATGCGTGAGGCTGATGTGATTTCTGCACTTGAAACTTTCCGTATTATTCAGGTTGCCACCGGGGAATATTCAGAATGTATTTTTCAGACCATGCTCAATTGCATTAAAGAATATAATGATGAACAGACCGGTAGATTGCTCATGCTCGAATATATCGTTGGACAGTTTATTGTACAGCTTAACCGGTTGCCCGATAACCAACAGCTCAGTATTTTTAGCAATGATAATACATCCACCATCTATTATAGGAGATTTACGCAATTGGTGAGGATCTCGGGTACCTATAAGAAAACCATTGAACAATATGCAAGTGAACTCAATATCACTTCCGGTCACCTAAGCCGGATATGCAGGGCGGTAACAGGCAAATCTCCTAAGGAAATCATCATGGATGTATATATAGCTGAAGCGAAATTGCAGCTTTCGTATATTGAAAAGAGCATCAATGAAATCTGTTACTCCTTGGGGTTTGAAGACCCGAGTTATTTTGCAAGGGTCTTTAAGAGAAAGGCTGGAGTAAGTCCCAATGAATTCCGTAAAGTACAGAATATCAAATCCTAACAATCTACTATACTTATCACATTTGTCCCATTATTAGACGAAAAGTCCTAACATCAAACCTAATAATCCTATTAAGTTTGTTATTGTGCGAGTGAATAAGCACTCCTAACGAGTAAGTGAACACTCTTTACATAAAAAACTCTTTTTTATTCAGAGAAATGGCAGACATTATTATAAAAGGAATTGAAACTTTAATTGTTGATCTCCCCACAATTCGTCCCCATCATTTATCGATGGCGGTAATGCGTAAGCAAACGATGGTGATCATCCGATTGTATTGTTCGGATGATGTGGAAGGAATTGGAGAAGCGACCACTATCGGTGGCATTTCCTACTCCGATGAATATCCCGAAGGGATAAAACTAGCTATCGATACCTACTTTACACCACTTCTCATTGGTCAGGATCCCACCAATATCAATCGAATTATGAAAATCCTTGATAAAAATGTATGCGGAAACAATTTTGCCAAATCAGCCATTGAAACAGCTTTGTTAGATGCGCAAGGAAAGAGATTAGCAGTTCCTGTTTATGAATTATTGGGCGGAGCTATTTCAGAAACTTTACCCGTTTTGTGGACATTGGCAAGTGGAGATACAGCAAAAGATATAGAAGAAGCCAAAAATTACATTTCACAGAAAAAATATAACGTATTTAAATTAAAAATAGGTCGGAAAAATCCTAAAGAAGATATCGAACACGTTGCTATTATCAAAAAGGAATTAGGTGACGATATTAAAATTACTGTAGATGTAAATCAAGCTTGGAGCGAACACATTGCCAAACAAGCGATTCAAAAATTACAAGATGCCGGAATAGATTTAATTGAACAACCAATAGCCAAATCGAACTTTGATGGATTGGCTAGATTGACTTCTTATTTTGAAGTTCCAATAATGGCTGACGAATCTGTAGCCACGATTCAAGATGCATTCGAATTGGCAAAAATACATGCAGCCAATGTTTTCGCTTTGAAAATATCTAAGACAGGTGGGCTTTCTAATATTGTTCGTCAAGCTGCCATTGCCCATGGCGCAGGAATCTCTCTTTATGGAGGTACTATGCTCGAAGGTAGCATAGGTACTGCCGCATCTGCACAGGTTTTCGCAACACTACCCAATTTAGATTGGGGAACAGAATTGTTTGGTCCACATTTATTGTCCGATGATATTGTTAAAAAGCCTATTAATTACCAAAACTTCGGATTGACATTGCCTCAAACCCCCGGTATTGGTGTGGAATTAGACCTTAATCAGTTAGAAAAATATAAAAGAAAATAACTCATGGTTTACGCAGTAGAAATGGATGTAAATATACCTGAATCTTGGAGCGAAGAAAAGCTTGCAGATTATTTAGCCAGAGAAAAAAAAACCTCTCAAAAATGGCAAAAGTCAGGAAAATGGATTTATCTGTGGAGAGTCGCAGGACGATATGCAAACGTGAGTATCATAGAAGCCGATAGCCCAGAAGAATTACATCAAATTGTAAGCTCGTTACCACTATTTCCCTATATGGATATCAAGGTGAAAAGCCTGTGCAAGCACCCTAACGCAATCAGAGATTCTTTGATTTAAAAAATATCAGGATAGTTTTAAAAATTAGAAAACATGGAAAAACAATTAATTGATCAGGTTTTAAGAAAAATTAAAAACACTGAAGTTGAAGGAAAAGGAAACGAAAGAGTAAAAGAAATCGTAGCCAGATTGCTGAAAGATTTATTTTACGCTATCGAGGATTTAAACATTAGCAGCGAAGAACTTTGGATGGGATTAGACTGGCTAAACGGAGCTGGAAGAAACCATGAATGGGGGCTTATTTATGCTGGTACAGGCTTAGAACATTATATTGATGAGAGAATGGATTGGGTAGACAAACAAGCCGGATTAGAGCTTAAAACGCCAAGAACTATAGAAGGACCATTGTATGTTGCTGGTGCACCAGAATCATTGAGTTATGCCGAATTAGAAACAGAACCAGAACCAGGTGCAGAAAGACTTTATATGCAAGGAACTGTTTTAGATGAAGACGGAAATCCAGTAGAAGGTGCATTGGTAGAAGTTTGGCATTGCAACTTAAAAGGTATGTATTCTTATTTTGATAAAACACAACCTGAATTTAATCTACGCAGATCGATTAGAACTGGAAAGAATGGTGCATATCAATTTAAATCATTCGTTCCGGTTGGTTACAGCTGTCCTCCTAATGGTTCTACAGATACGTTAATGCAATTATTAGGGCGCCACGGATCGAGACCAGCACACATTCACTTTTTCATCACAGCGCCTGGATTCAGAAAACTTACTACACAAATCAACATTGAAGGTGACGCTTTATTAGGTCAAGATTTTGCATTTGCAGACAAAGACGATTTGGTTCCACCGATTACAAGAATTTCTAAAGATCAAGCCAAAGAAAAAGGTATTGATGAGGCTTATGCTTCAATTGATTTTGACTTCAACATTGTTCAAGATAGAGAAAAAATTGCTACAGGTGAAAACAACCGTACAAGAGTAGCCTTAGTTTATGATAAAGCATAAAATCAAATTTCCAAACAGCCTTGTATTATTAAAGGTTGGCAATTTTTTCTAAGAAACTATTGCAACCGATATCAACGTAGGGCTGATTTTGAAACTATAAAATTTTTGAAATTATGGGTAGAAAATTAAATGTCCCATTCGAGAAGTATGTCAACATAACCAATGAGACAGACAGGGGCTTGGTAGAATTTGACTTTGCTATTGGCGATCCAACTATGTACGTAGAATTGGCTTTACCCAAAAAGCAGTTCAATGAATTTTGTGAAAATAACAAAGTGAATTTTCTCACAGAAGAACAACTGCTGGTTGTAGCAAACGACAAATACAAATGGAAATATGGTGTATTAGGAACTAAAACTGAATTACCCGACGAAGATAACGAGTATGGGGATGAAGAAGATTCTGATGAATAATATCCTTGCTATTTTCTTTTTTTTCAACAATTAATTAATAAAATAATGTCATTAGAAATTAAAAGCATACAGATTAAAGCTAAACGCGAAACGTTTGGACACGTAGAAAGGCGTATTGGTATAGGTAAAATTGCAAGCCGATACGAAGAAGCAACTTATGATTTGCAACCGACTGTCAATTTTCATTATTTACCTACTTATAATTCTAAATACGAATTATACGATGAGCGCAAAACAACTATCAAGATGAGTGACTGGTATAAAATCTTGGATCCACGCCAATTCTACTACTCTAGTTACGTCGCATCAAGAGCCAAACAACAAGAAAGCACTACACAAAATTTTTTATACATAGAAAAAAAGAATTTAGTGGATAGTATTCCAGTTTCATTGAAAGAACAATTCTTTAATAATATTTTGCCTTTGCGTCATTATGAATGGGGGGCAAATATGAACAATTTACAATTGGTTTCAGAAGGTTATGGTGCATCATTTACAGCGGCGGCAATGTTTCAGGCAGAAGACAAAATCGGGACAGCACAATTGCTTACCAAAATCGCTTTGTTATTTAGTGAAAATGAAGTTGAAGTTCTCGAAACAGCAAGAAACAATTGGTTAAACGATTCTTCTTGGCAAGGTTTAAGAAAATTGACAGAAGATTCTTTTGTGATAGAAGATTGGTTTGAACTTCACTTGCTGCAAAACGTAATTGCAGATGCTTTTGTTTATGATTTGTTCTTTAATCATTATGAAAAAGAATTAGTTAAACAAGCGGAGGCCGGAACATATTTAATGTTAACAGGCTTCTTCTCAGATTGGTATGAAGAAACTAACAAATGGATAGATTCTACCATAAAAATTGCGGCCTCCGAATCGGTAGAAAATAAAAACATACTCGAAAATTGGGCTGCAAACTATATTGATGTGGTGCAAAATGCTGTACTTCTTTTAGCTAAAAATTTATTTTCAGAACCTGAAAAAGTGGTGGAAGAAATCAAAACAACATTAACCGATCGATTGATTAAAAGCGGATTAACCCTTTAAGATATGGCAGAAGTAAGCAAAGTTTTTTTGGCACTTCAAGCCGTTGAAGAATCCAAAGCAGTGGTTGCCGCGATCGAAAAAGACAATCCTGATGCCGTAATTGAATACGATGCCGCAATGGTTAAAATTACCGCACCAGGAAGATTAACCATCAATGTACAAACCGTAAGTGATTTGATTGGCAGAGAATGGGATTCACAAGAATTACAAATCATCTTGATTACGCTTTCCGGAAACGTAGACGAAGATTATGATTACTTCACGCTATTCTGGGATTAATTTTTTTAAGAATAGAAAAAATATCAATATGCAAAATAGAAAAAAGCGCCTGAGTATGAAGGATCAATACAGGGCAATGACACGATTAGGCTGGGAAACCACCTATCAAGATATGGACAAAGTTTTCCCTTATGACCAATTCGAAGGAATCAAGATTAACGACTGGGAGGCTTGGGAAGATCCGTTTAGAATGACGATGGATGCCTATTGGAAGTTTCAAGCAGAAAAGGATAAAAAATTATATGCAATCATAGATTCATTTGCTCAAAATAACGCTCAGAAAAATTTGACTGATGCAAGTTATTTATCTGCATTGAAGTTGTTTTTAACTGGAGTTTCTCCGGTTGAATATCAAGCACACAGAGGTTTTGCTCACATTGCAAGACACTTCAGAGGCGATGGTCCGCGAGTTGCTTGTCAAATGCAAGCCATTGACGAATTGCGTCACATTCAAACGCAAGTGCATACCATGAGTCATTACAACAGACATTTCAATGGATTCTCAGAATTTCCGCATTGGCACGACAGAGTTTGGTATTTATCAGTTCCTAAATCGTTCTTTGACGATGCCCGTACAGCCGGTCCATTTGAATTTATAGTAGCCATTGGTTTTTCTTTCGAATACGTTTTGACCAATCTTTTATTCGTGCCATTTATGTCAGGAGCGGCATTCAATGGAGATATGGCAACCGTTTCCTTCGGATTCTCTGCTCAATCTGATGAAGCACGCCATATGACTTTGGGCTTGCAAGCTATCAAATTTATGTTAGAACAAGACCCAGATAACGTTCCTATTGTACAAAAATGGATTGACAAATGGACTTGGAGAGGATACAGAGTTTTGGTATTGGTTGCGGCAATGATGGATTATATGCTTCCAGAATCACCGCAATCTTGGAAAGAGGCTTGGGAACTTTATTTCGAACAAAACACTGTCGGATTGTTTAATGACTTGGCTAAATATGGAATAAAAGTACCAGATTGTGTAGGGAGAATTAAAGCAGAAAAAGACCATGCCTCCCACCAAGTTTGGATGACTTTCTATACACACGGTGCCGCAACAGCAATGCACACTTGGATTCCTGATGAAAAAAAACAAAAATGGTTGAGCGAAAAATATCCTGAAACTTTCGATAAATACTACAAACCTATTTACGACCACTGGAAGGAAAGAGCCGATAAAGGAGATCGCTATTATTCACAAATGCTACCGCAGCTTTGTCAGGTTTGTCAAGTTCCAGTTTTGTTCACAGAATCGGATAGTGACGAACCGATGAAACTTTATCAAAGACAAACCTTATATAAAGAAGAAAGATACCATTTCTGTTCAGACCAATGCCTGCATATTTTCGAGCAAGAACCAGAAAAATATGTTTATGCTTGGATGCCTGTTCAGCAAATTTTCCAAGGCAATTGTGGAGGGCCAACTATTCCGGATGTTCTTAATTTCTATAAGATAGCTGACGGAATAGAAAACAGAGATTACAAAGGTTCTGAAGACGAGGTTGCATATAATATGATGTAAATCTTTATAAGCAAAATTATAATTTCAATGTAGTACTCACCCATTCCATCTTAAAAAAAGAATTAAATGGGTTTAAAAACAAACAAATATGGCGACCATAAAAATAGGAGAATATAATCCACCCGTAAGAGACAAAGTAGAAAACTTTGGTGGAAATTACTTGGTTTATGCCTCTTGGGATAACCATAGGTTAATCAATTCGGCAATGGGTTTCCCATTGCCGCCGAATATGCCTTTCAAAGTATTTATTAACGAAGTTCTTCCGGCTTGTTACAATGATCATCCTGATTTTGCAAACTTAGATTGGGACACTACAGAAGTTCATTGGTTTTTAAATGGTAAATCATTTACCCCCGATTTTGATAAATCATTAGCAGAAAATGGTGTTGACCATAAATCAATTCTTCGTTTTAATACACCATCGCTGAAAGGTATTAATGGTGTTGGAATTTAACTACTAATAATTTCAAGCTATGTGTTATAAAATAATAATAGAACCAACCGGAGATGAAATCACGGTAAACGAAGGGCAAACTATTTTGGACGCTGCCTTAAGACAAGGTGTTTATTTACCACACGCTTGCAGTCATGGTTTATGTGGGACTTGCAAAGTTGAAGTTTTAGAAGGTGAAGTAGATTTGGGAGATGCATCGCCCTTTGCCTTGTTAGATATTGACAGAGATGAAAATAAATGCTTGGTTTGTGTTGCGGTTCCCAAAGATAATTGTGTTATAGAAGCCGATGTTGACGAAGATCCGGATTCCAAATCAATTTTGGTAAGAGACTTTGAAGGAACAGTAATTGAAGTCAAAGATTTAACCCAAAGAATCAAAGGGATTGTTTTAGAGTTAAATGAAGAAATTGAATTTCAAGCGGGGCAATATGTTCAATTTTATTATCCTGGATATGATGAAGGAAGATCTTTTTCAATTGCCACCTCATCCAACAACAAAAAAGTGATTGAACTAAACATCAGCATTGTGCCTGATGGAGAAGTGACACCACTTATTCATCAAAAAACAAAAGTTGGTGATAAATTCAGAATTGTTGGTCCTTACGGCAGATTTTTTATCAGAGAATCTGCTCAAAAACCAATGATTTTTTTTGCTGGTGGTTCAGGTCTTTCTTCGCCTAAAGCAATGATTGAAGAGCAATTAGAAAATGGTTGCAAACTTCCTATCACTTTATTTCACGGTGCGAGAAGTGTGGATGAATTATATTATGCTGATTTGTTTGGTGAGTATGAAAAAACGTATGACAACTTCAAATACTATCCAGTAATATCTGACGATAATGTAAGCAATTGGGATGGAGAAAAAGGTTATGTGGGAAATGCTGCGCTCAAAGTTTTTGAAAACAATTTTATGGGACACAAAGCATATTTATGCGGTCCACCAGCAATGATTGAGTCTTGTATTTCTTGCTTATTCAAAGGAAGACTGTTTGAAAGAGATATATATTTAGAGAAATTTTTCTCGAAAGCAGACCAAAACAGTACGCCCAAAAGTCCTTTTTTCAAATCAATATAAAAGAAGCACACATTTATTATAATTTCAAAAGGTTGTCTATGGAGGCAGCTTTTTTAAAAATTCAAATAAACTATTTTCTAAAATAAATCAATGCCAATATTATCATTAAATGAATCCGATATTTATTATAAATCCGATGATTTTAATAAAAATGAAACTGTTGTGTTTTCCAATTCATTGGGTTGCGACATCAGTATGTGGGATGAAAATATTGAAACTTTAAAAAATCATTTCAACGTGCTTCGTTTGGATACACGAGGTCATGGAAAAAGCAGTATCAAGCAAGATGAAGTCAGCATCAAAGAATTAGCAGAAGATGTGATTGTACTTTTAAATTATTTAAAATTAGAAAAAGTCATTTTCTGTGGATTGTCTATGGGGGGATTGATTGGGCAATATTTAGGAATTCATTTCCCTGATAGACTTTCCAAAATTATTTTAAGTAATACCGCGGCCAAAATAGGAACAGTTGAAGGATGGAATAATCGCATCTATCAGGTTAAAAACCATGGTTTGTCAAGTATTCTTGAGGGAACGGCAGAACGTTGGTTAACGGAAGAAAATAGGGCTAAATATCCAGCAAAAGTGAATCAAATTCTTGAAATTTTCGCTTCAAATTCTCTTCGTGGATATACAGCTTGTTGCGCAGCAGTGAGAGATGCAGATTTTAGAGAAGATTTGATGAAGATCGATGTTCCAACTTTAATAATCAGTGGAACTAAAGACAGTGTAACCACCGTAGAGGATGGAAATTTTATGAAAAATAAAATACCATTTGCCAAACACGTTTCTTTAATAGCGGCACACCTTTCTAACAAAGAACTACCGGAAGAATTTTCAAAAAATATTATTCATTTCTCAGTACAATAAAATATTAAATGAAGACAGTACCACAAATATCTTTGCAAGAAGCAGCTGCTTTAGTAAAAGATGGAGATACACTATTACAAGGAGGTTTCGGAATGACCGGAAATCCAGTTCATCTGATGCATGCCCTTGCAGAAACACAAACAAAATATTTAACCTTTATTGGGAATAATGTAGGCGAACCTGGAATAGGTGGCGGAAGATTGCTTAGGAACGGCCAAATAAGTAAAATGATCGGTTCTTTCTTCACATCGAATTCCGAAGCGGTAAAAGCTGCACAGGAAGGTGTTGTAGCCTATGAACTATTTCCACAGGGTACTTTGGCTGAAGCTTTACGTGCCGGAGGTGCTGGTATTGGTGGTTTCTACACACCTACTTCTGCGGGAACTGAATTGGCACAAGGAAGGGAAATGAAAATAATCAATGGTGGTGAACAGGTATTTATCCCTGCCCTAAGGGGGAATGTCGCTTTCATAAGAGCTTGGAAGGCCGATACAGCTGGGAATCTACAATACAGAATGACAGAGCAGAATTTCAACAGGGTAATGGCTACAGCCGCAGACTTAGTTATTGTAGAAGTGGAAGAAATTGTTCCTGTGGGCGAAATAGCTCCAGAATCCATTCATACTCCAGCTTCATTTGTAGACTATTTGGTCGTAGCGAAACTTACGCCAGAAGACCTTGGCAGTTCAGTAGCTGTATCATCCAGCAAAAAGGTTTCTGAAATTCGTCTCCATATGGCAAAACGTGCACTGCAAGAGTTAAAAAGTGGCGATGTGGTCAATCTTGGTATCGGTATCCCTACTCTAGTTGCTGATTTGATTACCGAAGTAGATAGTATCATCCTACATACGGAGAACGGTATGTTGGGCGTTGGGCCTGCTCCAAAAGATGGTGGTGGTGCGATGGACTATCCTGTCAATGCAGGTAAAGTACCCGTAACTGCCCTGAAAGGTGCTTCATATTTTGATTCTGCAGATTCCTTTGCAATGATCCGTGGCAAGCATATCGATGTTGCTGTAATGGGGGGATTACAGGTGGACGAAAGTGGGAATCTTGCCAACTGGGCAGTTCCAGGTCAGCCACTTTTAGGTGTCGGCGGAGCGATGGATCTGGCATCTGGAGCCAAAACACTGATTATTACGATGACCCATACCGAAAAAAACGGTGATGCAAAGATCGTTCCTGTATGTGACTTACCTCTTACTGCACTAAAAGCAGTAGACATGATCATCACCGATAAAGCGGTCTTTAAATTTATCGATGGACAACTAACATTAATCGAATTAATGCCAGATGCAACGTTGGAAGAAGTATTAGCAACAACAACGGCAAAATTTGTCCAACGGTTGAAGTAACAAATGTGTTGTGGCCTTTCTTATTAGCTTCATAGTTGAAAATCAGGGTCTAGAAACACTTTTCAAACGGTTTTGAGCGTTTAATTGGGCTTTTCGATTGGTTGCTGTATCGTTTGCAATGGAAAATCTGACACGTGCCCTAAAAGTAAAACTTAACATTATAATAAATGAGCAAGGAAGCATATATTATTGACGGAATCAGAACTCCTGTTGGAAGTTTTGGCGGAACATTGAGCGCTGTTCGTGCGGATGACCTGGCAGCAATGGTCATTGAAGAATTGGTAAAAAGAAATCCAGAAATTCCAAAAGAGCTTATCGATGATGTAATTCTAGGTTGCCATAACCAGGCCGGTGAAGACAATAGAAATGTAGCAAGAATGGCTGCGCTTTTAGCAGGACTTCCAGTAACGGTTCCAGGAGAAACGGTAAACCGCCTGTGTTCTTCGGGCATGTCTGCTATTGTACATGCCTACCGTGCAATCAAAGCCGGAGATGGTGATATTTTTATTTCTGGAGGTGTGGAACACATGACCAGAAGCCCTTTGGTTGTTTCAAAGCCATCAAAGGGATTTGGTACGGATGCAAAAATGGAAGATTCCTCGTTTGGCTGGCGTTTCATGAACCCGAAAATGAAGGAAATGTACGGTATCGATCCTATGGGAATGACGGCTGAAAATCTGGTGGATATGTATAGTATTTCAAGAGAAGACCAGGATAAGTTTTCACTTTCATCGCAACTGAAAGCTGCACAAGCTGCGCAGAACGGAAGGTTAGCCGAAGAGATTATGTCGGTAGTGATATCGCAAAAAAAAGGTGAACCACTTGTTTTCGACAAAGATGAATTTGTTCGTGGCAATTCAACCCTTGAAGGATTGAGCAAGTTAAAACCGGCTTTTAAAAAAGATGGAACGGTTACAGCAGGAAATGCATCCGGTTTGAATGATGGAGCTGCCGCTGTATTTGTGGCTTCGGGAGAAGCTGTAAAAAAATATGGATTAAAGCCTCTTGTAAAAATTGTGAGTACGGCTGTCACCGGTGTAGAACCAAGAATCATGGGTATAGGCCCCGTAAGTGCAACGCAAAAGGCATTGGAGAAAGCGGGATTGACGTTGGATGATATTAATGTAATGGAATTTAATGAAGCGTTTGCCGCACAGGCACTGGCCTGTACCAGAGCTTTAGGACTAGCAGATGATGATCCGCGTATCAATCCTAATGGCGGTGCTATTGCTATCGGTCATCCTTTGGGTATGTCAGGTACTAGAATTACCTATTCCGCTGCGCTCGAACTTCACAAGAAAAATGCAAAGTACGCTCTTGCTACAATGTGTGTTGGTGTTGGACAAGGTTATGCCATTATCTTAAAGAAAGTTTAGAGAAATGAAACCGAGGCCCAATTTACCTTCGGTTTTTTTAAACATTTAAAATGTGTTTTATTTGGTAATTGTTCCCATACAAGTACATACATTTTAATACAATATAAATAAATTCATTATTACCATTTTCGATGACTGAAAAAAAACAGGATATATTAGATTCAGCATTAAAGATTTTTACAGAGCAAGGTGTTAGAGCCACAACTACCAAGTCCATAGCAATCAAAGCCAATGTCTCGGAATCACTTATTTTTAAACACTTTGGTTCAAAGGAAAATCTGGTAGAAGAAATTATAAAAAAAGGATATTTAGATGCTGCTAAGGAACTTTCTGGGCATTTGGACTATAATACACCTCAACATTATATTGCCAATTTGCTGGAGGTCCCAAAAATTCTTGTGCAATCAAACAAGGATTTTTGGAGAATGCAATACAAGATAATACCACTCAATGATATGGCTAGCAGATATCATCAGCAATTTATCAACCCATGCAGTAAAATGCTCATCAGAGCATTTACCGAATTGAACTATCGAAAACCAGAGTTTGAAACAGATATTCTCCTTCTGTTCATCGATGGTCTATGGAAAAATATCGCTGCACATGATTTTGATGTAGATTATATTAATAACCTGATACGCATAGTGCAGCGTAAGTATGATCTTAAACTGTAAAAAACTGAATTTGTTTGTGCAGTTGATTTAATATACCATCAATGTACTTGTTAAACTTTTAATAAGAATGTTGAACATTTGTAACCCTATTTTTAATTTTTTGATGCGAAGTTTCTTTAATACGTTTTTAAATTTCTGAGGTTCAACTTTTCTGTCGCTCATACTTTTGATAACCGATTTATCTTGTTGTACTGGTGTTCTGATAGATGGGTGAAATGGCTGAATTGGTTTTTGTATTTCCATGTTTTGTACCTTCAAATATCAAAAAATCAGGCAAAATCGAACCAATTATCATACGTTATTCTTTAATATTGTCGTTTTCATAGGATCATCTATGTTTGTGAACTTTTTTAGTACTGATGTACTAAGACTTTAATTTCCGTTCCAAACTACGCTAATACGTTCAAATGCTTGTCTAAATTCTCGATTTTGCCTATTGACAGCTTCTTAACTTTTTGAAAATCGTAAAATGAAAGCCGTACTCAAAAGCACTATTGAAGTAGCGATGCACACCGCTACAAACGAAACCGATATTAAAAAGCAACTGTTAGATAAAGGCATTAATACATTGGTAAAGTACAATGATGAGAGGCGTACATATCCTATGACCTTTATCGATCATGAAAACCGCAACTTTTGGAAGGGATCAGCTTTGGACAAAAACTTTTCGGCTAACGTCTTTAATGATTGGAGAAAAGGAAAGGCTGTTGGGCAAGGCCGAGAAACTGAAAAAACATCCACACAAAATCAGCCGCCGACCACAAGTAATCCCATAATGAAAGAGGAACCCTATACCCTTTTTAACTTCCTAAATAGAGAACAGCCAACCGATGATTTATGGATAGACGGATGAGGTGGGCTCTTGTCTGAAGCACAGGGCGAAGACTACAAGGAACAGGGATTTGCCAACCGCATGAAGAAAAAAAGAGCTTGTAAATTGTTCTTTTCAGAGAAGTTAGGCAAAACAGTACATACGTTTATCAACTAATCATCAAAACATCCATTTTGAACAGGTATGGATGATTTTGTTTTTATCTTTATTTTATGAAATCTTACCTCGAATCAAAAAATATGACAGAAGCAGATTGCGAAGCGTTAGAACTTCTTACTAAAACAAAGAAATTTAAAAATAAAGAATTTTTAATCCAGGAAAATAGTGTTTCAAAAGAAATTGTCTGGATAAAAAAAGGAATGTTACGTTCTTTCTATTACAATAATAAAGGCGAAGAAATTACTTATTGTATTGCTTTTGAAAATAGCTTAATGACTGCCTTATCTTCGTTTATAAGTGGAACTCCTTCTCAAGAAAATATACAAACAATCGGAGATGTAGAATTAATTTCTATCACTAAAGAAAATGTTGACAAGTTATGCGAAAACAACTTAAAATGGACTATTTTTTTCAAAATCATGATCGAAGAACAGTTTATTGAATTGGAAAACCAATTGTTCAACATCCAACGATATACTGCAAAAAAACGATATGAAAAACTTATGTCAGAGTTTCCTGTTTACGTACAACGTATTCCTGTCCAATATTTGGCAACTTATTTAAACATCACACCAAGACATTTAAGCAGAATCCGAAAAGAAATCAATTTATAGACATTTGTCCTTTTTCATCGTAAGCTAATATCAGAAATTTGTCGTAAAAAAAACGATGAATCGAATTAATAAAGAGCTTAATGAAATCATGTTAAAAAGTGATTGGTTGAAAATCCCTTATGATGAATTGTTAGAAAACTATCCTAATTTAATAAGAGAAAAGGAATTGGAGTTATCCAACAATGAAACACCTCTCAAAATTCCTGAAAATTTGATAGTAGAAAACATTGAAACCACACACAAAGGAAGAAAAATAAGACTGCGAACGTACAAACCAAAAAACAAATCGAATCTTCCCGTATTATTATTTTTTCACGGAGGAGCATTTATATTCGGAACTCCCGAGCAATATGATTTTATTTTTTATAGATTATCTATTGATGTAAACATGTCTATCGTTTCGGTTGATTACAGTTTAGCACCAGAAAATCCATTTCCATCTGCTGTAGATGACGGTTACTTCGCATTGAATTGGATCATTGAAAATTCCACCATAATTCAAGCAGATATACACAAAATACTTATAGGAGGAAGCAGTGCAGGAGGAACAATAGCAATGTCGATAACACATTTGGCAAGAGATTTAGGCAATAACAGTATTTTCTTTCAATATTTATTATATCCACCCACAGATGATAGATTAGACACTCCTTCAATGAATGAATTTGCTATTGCTCCTATGCAAACCCGAAAATCGGCAAAATTTATGTGGCAACATTATCTTGGAAAAAAGAACAACGAAAATCCAAAATATGCAATCCCATTGAGGCAAAAAAACTTTAAAAATCTCCCCCCTGCTTGTATTGTTGTTTGTGAACTAGACCCGTTAAAAGATGAAGCAATACATTATGCAAACAAACTCAGAAATGAAAACATTCCTGTTGAGTTAATAGAAATAAAGGGAGCTATTCACGCATTTGATTTCTTCCCTTGCCAGCTTTCTGAAGATTTTTATAAAACACAAATTACGACTTTAAAAAACGCCATACATCTAGAATGAAAAGAATATTAGTGATGAACGGACATCCCCTAACTATTATTTTGGTACTGTAGTACCTTTATTGATTCAGTTACGGGCTCTTTGCAGAACATGGGTGACACTGGAAATCATCAACAAGATAATGAGGAATTTCGCAAGGGATATTTGACCTGTAAGTGAAATTATTAATAGAATATAGGATGAAATTTATCTTTCAATTAATTTATTCCAAACAAATCTTCCAATAAATGGTTCGAGTGTTACCCTGCGGAATCATTTTATATAAGCTACATGGAAGGATAGGGTTTTTATTCTTTTAATTGGAATAAATATTCGTTTAGCTTCCAAAGGGTATGAAAGGCATAATCCTATTCTAATTGCTAAGAAAAATTCAAATTATTTTCTAAAGAATCAAATCAGGTCATTCCAAGTTTCAACAATGCCATTTTCAAATTACTAAAACCATTATTTAAGTCACACTAATATAATAATATTATAATAGTGTAAAATTAAATTGTATGCAATTTAATTTTACACTACTTTTGTTTTAAAATAATTAATAAATGGAACAAGAATTAAAATTAGAAAATCAAGTTTGCTTCCCAATTTATACACTCGCTAAAGAACTTATCGTACTTTATCGACCAATTCTTGATAAACTAGACTTAACTTATCCACAATACTTGACTATGCTTGTACTATGGGAAAAAAATGATCAAACGGTTTCAGAGCTTGGCAGTATACTCAATTTAGATAGTGGAACACTTACACCATTGTTAAAACGATTAGAGCAGAAGAAATTAGTGAATAGAATTCGTAGTAAATCAGATGAGAGGTTGGTATACATTACACTTACAACTTCTGGTTTAAATCTTAAACAATCTGCACTCGAAGTACCTTTTAATATAAAAGAAGCAATAAAATGTTCAGATCAAGAAATCATAGCTCTTAAAGCTATGATTGAAAAAATACTTTTAAAAATAAAGTCTTAATAAAAGCATGCTTTTTACCTATTGATTGGTATGTAATAAAGATGCACAGAACAAAAAATAATTAAATTCCCATAAAATGAAAAAATTGTATTCAATAGCTGCTACAGCTACTGGTGGCAGAAATGGTCACGTAAAAAGTGAAAATAATGTATTGGATTTAGAGGTTAGAATGCCTAGGGCATTAGGTGGAGCGAATGATGATTATGCAAATCCGGAAATGCTATTCGCAGCTGGTTATTCAGCTTGTTTTGATAGTGCTTTGAATTTGATTCTTAAAAAAAATAAAATTCAAACAGGTATTACTACGGTTACAGCTTATGTAAATATTATTCAGCTAGAAAATGGAGGTTTTGGTCTAGCTGCCGAACTAAGCGTTAATATCCCTGATGTAGGTCTTGAAGAAGCTCAATCTTTCACTGAAGAAGCGCATAAAATTTGTCCATATTCTAATGCTACACGAGGAAATATAGAAGTTAAATTAACAGTTTCAAATAATTAAATCCTTCACAGATTTAATAACCTAGGCAGTCAATATTTTAGCAAATAGTTGAAAGAAATTAACATCTCGATAATTACTCAATAAAGAATAGAATGTTGATAACAACCTATTTAAGCTAAGTTGACTGCCTTTAATACATATTCCCGAAAACAAAAAACTCTATAGTAATTGTTTTTAGTATCATATTAAAGATTTGAAAAACGAATTAACACTTCTATAATAGGAATACTTAAGATATATTAAAATGAATTGGTGTCAAACCTAATACATTCGGAATAAAAATAAAGTTTATAAGTGCCCTGCTTATTTAATCCTGACGAAGTCCTGTTTGAACAATCCTAATAATACATAGTGTAAATAGTAAACCTCTCTCCTACTTTCAGCAACAAATCAATAGGATGTTTACCTTAAATAAAATTTACACTATTCTTTATGAAAAATATAAAGGTATCATACCATAGAATAAAACAAATAAAAAAAAACGTTTAAATATAAAAAGTCGCTGTAAAATATTTTGGCTATTTTAGGATTAAAACAATGGCTAAAATGCACGTTGCGTGTTGTTTTAAATAATAAATAGAAATAGGTAAAAAGGAATAGTTACATGCAAAAAATAGAAATACGAAAGGCTTTAGAAAGTGAAATTAATACATTATTAAGTTTTGAAAAAGAGATAGTAGAGGCAGAAAGACCATTTGACAATACATTAAAAAATGCTGAGATTCACTATTATGATTTATTGGGTTTAATAAAATCAGATAAATCCGAAGTACTTGTTGCATTAAATGATAACGAAATTATCGGATCAGGATATGTGAAAATTCTTCAAGCTAAGCCATATCAAAAATTTGAAGTATATGCGTATTTAGGTTTTATGTATGTAAAGCCACAATTTAGAGGAAAAGGTATAAATCAAAGCATAGTTCAAGAACTTATCAATTGGGCAAAAAATAAAAAAATTACAGAAGTCCGATTAGATGTATATGATGAAAATATAAATGCAAAAAAGGCATATTTAAAAGCTGGATTTAAACCTAATTTATTAGAAATGAGAATAGAGATTTAAAAGTATCCACTTCAAAAACCTGTTGTAATAATCAAGTCATTAAAGTCTTTTATTTATTGATTTTAATAAACCCTTATCGCTGTTTTATTATCTGAGAGCTTAGTCAAGCTAATATTTTTGTATAATGTTTCGTTCTGGAATATCGATACACAAAAAGAAACATTATTCGGAATTACCTAATACATCAAAGTTGAACTTACATTTTAATACCTACTAAGCACACTCATTATTAATTATTCATAGGATTTGATTTTCTGACCAGTTATAAAAACAAGTAGTTTATCAAAATTTTATTTGTTATTAAGTTGTTCTTACATAATTTATGTTATATCCAATTTCTATCATTTGACTTTAACTATTTCATTTCGTCTTGCAAACAAATTTCTCAACCTTCATTAAGACTACCTACTCATCCCTAAGTGAATGAATAGGATTGACTTTAGCGCTACGAATGGCTTGCCAGCCTATCGTTGTAGTTGCGAGTATCAAGGCCATAATACCAGCGAATGCAAATGTCCACCATTGAATATGGATATGATAAGCAAAATCGGATATCCCCTGATCCATTGCCAACCAAGCCAGAGGTGTTGCGATTAGAATTGCTAGAAACACCAACTTAACAAACACTATGGTCAACAAATTGACAATATTTAATATAGAGGCTCCAAGAACTTATCGCACTCCAATCTCTTTTGTGCGTTGCTGAGCAGAATAGGCTGCAAGTCCTAAAAGACCGAGCCATGCTATTGATTAGGCAGGAAATAAATCCATGCTAAAAATATTTTATTCCAATTATTTCATCCATTAGCCTTCCAATAACAACATAAAACCATCATATATCGCTATTAAAAAACAATTTATGATGACTACTAAAAATTCTGAAGCACCAATATTTTTAGGCAACCAGAAGACGATTATTTCATTTCTTCAATAATATTATCAATCAATTCTTTAACATGATGGTATTTTAATAATGGAGCTGCTTGTCCTGCCCAAAAGGATTTAAGCTCAGGATTGCTTTCTGTATTTGCAGGGTATGCACCTAATTTCCCCACAATTTTTCCTTGTAATGGATAAGGCGCTAAATTGGTTTGGAAATCTTTTAATTCTTCAGTGAGTTTGTTTTTTATTCCTCGAGACAATCTTCCTGTAAATATTTTAGTTAATGTAGTATAACGAGCATCTTTCGAAAATAACTTTTCTCTATGGATATTACTTGTTCCAGATTGCTGAGTAGCTAAAAAGGCAGTACCAATCTGAACTGCATCAGCGCCTAATGCAAAAGCAGCCTTTACCCCTCTTGAATCTGCGATACCACCTGCCGCAATTACGGGGATTTTCACATGATCAACAACTTGGGGTATCAAGGAAAATGTACCCACCAAACTTTCTTCTGCTTTATCTAAGAATGAAACGCGATGTCCCCCAGCATCAAATCCCGATGCTACTATTGCATCAACACCTGCATTTTCAATAGCAATGGCTTCATCCAAGGTAGTGGCAGTTCCCACTGTCTTAATCTGTAGTTGACGACATTTTTCAAGAATATCTTCCGAAGGAATTCCGTAAACAAAGCTGAATACATGAGGTTTTACATCAAAAATAGCCTCTATCTGATTTTCAAAACTAGGACTTTCTGGCAATGGAAAAGTTGGAGGTTCTACACCTACTTGTTCAAAATAAGGTTGAAATAGCTGAATAATTGTTTCGAACGCATTTTGATCAAAATCTTCGATATGCTCATCTTTATCATTAACCCAAAGATTAAGATTAAATGGCTTGTTGGTATTTTTTCTTATTTCATTCGTTATTTCAATGATTTCATTTGAATAAAATGGTTGACATCCGTATGAACCCAAACCACCTAAATTAGAAACTATCGAAGTTAATTCTATCGAAGAAACTTTTCCTCCAAAAGGTCCTTGAACAATTGGTAAATCTAACCCCAACAACCTTGTAAATTTTGTATCTGTCCACATAATTGTATGAATTTATTTCTGCACTACTAAATTGAATTTTAATACATATTCATCATAAACCTTATTATTTCCAAGAATCAAAGTAATAAAACTTAACCTTACTTGCTATTGTCCAATGTACTAATTTTAGTTTTTCATCTAAAATTTGTACCCATATCATAACCCTCTTCAATTTCTATCAAACTAACCTTGAATTAGAAGAAATCCACCGTAGATTTAAATGCTTTCGAAATGATATTCAAACAATTCTTGACTTTCCATGTACAGTTTCACCTTAATTCTAAATGATTTAATGATTATAAATTTTATATTTTTTTTAGATTTCGTAAGACATATAGATCACTTTTTCAATGTTTTCATCATCATATAAATTTGACATCAAGCCTGTTATTTTAAAACCTAGTTTATGATAAAATTTAATTGCTGGAACATTCGTGTTTTGAGTTTCCAGCGATATAAGCCTGGATTTTTTTATTTTTAGCTTGTTCAATTATTTTTTGAATTAAAAGCTTTCCAATTCCTTTTTGACATTCATTTTGGGAAACTATAATATTCGAGATATAAAAGCTATTATTCCATTCTTGTTCCTCACATATTGCAAACCCCAAAAGCTCATTACCATATACTCCAAAAGAATTTCCTTGTTTCAAAATTTCGTTATAGATATCAATATCTTTTCATGTAGGTCCGAAATCTTTCACATACTTAGTTTCCAAATTTTCTAGTGTTAACTTAAACATTATGGAATCTATATCGGAAGCTTGTATTAGTTTAAAAATTTGATAAGATTCATATCCATCCTGACCCAAATACTCCAATTCTTCTTTTGTCAAACGGTGCAATACCTCTATTTTCATAAACGATTTCATTTTCACTAAACTACTAGCGAACTTAATTTCCCAACAAAATCAATGTTCAATTTAACTACTTTTTTCAATCCAAAGTTACAAACATCTCTTTATATGTTCTATATTTAATTATTTATTAATACAATGTTAACCTATTCAATCGATATTTGTGATATTGCTAATGCATTTATCGATGAAAAAAGAAGATTTATCAACCTTATCAGATTCCGTGCTTTTATCTCGTTTAAACAAAGAAGACCAAACTGCATTTGATTTGCTTTTTAAAAGATATCATAAATCTACCCATCAATATTGTTTTAAGTTCATCCGAGATAGCGAAGTCGCAGAAGAACTAGCGATGGACGTATTATTTCGAATTTGGAAGAACAGAACCAAACTCCCCGAAAACATTGAGTTCAGTTATTACCTTCGAAGATCACTTAAGAATGCAGTATACAACTATTATCGTTCCAAATCGACTAATACCATCTTGATAGATCAAGTACCAGAAGGAAAACTTCCTTCATTCAATACCGTTGAGGATAAGATCTTAGATGCAGAAATGACCTTGATATATGAAGAAACCATGAATCACCTCTCGCCAAAAAAGCAGCTGGTTTTTCGTATGAGTCGTGAAGAAAATCTAACCTATGCCGAGATCAGTAATAAATTGGGAATCTCTGTTAACGTGGTAGAAAAATATATGGTTTCCTCTTTACACATCTGTCGGCGTCAACTTGCCGATAAGCTTACTTTCCTACTTGTCTTTCTTAGCATCACCTCCATTTGTTAAACGTTTTTCTCTTAACAATTCTCCATTAAACAAATCATTAATTGTTTTTGTGTGACTTTCAGTTCCAGATATTTTCAATTTAAAATACTGTATTTAAGCAAGTTGATAACTATTTTTCAACGCGTTGGGTGGTATAAGTAAAAATAAGTGTTTGATAAGATATGGGACCTATACTTAGCTAATAATCAATTTAGCTAGCTATAGCCTTAAGAAAATAGAGATTTAATTTGAACCGATGAATTCAGAGCACCATCAGCGGCAGCTTATAAAAAAATACCTATTAGGAACTGTAACAAATCAAGAGCGAGATGAAGTTGCAGTATGGTTGTCCGACTCAAAAGTTAAAAAGCTTTTTGAAGAAGTCATGGATGAAATTGAACCGCAACTATTTCCAGAAAAAGACACTGACCAAAAATACCTTGAGGATAAATTACTAGAATTTAAACACAAAAATCATATTCCATTAAAGGAGTCAATAAATAAACGAAATATGATTTGGACATGGCTACCTTATGCTGCTGCCTTAATCGTCTTCGTATTATTTTCCCTAAATATTTGGATGCATCACGATAATAAAAAGGCACCCAAGGAAGCATTAGCACTCCAAAACCTTACCGTATTACCAGGTCGTGAAAAGGCAACTCTTACATTGGCCGATGGATCCACCATAACCTTGGGAGATGAACTGAATGGCGAATTGGCCAAGCAACCTGGTGTTCGCATTGAAAAAACAAAAGAAGGCGAAATCCTTTACCTTACTGAAGATGAACACCTTGAAACAAAACCCGTATATAATAAGGTTACGACACCCAATGGAGGTCAGTACCAAATAACCCTCCCCGATGGCTCAAAAGCTTGGCTTAATGCGGCATCCTCTTTAACATATCCAGTGAATTTTAATAAAAACGAACGAAGGGTCAAAATGACCGGTGAAGTATATTTTGAAGTAGCCAAACTAAAGCTGCCTCATCAGGAGGACTCCATTCCATTTTTCGTAGAAACAGACAAACAAGTTATTCAAGTTTTAGGCACACAATTTAACATCAATGCCTATGCTGATGAACCGTATATCAGGACTACCCTAGTAGAAGGAAGTGTACGTTTAACTTCTTTCTTAAATGCTGTTTCTGTATTGCTCAAGCCAGGTCAAGAGGCTGTTCTTTCTGATCAGTTCAGGATCCGCTCAGCGGATTTGCAACAGCAACTGGCATGGAAAAATGGTGAATTTGTATTCAAAGGTGAATATCTCGAACAAATATTAAAGCAGATTGCCAGATGGTATGATGTCAAGGTAGAGTGCCCAGCAAGATTTAGTAAGATCAAGTTTAGTGGAATAGTTTCTCGGTCTATGCCTTTTTCAACAGTCATAGCCATGATTGAGTCTACAAAAGAGGTCAAAATATCCATGGAAGGAAGGAGGTTAATAGTGAGCGATTAGATACTCAATCCAAGAGATTACTAAAAAAGCCAAAGGTGTTTGTACCACCCTTGGCCAAAGGGTAAATCATCTCGAATAATGTCCTGATAACATCAATAGATAATTTAACTTCAACAAAAGTATGAATTTTTATGAAATCATGCATGCTATGAAAATTACCATGGTATTAATGATATGCTTTTTTGTCCAGGTAAATGCCTTTACCTATGCCCAACGCGTTACGTTGGATAAGTCAAACAGTAATATATATATTGTGCTGGAAGAAATTAGAAAACAAACCAACTATAGTTTTCTGTACAATACAGCAATTTTTGAGGATTCCAAGCCCATTAATTTTAAAGCAAAAGATATTTCACTTGATCAAGCTTTAAAATTATGTTTTGTGGGACAACCTTACGAGTATGTGATTAAAGATGGATATGTTACCATATCTCGAATTCCTGAAAACAATAGATCGTCTTCTAAACAACAACAAATTCAAATCTCTGGCCGTGTCATTCACAACGAAAATGGAAATCCACTTGCTGGTGTTTCCATTCGTATTAAGGGGGCTCAGGGGGCTACCACTTCCGATGCTTCAGGATCTTTCTTAATTCCTGTACCTTCTTCAGGTGCTACATTAGTATTTACTTTTCTTGGTTTGAAAACACAAGAACTGAAAGTAGGACCATCCAATAGAACTATCACTGTTCGAATGCAAGAGACTGCCTCGCAACTGGAAGAAGTTTCAGTTACTGTGCAGGCGAGACGACGAACAAATACGGAGATTGCTGTGCTAGAAGAACGCAAAAATTCTTCCATCATACAAGATGCCATATCGGCCCAATTAATCCAACGAACAGGAAGTAACACCACAACACAAGCACTACAACGCGTATCTGGAGTAACAATAACAGATGATAAGTATGTTGCTATTAGGGGATTGGGAGATCGATCGGTAATTGGACAGTTAAATGGGGTGCGTCTAGCTTCCTCAGATCCAGATCGTTCAGCAATCCCTTTGGACTTAGTTCCTGCGTCCTTATTAGACAATATCACCATTTACAAGACTGTAACACCAGACAAACCTGCAGATGCTGCATCTGGAATCGTAGAACTAAAAACAAAATCTGTTCCCGATAAAATGACTTTTGAAGTCATTGCACAAACTGGATTCAATTCTAATATTGGTATTGGAGGAAATTTTAACAGTTTTTGGAACAGTGATATGGGGGTTTTGGGCACTAAAATCAATGACAAGAATCTGTCCAAGGATTTTCTAAACCTGTCAAATCAATATCCTAAAGGACTTGAATCAATCCAAAACCTGATTGCCAATAGCAATAATCAGGATGGGGCAACACAAGAAGTTAACCGCATCAATACCATAATGAAAGGATTTGATCCAATACTAACGACGCAAACCCAACGTGCACCACTCAACCAACTCTATTCTGCTACATTTGGAAACAGTTATGATATTTTCAAAAAGCACAAACTTGGTGTAATCCTAGGAGGTAATTATTATCGACGCACAACAAATATTTACGACGGTAAATTAAACCAATACAGTATCTACCAAGGAGTTGTTACTGGAAATAGTTATGTCTACAGCCCTCGTGTAATTCCTAACTACACGACAACCAATAACATTATCATGGGCAGGTACCAGGCCTATCAAGAAAATACTGGAATGGAGACCCTAAACTATGGCGTATTAGGAGGACTGACTTATCGATTTAATCCACAGCATGAATTGAGTTTTCAATATTTAGGAAGTTGGGGTGGTGAAACTAAAGCATTAAATCTACAGGGTACTTATGATTACACAGGCCTTCCAGGTGAAGTCAACAGCAGAACTTACTCTTTAAAACAAAGTTATCGTACGCTGAACACTTTTAATATTCAGGGAGAGCATAAATTTATTAAAAGCAGTTTTTCCCCTAGGTTAAGCTATAACCTAGCAAGCTCTACAGCCAACCATAATGATCCAGATTATCGGTATGTAAATATGGTGGATTTTGTTCCAAATCATGGGGGAGTTATTCGCAGACCGGTGGTGGGAAGCCAATTTAACGGTGATATTGAATATGTCTCCACAGACCGTTACTACGCATTGACTTCAGGATACGTAAATGGCTTCGGTCCTTTTGGTATCATGCAAGCTGATCCAAACGGACGTCGTTGGAGAAAACTTGACGAGACTAATTATAATTACAAGGCAGATTTATCTATTCCATTTCCATTATTGTCTAGTAAACAAGAATTTAAAATTGGGATCAATCACTTAATCCGCGAACGCCAATTTGGAGAAAACGTACTTTTCCTACCAGGTTCTAACTTTGTACCTTATGCAGGAAGCTACTCTGCTACTATTAATCCTGCTATTCCACTATATGATGTCAATGGTAACCTAGACCGTTTGGTAAGCAACCAGGTAGTGGGTATAAAATTGCCTACCACTGCAACAGGTGAAGGAGACTTTCCTATAGGTGGTTTTCTTTATAACATCCAGAAATCACCAAATAATTACAAAGGATTATACTTGACGAATGCACTTTATGGCATGTTGGACTTGAAACTTCACGATAAATTCCGTCTTGCTGGTGGTGTACGATTTGAAAACACCCGTATCCAATCTACGGTAGATACGGCAAACGTGTTTCTTGACCCAGCTTTAGAAAGAGCCAATTCAGACGGAACAGTAAACCTGAATCCTCAAAACCCAAATGCGATTTCCAAGTCTGATTACAAGCCCTTTTATTCGGTTAATGCAACCTATATATGGAATAACAACATGAATTTCCGCTTATCAGTCAATACCACACTAGGACGACCAGAGTTGCGGGAGATTACTCAAGTGTATGAATTTGACGCATTCCAAATGGGCTTAGTGGTTGGAAATCCAAATCTAGTAAATCAATCGACCAAAAATGTGGACTTCCGTTGGGAATGGTTTCCTAATCCTGGCGAAGTACTGGCTGTATCTGCCTTTGGTAAAGAAATCCAAAACCAATTGGTAAAAGTGTATAGCCTACAAACCAAAGGCTTGGCTGCCACCTTTCCTGAGTTTCCGATTATCCAATTTCAAAATGACCCAAACAGAGGTCGTGTATGGGGATTAGAGCTTGAGCTGGTTAAAAATCTGGGATCCATTTGGGAACCGGCCAACGGATTTTTCATAGGTTCAAACTTGTTATTCGCTCAAAGTGATATCAAAAAAACAAAAGAACGCTTGGATGCTAGTTGGTCAATTGATAGAAACGCACCTGATAATAGTCCTTTGTTTGAGCAGGCACCTTATAGCATTAACTCCTACCTGAACTATGAAAACCAACGATGGGGAACTGACTTAACTGCGACATTCAATATGGTTGGGGAACGATTGGTACAAATCAACCTGACTGGGGAACCTGATTTGTATATGCAGCCCTATGCAATGTTAGATTTAGTTTTCAGCCAACGAATCAATAAAAGAATCCTATTTAAGGGCTATGCTAAAAACATTCTCAATCCAGCCATTAAAACAGTATATGCAAATCCTGGAACTGGAGGCAAATGGTACGGAGCTGAATACATTAACAGAAGTTATAAGCAGGGTGCTGAGGTCATGATTGGTTTTACGTATAATTTGTTTTAAACATGAGAAAGAAAACTTTATTATTTTTTCACAGATTTGCAAGTTTGCAGATTCGCTTAATCTTATTGCTTATTTCCACCTTCCTCCTATTAGAAGGTTGTAAAAAAGATAATCTGAACTATTCTTACGATTATCGTTACAATACAGAAGCTAGGAAGGCTAGTAATATCCGTTTAATTAATTTTTCGGAAAAATACCAGTTGGTAGTCAACGGAGATAGTTTGACCAATTTTTGGACAAAACCAACTCGCCCAGGTTTTATTCCTCCGGAAGAAACAACAGCGCCCGCAACACCCTACTTTCCCAAAAATGGACTTTTTAGTCGGGTATGGGAATTTCCACAAAACCTATTTAAACCAGATGGTACAGCGCATATTAAAACCACAACCGTCTTTCAACAGGCTGATCTAAAGAATGAGGTAAATATCGTAGTTAAAGAGGAATTGGATCGACCAAAAGACTATTATTTTCTATTTAACGAAAAAAACTTAGTCGAATGGGATAAGCCGGTTGTTGAAGTCGCTCGGGATATCACATCTCCACGTCAACCCGATCACTTCAAGATTCGCATCATCAATTTTGCAGCCAAAACTTCAACCATGGAAATGGAGAATTTGGTTCAGCCATTAACGTTAACCTTTGCTGATGGCACTCCCGTGAATACAGAAACTAGCAACATTCCTGTAGGAACAGTTTCATCTTACGTAGAAATTCCTTACGGCACTTACCAATTTAAAATTTTGACTAACGATGGTAGACAGGTGCCTATGGAGGGGCAAGAAGCAAGTATAGACCCTAAAACTTCTACTATGGATCGAAGTGATGGATCCAAAGGAAGTGGAATAGTCTATTCCGAATTACATACCTACCAACCTGGTGGAATTTACACCATTGTAATTCATCCAAGAGCCATAACTTACATGATTTCAAACGATCAAGCCAGCGGATATCAAAATGTATTCAATCGAATTTCAGACATCAGCGAACCTGTAAATCAAACCTATGCCCGGGTACAGCTTGCTAATGCCTTTGCCGAGGGGAATTTATCGCTACAAGTAAAAGATAGGCAAATTGAAGGTTCAGTAAGTTTCGGAAAAGCAACTGCTTATCAAAATATCATTCATGGTGTTCATGACCTCCAGGTGTATAATGGAGCAGAAAAATTAGCTGATGTGAAAGCTCAACTTAGACCAGGAGGTAATTACACCCTTTGGGTATTTCCAGATGCATCAGGCGCCTTAAAAACACAGTTGATATCCAATAATTTGAGCGGAACTTGGTACACTGGTACAGGTACTTCGGGCAACAACACAACTGAAGATCGCAGGAAGATCGCTTTTCGTTTTGATATTCGATGCCTAAACTTTTGCCCCGATATTCCTGAACTAACATTTACTGACGACCAAGGTGTACCTATGGGGCGCAAGTTTGACCAGCAAAGTGCATCTCACCTGGCATTTAATATGCCTCAGATTTCCGAGCCATATATAAGGCTAGTATATGATCAGCCTGGTCCATACCTATACTATGCCTATGCATCCTCTTCTAATAAATTACCAGGTGACTGGTTGCAAGAAATTACAGGTCTCTCCAACAAAGCACTTATTGCTAATGAAAAATTATATACAGCAATAGGTCGTGATGTTCCGACCCATGAACCTGGAGTATACACATTAGCATTGGTAGGAAGATACAAACAAGGAAATAGTAATGCAAAAATTATGCTAATTAAACACACCAAATAGATATGATACTTAACCTAGTTTATACAAAATACGGAAAAAGAGTTGCGGCAAAAAGTCTATCAACGTCCTGTTGCTTTTACTTTTTAGTCCTGATTATTTTTAGCTCTAGCTGTAGAAAAACCGAATTTCGTGCAGTTGAAAATCCAGCATATATTCGAGTTTTCAATAATTTAAATTATGAAGTCAGTCTTAGTAATAAGGAAGAATTGCAACCTTTTTTTTGCCTGTTTATTGACCCTGAATTTGATGAGAGTGGCAAGCCAATCAGTGGCCTCGTACAGTCTGACTTTTTAGATAAAAGGACAATTTATGCTTCGCCAAATCCGGCTCATTCAGGTGCTAGTACCTCAAAATTTAATCCGGAATACCCCGGAAAAGATAAAGTTCCTACTGGACCTATCCTTAATGGATTCGATCTCACAAATTGGGCTCAAATTTCTGCCGGCAAACGTAGAATTGTTTTCATGTCTCGTCCAATAAGTAATGTGCCATTCGCACAACTTCCTGAAGAACAACAAAAAAAAGTATTTCTAGATACGATCATTGATCTTAAAGAACACGAGGTCTATACGATTCATTTATTACAAAAGGATTTCAATACGAAACAGAATGGGTTATATGTGCGAGAAGAAAACTTTCACAAGCTGGCCTTATCGGACACCTTAACTTATGTTAATTTTTACAACCTAAGTCCCAATGGATTCTGGCAGGCAGAGAATAGTCTGAAACCAAGTGTACCCAAGCAGAGCAAATCCTTGCGATATGGTATTCGAGATACCATGAATGCATTTTTCACTCATATCAGTGTAGACACAGCTGCAAATGGCAGTTTAATTGATAAGCGAATTCCAGAATTCAGCTATCAATTTGCGGGTACCATTGTACGCAATATCGATCAACAAAAGGTTGCTCCATATTACAGTTTTCCGATTTTTCTGAGGGCCAATAATACAAAAAAAATCTATGCAAACACTTGGCAGTACCTGCAATTGATTGTACCACCGGCAGATCCAATAAACAACTCACTTTTTTTATTACCACCAAACACCTATACAGGTATAGTAGGTGAGGAATTTATTAAAAGAAAAATATACGCGTATGTCCTGTTTGATCATTCTCGATACCTGGCCCCAGATAGCGAATATTTACCTAGTCTGCTGGTCAATGTACATTCAGGAATAAATAACCCGCAATCCTTTGGTGTGGTCAATACCCTAGAAATTATTGGTGGAAACGTATACTTGAGTACTGTTCAACGCAGATATCCAAGACCTATTTATTAGAAAAAATATAAAAATTATGAGGTATCAACTATTTTATAAAAAACTCTGCTTGAATTTTAAAAATCTCAGCTTTTTCCTCGCGCTTATTTTTATAAGCACCTTACTCCTATTCCATTCCTGCAAATACGAGGATCTAGAAATCAATGTAGAAAATGAAAATTATCGGAATGTAATGGATTTTACAGCCAACAATTACGAACTGGGGTTATTTCATGCTGCGCTTATCCAAGTCGGCATGGAGGAGGAACTTCGAGGTAAGGGACCATTTACAGTTTTTGCACCAACCAATACAGCCTTTAACGAGATGGGCATCTTGCGTGAATCAGACTTTACCAAGATGAATCAAGATAGTCTTCTTAATATGCTGCGCTATCATATTCTCCCTGAACGATTGTATCGTGAAGATATTCCTAGCCATACGATTGATAATTTACATACAAATCTCGCTGGTAAATCCCTATACTTGGGTTTTAAATACATACCTACACCCAACCAAGCATATCCAAACACCTATATCCTAAATGTAAACGGTGCGAATGTCCCTAAGAACTATCAAAATACCGTGGTCGCAAATGGTATCATTCATCCCATTGAAAAAGTGCTCAAATATGAGGAGTCTATTCAAGACATTTTACAGAATAATCCTAGCTTCAGTTTGTTTACCACCTTATTGAAAAAGTTTGGTGAATGGGACCGACTCGCTGAAAAAGGCCCATTTACTATTTTAGCTCCTTCAAACACGGCTTTTGAAGCCCTTCAAATCGATGCAGCGAAGATAGCGGCAATGGATTTGAACGCTTATGATTCCGGCCTATTGGTCAAGCCATATATTCTAAATAATCACATTTTCACCGGTGATATTGAAATTATGAAACCTATAAACCCTGTTTCAGGGCCTTATGGATCAGCAATCGTCTATGGATCAGTACCATCTGCAAAAGACTATGTAAATGGAATCAATTATTATGCAATTGGAGATAATACAGCCTTTGCTGCTTTTGTCTCTACGGTAGAAATAAATAATGAGCCATCAAAATTTAGGAGAAATTCACCATTTCTATCAAATCGATGGACAGATTTTAAAGCTGAAAACGGTGTAGTTCATGGAATTACCAACCTATTGGCAAGTCCAGAAGATGCCCTAAGAAAGTAATAAACCAAAAGGTTCCTCGAAACATGGAGAATGATTCGCAATTCTTCCATTAAAAAACCTTAGGATTCCAATAATTATAAAAATCAAAACGATGACTAGATTAATAATAATGTTTTTTTGTTCGTTGCTCCTAATACGCTGTACCAAAGAATTTATGCCTAATCCCGTTGGAGAAAGTATCCCTTCTGAGGAATATCCCAAATTGGAGGATGCCCTTGCCTCCAGCCCATATACGCTGTATTCAGCTGCCTGGAAAAGAAGTAACATAACACACATGTTGACTATGGACTTTCCTCTGTCTAAAATGTTATTCCTCGTGCCGACCAACGAAGCCATGGAAAAAGCTGGACTTACTGCTGAAGCTATTGCGACAGCAAAAGTGTCTGATTTAGATTCTTTGATTCTATACCATACCTTAAATGGCTCCATTCCGCAGGAGCAATTGATGGTTGCCCCCACTGATATACTCTTCAACAGCTTGCTTACTCATCCAATTTTTAGGGAGGGGGAAAAGTTAGGTGGTGTAGAAATTCGTTCTATTCCTTACCGTTATCAGCATTATGTAAGGTCTTCGGAAACTACATTTTCCAGTAATGGTATAACCTTTCAGACGAGTAAATGGTTGCCCATTGATCGAGGATTTCTAATTCCAATTGACCAGGTGGCACAAAGACCAAAACAACAAATGATCGATTTTTTACGGAATGACCCTAGGTTTACTTTATTTATTAAATCTATGGAGATAACTAGTAAGATTTATGAACCATTAGTACATGAATCTTGGATTTTCCCTCAATCACCGATATATAAATATTTCTTAGATTTTTTCGCTTCACCTGGATGGGGAAAGACTATGAATGATGTGTCAAAAGAATATTTACATCTAATCAGAATGACATTGTTTGCACCAACGAATGAAGCATTTAATGAAATTGGTATTTATTCAGAAAATGACTTAATCGCGTTGAATAATAGATCAGTTTATAATCATTTTAACTATGATAGGGGCTCCTTACCTGTAGATAGTCTCATTAGGAAACACTTTATAATAAATGCAATCAATCAATTTGCTGTCACAGATGAGTATGAACTCGCATCGATAATATCTACCATAAATAAAGATGGATCAGTTGGTGTTTTTTACAGTGAATCCTTAAAAAATGAAATACTCGACGAATATTCCATGGGAATTAGCACCAATTTATCTCAATATTTAGAATATGATTTTGGAAATTCTTCTAATGGAATAACCGTAAAACATAAGCATTCAACTGCACCTCCTGCCACCATTATCCAAGAAAACATCAATACATTTCAAGGACCTATTCATGTTGTGGACAAAATTATTCTTCCTAACAATTTCAGCATGTGGCATATCAAGAACTAATTGTACGCCAGAATACATAAGACTATGCATATAATACTTAAAAAAATTACATACCTACTTTTGGGATTGACATTGCTCATAAGTTGTCGTAAGTCTGATCAAATCACTCCAGTTACTGATCGCAACACCTTGAACTATGTAGTTCGAGATAATTTTTCATTACGATTTTTTGCAGTTGCTCTCAACCGTACTGGGATAGAAAAGCAATTGGAAGCGGAGGGGCAATTAACAGTTTTGGCTCCTTCAGATGAGGCCTTCATTTCAGCAGGATATAATACACAGGCGGCAGTTGCTGCGGCTGCTTCCAAAATAAATAGCCAAATTCAGTATCACATACTCCAAGAAATCCATAAAATATCGGATCAGCCATTGGGTTTTAATAAACAAATAAAAACCAGCACTGGCAAAAGTGTTTATTTGACTCGAGTTAAACTTGGCGTAGATACGATCACGACGATCAATGGTGCAAGAATTTTGAAGAACGATATTCCATCTTCCAATGGGCTCATCCATGCTATTGACAAATTGTTATTTCCCATGGAATTTGACAAGGTAGGTGAAGCCATATCCGCAGAAAAGGATCTCTCACTATTTTACCAAGCATTAAAATATACTGGTTTACTTACGGTGTTAAATGGACCAGGTCAGTATACGGTTTTTGCCCTAGACAATGCCAGCATGATAGCAAATGGGTATCCTACATTACAATCCATCCTTGCAGCCGATAAGGAGCTGCTAAGTGCTATGTTGCGTTTCCATATTGTACCTAAACAACGGTTTGTCCATGATTATTTCTTCCTTGCCGAAGAGGGGCGCAAAGATGTCGTAGAAACTATGTTGGACGGTAGGACAATTAAAGTGGTTTATGAAGAGAAATATCAAGTTCCAAATAGTTTCTCAGGAATCAAAATTCAAGGTCCAGGAAATGGACAGAATTCCTGGGACATGTTCAAGCCGAAGCTGTCAGACTATATTGTAGCAGGAAATGGAATAGTCCATGTATTGAACAAAGCTTTGAAGCCATAAAAGATTATTAAAAGATACAATAAGAAATTATGAAAATAAATGATCCATCGCAAGGATATGTAAACGAATTTGATCCTGTAGAAATCGCTGAAAACTTGGAAATAACTTTGAAATCCTGGAATGATAAAAAAAGTTTAAGATTAAACTATCTTCCTACATTATTGGCTATTATATTCTCCTTATGTTTTTTTCATAGCAAGGCGCAAGAGACTTCAGGCTCGCTAACTGGAAGAGTGGGCAGCAATATGGATAAACCTCTTGCTGGAGCGACCATTACAGCGGTGCATACACCATCAGGTACAAGGTATCGCATTTCTTCAGACCGTACTGGACACTATACCATCAATAACATGCGCATTGGAGGACCATATACCATTACTGCTTCTATGTTAGGAATGAAGGATGAAGTACGAGAGGGTATACAGATACGCCTTGGTGCGGCACAAGCATTATATTTTGAATTAATTGATGATACCAAAGCATTGGAAGAGGTCACCATCATTGCTCCTGTGCGAAGTCAACGTGCGAATAGTTATGGAGCTGGACAGAATATTTCCCGTCAGCAGGTACAAGCCATGCCTACGATTAATCGTTCTGTGACCGATATTACTAGGTTGACACCACAAGGAAGCCGTGACAACAGCTTCGCGGGAACTAGCTTTCGCTACAACAACGTGACGATTGATGGTGCAATAAATAACGATGCTATTGGATTCTCCCCTTCTTTAGGTGGTCAAACTGGAACTTCAGGCATGGCAGGTAGCTCTACACGCACGAATCCTGTCTCGCTAGATGCCATTCAGGATATGCAGGTTTACCTAGCGCCATATGATGTTAAGATTGGTAATTTCACAGGCGGATCTGTTAATGCCGTTACCCGTTCTGGAACAAATATGCTCGAAGGCTCTGTTTATGGCTACGGACGTAATGCTTCAGTTACTGGAGCCGATCGTGTCGGTGGACTTGGTAAAATGAATGGCGATTTTGAAGATTATCAAGCAGGTTTTCGTATAGGTTTTCCAATTATTAAAAACAAATTGTTTTTCTTTTCCAATGAGGAAATTACCCATCGGCAGGATCCAACACAATTGTTTGTGGGAACTTTAGAGACGGCACACATCTTGAAACAAACGGATGCAGATCAAATAAGCAATACCGTAAAAAGCCGTTACGGAAATATTTTTGATGCAGGTAGTGCTGGAATATATAACAACTGGTCCAAATCCATCAAGTTCTTCAATCGCTTGGATTGGAATATAAGCGATCAGCACCAATTAGCCGTAAGAAACAATACGATTAGAAGCTCAGCCTCCCATATGGATCGTGACCAACAAGATTTTAGATTTTCAAGCATGGCCTTTGAACAAGAAAACAACCAAAGTTCTACAGTCGCTGAGTTAAAAAGTAGGTTTTCCAACTCCGTATCTGGAAATATGCTGATTGGTTTTACGGTTGTAACAGACAAGCGTGACCCGCTTTCCGATCCAACGCTACCACAGGTGCAAATACAAGGTCGAACGCCTGGAACGACCATATATATCGGTACAGATAGGGAAGCTAGTATTTTTGATATGAAACAACAAACCTGGGAATTAACGGCTAACTTAAATTGGAATATAGGCCGACATAAGTTATTGTTCGGAACCCATAATGAAACCTACCGTATTCGTTATGGCTTTGTCAATAGCTGGAACGGACGCGTAGATTACAATAGCATCGAAGATTTTATCAGTAATGTCCCCTATCGTGTCCGTGGTAGTTATAATTATTTGAATAACTCCCGTGATTATATATTAAATAATCCTGCTGCAGATTTTAGCGTGAACATGTATAGCCTCTATGTACAAGATGAAATCAATGTTAACGACAGGTTTCGAATTACACCAGGTATTCGGGCTGACCTAGCTCATCTACCAAAAATGCCAAAATTGAGCGATAAAGTAAGCGATATGTGGGAAGATGCTTATTTCGGAACAAGTTACGTATATACACCCATTGGTCGGTTAAATAACGATTTCATGAACCGAGTACAATTGTCTCCTAGGATTGGTTTCCGCTGGGAAATGACAGAAGATCGTAATCTTGTGCTTCGAGGTGGTGCTGGACTATTTACGGGACGTATCCCTTTTGCATGGCTTGCCTATGCCTATTATAACACAGGAGATAGTTATGGTGCATTCGATCAGCGATCTGACCAAAAGCCTTTTCTGGGTGGTTCAGATGCAATCAAACCTAGCCCGAATGGACTAGCAGATTTCATTGCCGAAAATGGAACCGTCATCCATGATCCTAATAGTGGAAAGACTCAAGTAGATTTAGTAGACAATGGTTTTACACTTCCGCAAGTATTCCGCACGAGTTTAGGCATCGATTACGAAGTTGCCAATGATTGGAAGTTATCTTTAGAAGGAATGTATTCACATAATATCAGTGATGTCATGTTTCAGCAATTGAATACCAAAGATAATCCACTTTGGTATGGATACGACAGAGAAAGAAAACAACCTGTCTACAGTGGGACGGTGGATCCTCGTTTTTCCAATGTCTATCTTTTATCAAATACGAAACAAGGATACCGGTACAGCATCACAGGTAGCATAAGTAAGATCTATAAAAACCTGAATGCTACAGCGAGCTACACATTTGGAGAGTCCAAAGACATTTCCAACGGTGTTCGAAACTCTATGGAGTCTAACTGGCAACTAAACCAATCGCTAATTCCCAACCATCCAAATTTAGCCTACAGTAACTTCAATATACGTCATCGAATTGTGAGCAGCATCAGCTATAGCCACGAATGGAAAAACGTTGGTCGTACAAATATTAGCTTGTTTGGTTCAGCACAATCGGGATCACCTTTTACCTATGGTATAGTAAATGGTAACATACAAGGTTTGCCACAGCAGGTTTCTCTAGTTTACATCCCGAAACAAGATGAAGCTATCCATTATTTTAAAGATATTCCTACTGGACAGACTGCACAACAGCAGGCTCAAGCATTCAATAATTTTATTGATGGAAATAGTTACTTAAGCAGCAGACGCGGAAATTTTACAGAACGAAATACTGGCCGTACCCCATGGAATGTACAAGTCGATTTACGATTGGAACAACATCTTCCTATTACAAAAGGAGGACAGTTCTTGACTATATCAGCTGACATCATGAATTTAACTAATCTAATTCATAAGAATTGGGGTGTACAATATTTTTCGCCAAACACTTTTAACTCAACCAGTTCAATAGGTCTGATGCCGACGATGTTCCCCCCACAGCAAAATGCAAACAATTGGCCAGTGTTTACATTTAGTGAACCTGGAAAGCCCTACAGTATTGATTACTTCAATTCCAGGGCACAATTGCAGTTTGGTGTAAGGTATTCGTTCTAACCCTAAAAATTAATAACAGCCGTAAACGCATCAGATTGATACATCTCTAAATGCTTACACCTACTATTCAAAGAAAGTGTAAGCATTTTGTTTATTTTTCATCAACAATAGTGCTTTTTTCAACTATCTTAAATTTCGTCCTTAAATAAATTGTACTTATCGACAAGATTATTCACTAAATACCGTACTATTCCAATTATAAATTATCCAACTAATTTTAATTTATAAACCGCAATATTGTTTTCCTTTATTATTTTATAAATTAAGTATGAAAAAATTAACCACTGTAATTGGGATTTCAATTTTGTTATTACTTTTTTTGGTAAAAGTCTATTCACAAGAGGATAAATCGCTTAACCGAACTTTAGAGTTAATGACTCAGGCTTCTTTAATAGGTAATTCCGAAGTCTTGATGAAATACACTTCTCCACGTTTAATTAAGGTAATGGGAAGGGAAGAGAAGGCTTTAAAATTATTTAAAAAAACCTATTCAGAAGTGTTTGAAGTGCAGAAAATAACGATAGATTCTGTTGTAAATTATAATCTATTAAAAATAAATAAATTAGGAGCCTAAAAGTATAAATTCATTCCTCAATTAATTGTAATGAGCCAGTCCGGGCGAAATGATGTAATAATTAATGTATCCAATTTGTTGGCAATATTTGAAAATTCAAACATAGGGTGGAAATTTTTGGATATTAACAATATGACTGAAGATCAATTAAACTATTTGTTTCCAGAATTTAAAAATAAGGTTCAGTTAAACAAGAAGTTTGACGATAAACCCATCGTAACTTCCAAACAGAAGTCAAATCAAGAATGACAATATCTAGTGAAAATGTTTGAATCACAATGATATGGTCATTAAATTATTTCATAGCTTGCTTATCTAAAAGATTGGTAATCATTTTCGATGTTACAACTGTTTTTTAGAGTAGTCGTTTTATTATAAGTAATATTATTTCCTTAATAAATTAACTTTAAAAATGAACAATTATGGTTATTTCATGATAATTCCTAAATTATCTCATTTATAATACAAGTTGCTAATTTTCCTAAAATTATACCTTCCGTTATTCAACAATTGTTTTTTATCAATATTACATTCTTAAATGAGAAATAACAATTATTTAATGAAAAAAATTATATTTTAGAGAAATAAAAATTATAAAATATGAAATATCAACTATTGCTCTTTTCTTTATTAATTCTACTTCCTACATTAACTTTCGCGCAAAATTCAACAAATCAAGATTATTACATTACCAATGAAAGAGACACGGTCTTTGGAAAGATCACCAAGGTTCATGATAATTATTTAAAAATTAAGGTAAACGGCAAAAGAACTAAACTTTCACCATTTGATGTCTTCCGAGTTTATCAAAGTAAAAAGAGGAAACTATTTGGTTCATCTTATATTAAATATGGAGTTAGAAAAATTAAAGATTCCAAACCAATTTTGTATAGAGTAGATGAAAGAACTCGTGTTTTAGGTTATCCGAAATTTACAGAAATCCTAATAGATGGGGAAATTATTGTGTATAGATTTGAAATAAATAAAAGATTTAGTTTTGGAGGTCTAAATGGAATGAGCACTTCTTCATCTGTAAGTTATAGACTCTATGCATTCAAAAAATCCACAGATGAAATTTTAGAGTTAGAAAATACAGCCATGGCTTTTGTAATTGATGTTAATAAAGCAAAAATTGGTAAAGACGTTATTAAGTTTTTCGAAAATGATGTGGAAATAAATGCTAAAATTGAAGCCCAAAATAAATTAACCACCAAATTCATGTTAGAAATTATTAAATTATATAATATGAAAAAACGTCTAAATTTAATTCGTAAACCTAGTTAAAGATACCTTATTTAGTGATTTAGTAATTTGGTTAATCTATATTAAAACAAAGTCAACAAAAATAATTTGTTGACTTTGTTGAGTACTGGACTGTAAGTAAGTTTAACGATACTTTTTTAATTTACTTTTGGTAAAAAAATAAAATTGATATTAAATACATGCTAAATTAATGAATCTCCTTTATGTGTTATTTAGGAACAATACATCTAATCATAAATTTAACCTGAACAAATATCCTTTTCCAATTTTGACGAAGACTTTTTATCTATTTCATCCTAAATTTATCCCTAAACCCTATTCAATTTATACGGAAACACCTTTCCCGAAGCCCATTGAGCCACATACAGGTTCTCATCATCATCTACACATACATCATGTGGATTGGCAAATATTTTTTCCTGCTGACCAAGCTTCTGTAGCACTCCATTTTTGTAAATAGGTTCTGTTCCGCCAATATTACTGACTACCTTATTCTTTTTATCCAGAATGGTGACAAATCCAGAATTCTCGACAGCTAGTTCTGGAGATCTCAATACCGCAGCATAAAGGTAATTTCCTTTGATCACAGGTCGGCAAACGCAAGCACCCGGAATACTAATAATTTCGAGCAATTTTCCTGAGGTATCAAATCTTTTAAAGCAATTGCGTGTTCTATCGGTTATTAACAAGGATTTCTTACCTCCTCTTCGGTCAAAACATATCCCGTGGGCATTATCTAAAAATGAATCGCCTTCCCCCTTACCTCCAAAATGATTTTTTAAATTACCTTTACTATCGTAATGCAAGATATGCTGTGCGCCGTATCCATCCGCAATAAAAATATCACCATTACTATCTACCGTCGTTTCTGTAGGAACAAATTCTTCCTTTTTTGTATATAGCCCTGTACCAAGAGGGGCATTAATCGTGAGCAAAATATTTCCTGATAGGTCCGTTTTATACACTTGATTTTTTGCGGTATCCGTAATATATAAAAACTCGGTTCCATTTTCATCATGTAAGGTTAATCCATGTCCACCAGGGAAATCATGGCCCCAACTTTCTAATACTTTACCATCCTTATTAAATACCAAAATATTGTTTTTTGTCTCATTGGTTAACAAAAAAATCCTACCCTTCTTATCTTGCACCATTTCATGACAATCATTTACCGATAGATTCGGAGCGTGTTTAGAGGCCCAGTTTTTATCTAAGGTATATTTCATATTACGATGTCCATATATTATTTCTTTCGGTTTAGCAAAAAGGTCCTTCATGATTAATAAACCTCCTGCGAAGAGGCTGGACTTTTGGATAAATGATTTTCTATTCATATTTAAATTCGGATATATTATTATTACTTCAATATTATTTCATCGACAAATAACCAAGGGATTGAACCTGCGGCAGGGAACCCATCCGGTATTTTCGCATAATGCTTCGTTTTCAACCGTAAGACACGAACCGATTGGTTAGGCAGGTGGCAGGCAATTATTCGACGATTGCGCATGCTCTCCGTTTTGTCCATGTCTAATCGGACCTTATTTAATAGTTTCAAATTCAAGGTATCTGTACCGCCCCAAACCTCCAAGAATTCAGGTGGATAAATATGTTGTCCATATTCTTGTTTGATGCTTAACGATAAGGTATCTACATGAACCGCTGTCTCGAAATATAAACTTGCAGAAAGGTCATTGCCTTGAAAGCCAAGCCATCTCCCATCTGCATTGTTAACTCCGCCACTTTCCAGATCGAAGAAACTTTTTTCCTTTCTAGCTTTGTACTGTGCGTTTGGTTTAGATTCCAAAGTTACCTTTTGGGGAGTAATAAAAGTAGCATAAAAATTTTGTCGCACTTCATTACTCGGTAACCAACCTTCTTTTTTAGCTTTTACACGTAAGACCACATCTTTTTGTATGGCGAATGGAGATTGATATACCAATGCAGCAACACTATCGGGGTCACTACCATCGATCGTATAATGGAACTTCACTCCGGGCACTGGATGTGTTAATGAAACCATTATTTCCTTTTGAAAGAAACTTCTTTCAGGACTTATTTTAACTGGAGTAAGCGCCAATTTTTGACTTTCATCCAATTTTTTACCCGCATCTATCCTTAGGCTTGGAAATTTTTTCTTTATAGCTGCTAACTCTTCCAGTTTTACCTGTGTATTCCATACGAAAACTTTGCGTATGGATGACATTCCTGCCAATTGCTCCAAACCATCTTTATTAATCTCGGTGCCAATTAAGCTGATATTTTTTAGGTTTTTAAGTTCGGTCAATAATAGGACTGCCTCATTTGATAATTTGGTGTTATTTAATTTCAAATTCCTCAAATTAACAAACTTTTTAAGCGTTTGAATATCCTCCATATGGATTGGCATCGCGCTTAGGTTTAACGAAACCACCTGCTCCGCTAATGGCAACAAATCTATCAGTGATTGCGTGTTATAAAAATCTTTTCCATAAAAGTTGACATCCAATGCTGGGGATCCCGCATCTAACGTTTTAATAATACGATAAGGTGTTATTAATTTTTTTATATCATCTTCATCAGCTGCAGCGAAGGTAAAGGTTTCTGCTCCTTCAAAACCATATACTGCTTTTACAGATTGATATAAACTGTCTTGTTCATTAAAAGCTGCTAATGGCTCGTCAAACTTCCCTCCGCTCTTGATCCAAGCTTTCAATAAACTTATTTCATCTATACTTAATTGAGGTTTACCTTTTGGAGGCATTCGATGCTGATTTTCTATATCCAACAATAATCGCTCAATCATTAAGCTTTTTATCGGATCACCCGCCGTAAATAGTTTCCCATTTTTTCCACCTTTCAGCATGGAACTACTATCTGACAGGATTAGATTTCCTTTGGCTTTACTGGAATTATGACAACTCATACATTTGGCTTGTAAAATTGGTAATACCGCATCCTCAAATACCATAGCACTTGCCGCATCCAATTCGTTCGATTGCGTACGCATTAAAGGACCTGTAATAAAGTCTTCTCCATGTGTCAAAGCGGCTCCAAAATGACCAACCAATAACAGCATAATCATTGTAATATGTATACTTACTGTAAATACAGGATGATAGGCTTTGGGATTCGCAAATCTCAAATATCCCAATAAGCTCATCGAAAGAATTGACAAGGCAATTCCCGTATATTTATGCCAATCATAGCTGTTACCTTCAAAACCTCCTTCTTTCGATAATAACAAGCCCATAATAACCGTAATGGCTATAAGCAATGAACTGAAAAAAAGCAAGAAATTCAGATAAGCCTTTATGCGAGGAATATCTTTCTCCAATCGTTGTCGAAATATAAAGAGGATCCAAGTAATGATAAATAAGACGATGGGAAAATGCAGCAGCAAGGGATGCATCCTTCCGATTACTTGTAAATATACAGGAATCTGAATGCTTTCTTCAAAAAGCAGAAAGAAAACGATAAAGCTGTTTAAGCCCAAAAGTATATTGAAATGCAAATTTTTTAAGGTCATCTCGCGTTTCTATTTAAGCAAGAATACCTTTAACCACATTCCCTGCAACATCAGTCAGACGATATCTTCGACCTAGATGTTTATACGTTAATTTTTCGTGATCAACCCCCAATGTATGTAATATAGTCGCATGAAAATCGTGTATATGAACCGGGTCTTTAACAATGTTATAACCAAGCTCGTCGGTTTCGCCATACACTATTCCAGGCTTGATTCCTCCACCTGCCATCCAAATACTAAAACTACGAGGATGATGGTCTCGACCATAATTATCTACGGTTAATCCCCCTTGGCAAAAGTTCGTGCGGCCAAATTCCCCACCCCAAATGACGAGGGTTTCATCCAATAAACCACGCTGCTTTAAATCCGTAATTAACGCAGCAGATGCTTGATCTACATCTTTTGCTTGCATAGACATTTGGGATGGTAATCCATCGTGTTGATCCCATCCTTGATGATATAATTGGACAAAACGAACTCCATTTTCCGATAACTTACGAGCAAGTAGACAATTTGCAGCATAGGTTCCAGGTACTAAGCACTCTGGACCATACATCTTAATAATATGATCGGGCTCCTTAGTCAGGTCGGTTACTTCAGGAACCGATGTTTGCATGCGGTAGGCCATCTCATATTGTTGTACTTTCGCTGTGATTTCTGGATCACCAAAAGTTTCATATTGCATGCTATTAAGTTCAGATAGTTTATCCAAGAGTTTTCTCCGACTCATCTTGTCGGTTCCGTCCGGATTCTTTAAATATAAAACTGGATCAGGGCCTCCCATAAACTGAACTCCTTGATGCACAGAATCTAAAAATCCATTTGTCCAAAGCTTCGAATAAACCCCTTGCCCATTTCCCCTACCCTTTGAAACCAATACACAGAATCCAGGAAGATTTTGGTTTTCACTTCCTAGACCATAACTCAACCAAGCACCCATACTTGCCCGGCTTCCTTGTTGAGAGCCGGTTTGAAAGAATGTAATCGCAGGATCATGATTGATAGCATCCGTATGCATGGATTTGATAATGCAAAGGTCATCCACCACTTGCGCCATATGCGGGAAAAGACTACTTATCCAAGCCCTACTTTGTCCATACTGGGCAAAATCAAAATAGGATCCCACCAATGGGAAATTTGCTTGTCCGGAAGTCATTCCCGTCAATCTTTGTCCCCCACGTATAGAATCCGGCAAATCTTGTCCCATCATTTCACGAAGCTTCGGTTTATAATCGAAGGTTTCCAATTGAGATACTCCACCCGATTGGAACAAATATATCACCCGTTTTGCTTTCGGTGCAAAATGCGGTAATGCCTTCTCAAATGCCTCCTGACTACCAGGTTTGCCCGAAAAAAGGTCCGGAATTAATAATGCTCCTAAAGCAACACTTCCAATACCAATACTAAGGCTTGAAAGAAATTGTCTTCTATTTTGGAACAATTGGGCTTCTTTTATTTCTTTATCAAAACTAGCGTCTAATTTCTTTTTCATAACAATCTACAATTAGATTTCTTCGTGGTTTTTAACCTTTGGTCAATGTTTCTTCTAGGTTATAAATGGCATGAACGACAGCCATTAATGCCGCCAATTTTACTTCCGGAATTTTCGGATCTAATGGTGCCTCGCCAACACTTAAAAAAGCCGTAGCGTCTGCTTTTTTCTTGCTAAATCGTGCGTATTCCTCCTGAAAATATTGATCCAATAGAGTCAATTCAGCTTCCGATGCATCACGACATAACACGCGTTTAAATGCGGTTTTTATCAGTTCTTTATTATCTTTTGTCGGCGCAGCATTGATGAGATTTGTCGAAAATACGCGGGCTGCTTCCAATATTGCAGGATCGTTCATCATAACCAATGCTTGTAATGGGGTATTGGTTCTATTTCGTTGAACTTCGCATACATCGCGGTTGCTCGCATCAAAAATCAACATATTTGGCGGAGGTAACGTCAATTTAATAAATACGTATAAACCTCTACGATAGAGATCTTCGCCATGGTCTTGAACATATTGCGCTAAAGCTCCACGACCAGAACTACTGACTTCCCAAATACCTGCTGGCTGATAAGGTTTTATACTTGGCCCTCCAATGGATCTGTTTAACAGATCACTCGTAGCTAACACCTGATCCCTGATCATCTGAGCTGGTAACCTAATTCTTTTTGCGCGAGCTAAATATATATTTTCTGGATCCTTATCTAAATGCTTCGAATTTATTTGAGATGATTGCTTATAAGTAGCTGTACTAACCAGTTGTTTGAGCAATCTTTTGACATCCCAACCATTTTTTTGAAAATCCAAAGCCAACCAATCCAATAATTCAGGATGGCTTGGTAAATCCCCTTGATTTCCAAAGTCGGCGACGGATGCGACCAATCCCCTTCCGAAAATCATGGCCCACATTTGGTTCACAAAAACACGAGATGTCAGCGGATTTTTATCACTAAATGTCCATTGCGCTAATCCCAATCGGTTTGAGGCATATTTAGTACTATCAAATGGCAATACTGCCTGCGGAGTTTGTGGATAAACCCTTTCTTTTGGGGAATCATATAATCCTCTATCAAGTACAAATGTTGGACGAATGCTATCTCGCTCTCCCATCACGGATATCGTGACATCACCTTCATCTGGCTGTTGATTAATGAAATTCAGTATTCCCTTAATGTCTTCTTGAGTTACTGTCAGCCTAGGTGTTTTTGATGGCCCTGAATTAACCAGTCCTTCTAATCCTTTTTCTAACGAATTATTAAAGAATGCATACATTCCATAATAATTCTTCTGAGTAAAAGGATCATATTTATGGTCATGGCATTGGGCACATTCCATCGTTATTCCTAACACTCCTTTGGCATAGGTATTCGTTTTATCTAGTCCATAAGCCACCCGGTATTCCTCATCGACAACCCCACCTTCTTCAGTAATCTTATGGTTTCTGTTAAAAGCGGTAGCGAGAATCTGTTCTTTGCTTGGATTCGGCAACAGATCACCCGCTAATTGCCAAGTTACAAATTGATCATAAGGCATATTCTTATTGAAAGCGTGAATCACCCAATCTCTCCAAGGCCACTGCGTTCGAATGTCATCATCCTGGTAGCCATAAGAATCGGCATAACGTGCCAAATCCATCCAGTGTAAAGCCATTTGTTCACCATAGGCTTTGGATGATAATAAATCATCGATTAGTCGATCATATGCTTGAGGGGAACTATCTTTCAAGAAGCGATCCATCACTGCTTCATCTGGGGGTAAGCCCGTAAGATCTAAACTTACGCGTCGTAATAATCGATGCTTATCGGCTTCTGCATTAGGCTCAAAACCCGCCTTAACCATCTTATCCAGAACAAATTGATCTATGGTATTATTTCCCCATTTTATTTTTTGCTGTGGAATTTCCGGTTCTACTGGCGCTGTAAATGCCCAATGGGGTTTATAAACCGCCCCCTGCTTGATCCATTTTTCGATTAAGTCAATCTCATAGTTACTTAATGGTAAATTTGAGGCTGTAGGTGGCATGCGAATCGTCTCATCATCCGAAGTTATCCTCAAAAATGCCTCGCTAATATGTGGTTTCCCAGGAACAATAGCATGTTTATCTGGACTTTCAACCAAGGCTTTATATGCCCCTTCTTCCGTATCTAATCTCAATCCACCTTCCCGAGTATTATTATCTGGACCATGGCAGGCAAAGCATTTGTCGGAAAGAATAGGTTTGATATCATAATTATAATCTACAAATTTCGGTAAGTCGATCTTAACCGACCCTGTAGCAGAAGATTCTGCTGCTGAATTACACATCGTTAGCAAACTGATCATCAGCCCCAAGACCGTAAAAACAGCAAATATAACTATTGATTTGCGCTGTAAAATGACCGATTTATTCGTCCTCATGATATTGTTTAAGTCTATGATTGCACAAACATGTTGATTATTCAAATCAGCATATTTGTCATTTATAATGGTTATTTAGGTCTAATCAAATCTTTGGTATTCAACTTTGATTAGTCCAATTTTAGTTTAATGTTTTACTTGAAGGAAAAGATAAAATATAGGTTACCATCGCTTCAGCATCTTGACTGCTTAAATTAGGATGTGCACTCATTTCCGAATGTCCCCAGGCACCACGACCTCCATGAATGATTCGCTGAGCCAAAACTTTAATGAATACTTCCTTTCGTGGATATCTTAAATTTATATCAGTAAATGCTGGGCCTATTCCTTTTTTATCTTCTTTATGACAGGTGTAACAGTCTGAATACGATATTAAGACTTTCCCCCTTGCCTCAAGTACGGTATCTATTCCTTCATCCTCTCCTTCAATCGGTTGAATATATGATGCTCTATCTCCTACAATCGGCTTATTAAATTGCTCCAAATCTTTCGAATCAGGCTTCCTAATACAGCTAACAAAAACAGAAAAAACAATCAAATAACAAACGACTTTTAGGATAGATTTACTCATAAGTAGTAGGGTAATAAGGTTTAAGAAATGTTATAAGGTTTAAATCCTTTCCCCTAAGTTCGTTAAAACTCAAATGATTAATCTTTGAATTTATTACAATTTTTGGACATTCTAAAATAATTCAATATTTTCTATGTATTCGTTACATTAATTGATCTGTTTTTCTGAGGAAATACGAATACTTGCTTGATAGTCTTTTTATAATTGCTAGGTATGATTAAAAAAAAATACGGCTAGATTACCTAACCGTATTTACAAGAATTAATACTTATGCTTGTTTAGAATTTACCATTTTCATTTTTCCAGGATTCCTTTGCAGGTATTTTTTCCAATACATCCCAATGTTCTGCAATTTTTCCATCCTCCACTCGGAATAAATCATAAAATGAAGTATGATCTTTCCCAATGTACCCTTCACTTATTACAAGAACAAAATTTCCTTCTCCCAATACCCGATGGATGTTTTCATATTTTATTGTTAGCCCATTTTCTGCTGATTTAACTAAAGCAGTTCTTAAACCTGAAACCTTATCGCCTATTTGAGGATTATGTTGGATGTAGTCGTTTCTTTTAAAATAACTATCCAATTTATCCATCCGTGTTTTAACCAACACATCTTCCACAAATTTTCTGACATATTTTTTGTTTTCTTCAGTGCTATTAAGATCTTTCACTACAATCGTTCCATCAATCATTCCATGTCCACTTGGATTTGCAGTGGCAGGTTCATCTTGTATATTGTCCCAATGTTCAACGATTTTGCCATCTTCAAATCTGAAAATATCAAAGGCTATTTGAGGATTTGAAAAATTATATTCGGTATGAGCAAAAACGTAATCAGCATCCTGAAATATTCTTACCGTATTGACTGCTCCTGAATTGGGAGGTATTTGTTGTAAAAGTGTTTTAAATCCTTCAAGACCATCCCCTACAGCCAAATTATGCTGAATGTATTTATGTTCGTTTAGGTAACTGATGGCTTGTTGATCTCCTGTTTCCAAACTTTTTAATAGAGCAGCAACTTTTTCCTTTTTAGACAATGCTAGTGAATCCGTTTTGCGCTGTTCCTTGAAACTGCTTGGATGAGTATATGCACTAAATACGATACTTACTAACAGGCTGATTCCCACGAATATTTTTCTCATTTTTTGATAATTTTAAATTGACCTAACAAAGGTACCAGCTGTATGTAAGCATATGATAATAACAATACGCCTTAACATGGTAGTTTTACGCCAATAACTAAAATTTGAGTTGCGCTCTAAATGCTGAAGGAGTACGATGTTGATGCTTTCGGAAATATTTCACAAAGTTGCTGGGTTCTTCAAAGCCTAAATAATAACCAATCTCTTTGATACTTTCAGTGCTATGCGCTAAGATTCGTTTTGCTTCTAATAGAACACGTTCATCAATGACTTGTTTTGTTGTCTTTCCTAATATAGATTTTGTGGCTCGGTTGAGCCTTTTTTCTGTAATAGATAGTTGGTTTGCAAAAAAACTTACTTGTTTCTGTTCCTTGAAATGAATTTCTAAACTATCCTTAAACATTAATACACAATCAAAATCTGCATTCTTCTTGCTATGCTTGGATTCATGTCTTAAATTTTCTCTTTCAGATTGAAGTAAAAGATTAAATAATGTGTTTCTCAATATATCAGACTGAAAACTATCTTTTTTATTTTTTAGTTCCTTTTCAATTAGCTGGAATAATTGAGGTATTGCTGATTGATCATCACCAGCAGCAATTTGGGAAACTGAAAATAAATTGTAAAATAAGGAACTGTGTTGTAAATACTTGACATCCTCTTCAGTTTTACAAAAAAAATTATCCGTAAATAATAAGGCTTTCCCCTCGAAATTTCCTTTTTCATCAAATCGATGAACCGTATCCTTGGATAGAAATAAAATGGAATTTGACTTAATATCAACTGGAATAAAATCAACTAAATGAGTAGAAGATCCACTTTGAAACCATAAAATATGATAAAAACCTGCTCGATGAGGGCTAGTTAATACTTCCTTTCCTTTTTCAAATAGTTCTTTTAACGATAATAATTCTATTTCATTAGGCAAATCACTCCTAAACTCGAATTTTTTAATTTCATTTATTTTGGACATTTATTTTATTATGGGATAATCACATGATTTTATAGGTAACCTTTATTCTTTTAACTGAATCTGCTGATTTAATAGGTTACCTCAACAAGGTATCTCTTGTAAGTTTATTTTTATCTAAACCAAAACTCTCACTAAACCAGTTGATTAATATATTTTCAATTTCATTTATATGATATGTTCTGGGATTTCTTCTACACTTTAAATAATTTTCCATAGTCATTTTCACCACCATTTCTTCTATTGAATCTATATTCAATTCATTTCCAAAATGCTGAGCGATCTTTAAGCCTGAAAGTGAAATAATAAGTAATACTAGTCCGGACTGCCAATGAAAAAACAACCAAATCAAAGAACCTAATAAAAACATACCTAATATTCCAGTAACCCAATGGGCTGGTCTTAATATACCTAATTTAAATTCTAATTTCCTCTCCAATTTCTTAATTGTTGAACGTCTTTTAGACCTATGTAAAATATCTTTAAGCAATAAATCTTTTCTTATTGTAAAACGATCTATAGGCAAAATTGATAAAATTGCTTCCCGAAGTTTATAAAATGCTTGCTGCCTTGTACAATCGTTTACGTTATTTAATTGAATTTTTTGGATTATATAATCGCATAATTCGCCAAAAGTATTTAAATAAATTAATTCGTTTTGAACAAACTCCATTTGAAAAGAAACTTCTATTTCTAAAAGCAAATCATCTATGTCCTCTGAATCTACATCCCTTAAGTCAACATCCTTCATTGTATTTTTTTTAATATTGTACGCCATCAAGCTAAATTGTACACTTGGGTCTATTTCCTTAAGGAAAGACTGTTATTATAAATTTAGTGTTTTTTTTAATTATACAATTGTCTTCTATTCAGCATAGAAGACAATTTAATTTGTTTTCTTTTCTTAAAATTTGATCTGTTCTACCAAGGTAGACAGCTATTGGGGGAGTTATTCATGATTAGGTCTTTCATTACTGTCTACAATTCGGGTAAGGCTTCGATGGAGTTGCTCAGGTTGATAAAAATAATTAAGATTGACAACTATTTTCATTGTTCGGTGATACCATGAAACTTTTAAACGTGATTATGAGATCCTACTCTTGTCATTTGAACTTATACCCAAAAATAGGCGTCCTTTCGGACGCCTATTAGTAATACGATTACCTTTATTTAGTATAAATTCTTAATTACTTACTGGTAAGTACGGATTTAAATTAGGTTGTAATCCCCAGCTCGGATTCATGTTAATAGTAGGATTATTAATTTCTAAAGTAAAGAATTTCGAATTTAATTCTGCTGTATAAGTCTTACCATGCAATGAATGTTCAATTTTTGATTTAGACCATGGTTTACCTGCATCAAATGCCAATCGTTTTATATCAAATGTTCTTTGAAAAGTTCCCATAGGCATTTCGCGTCTTCGTTCTTTTAAAATTTCTGTTAATAATTGATCCTGACTAAGGGCTGAACCATTCGGCAAATCGGTAGAGCCCGAATACCGATATTTTCTAAGTAAATTTAAATCTGTCAAGGCTTGGTTTAGTTTATTTAAACGACCATTCGCTTCCGCTTTCATCAGCAATAATTCAGGAAATGTTAAACCTTGATTGGCAAGCAATTTACTGTCTCTATGATAATATAATTGGACACCATCGTCGTATTTTTGACCACCTACAGTCACAGAATATCCCAAATCTTTCAATGCGAAAAGCTTGTATCTCCTGTCGCTCGTTTTATCAAAAAGATCAATAAAATCTTCTGACGGATAATTATCCCAACTTCTGGCTGCAGGTCGATAGAATAATTGTTCTCGATTAAAGGATTGTCTTAAAAATTTATCGGGTCCTTCCAATTCTAAACCAACTTCGACATCTGTACCTGGTGATGGAGAAGCATTTGGATCTGCCCGATAAGAAAATTGATTAAAATTGTAAATTAATTGATCGGCACCACCTTTGGATCCTAAAGCTAATCGCCAACCTTCTTCAGCATGTTCCGACATTTTTTCCCAATCGCGTTTATACATATATAGTTGGGCAAGTAATCCATGCACAGCAGGTAAACTGGCTCTTGTTGGGTTACCCACAACCAGTGGAGCATCTAAAGCCTCTAATAAATCTTGCTCAATTAGATCCATGAGTTCTTTGGTGGTTGATAATGCTGGATTTGGAACAATCGGTGAACTTGCTTTACGGTAAGGGATTACCTTTTGATCATTCGCAGCATTTGGATTATACATGGGTCCATAACCCAAACCTGCAACCATCAAACTCCATGCCCGACCAGCTTTGGCTTGTGCCGTTATTATTTTTCCTAACTCACTATCTTTTGCATTTAAGCTACTTACTTCATCAATCACCACATTAAATAAACTGACGGCTTTATATACCCCCCAATCCCAAGTATATTGTGGGGTATTGGGGTTCGTGTAGGGGTGATAATATGTATAAGCGGCTATCCGATCAACATTGGGATGGGTATTTGTATACAAGTATTTGGCCTCATTGCTAGATACCCTAATATTATCTCCAAGAAACGCATAAAAGCATCCACGATTATTATCTATAAAATGGTAATCAATCGTATTTGTACTATATAGAATATTTTCTAATTCTTCCACTTTGGAAGGGATTAATCGTCCAACAGGCTTTACATCTAAAAACTTAGAACAACCTGAGTTAACTATAGAAGCGATTAAGATTAAGATATATGTAAATTTGTTCATGGTATTAGCTAAAATTTAAAATCCAACTTTTAGTCCTAGAAAAAATTCTCTAGGTACAGGAAGCGAAGTAAAACCTAGTTCTATATCCGGCCCAACACCTCCTGAAGTATTTACTTCTGCTGTTTCCGGATCTATATCTACGCCTGCATCAGTGATTCGAAATAAATTTCTCCCTTGCATATAGATTTGAGCATTCGCTATATGAATTGATTTGGTAAATCGACTTAAATCATACGATATGGTCACATCGCGTAACTTAGCATAACTTGCATTTGCAACCAACTTATCGATATATGGGAAATCGAACATATCCATATTCCAATCCATCAAGACAGGATATATAGTATGTGCCTCATCCCCAGGTTTTCGCCAACGCTTACCAACAAATCTATTCTGTATATTGGAACCACTAAAACCATCTTTTCGATATTTATGACCAAGTTTAGCAATAAACATAAAAGATAAACTCAAATCTTGGTATTTGAACCGGTTGGTTAGCGCTAAATCCCATTTTGGTCGGAAAGTACCTTGATAATATAAATCATCAGGTGTGGCATTAGCAACTAAAATAGTCTCCTTATTTTTATTGTAAATTTGCGTTTCACCTTTATTATTTAAGCCGGCAAATCGATAGCCAAAAATTGCTCCAGAAGGATAATTAGCTGCGAGAATTCCCCCTCCACTTAAATAACTACTGGTGTAAGGTCTTTTTACATTATAAAACAATACTTTATTCACATTATAAGTGACATTAGGTGAAACCATCCAATTAAATTTATTAGTATTTACCGCTATAATATTCATACTCAATTCAATTCCATGATTACTCATTTTTCCTACATTTTTCATCAAAGAAGAATAGCCTAACGTTTGGTCTATGGCATCAGATGCTAGTAAATCACCACTATTTTTAATATAATAATCCAATGTTCCATCAATACGATTGTTAAACAGACCAAAATCAACTCCTAAATTGGTTATTTTGGTTTTTTCCCATCGCAATTGATTATTAGGGGGAGATGCCACATTATATTGAATTCCTCCTGTAGTAGCGTTGTATGTCCCTACACGTAAAATTAAATGCGGGCCGTTATTCATCGAAATATTACCGTTGATACCATAGGAGGCTCGAATGAATAATTTATTCAAAACTGAACCATTCCAAAAATTTTCTTGACTCAATTTATAAGTACCTCCTAAAGACCACATCGGTTTATAGCGATATTTACGGTCTGTCCCAAAAAAATTGGTTAAATCTAAGCGAGTAGAACCACTAATAATAAAGCGATTATCATATTCATAGGAGCCATTCGCATACCAGGAAACGAAACGGTTATCTCCGTAGGCAAATTGACCATCGCTTATTCCTCCAAAAGATGATGGAAATAACATATCTGCAGAATATATCCCAGCTAAATAATCCTTGATATTCACGGGGATAAATGACCCTGCTGTAGGGTTATAACCCAAGCGAGTGCCTATTTGATTTTGGTTATAGGTCAACTGCCGCACTTCATTGCCCAATAAAGCATAGATACGATGTTTTTCTTGTTGAAAATCTTGATTATAATTTATTTGAGATCTTAATGTCCAAGATTCTTGGATATTTCTGTTTTCATTAATAACTGAACCATCTGGAAAATAATGATTGGCATTATTGGACTTGGAGGTGCCATCATTATAGGCAATCCGAACCGCATAAGCGTCCGATAATTGTAATGAACTCCTCAAGCTATTACCTCTTTCCCAATTACCTCCAACTTCAGCCGATAGACCTTTAAAAATCTTGGCTCGTAAAAAACCATTTATTCGGGATGAAAATACAGTACTCGTAACACGACTATTATTTAATTCTTGAAGTGGAAAATAATCCCAATTTTTCATACCAGGAGTATTTTTATAGGTGTTCACTTTATACTGGCTAATTCCCCAAATAGGTAGTTCTTGTCCATCTGCATTCCATAAATTGGTATAAGGTTGCAACATAGAGGAAGAATTATACGAGGTGAATGTCTCAAAATCAAATCTGCTTGATTCGTTTTTATTTAAAGTTACATTCGCGGCTAATCCCATTGTTAAAAATTCAAAAGGTTTCCACTCATTCTTTAAGTCTATAATAAAACGCTTATTATCATTACTGATCATATTTTTTTGAGTGCCTTGATAATTGATAGATAAGTTATAACTGTAATCTTTGGCTCCTCCAGAAATGCCTAAATTATGCTGTTGATTGATTTCATTTCTAAAAAAAGCTTTTTCAATTTGCTGCGTCCCATCAATTTTTCTTAGATCATTAATTTCCATCATGGCTTCTGTTTCAGTAATTTTCCCTTCCCTAACTTGCATAAGGAGATATGTAACTCTATTCATATTGACTCGACTTATCGTAGAAGGAGAATTGGGGTTCAAATGATACAGGTCAATTTGGGCATCGATGTAATCTGAAGTTGAAGCTCTGTTTAGCGCTTCAAGCTGAGGTCTTGCTATTACATTGAAAAATGAAGAATACTTTATTGTGGGTTTACCTGAGAGACCATTTTTAGTCGTCACTACGATGACCCCATTAGCTGCTCTAGAACCATAAATAGATGCTGCTACCCCATCTTTTAAGATGGTTATACTGGCTATATTCAACGGATTAATATCGTTTATATTTCCTGATATTGGGTATCCATCTACAACCAATAAGGGCGTCTTTTCCGCATTAAAAGTGGAAATGCCTCGAATTTCGATATTTCCCGATTTATCTATGACAATACCAGCCGCCTGACCTTCTAATGCATTCTTGATGCCTGTAGCTAGTTTTAATTCCAGTTGTTCGCCACTTACATAACTAAATGCTCCTGTCATGCGTTCTTTTGGTAAACTTTGATATCCAGTATTTACTCGAATTACTGCCGCATCTATGAGCTCTGCTTGGGAAATAAGAATAATTTCACCCAGGTTATATTTAGAAGATATAGTTTGTGTCGTATATCCTAAATAAGAAATTACTAATGTTGAATTTTCAGGAAGATTTTCAAAAATAAATTCTCCATTCTTGTCTGTGATAGTACCTTCTTTACTTCCCTGTTTCCGTATGGAAACTCCAACTAATGCTTCTTTCTTCTCATTCACAATTCTTCCTCGTGTGATTTGCTGAAGCTTGACTTCATTTTTTTTGGCCTGTAGGTTATTTTTAACTAAAGCTTGTATTATGATGGTCTTTTTAGTAAGTTGATATTGAAGACCTTGATCCTTTAGTAATAAGTCAAGTACTTGTTCAATTTCTACATTGCTTACAGAAATATGGATCGGAATAGTTTTTTGTAGATCATTTTCATCATAAACAAAAGTGTATCCACCTTGCTTAGTTAACTCGAGAAAAGCCGTTTTTAAGCTCGCATCCTTCAGGTTTAATGAAATCTGTTGCCCAAGACCATTCGCCATCACAGCAAACATTGAAATAAAGAACATGAGGATTGTTAATTTCATATAATCAATAATGTGGCGCGAAAGGGTTAAGATATTCCATGTTGCTGGAAATAGTTGATTATTCATTCATTTTCATAATATACACTGCAAGGCTGTAGTGAAGGGAAATCGTATGATATTACGGTTTCAATAATATATACTCATAAATCACTAAGTTTGTAATGTTTGGTTAAAATTCTGTTAGATATCAGTATTTGTTTGCACCAAGCATGGCTGTCTATGGTATAGGAAGTACCTGGACAGCCTTAATTTACTCGCAAACTTTATAAATAGTATTAATTTATTTTATAGCAACTATCCTCCTTCCTTTTATTATAAACTTCACGTGTGTTTTCATGGTTATAGCCGATAAAATTTCGGATAATTGGATATTTCTTCGCATAATTGCAGATAAGCGGATCGCTTTAAAATCTCCCATTTCCACTTCCACATGATACCAACGTTCAATTTTTTTACCGAATTGATCAAGAGTCTCGTTATTGATTAAATAAATTCCATCTTTCCACTGTGTATAATCTTCTGCAGCAATACGTTTTACAGCAATTTTCGAATCATTCGCTACCAAAGCTTGTTCACCTGGCTTCAGCAAGACCTGCTTTTTTGTTTTATTTTCTGTAATGCGTAGGCTACCTTCAACCAGAGTAGTCGCTACTATATCTTCATTTTCATAGGAACTGATATTAAATTTTGTACCTAAAACCTCAATCCTTTGATTAGGTAGTAAAACGATAAATGGCTTTTCAGGATTTTTTATAACTTCTAAATACACTTCCCCCTTGACCGAAATTTTACGGATATGATCTTCAAACCTTGTCGGATAGGAGATTGATGAAGCCGCATTAAGCCAAACTTTTGTGCCATCAGGTAAGGTTGTCTGATATTGTCCAGCCTTTGGTGTACGTAAAGTAACTAGCTGGACTTTTTCATTTTGATAAATAGCTTTACCATTCCTATAGGTTATTCTATCTCCGTAATTAATAATTTCACTTTCTTTTTTATCCAGCACATATTCTTTTCCATCTTCCAAGGTTAAAATCGCTTGACTAGATCCTGGATTTATGCTTTCCGCCAAAAGTTTACTCTTTTCTATCTCTTGTTTTTTGAGTTGATTTTTCCAGACAAATCCAATCACACATACACAAAAAAGTAATGCGGCAGCACTTATGAGCTTCTTGAATGGAAAATAGGATGTTCGATTGGAAATCTGATTCAATCTATTCAACAAATCAACTAAATCAGCTATCATCTCCTTTTCCGACAGTTCACTCTTTGATAAGTTTAGATTATTGTACCACTGCTCCAATAGTACAAGTTCTTCCTCCGAACAAGTGCCCTCTTCATAACGCCTTAATAGATTCTGTGCTTCCTGTTGATGTGGATCCTTCATAAAATTTGTCCATTTAGATTAAAGACGTGAAACCTATAGGTATAGGGGGGATAAATTGAAAAAAAAATAATTTTCAAGAAACAAGCCCTAGATAGAACGCTTATTTTGTTAATTAAATTGAGAAACTTTTGGGTAATATTTAAAATAGAAACAAAATAGATTCAAGTTTGAACTTAAGTATCCGTAGGGCTTCCTTGATATACCCTCTAACGGTTTGTTCAGAAATATTTAATCGGCCAGCTATTTCTTTATGGCTAAGAAATCCCCTCCTACTCAATTCAAAAATCTCCCGGATTCTGGGAGAGAATCCAGCTAACAGCTTTTCAATTTCTTCATTAAGCATTTTCTCCCGAAGCCTGCCGTCTGCAGTAGTTTCTTCTGAAGCTAAAAATGAACTTAAAGAATCCAAATATTTTTCTTCATTTTTAGCTTTGGCAATTCGATCTAAAATATGATTTCGAACACTGATAAATAAATATGATGATAGGCTTTTTTGAATATTTAGGGAACTTCTATTCTTCCATATATTGGTAAAAATATCTTGAACGATATCTTTTGCTAATTCACTATCTCCAATTTTATGATAAGCCTGAGTGTACAGTAAGGTGAAATAATGTAAATATATTTTTTCGAATGCATGGCAATCGCCTTCTTTCAGTTGAAGAAGCAGTTCTTTTTCGTAATCCGGCGACAGCAAAAACATGTTGTATTGGGTAAATTTTAGAACACCTAAATAAGTAAATTTTACATAAAATTACAAATAAGTTAAACTATAAGTAAAACATAGGCAACATCATTAATGTAAACCGAAAAGATTTCACGATTTAATTAACCCTAATCAAGCTTAGATTGGGTCGGATTTTATTATTTTTCAATGTGCAAAGGCTTGTTGCTTAAAATATACACCTGAGTTATATTTCATCTTCCAATTAAGCAGTTATTGACCTAAATTAACATAAAGTAAAGAAGCAAGTTTTTATAACAATTCAAATTTAAAACTCATTTAGGAAGTCATTTCACCTGCAAATTCCTAAATCCTATTGCAGTGCATGGCTGTAAGAAGGGGATTAAAAAACATCCATATGGTTCACGCACTCCAGCGTAGCGAAAAATTTTGGTATGTAGGAACATAAATTGGCTTAAACTTACAAAAGAGGTCGATATCCATACGATGAAATAATCAAACATGAAATAGCAACTTGAGTAAATCAGCATATAGGTTAACCTATTTCTGTATAAGACAGTATACGGTATTACTTATCAGCATTGGATCTCCTTCGGATCTTCATCGGATCTTCATTGGATATCAGCCGAAAAATAGCGAATAAGATCCGATTAATATAGATGGAAGAAACAATAAAGATTGAATTTTGTATTTTGCAAAAAATCTAATAATTCTGTTGACACTTACTTATTAATAAACTTTAGCTATGATCACAAAAACCGAGATTTTAAATCATGAACATCAACTTTATGAGGCCATGAAAATAGGTCATGTTGATAAGCTTGATAAACTTTTACACGAGGATTTGCTTTTTATAATTCCGAGTGGGGAGACCATCAGTAAAGAAATGGACTTAGCAACCTACCGCAGTGGAAATCTGAAAATAGAGGACCTTCATTCAACTGTTGAGCAATTGAATATTATCGATGATTTAGCCGTAATTACCTTGAAAATAAATTTAAAAGGAAGATACAACGGTGAATCATTTGAAGCCCATTACCGCTATATTCGATTTTGGAAAAAGTTTGTCGATGGATTGAAAGTTGTCGGGGGAAGCGGAAGTTCGATTTAATTTTATTTTAATTGTTAAATCATTTAGCACCTTCTTCAATTACCTTGAGGCATTTAGTTTTGCTAATAGTGCCTGGTAATAATTGTTCAACAAACTCTTATTTCCATTAAAAAATAGATAAGGTTCAATAAGTTCCAATTCCATTAAGTGAAAATGATTTTGAATGATAACCCCGTCTACTCTGGCATACAATGGTATTTCAGGCAAAATGTTTAAATACATTTTAGCCTGCTCCATATATTCCCTATTTGCTTCTGGATAACTTACTTGTCCACCATGGTCATGTTGCACTCGAAAATCATCTAATTTTGGGGTTTTTAAAACACAATGACTATAGTTTCCATTAAAGAAAAGGAAAGACCATTCACCTTCTTGGATTTCTTTAACAAAAGGTTGCACTATAAAATCTTCGTTTTTTAATAATTGATTCAGCCTAAGTGTATTTTCTGCAAAGTCTTTTTTATCAATTAACACCGTGTTTTGCGCCCCAGCACTCACACAGGGCTTGATTACTAGTTTATGTGTATTGAAAAGATCAAATAATTGTTCATCAACTAGTGAACCCTTCAACAAGTATTCACTAGCAATAACAGGAAGTCCAAATTCCGTTATTTCTTTAAGGTATTTTTTATTGCTATTCCATTTGATTACATCAACTGTATTCAAAACTTTAATTCCAGCCGCTTGCATCTCGTCCAACCATTGGAGAAATTTATTCAGGTGATTATGATAATCCCATGGCGATTTTATAATGAGCAAATCAAACTGAGTCCATTCAATATTCTGATCATTCCAAATGGCAATTTCAATATTGATTCCATTTGCAATTAAATACGCAAGCAGATCATCATCCTCATCAACGGTCGCAACCTGTGAAAATTTTTCTTCTTTTCTATAACTAACTAAGGCAATGTTCATATACTTCAAGCTAATACACGGTATGAATTTTCTATTTGGCAAATTTTTTAGTTCCCATAACACATAAAATCACTCCAATTATTACAAATATCATGGATGAGTTTACTTTTTCTTGTAATAAAAGTGCCGATAATATTAACCCAAAAAATGGTTGCAGTAATTGCAATTGACCGACAAAAGCGATTCCACCTTGAGCCAAACCTTTATACCAAAATATAAACCCTATAAACATACTGAAAATAGAGACATAGCCCAGGCTTATTCCTGCATTAATACTTATGTGCTTAAAATTTAGCGGGAAATAATTATAAGTGCAAACAAGCATGACTGGTAAAGCCAAAATAAGCGCCCAAGAAATGACTTGCCAACCTCCCATTTGCTTGGTTAATTTTGTACCTTCTGCATAACCTAAACCACAAACAAGGACTGAAAGAAACATCAGAAAATCGCCTTTTAACGATGAGGATTCGCCATAGAAAACGGCATACGCAATGACCAAAACTGCTCCTAAACTTGAAAATAACCAAAATATAGGTTTTGGCGCATCCGCTCCACGCAGAATACCAAATACAGTCGCCGCAATGGGCAGTACACCTATGTATAGGATAGAATGAGCTGATGAAATATATTGTAACGCGAGAGCACTTAGTAAGGGAAAACCAATAATAACAGCACAAACGATAATAAGTAAAGACCCTAATTGATTTTTTGATGGCCGTTCGACCTTTAACAAAATAACCGCAAATAATGCCAAAAAGCCTGCAACTGAAGCTCTAAACACGGAAATAAAAATAGGCTCTAATTCTAAAACTGCAACTTTAGTTGCAGGTAATGATCCGCTAAATATGACAACGCCAATAAATCCATTTATCCAACCTTGTAGTTCATTTTCTTTTGATCTATCCATTTGTTTATGTTAAGATAGTTCAAAGTTCCATAATCACAATCAATGAATACAGTTACAGTTTTTTATATTTGTATGGACACAGTTTATAAATTGGATGAAAAAAAAATTTTTATATGTTGAATTAGCGGATAATATTTCAGAGAAAATAAAGGCTGCTGTATTTAAACCAGGAGATAAACTCCCTTCCATCAGAAGCCTTAGTCTCGAAAACGGCATTAGCATCAACACGGCTAAAAGAATTTATCTAGAGCTCGAATCTTTATCATTAGTACATGCTAAAGCCCAATCGGGTTATTATGTGAGTCCACAAAATCCCCATAAACTACCATTGCCAGAGTCTAGCAGGCCTTTAGCAATCGCAGAGCATATTGAACCAAACGAAATCATTGACAAGGTTTATAGCTCCATGGGAAGGAAAGACTTAACGCTATTTTCATTTGGAGTACCCGCTGGAAATTTGTTACCCATAGCGAAACTAAAGAAAGAAATTGTCCTAGCCACTCGTACTTTAGGCGAAGGAGGAACGACCTATGAATCCATAGCGGGAAATTCTAAATTGAGAAGAATGATTGCTGCTCGATCTTTGGGTTGGGGCGGTAATTTGAACGAAAATGATTTGATAACCACGCATGGATGTATGCACGCTATCGCACTTTGTTTAATGGCATTAACAAAACCAGGCTACACGATTGGGCTTGAAAGTCCTTGTTATCCCGGCATATTGCAATTGGCGCTTAGCTTAGGATTAAAGGTGCTAGAAATTTCCACACATCCAGAAACTGGAATAGACCTCGAAGCCTTAAAAAACGTCATACCAAAAATAGACATCTGCTTGTTGGTACCCAATTACAATACACCTATTGGTTACTGCATGCCTGATGCTAATAAAAAAGAAGTGGTATCCTTGTTATCGACACATCACATCCCGCTGATTGAAGATGATACCTATGGGGATCTTCATTTTGGGGAAGTCCGACCAAAATGTTGCAAATCTTTTGATCTGGATGGAAACGTTTTATGGTGCAGTTCTATTTCAAAAACATTAGCTCCAGGTTACCGTGTGGGTTGGATATCGCCAGGAAAATATAAGGAGCAAATTTTAAAATTAAAATTAGTACATACTTTATCTTCTTCAACTATTATTCATGAAGCGGTAGGAAATTTTTTAATGTCTGGACGTTATGATCAACACCTGCGTAAATTACGCAAGACGTTAAAAGAAAATTACCACAATTATGTACAAATCATTGCTAATGATTTTCCCGAAGGCACCAAAGTTAGTCGACCACAAGGAGGACTCACTTTATGGATTGAATTTCCTAAACAGATGGATACCATCAAACTCTATAACTATGCTATGAAAAATAGTATCAGTATAGCTCCTGGAAGAATGTTTTCATTACAACATCAATATCAACATTGTATGCGATTATGTTTCGCTTTATCCTGGGATAAAGAAATTTCCCTCCATTTAAAACATCTTGGAAAACTGGCAAAAACACTTCTATAAACTGATTAATGAAGTGCTTAACGAAAATAAAAGTAGCCTCCAATATATCGGGTAATCGAAGGGCAATGCAACAATAAACATAAAAAACGATAGTTTTTAAGTAGGTATCGTATTTATATTATCGCATTTACTTTCTTGCAAAAAAAGTACTATTTCATACTTTCAAAGTGGTAAATTGAACATACTGTTGATTTACCCCTTTGCTTAAGTGAATATATACCTTTTTTAAGACTAAAGCTTATTGCATAAGACTCGATTTCAATTGTTTAATTTCCAAATTTACGAGCGGTCAATTTAACATTATTTGTTAAAACTAAATCTTGCGCTGATCGGCCTAGTGCGATTTGATAATTGCCACCTTTTATGGTCCATTGTTGTATTTTATCATTAAAATTCGCCAGCAATCGAGGATCAGCGGTAATGGTTATCACTTGCTGCTCACCAGGATTAAGCTCTACACGTTCAAAACCAAGTAGGTGTCTTTTGATTTCGCCTGAAGCATTCGTTAAGTATACTTGTGGCACATCAGCACCTCTGGTTTTGCCGGTATTTGTAACCTTAAAACTTGCTTTTACACTATTTCCACCTTCTACTTTTAAATCACTGTATGAAAATTGGGTATAACTTAAACCATGTCCGAAAGAATACATCGGTTCAAGGTTCTTTTTTGCATACCACCTATACCCAACATCAGCACCTTCATGATAATTTATGGTTGTAGGGGTGCCCCAAGGAGTTCCTAAACCAGCAAGTTCTGGCCTTGGTGTTTGGTCTAGACTTAAAGGAAAGGTAATGGGAAGTTTTCCTGAAGGATCTATTTTGCCTGTTAAAATTTCTGCAATAGCTGTGCCTCCGGCTTGTCCAGGGTACCAGGCCTGCACTATTGCTTTAACCTTGTTTCGCCAAGGCATGGATGAGGCATTCCCCGTTTCAAGAACGACAATAGTATTGGCATTGGTTTCACTAATTTCACTAATTAAAGCATCTTGTCCCCATGGTAATGCTAAATCCGTCAGGTCATAGCCTTCACCTTCTACACGCACAGCAAACACCAGGACGAGGTCCGCATTTTTTGCTGCCAATTTAGCTTCCGCAATGGTGTAACCGGGGTCAAAATCAATGCTTGCATTGGGCATAAGTTTTTTCAATTCTTCCATTGGTGAACTCGGTAATAGAAATAGCGTTCTTCCATTACTTAATACACCTGGACCGCCAATATTAATTTGTGATACAAAGCCTCCAATGGGTAATACCGCCCCTGAACCTGTACCACATATCACCCCTTTATGCGCAAAGCCACCGATCACAGCAATTTTTAACGGTTTTTGCGAATCCAAAGGGAGTATTGCCTCATTTTTTAGTAGTACAATTCCTTGACGTGCCACGTCGAGTGCTATTTGATGATGTTTTTTAACATCAACAGCAACACGGTCATGCCAATCGTCAACCCCAACAGCATACATGGAACGCAAAATTCGAACAACCATTTCCGAAAGTCGCTTTTTGGGAAATTTACCAGCTTTGTAGGCTGTTTTTAAGGAATCGGTAAATGCTTCTGCACCCCACTGCATTATATCTAATTGAATACCGGACTCTTGATCAAGCCCTTTAAGTGCGAAATCCCAGCTTGGTACAGCTCCCCAATCGGACATCACCCATCCTTTATAGTTCCATGTGTCTTTGAGAATATCATTTAATAAATAATTACTTCCGCCAGCATAAACACCATTAACTTTATTGTATCCGCTCATAATAGATCCTGGAGAGGATTGCTCTATCGCAATTTGGAATGCCAGTAAGTCAGATTCACGATGTGCCACCGGATCAATAATGGCATCAAGCCAATGACGATTGGTTTCATTACTATTTAGGGTATAATGTTTTAAGGTGGAAATTACTTTTTGTTTTTGAATCCCATTGACTGCATTTGCGCCGAATAAAGCGGTAGCATAAGGATCTTCAGAATAATATTCATAGTTTCTTCCATTTCGAGCATCCCGAATGAGATTGATTCCACCTGCAAGCAATATATTAAATCCGCGAACCCTTGCTTCTAATGCCAAGGCTTCCCCCTGTGTATAAGCTAGTTTAGGATTAAAGCTTGCTCCCGTTAAAATCGATGCAGGCATTGCTGTAGCTCCCTGATCATCGGGGCGATAGCCTGGATTCGTAACCCCCATACTGGCATCACTGCTTTGTAATGCTGGAATTTGTAATCGAGGTATGCCTGCCGTATAACCGGCACTCATCGCAACCCCTTCAGGAATTCGTGGATCCTTTTCAATTCCAATACCTGGAACCCTACCAATAACACTTATGATCAGGGAAAACCGTTCATCATCAGTCATTTTTTTCTCCGTTTCTCTTGCTCTAGCATCTGGTGTTTGCTGTTGTGCCGAAACGTGAAGACTATGGAATAAAAACAAATAGCAAAAGCAGTGAAAAATGCTGAATCGACTGCATTTAATTAGGTTAATAGTTAGATTCATAGGTTAGATTTTACTACCTAAATTTAAATATTTACCCTGTAAAAAACAACTTATATGCTTGACTTTTATGAACTTATGATTTCATACCCTTATTTTACAGGCATAAATTTCATTCTTATAATTTTTGCTCGTTGAGTAACAGTAACAAAAACTGTCCGAAATTTTGCAAAACTGGATTAAGCCGACCCGTATTAAAACTTAGACTGATTGGAGTCGCTATACCGGGGCCTACCCCAAAACCGCTTAAAGAATAAAAGATTGGTGGTCGTCCTTCTTTACCTCTTATCCAAGTCTTCGCTCCTAATAACCCACCTACACCTACCGTTGCCTCCTTCCCGACCTCATTTTGATAAGCGATATAGCTCATCGGTTTTAAATTAACTTTAACTTCATTAAACCTAAAATTTTTACCTTCTTGATCATTTGTCAATTCACCAATCATATATACCATATTATGAGGATATAAGCCTTCATTGCTCTTCAAATCCTCCTCGCTAAGTTGATAAAGATTGATCCGAATGGCTGTAGAATCGTTCACTATTTGAATATCCTCCACAACAAATGAATTGGCGCCAAGTTTATTGGCATTTTTCCAAAACAAATTGAATAACTTAATGATTTGTTGATTTTCTGCATGAGGAAAAGTTCCTCTTAAAGTGCCAATCTTTTGTTGCTGGGAAATAGGAAATGATTTCGTTAATAATTCAAAATTCTTTTCAGTAGATTTCTCTGAAATAGGTATTTGTTCCATAATTTCTACCTGCTGGCCGATAGCAAATGGCATAGAAAACAGTAGAAATGCGATGTTTAATAGAATTCGCTGCAGATTCATTTTTGCCTTGTTTTATAAGCTAATATATCAATAAATTAACAGCAATTTATTCAAACTAAGTAGATTATACAAAACAGCATAATACCCTAGAAATGGTCAAGAATCTTCGATCGGAACGATGCTGGTTTTTCTACAATCCAAATCCATCGGCGTGTTCTTCTACCTGTAGGAACGGAGAACGTATTATTATTTCAATCAAGTACATGATATTTGCATGGGTTCATCCTTATTATATTTAATCCTGTACATCCCATAAAAAAAAGGTGCCATCTGTTCTGATTAATGATAATTTTTGATGGGAAACCTGTTTTACCCAATGCTAACCTTGTAAATAATGGAGGAAGTAGAAAACCATTTCTGGTCATTTTTGCCAATACGCCTGCCTATTTTTTAATCTGCCCAATTAAACTTTTATTGGTTTTAGTTGTTTCAATGATCAATTAATTTATCCGATCTTGAACGCATATAAACCATAAAACGATAATTCCTTAACTCCCTATTGAATTGTAGACGAATCTCATCCATTAGCTCAACAAATAGAAATGATTTTTGAAGCTAAAATTCTGAGAAAGTTTGAACGTGAAGATGGCAAAATTGCACATATTGAATTGCTATTGGACGATTCAGTCTTGATGAAAAGTGATAGTATTGAAAATTATCCAGCCCAAATAAGTATCCTTCACTATTATTTTTAGGATCTGATTAAGACATTTGAAAAAGCCATCAACCTTGGCTGCCAAGAAATAGAAAAACCTATTCATAAGGAGGGAGATCACTATACAAGAGGATCTTTTGATGATTGCGCAGGTAATTATTGGGCTGTAAGTACGCAAATTTAATACATGGGATTAAAATGTTCTTTCTGCAGTGATCACTTAGTCCAGTTTTCCCTTTACTCCTATGGATCAAGAACAGGTGCCTATCCCCTCAAATGCTGAGTTAACAATCAATTCCACATCCTTTAGCATTACCCGTAGATTCGAACATTACATCATGGAACAGTTAAGCTATTAGAGCGTTGAAGCACACTGCATAGCAGGTAATACTACCTGCAAATTAACACGGCAACCCGATATGCCCAAGCAATGAAAATCTACCTAGAATTGATAGCCAGCTAGTCAATAAATCAACTACACTGGCTAATCTCCATTTTAATCAAACTTTGGTCCTTGTATGACAGTATCTAGCCATTGAATTCTTTTTGCGATAAAATTTCTAACAAAATCCACATAGCCTTGATGGGTGTCATGGGTAAACCAACTTTGATTGATATTTTCTCCTAGTACATCCCATTTTTTAAAGTTATAGGGTTGACTGTAGGATATTAATTTCGCTTGTTGGTCGATGTATTGTGGAAGGTTTTGTAATCCTGCTTTTACTTCAATCCAACGACTTCTAACTAATTTTTTAAATGCTGGATCATCCTTTAATACGTCAATCCAAGCTCTTGGGTTATGCGCATGTTCCAGCATGAGTTTTTCTTGATAATCATTTAAGCGACGATCATTATTAAAGCCAAGGTCAAAGTCCCATACTGGACCAACATATATTTTAGGATCTGCATTGCTTTTTTTATACATACGCATACTCCAAAACATATCAGTATTACCGCAAATCTCATTGGCTAGGTAATAATTTACAAAACTTGTTAAATCGAAATAATCTTGATAATCGGTATTAACTTGATCGCCAATTTGAAATAAACTATTTTCAAATGTTGCAAAATGATCTTTTATATAATCATACTGTGTGCTAGTGATTTCATCTTCATCCGGAAACTTTACCGTGATAGGAATATTCTTTGCTGTAACAAAATGTACCGGTTCTTGAAAGGCATAACCATCTTGTTCCAAGATGTAACCACCATTTTCTTCATCGATAGGAACCCGATGACTGCCCTCTTTGATATGTTCTGTCAGGGTATAATTACCTTGGTACTCGCCATTTAAAAAGAATTCTACATATTTTTGGCGAGGCGAATATGCTACCCCTACACGCCTACTTACTTCAAAAGCAATATCATTTCTCAATAAAGATTGATCTCCATAATTGGCCATCAAAGCCCAGCTTTTATCGGAAGGCATTCCTAATAATTCCGCCTTTTTATCAAGTTTTATACGATACGGTTTTTTAGGCATACCCCAGGTAGAATTACCTCGACCTTTTACTTCAGTTACACCTTCATACAATACCTTACCTTCAAACCCACGAGTTATTTTTAATTGACCTGTGACATAATCTTCCTTGTTGACAATAGGTTTTCCATCGGTAAATAAATATACAGCAGGCAATCCAGTGTCTATAAATTTGACGGTATAGCTTTTACTTTCACCATTTTCTGCGACCACCTCATACTTAATGGGTTTGGAAAAATCGACCGTATTAACTTTACTTTTTTGTTCGACTTGATTGACGAGCACCTTGACCCCCGTATGTTCAAATTCTGGAATTAAAGCTCCCACATAGGTATCTTTCATGGTGCGTGCAAATATGGTATCTCCAATGATCTCCGTCTCTATATCAAACCATAGATGCGCATGGGCCTCCTTTTTTAACAAAAATTTGCTTAAGGTGTGCTCCCCAGATAATTCAGGAACAATCGCTTTTTCCGTAGTACATCCAATAAATTGGATGCTGATAAAGCTGAATAGAATAAAACGTAAAATTGTAAATGTTTTATACATGAATTTAAAGTTTATTGGTTTATCATTGAAAAAAGGATACTAAAACATAACATTTTAACATCCAATAAGTAAGATAATTAAATATTTTTTTATTTAATTATCTTAATGAATTTATTTTGCCAAATGAGCTGTATCCGTAGTTTCTTGCCTATGAAACATCCATAAATAACGCTTACTTGGGTAATTCAATGAGGAATATGGTTCCATTTCCTTCATTATTTTCTACCCAAATTTTCCCTTGATGTTCTGCTATGATTTGTTTGCAAATGTATAATCCCAATCCAAAAGATTGTTCTCCAGAAGTTCCCTCTCTTCTATTTTGTGGATCTAGTTCGAATATGGAAGCTTTAAAAGCTGCTGGAATTCCAATGCCTTTATCGGCAATTTTTATCAGAACAAATTGTTTGTTCAAGTCAATGACCGCAAGCGTGATATGACTATATGGAGCACTGAATTTAATGGCATTACTAATCAAATTATGTAAAACCCGTCTCATTTTTTCTCGATTTAAGGCAATACTTACTGGATCAGTTTGGAGAATAAATTGCAGCTGTTTTTCATCTGCTTTAAATTGAAATAACTTGGCTGTTTCCTTTACTAATTCATCTAATTGAACATTCGATTTGTTTAACTGATATTTATCCGAATTCAGGTTCAACAAATCACTTATCGTTTCTAATGCATCATGATTTGAGGTGTCTAATAAACGGATCATCATGCGCTCATCATCGCTTAAATTTTCATTTTGAACCAATACCGCATTGACACTCATAGAACCTGCAATGGCACCTCGTAGATCGTGGGCTAACACTTTCAATATCCAAGCGTTTTCTCCTTGGCTTTTTTCTAATGCTACTAAAGTGTTTTGTAACTGCACATTTTGGACGGAAATCTTTTGGTTTAATGCCTTTAATTTTATCCTACTATAAAATATCCAACCAAGAATAAATAACAGGATTATGGATATGACAACTGTCCACATAATTTTTCGCTCGGATTGCAGCATTTTTTGGACTGTTACCTGAGGAAGTATGGATGTAATTTCAATTTTATGAAGCTTAGAACCATAGAATTTCGCATTATCCATCGCCTGATTCAAAAAGAAAAAAGCGTTGTTTACATCTCCATTTTGAAATAATTGTTCTCCAATTTTTATTATTGCTGGGGTTTCTTTGGTTGCAGTTCTAACGTCATAAATAGCTGCTAATAGGAGTAAATTCGTGCGTCTTTCATCTGTATACAAATCACTATACATATATGCTATCCGTGCTGCTTTATGAGGGGACTCCTGATAATATGCGTTTAAAAATTGGATGTATTTCTGGTAATTTTTCGAACTAGCCGACCTTTCAGCATCTGGAAACATACCTATCAGTTCTACCTCATACAATTGTGGGTTTGCATATCGTAATGCGGAATCTCGAAAGATCGCTTCTTTATGACTATATTCTGGAGCATATAATTGATCATTTATCGAAGTTTTCATAGCCCAATTTAACCAGGTCTGTAGGTGATAATATTCAAATTTATGGTCTTGAAGTTCATTGGTAATATCAATCAGGGAAAGACATTCGTCGGCTTCCTTAAATATTCCGGATGAAATCAAGATGGTTGACATTCTAAGTCTTGCTGAATTGATTTTTCGTTGATCCCTTAATTGCTCTGCAAGCTTAATTAATCGATCCCCTATGACCAATGCCGAATCTCTTTGATAAGAAATATATTCATCTAATAATTGGGATTGGATCAGATACCTACTAGCAAGATTAGTTTTTGGAATTTTTATTAAATCTATTCGTAATTTTTCAATGTTTGATTCTTTTAGATTATCGTATTTGGCCTTATTATTCAATTCTTCTTTGAGAACTTTTATTAAGCTATCCTGCTCTCTACTGGCAACAGCCATCGAGGGAATAATCATACAGGCTATAAAAATATAGATATAGGTAGGTACTAATAAAAATTTGAAAACTCTGGGGAGCATGAAATATAGTTGGTTACACGCTAAATATAATATTTTTTTTATAAAGTTGGTGATAAGCTATATTTTCTAGGTTTACGAAAATATAGGTAATGGAGCTGAAAAGTTTTTGTATAATATGGCATAATTCCAGGTATAGCATTCTATTCATCCGAAAAAAACAGGCAATTTGTTAAGAATTAAAACCCTTAAAGATTGCACACCCATCAAAAAAAAACCTTCCTAATGTATTAAAAAACAAAGAAATACAATAAATATTAAAATACTCTATAAATCTAGTAGACTTTATTAAAATTATACTATATTTGAAAAAAAATAATCAAACTATCCAAATTCTATGATTAACAGGATTACAAAGAAAAACAATGATTACCAACAAAATCTGGATTTATTAAGCCTATACTGCTTGCACTATCGAATGCGAATGCAAAGATCATTTCAATAATACCGATCTGCTAATCGGATAAAAAAATAGGGAAGATAAACTTCCCTAAGCTTAATACATCAGGAAAGTTCTCAATTGGCGTTGGCACCTTCCTAAATGTTTCACATTAAACTCAATAAATATATGAAAAATTATAGAGTATGGGCATACTCTACCCTTATTGTGCTGTTTTTAATTCAGTATCTTCCACTTGCAGCGCAACAAACAGAACCCATTATAAACGCCTCGCTTCGAGGAAAAATTATAGATTCCAAATCGAAATATCCGATTGAAGGAGCGACCATTCAATTAAAAGCAGTTACACATGCCGTTAAAACTGATCGTGATGGAAATTTCCAATTCGTGACCGGTCAAAAACTACCTTTTGCAATTACCATTTCATTTGTAGGTTATCAATCCAAGGATTTGGTCGTGGAGACCTCTCCCATAACGATCGAACTTGAGGAGATCGCTTCAGATTTAGAAGAGGTGGTTGTTGTAGGCTATGGCCAACAAAAAAGGGCAAATCTTACAGGTTCTGTTGCAAGCTTGGACGGAATAACATTAGCCAACAGACCCATTACCAGTTCTACGCAAGCATTGCAAAATTTACCAGGTGTCTACAGCAATCAGACGAAAGGTAGACCAGGAGCTGATGGAGCAAGTATTCGAATTCGCGGCCTTGGAACGTTAAACGATAATAACCCTTTGGTCTTGGTCGACGGAATCGAATATGACTTGAATAAAATAAACCCAAATGACATCGAATCTATCTCCGTATTAAAAGATGCTGCTTCAGCTTCCATATATGGAAATAGGGCCGCTAATGGAGTCATATTAGTTACAACTAAAAAAGGCGTGAAAGGCATTTCATCGGTAGATTATTCCGCATATTTTGGGTCGCAATCGGCCACGCAGTTTCCTGATGTAGTAACCAATACGGTAGATTATATGATCGGAAGAAACCAAGCCTTAGTCAATGAAGGGAAAGCCAAAGAGTATACAGATGCCCTAATCGATGAATTTAGAACGAATCAAGACGATTACATTTATGCAAACACGGATTGGATGAAAGTGATGTTTCGGAATGCCCCGATCCAAGATCATAACCTCCGCTTTTCTGGTGGTTCGGAGAAAACAACCTATGCGGTTTCGTTAGGCTACTTAAACCAACAAGGTATATTAATGGAAACTTCAGGAGAACGATATTCGATTAATTCCAATATACAAAGTGAAATTAGAAATTACTTGAAGATTGGTGCCTCGCTATTAGGAAATTATGGCCTTAATAAGGAAAGTGCCTATACTGCGGATGAAGGTAATGGAGAAGGTGGCATACTCGGTTTAACTTATAGGGCCTTGCCTTTCCAAGTTCCCTATGCACAAGACGGCACTTATGCTGATCAATGGATTCGTGTTCCAGGACACAACTTTTTTAGAAATACAGTTGCCTTATCGAAGGAGGGTTTTCGGAAAAATAACAGCCTTGGCCCCTTGGCCAATTTGTTTTTAGAATTTAAATTACCCCTTAACATCACTTATAAAACAACCCTAGGTGCAAATCTCAATTATGGCTTAGAAAAATACGTTTATCCCTCAATCAACTTGACTAATCCCAAAACAGGAGCTATAACCCCTATCGGAAATACCCCCGTTCGCGGTATTCGGCAAATTAGTAACAACAGGTTAAACTTAACGAATTTTCACACCCTAAATTGGGTTAAAACATCTGCGACTCATGATATTAATATTTTGGCTGGGTTTAGTTGGGAAAAATTTGATCATGGAAATTTCTCGGCATACAATCAAGGTTATTTAAGTAATGAATTAACCGAATTAAATGCTGGAAGTACATCTCCTCAAGTTACTGGAACTTCAACTATCAATAAGCTACTTTCCTATTTTGGTCGTATAAATTATGCTTATCAGAACAAGTATTTAATAGAAAGTAATTTCAGATACGATGGTTCCTCAAAATTCGCGAAGGGCAAGCGATGGGGTTTCTTTCCCTCGGTTTCTGCTGGATATCGAATTAGTGAAGAAGAATTCTTTAAGGAAATTCCTGCGATTTCAAACCTCAAAATTCGGGCTTCTTATGGAAGGTTAGGAAATCAATCTATTCCAAATTTCAGCTTTGTCAACTCCTTTGGTCTAGGGGAAAATTATTCCTTCAATGGCAATTTAGTCTCAGGTGCGGCTGTAAAACAAATTGCAGATCCTAATATCACTTGGGAAACAACGACGATTACGAATATCGGATTGGAGTCTGCTTTTTTAACGAATAAATTATCCTTGGAATTCGATTGGTTTACTAAAACTACCTCCAATATTTTAAGACAAATCACCATTCCTAGTCAAGTCGGAAATCTAACAGGGCCCTATAAAAATATTGGAACGGTCAATAATAAAGGTGTGGAATTAATTGTTGGTTATAAAGATAAGCTGGGTGATCTACTCCTTTCCATTCAAGCGAATGGCTCATGGATTGCAAATGAAGTAATCGATATCAAAAAGCAAGTTTATTATGCTGGAAATACCATCATCCAAGAAGGAAATTCCATTAATTCATTTTATGGCCTTCAAACACTTGGTATTTTCCAAAATGAGGAAGAAATAGCTTCCAGTGCCTTTCAATCTGCAGGTACAAAACCTGGGGATTTGCGCTACGCAGACCTTGATGGCAATGATAGAATTGATAATAATGACCGAACCATTATTGGAAATAGCTTACCAAAATTGACCTATGGATTTAATGTAGGGTTTGGGTATAAAAACTTTGATTTATCAGCTATATTTCAAGGAGTAGGAAAGGTAGATACCTATTTGACGGGGAACTTAGCTTTTCCATTTAAAAATGGAGCTGGTGTAACCAAAGAATGGCTAACAGATGCTTGGACTCCTGAAAATCCAAATGCATCGTTACCTCGTTTAACGACCTCCAATGGCTATCCATTAAATTTTCAAACTTCTAGCTTTTGGATTAGAAATGCCTCCTATTTAAGGATGAAAAATATTCAGTTAAGTTATCAAGTAAACAAAAACACTTTGGACCCTTTCGGGATTAAAGGCTTAACGGTTTTTGTCAATGCTCAAAATCTGTTAACCTTTACTGACTTTAAATTTTCTGATCCAGAACGAAATCTTACAAGAGCGGATTTGATTGAGTATCCAAATACCAAAACAGTTTCCGCAGGTATAAACTTATCCTTATAGAAAATAATCATGAAAAGAACTATCATTTTATTAAGCAGTATTATTTTTTGCTCTTCTTGCGATTCCTATTTGGATATCGTTCCTACCGATCGGTTCACGCAAGAAACCTATTGGAATAGCCAGCAGAAAGTTGAAGCCGCATTGGTTGGAGCCTATTCCGTTTTAAGTAATGGGAATTCGTTCTATTCTGCAGGAAACATGGTGTATTTGGACGCATTAACTCCAAACACCTATCAATACAATAACGACATAAATCTTATCTCTAGAGGCCTGCATGATGCAAATACTGGTCGTTTTAATTCCACATGGAATCAAAGCTACGAAGGCATAGGACGTGTAAATAATATCTTAGCAAATACCGACGACATAGATTTTGATCAAAAAATAAAGGATCGGATAAAAGCAGAAGCCAAGTTTTTAAGAGCCTTATATTATTTCCCCTTATGGAATTTATATCAAGGTGCTCCATTAATTTTAGATCCTCCCAATTTAGAAACTCAAGGTAATTTGAATAGAAATTCTGCTGATGAAATTTATGTGCAAATTATTAAAGACTTAGATGAAGCTTCAGCAGGTGCTTTAGCAAATAGTTATTCCGGTTCTGAAAAAGGGAGGGCAACACAGGGTGCAGTATTAGCTTTTAAAACTAGGGTATTACTTTATGCCTCTCAATGGCAAGAGGCTGCTGAAACAGCAAAGACCATTATTAATTCCAAAACATACGAGTTATTTAATGATTACAGAGCATTATTCTATTTAGAAAATGAAGGAAATAAAGAAGTCATATTTGATATTCAATATGCCTATCCTGAATTTACGCATTCATTAGATGTCTCTTTAGATCAACAGCTAGGCTCCTCCCCTTTACCTGATTTAATAAATGATTATTACGCAACGGATGGACAAGCCATCCACCTGTCTTCGGTCTATGACCCTCAAAAACCTTATGCCAACAGAGATCCTCGATTGCAAGCTACGGTCATTCTTCCTGGGACTACCTTCAAAGGAGCAACTGTCGCTGCTAACCAATACCCCAGTACGGGTGCTGGTCTAAAGAAATATACAATCTATAAAGATTTAGAAAAACCTATTTCAGTGCAAACCAGTGGCACCTCAGAACTGAATTATATAGTTCTTCGCTATGCCGATGTACTATTATCTTTTGCTGAAGCACAAAATGAATTCAGTGGACCGTCTGCAGAAATCTTCGATGCCTTAGATGCCATTAGAGTTCGTGCAGGCATGCCAAAATACAATAGGTCTTTAACAAAAGAACAATTAAGAAAGGAAATTAGGCATGAACGTAGAATAGAGTTTGCAGGTGAAGGTTTATACTATTTCGATATCCGAAGGTGGAATATAGCCCATGAACTATTAAACGGTGATGTGCATCATATTAATGGGAATCGAATAGATTCAAGAGCCTTCCAAAAAGATCGAGACTATGTATGGCCTATTCCATCTATAGCTATTCAATTTAATAACAATTTAACTCAAAACCCTAATTATGGAAAGTAATAAAAACAAAATAATCAAGGAAAACATTAAATTCTTAGGCTTTTTTCTTTTGGTCATGCTGTTTCATGGGCACCAACTTGCTGCCCAACAAGAGCCTGCTAGAAAACCTAATCTCATATTTATCCTAGCAGATGATTTAGGTTATGGAAACATTAGTGCATTTAATCCAAACTCAGTACTTAAAACACCAAATTTAGATCGATTAACCAATCAAGGAATAAAATTCACGAGATTTTATTCTGGGAATACGGTTTGTGCTCCATCTCGATGTGCCCTAATGACGGGTAAGCATATGGGAACAGCATATATACGGGGCAATTCCAAAGCTAAAGATGGTAAAGGGGCATTGAGGCCTGAGGATTTAACCCTATCAGAAATTCTGAAGAAATCTGGCTATACAACTGGCATGTTCGGTAAATGGGGTTTAGGGGATGTTGAATCTAAAGGTGCACCTCATCTTAAAGGTTTTGATCAATTTTATGGGTATTTGGACCAATCACATGCGCATGATTATTATACCGATAGCTTATATGAAATTAGAAACGGTATTACGCAAGTGGTGAATGTGAGCAATCAAGAATATACTCAAGATTTAATTTTAAATAAATCTATTGCTTTCATAAAAGAGCATAAAGATCAACCTTTCTTTCTTTACTTGCCTTTTACATTGCCACATGCAGAATTGATTGTTCCCAATGATCTTCTTAAAGAATTTCAACATAAAGATGGCTCTAGTGTATTCGGCGAAGAAGAATATTTCTCGAAAAAAGGAAATTATGATGATCAAGCGCAACCTCATGCCGCATTTGCGGCTATGGTCAAAAAATTAGATGATGATATCGGCAAAATTGTGCTTTTAATTGAAACATTAGGTTTAGAAGACGATACCTATATTTTCTTTAGTAGCGATAATGGCCCCCATCAAGAAGGTGGCGCAGATCCTGCATTTTTTAATAGTTGGGGACCATTGAGAGGCATAAAACGAGATTTGTATGAAGGCGGAATTCGTGTTCCACTCATTGTTAAAGTTCCTGGAAATAAAAACACGATTAATCAGGTAGACGAGGCTTGGGCATTTTGGGATATTCTGCCCACATTCACAGCGATTGCGAATGCGAATACTCCCAAAAATATTGATGGAATTTCTTTTTTAGAAACAATTAAAAAAGGTAATCAACAAAATAAGCATCAGGAACTTTATTGGCAATTCAATGAGAAAGGTGTTTTGAAAGAAGCTATTACTATGGAAAATTGGAAATTAATCCGATTTAAAGAAAAGGATAAAAAGGAAGTCTTGGAACTCTATGACTTAGCTACGGATATTGGAGAGCAAGTAAATATCGCAAATGCTCATCCCGATATAGTAAAGAAGCTTTATGCCCAAAGAAAAAAAGTTAAAAAAGATCCTGAAAATCCCAATTTCAATTGGTCTGATTTCGAAGATTAATATAAAAAAATAGGTTAAAGATTTAGCAATCTTTAACCTATTTTTTTTATACCTGTTTATTGAATTTACTTCTTTTCTACTTCCTTCTTTTCAGCTTCTTTCTTGTCTTCTTGAACCTGAATGGGTATTGGTTTAACAAATCTATTTTCTATTAAAATTTCTTGACCATTACTCAATTTCATATATATATCATTATACCTACCTCTCTTTACGAGGTTTAATAATTCACCTGACTCATTGGATAAACGATAGTGCTGTAGGCTTTGTATCATTAATGACATCTTTATTTTTTTGCCCTCTAATAGCCGATAAACACCAGAACGATCAAATTTAACCAACAGCTTGCGACCTTCATTATCAGCTATTTCAGTATTACCATTTAGTTTCGAATTCAAGGTTATTTCATAACCTTTTTCATCTTTTATCACTTTTTTACCTCCAAAACTAAATTTAAAGGTCATAGTATATTCTTTACCTTGATCGGTACTAAAATAAGTTTTATTAAAATTATTGCTTCGCGATTTTACCCAATTTCCTTTACTGCTGATGAACGAAAAATTCCCTTTTAAATCAGGTGCAACAGATATGTAATTAAATTCTTCATCGTATAATTCGAAACCTCCTGAAGGATTATTATCAAGAATCCAATAATCGTTTGGTGAGAAATTTAATAGCTGATCCTCTGCGAAAATTTGTAACCATTGAAATGTATTACCTAGTTGATTACCCAATATATCCTCATATACAGAGCTTAATAATTGGTTTGAAGCAACTCGGTAAAAAAATGCTTCATTTTCTAAAAGTTGTTGATGACTGGTATCTACCTGAATGATTGAACTCTTTGCAAGGGCTTGAATAGTTAGAGTCAGGGATACGCCTAGCAGCAGGCAATAATTAATTACTTTTCTCATGATAATCTTTAATTTCAATGGCCTAAACACCTGGTGAAATAAATACTGAATTTTAATAAAAGACCAAAATAAAAGAAAATAGTTTAATCCATTAGCAATAAAATGCGATAAAAAAATAAAAATAAACAAACACTCAATTAAATAACTATTATTATTGGAAAATACAAAGTGCTTGTTTAAAAGAAGGTTATGTGACTAAACCATTGATAGGCATCATAAGTCTAAAATTCGATCAATTTGTTTACATTATGAAAAATATCCCCTTCATCATTCTCAGTTTGTTATCTGTTTTACTAATTCATTCTTGTTCTGCGATAAAAGTATCGAACATAAAATCAACCGACTTAGAAATTATCAATCTTGGAATGAAAAAAGCAGTAGTTACTTCCATACTTGGACCAAAGTATACCATATCCAAAAAAAAGAAGGAAAATGGTAAAATCGTAGAAGTTATTTCCTATCGAAATTACCCTTATTATGAAAATGAACATTATCATTTTCGATTTGAAGACGGAAACTTAACGGAATGGCATAGGGAATTCGTACCCAACCTACTGCAGGAAAAAATTGTTAAAAAAGATATCTAGGCTAACTTTTGAAAATTAAATGGTTTGCTGATTATAGTGCATGGATTGTAGCCAATTTAAACAGCGATTGAACCATTCATCAAAACTTGGAGCAGTTAAAAAACCATGCTCTCCTTTGCTGTAAACATGTAATTCTACCGGCACTTTATGAATTCTTAATTGATCGAAAACTCGTAATGAATTTTCTACTGGAACAACTACATCATCCAAAGCATGGACTAAAAACATGGGAGCAGTTGCCGCATTGATTTGCTTCTCTCCCGAGAAAAATGCAATAGTTTCTTCACTTTCAAATTTCCCTAATAGATTCTTTTTAGACCCTTCATGCCCAATCCCTGTTTCAAAACTAGCCACTGGATTGACTAAAATAGCAAAATCAACTTTCAAGCTAGTCTGCTCTTGATTTTCAATCGCTGGATGTTGATCATGTACAGCCCCCATTAATGCTAAATGACCACCTGCTGAAAAACCCATCACACCTACCCTACTGCTATTAATTTTTCCAGATTTTGCAAGTTCCCTTGTCCTTTTAATAGCCATTTGAATATCTTGCAAGGGTGCAATTGACTGATTGACGGTATATTGCTCATTTGGCAATCGGTAATGCAAAACTAAGGCTGTATATCCTTCCTCCGCTAATTTTTTTGCCACCGCCGAACCTTCCCGTTCCGTCAATAAGACATGGTATCCTCCACCAGGGCAAATAATGATTGCAGTATGATTGTTTTTTGCAGCCTGCGGTTTAAATATCAGCATTTTTGGCTCCTTAACTTGCAGCGTAAGCTCACCCACCAGATCATCAGGTTTTTTGAATTCTGCTAAATCAGATTTCTTCGAATTGGGAACTTCTCCAATATAAACTGGAACGACTTCTTGTGCATGACTATTAACTATACTTAAACAACCTAAAAAGAAATATAAAAGATATGGGAAAGTGGATTTCATAAATATACTATTGGTTTAGAATGGACTATTTTTTTAACAATTTAAACTTTATTTTTTTGGAAAATATGTTGAATGTTTGATTTGTATTGTTGTGGGGTAATTCCTTTAATAAATTTGAACCGTCTATTAAAATTTGAGGTATTGTTAAATCCTGCTTCAAAACATATTTGCGTAATGCTTCTGGTGTTTTCCTCCAACAATTGACAGGCATAATTTACACGTAGTTCATTAATAAATTCTATCATGGTTTTTTTTGTCCTCGCTTTAAAGTATCGACAAAATGCCGATGGAGTCATATGTGCTTTGGAAGATATTTCTTCTAGATCTATTTCATTTTTAAAATTGTTCATGATAAACTCATAAATCGAACTCATTCTGATCGTATCATGATCGTTGATATTGGTCCAATATCCAGCTGAAGACAATAAAGAAACGTCCTGCGATTTCGATATTTCATCTAAAATTTTCAATAGATTGATCACACGGAATGCATCTGAACAATCCAGCATTTCTTCCATCAAGTCTACAATTTTTTTCCTGGAAGCTCCTTGAATTAAGACCCCTCGATTACTCAATTCCAATACCCCTAAAATAGATGTCATTTCTGGAATGCTAAAAAAAGAATCGCCAAAACAGGATTTACTAAAATGTACAACAATCGCATAAGGATGTGGTACAGTTGTACATTCAATTGCTTTTGATTCCCCAATTGCAGACTCTGAAGACCAAGCATGAGGAAGATTAGGTCCAAAAAATACTAAATCTAATTCTTCAAATAATGAAATACTTTTCCCAGCAATTCTTTTCCCGGAGGGGTATTTGATACATGTCAATTCATATTCCGCATGGTAGTGCCATTTGGTATCTAAAACATCCAAATAATCTTTCCTAATTTGAAAGGCAGTTCTATTACCTATAGGAGGTTTAGCATAAATGGGTTTCATACATGGTTATTTTAAATAGGTGTACCTGAAATACAAATTCAGTTTTGTATGCATGAATATACTTTAAAATTATCAAATTGCCTTACATAAATCAATTTCGTATAGATTTATGTAAAATCAATACCAAAAACCTCTTATAATTCTTTATAATTTTAACTTATGATTTCAACCAATAAACCATTATTAGAAAATTTTAAATTGATTGATGCCCATATTCATTTTTGGAACGTAAATTCCTTGCACTATCCATGGTTAATAACTGTTCCAGAACTAAACAAATCTTTTGAATTAAACGAATTTTACAAGGAAACAAAACAGGTACAAATCGATAAATTAATTTTTATTCAAGCCGAGTGTTTGCCAGAATTATATGTAAAAGAAATTGAATATATACAAGAACTAGCAGCATTAGACCCTAGAATTGTTGCCATTATCCCATATTTCCCACTAGAGGAAAAAGACGCCAAATCTTTATTAGAGAAATTAACAGAAAACACCCTAATTAAGGGTATTCGAAGGTTGGAAGAAGAGCCTATTACGCTGTATGGAAATACAGCGTTTATGGATAACTTCCCATTACTTGCCGAATTTAATTTGACTTTTGATTTAGGCATTAAAGCTCATCAACTAAATGCTGCGATACAATTAGTCGATAAATTTCCTCATCAGAAATTTATTTTAGATCATGCTGGAAAACCTCCAATAAAGTTCAAAGAAATCAATAATTGGAAATCCCAAATCAAAGCCCTAAGCAGCAATCCAAATGTTTATTGTAAATTATCTGGATTAATTACCGAATCTGATCTCATCAATTGGAAAGCGGAAGATTTGAAACCCTATGTTGACTACCTCTTGGAAATGTTCGGGACAAATCGAATAGCCTTTGGTAGTGATTGGCCTGTAGTAACTTTAGGAGCAACATACCAAACTTGGTTATCCTGTGCCTTTGAACTCTGTGATCATCTAAACAGTTCAGAACTACAGCAAATTTTTTATCAAAATGCCTTAGATTTTTACCAATTAGAATCTTAAAAAATGAATGATGTATTAATTTCAACCGACTTTCAAATTCCCCAAAATCCTCCACCCATATATATCATTGGTGCCGGCAGTATTATTGAAGAGGCTCATTTACCTGCATACCGAAAAGCAAATTGGAAAGTGAATGGTATTTTTGATTTAAACGAAGAAAAATCTCTTCGATTAAAAGAATTATTTCAAATTCCTAAAAGTTACAATCTTTTGGAAACTATGGTCGCTGAAGCTCCTGAACAGGCTGTTTTCGATATCGCTGTACCTGCTTCTCAAATCGCCTCTATTCTCAATCAATTGCCCAATCACTCCAATGTCATGATTCAAAAACCGCTAGGTGAAACACTCCAAGAGGCCAAAGATATTCTGCGGATTGTAAAAGAAAAAGATATTCGGGCCAGTGTCAATTTTCAAATGAAATTTATTCCATCCCTGATAGCTGCAAAACGAATGATAGACGAAGGTCTTATTGGTGAATTGCATGACATAGAGATTCGAATGAATATATATCATCCCTGGGAAATTTGGGAATTCTTATTTGGAATTCCTCGTATGGAAATGCTATACCATAGCATCCACTATATGGATATCATCAAATATTTTTTAGGAATGCCTAAAAAAGTATATGCCAAAACAGTTCAACACCCTAAACAAATGCAATTATCTTCAACGAGATCCATTATCATTTTTGATTACCAAATGCCTATAAGAGCATTCGTGAATACCAATCATGGACATGATTTTGGACTTAAAAACCAAGATTCATTTGTGAAATTTGAAGGTACAAAAGGCGCAATTAAAGCTACCCTAGGTAAAAACATCAACTTTCCTACCGGCGAACCTGATCATTTTGAGTATTATCTTCAGGATGCTGAACCTCAAAAATGGATCACAGCAGCAGTTCCAGGCCATTGGTATCCCGATGCCTTTATTGCCAGCATGGCCGATTTGATGTGTGCCATAGAAAACCCACATGCAATACATGACACCAACATAATTAAAGCGTACGAGACTATGCAATTGGTCGAGGCTGCATATATATCCAATGATTTTGGTGGAACGGAAATCCCCAATTAACAACCGTATTAATCAAATCTAAATGAAAACCGTATTAAATAAATTCAGTAGGAAGATTACTGAAAATGATTCCCAACCAGGATCTAAAGCAATGCTCCATGCTGTTGGTTTGACAGAAATCACGCTGAAAAACCCTCAAATTGGAATCGCTAGTGCAGGCTATTCAGGCAACCCCTGCAATATGCATCTAAATGATTTAGCGGCTATTGTAGCCAATGAATTGCCCAGCATAGACTTAAATCCCATGACGTTCAACACCATCGGTGTAAGTGATGCGATTAGCATGGGAACCCAAGGGATGAATTTTTCCTTACCATCAAGAGACTTAATTGCAGATAGTATCGAGATGGTCATGGGCGCTCAATGGTATGATGGTCTGATTTCCATTATGGGATGTGATAAAAACATGCCTGGTGCAGCTATTGCTATGGGCCGATTAAACCGTCCAAGTTTAATGGTCTATGGAGGAAGCATCCATTCTGGAAAATACAAAGGCAACAAGCTTAACGTATTGACCACATTTGAAGCTTATGGGTCCAAATTAGCTGGTCAAATTGACGAAAATGAATTAAATCAAATCATAAAAAATGCCTGTCCTGGTGCAGGTGCTTGTGGTGGAATGTATACCGCAAATACCATGTCTTCTTCGTTAGAAGCTTTAGGCATATCCCTTCCATACAGTTCCTCCTATCCTGCGATAAGTCAAGATAAAAAAGAGGAGTGTAAACAGGCTGCACATGCGATCAAACACCTGTTAGAAATAGATTTAAAACCGCGAGATATCGTAACAGCGGCTTCTTTACGAAATGCTCTAACCGTAGTCATGGCTCTTGGTGGATCTACCAATGCGGTATTGCATTACCTCGCTATAGCTCGTGCTTTCGACCTGAAACTTAGCCTAGATGACATTCAACAGATTAGCAATCATACTCCTTATATAGCCGATCTTAAACCAAGCGGTAAATACCTGATGGAAGATGTTCACGAATGTGGTGGAACGCCTGCCATTTTAAAAATCTTATTAGAAGAAAAGCTATTGGATGGTGATTGCTTAACAGTTACCGGAAAAACAATTGCAGAAAATCTGGAACATATTACTCCTTGGGACAATAAATTTAACATTCTTGTACCGGTTCAAAAACCCATAAAATCAACTGGACACATACAAATTCTCTATGGAAATATAGCGCCCAAAGGAGCTGTAGCAAAAATCACAGGCAAAGAAGGCGAGTTTTTCACAGGCAAAGCAAAAGTTTTTGAAAATGAAGACAGTGCTGTAGAAGCTATTGAAGAAGGCAAAATACACGCTGGAGATGTTTTAGTCATTCGCTATGTGGGTCCGAAAGGAGGACCAGGAATGCCCGAAATGCTGAAACCAACAGCTGCTATTATGGGTGCTGGATTAGGTAATGATGTTGCCTTAATTACCGATGGTCGTTTTTCTGGGGGTACGCATGGTTTTGTGGTCGGCCATATCTCTCCAGAAGCTTTTGAAGGTGGTCCCATTGCCATCATTCAACAAGGAGATACCCTAACAATTGATATAAAAAATAACCTCGTAGAAATCAATTTGGAAGAGGCTCAACTCCAAGAACGATTGAAGCAGTGGATCGCCCCACATCCGCGTATCACAAGCGGTGTGCTCTATAAATATGCTCAAAATGTAACTTCTGCATCCATTGGTTGCGTGACTGATCTTCCATACGAAAGCTAGTAAAATAACATAAGACATTCACCTATAATTACTTGTGTTAATATAGGTGAATATCTTAGCTATAATTAAATCGAACTAATTAAGCATACTGCGGAATTTTCAACCACTCTCCGCCTTTTAAGGCAGATTGATGGGCTACAATCCCTGAAACTGTTAAGTTTAAGGCAAGTGGCATATCAATTAATGGTGGTCGATCTTCTAAAATGGATTTCACAAATTCATTGGTCAAATGACCATGTGATCCTCCGTGATGTCCCCCTTGAACGCTAGGCGGTAATGGTGGTCTTTTTATACTTGGAATATCTTTAGCTAAACCTTCAAATCGATTGTTATAGTATGAACCTTTTTCACCCCTAATACGACCAGCCTCTGCGCCAAATCCTGGGGTATCCCAACTTACAATCATTCTTGCAGTACCTTGTTCACTGGTTTTGAAAGTAGCGATCTCCGTACCAAATGAATTTTTATAAGGATTATTTTGGGGCTGAAATTGTTCTAATTTACTCGGAGTACCGACACAAGATACTTCTAGAAAACGCTGACCTGTTACACATAAATAATACCCATTAGAATGAGTTGGATACCACTGTGGAATAAGCCCATTCCGCCAATTATTGTGGCTTGCTAGTGGCGTTTCAAAAAAGTGATAATACTCTCCTTCCGCATAAATAATTCGTCCAAAATAATCTCGTTTATAAAGTTCACGCATGATGTGAACATCTTCATGGAATGCCGATGTTTCAAAAAGCATATATTTTTTACCACTTTTTTTCCAAACTTCATAAAGTTTATCCGCTTCATCTGTGGTCGCCCAAACTGCTGGCACTGCGCAGGCCACATGCAATCCTCGCTCCAAAGCCATAATCGCATGCTTTGCATGATTAGGAGCATCCGTCGCTAAAAAGACGGCCTCAATGTCTTTATCATTTTTCAACATTTCCTCTAAGGAGGCATAAGTCTTGTTACATCTAGCTGCTTCTGCCATTTCTTTTAAACGGTCAGGAAACAAATCACTTACCGCAACAACTTCAATATTAGGATGGTCTTGAAATCCGAAGGAGACGGCAAATTTACATACGCCATGCCCCACCAATCCTACTTTGATTTTTCGATCTGAAATAGGAACCCAGCCAATAGAGGTGCTAGGGTCGGTACTGATTTTTTCAAATCCAGCAATGGAAGTCAAGTCAATTTGATTGCTTACCGCGTTAGAGACCGTGTTTTTACCCGTACTACAGCCCATCTGTCCTAAACTTACGGCGGTAACCCCAAGGCCTAATTTTTGTAAAAATTTCCTCCTGGACTCTCCTGAAAAATGGTTGTCTTGCATCATATTATAATTTTGGTTGATCTATAAATGGCCTTTTTCAAGAGGTAGGTTTAAGAATATTCTTGAATTAGCCTAGGTTTAGTTTTAAAATTAACCATTATTAACCTAATAATCAAGTAAACGCATTGAATAATCCCCACTCCTATTTAAGAAATCAACTTACAAATGCAGTAAATTTCTATTTAAAAACCAAGTATTATTATCTTTGATGTGCTAGACATTCAGCACAAAAGATGAACTTAACGACCCCAAAAATCATGTATACATTTAGAGATGCTCTAATCGCTGATTTACCAAGAATCACTGAAATCTATAATAGCACTATAGCTTCTCGATTAGTAACTGCAGATACAGAATTAGTCACAGTCGAAAGTAAAAAACCGTGGTTTGACAATCATAACTCGGCAACAAGACCCATTTGGATGCTAGAGAATGAACAACAAGAAATTGTAGGATGGGTTAGTTTTCAATCCTTTTATGGAAGACCAGCCTATCAAGGAACGGCGGAGATAAGCATTTATTTAGATCCAAATTACAGATCTCAAGGTTTGGGTAAATACATCCTTCAGCATTGTATAGCCGAAGCTCCAAAAATGGGCATCAAGACATTATTAGGTTTTATCTTTGCACACAATACCCCCAGCATCAACTTATTTAAGAAATTCCAATTCGAAGAATGGGCATTATTACCAAACATTGCCAATTTAGATGGCATAGAAAGAAGTTTGAGTATCATGGGTTTACGCGTCGGTTAACTTCCAACGCAATCCCTACATACTCCAGTTAATACACAATTCACACTTTCCACCTCATAACCTGTCGGCACTGAAAAATGTACGGCTTCCATTAAACACTCTATGGTTTGACATGTTTTACATCGAAAATGAAAATGATTATCAGTAAAACTATTTTCATCACATTTCATGCATACCGCAAAATATTGCTTTCCATCTTCTGCAACTATTCGATGAACTAGTCCATCGTCGCAGAATCGGTTTAAAATCCTATATATAGTCGCCCTATCCATTTCAATAGCCAAACCTTGCTCAATTGCAATATGACTCATCGCTTTTCTATTTTTTATTAATAAGTCTAAAACGGCATCCTTGCTTGCAGTATTTCTTCTTTTCATACGAAATTCAATCAACTGCAAAGTTAATGCAAAAAAATCGCATTAATTTATTGCGATATTGTCGCGATAATAATATTAATGTTTATGTTTGTATAAACATAAATTTTAAATCATGAAAACAACAATTATAACATTAAGTAATTTATTTACATTAGCACTTGTTTTAAGCTTAAACAGCTGCAAGAACGGTAATCATGAAGGTATTGGAAAATCACAAGATACTATTGAACAATCGCAAAAACCAAGCTATTTTTATTTAAGACCCCAACTAGAAAAAATGTATGGATACACACAAGCCGTTAAAGTGGGTAATACCGTAAAAATAGGTGGAGTAATCAGCATGGATGATCAAGGCAAACCCTTGGGAACAGGTGATTATTTAGCACAAATGGAAAATTGCTATGCTAGTCTTTCCAAAATTTTAACGCATTATGGCTGTACCTTTGATGATGTTTACTTAGAAAATATTTACACCACTAGCATGCTAGATTTACAAAAAAATGCGCATTACCGTAGTCAAATCTATAAAAAACAATTCCCTACAGGCAGTTGGATTGGTGTAAAAGAATTAGGCTTGCCACAAATAATGATTGAAATTGAAATGGAAGCTTTAATTCCGGAATAACTTCGATAGCAATTAAAAGGACTAGCCTTAACTTAAAAATTTCAACTATTTCCTAGGTACTTATTACGAACGATGTATTGTATGGAAGTTATTGTTGATGTTTTGATTATAATGAGAAAATATACTGGATTTAGGTGTGGATATTCAAAAGATAGAACAATGAGAAATAGATTATACACTAGCTTTTAAAAACTGAAAAACGGCCGAAATAATTAAATAAATTTTAACATCAAACCTTTAAAATAAGCTTTAAATAAAAAGATATGAACGAAGAAAATACTATTTTTGATGTCATCATTATTGGTGGTAGTTATGCCGGCTTATCGGCGGCAATGTCCCTAGGAAGATGCCTAAGAAGAGTCTTAATAATAGACCATGGCCAACCTTGCAATAAACAGACCCCTCACTCTCATAATTTTATAACTCAGGATGGTGAAAAGCCATCGCTAATCGCTGAAAAAGCAAAAAAACAAGTGCTCGCTTACGATTCTATTCAATTCCTCAACGATGAAGCAATAGCGGTGCAAAGTATGGATAAGCACTTTATCATTAAAACAAAATCAACTAAAACTTTTACGGCAAGCAAAGTCGTGTTAGCGACAGGAATTAAAGATTTAATGCCCGACATTCCTGGTTTCAGCAATTGTTGGGGCATTTCGGTAGTTCATTGTCCATATTGTCATGGCTATGAAGCTAAGAACCAAAAAACGGGAATCCTAATGAATGGAGAAGTAGCCTTCCATATTACCCAGTTAGTATATAACTTAAGCAAAGATTTGCGAATTCTAACCAACGGTCCATCCAATTTTTCTAGCGAACAAACCCAAAAACTATCGTCTAAAGGCATTGAGATCATCGAGAAAAAAGTTCAAGAAATAACACAAGAAAACGGGGTCTTGAAAGCAGTTATTTTCTCCGATAATACATCCATCTCACTCGAGGTCTTGTACGCAAGGTTACCCTTCGAACAATCCAGTTCTATTATAAATCAATTAGGTTGTGAATGCAATGAACTTGGCTATTTAAAAGTCGATCAATTCCAAATGACTACGGTGAAAGGCGTTTATGCATGTGGTGATAATTCAAGCCCTATGCGATCTGTAGCAAATGCGGTCGCTTCTGGAAACTTAGTAGGCGCCTTGATAAACAAAGAATTATCTGAAGTAGCTTTCTAAAAAAATAAGGGGCATATCCAAACGATAGGCCCCTAATCCTTTTCTTAGTTTATAACGATCAATTAATTATTTCTAATCTTAATTCTTCTTCCATGTAGTGGGTTACCTTAGCAATGCTGTATTCGTAAGACAATGAAAATACATGAAATTTCCTACCAAAAGCTTCCTCAAGATAATAATGATTCGTATACCTAGGATTTCCATTTACTTGTTTCATCTCTAAATTCTTGTAAGGTTTAATCGTTAAAGAATTATCCGCATTGACTTCAATGATGATGGACGTATTTTCAATATGTTTCAAGGAATTTTCGAAAGTTTCAGTACCAGCTATCGTTCGAACTGTATTTTTTGAAAGCGGAAAAAATCTTTTATTTCCCGCCACCACCATATTGTTGGAAAGACCAGCCATGGTATAAAAATCATTCTTATTTTGCGAAGCATAATCATTCGCGATAAGCACTTGGTATAGAATGGTATTTTTCTTTTCATTTATTTCCAAAGCATCAGAACCTTTCGCTTTCAAAGCAATAAAGTAGGTTGAATCTGGAGATAAACCCTCTGGACGAATTTTTACAACGGTGCGTCCAATCCGTTCGCCTGCTTTTATCGTAATGGAATAATCTGAAATTTCATACTTGTCTTTAGAAAGTAATTTAGCATAGAGGCTTTCGTCCGCATCAAACAATGCCCAATTGTATTTATCAAATGGCTCTTTACTTTCCTCCAATTCAATCACTAAATCTTTATTGGTAGCATGTGTCCCTCCAGAAGAGGCCGCCAGATATCCAGTAACCTCTGAGCCAGTCAGTGGAACTACTTCTTGAAAAGTGTTATGATATTCACTACTGATTAATGCTACCACATTTTTATACATCTCTTTCTCAAAAATTTCGCCATCCTTGCATGAACTACACATCATAGCGATGGCCAGTAGGTTTATTAAACGAATGTTCATAATATTTCTAATAGTGTTTGATTAATAACCGGGATTTTGATCTAACGATGGCAATCTCCTCAATTCATCTCTTGGAATTGGCATCCAAATCAATTTTCGATTGACTTCCCTTGTTAAAAACGAGGATGTACCTGGAATTACCCGTTGATAATACGCTTCCTTAGTCGCTCCATCTGGATTCATACCACGGATAGGCTCTCGCTCCGTTTCTTCATAAATCCCCCAACGGCGGACGTCGTAAAACCTTCTGTTTTCCCATAAAAATTCAATCATTCGCTCTCTTTCTATTTGTTTTTGTACGATGCCAGGGTCGGCCAATTGACTCGCTGATAACCCTGGTAATCCCGCTCGATAACGGATACTGTTGAAAGAGTTCTTGATTTCTTCTAAATCTCGACTAATGGTATATGACTTTTCATTCAACTGAACCGTATGAGATCCAGTCAAATTATTAAGCGCTTCGGCATAGGATAACAGTATTTCCGCATATCGGATAATAACATATGCCTTATTCATTTGCCGAGCTCCCGTACCTTGAAAGGCATCCAAAGGATGATTATACTTTTTAATGACATAGCCTGTGATTGGATAATTCGGGGATGTAGCCGTGACCCCCCCACGTCCATCAGCATCTTGGTAATAATATTTAGCGGTGTAATTTTTTACCGAGCCACTAGACAAGGCTGGCCATACAGCTTCATTAAAACCTATTGAAGCATAAAACCGCATCTCCCGATTTGCATACATATTATAAACTCCAGCATTTAAAGGATAATCTGAAAAGTTGCGGGGCTGGGTAGTGAAACCAGTTTCTGAATAGTATCCATCTACTTTCGCTTCATCCTTGGTTCTACCATCATCCATCAAATAGGCATCTACAACTTTTTGAGTCACACAAAACCGACCCCATCCACCTAATGATGGAGGAAATGATCCCTTGTTTAAATACTCATTAATATATTTTGTGTTTCTTCCCCAAATTATTTCTGGATTAATGGCTGCTACCGATTCCCCCGTAAAAATATTTGAATACGATTTTAAATGATCAATTCCCATGGCCCCACTTGGATAACTTCCATAATAATTTGGATCAACAGTTACTCCTGTTGGTAAGCGCTTTGTTTTTAAATCTGATTCTACGGTATACAATTTATACCTACCCATATCCATTACACGCTTAGCTGCTGCAGCGGCGATTGCCCATCTTTTTTCATCATAATGTTGAGAAACATAATGTTGATCATCTGTTTTTCGCTTCCAAGACGAATAATACGTTTTGGCAACTTGTCCCCCATTAAACAATGGACTGGCATGTATTAACCGTAACCGAGCAACTAATGCCAGGGCTGCTCCTCGAGTTGGTTTACCAAAATCTAAGATGCCTACATCCTCCGACATAAATTGAGCCGCCTGTTCAAATTCTGTACAAATATATGCTACCGCTTCATCATACGTGGATCTAGCGCGATCGTAATAGGCTATGGTTTCATTTGTATTGATAACCTCATTCCCTACCAAAATCGGAGGGCCATAATCTATCAGTAAATTATAATAAGCATAAGCTCGAATAAACCGGGTAAAGCCTTCTATTTTTTGACGGTCTATACTTGTTAGATCCTGTGGGCGATCCAAATTATTGAGAACCAAATTGGTCTTCCTAATGATCTTATAAAACTTATTCCATTGATTCATATTAGGGCTACCATCTCCATAAAATACAGGTGAAATACGCCCTGTTGCAAAATCCATCCCGTAATACACATTGCTAGATCCACCTCCAGTTAAGCCGTTCAAAGCTTCATCTGTAGCCATTGGTCCTGGCGTAAATCCTAAACGAATTGTATTGGATTCATCAGGAAACATGGCTGCTGCTCCCCACATATATGCCTCCATATTCCTAGCATTACTGAACGCAGAATCTATATTAAATTCATCATCAAAATAATTATCGATATTTAAATAGTCTTTACAGGAACTTGTAAAATAGAAAATGGGAATTAGAACCATAATCTGAATTATTCGTATGATTATTGCATAGTATTTCATCTTATCAATCTTTTCTTTAATTAAAAATTAAGGTATACTTGGAAAGAATATGTAGAAGGAATAGGGTATTTTCTACCATTCCATACCGCTTGTTCAGGATCATAAATCTTTACCTTATCCCAGATATATAGGTTATTACCAACCAATTGAAGATCTAAGGAAGACACGCCAATTCTTTTCAATAGGTTTTTACTGAGGTGGTAATTTAGGGTAATCTCCTGTAGCCGTAAGTACCTGGAATCTCCTTGCCAAAAATCAGACAATTGACTATTATTGCTGTTGCTACCATATTGTAATCGGGGAAACATAGCATTTGGATTTTCTGCTAAAGACTCATCAATTCCATGTGCTATGGCATAATCCTTAGGGATCCATCGATTTGCGGGATCAGCTGCAAGAGTCAATACGTTTCCTAAAGGCCCTTCAAAAAATGGCATAAATCCTGTGCCATTTACTTTTTCCACATCTTTAACTTTTGTTTTTTGACCTACATTGAAGTAAGCAGTTTTTCCTGTCCCCTTAAACAAAATCCCCAAACTGAAGTTTTTATAAGCTATTTCTCCGCCGAACCCATACATTAATAAGGGATAATTACTATGGGTCAGGGGTACCATATCCAATTTATTAATCATCCCATCTCCATTCACATCCTTATATTTAATGTCACCAGGCAGCACTTCTCCAAATGTTTGTTTAGGGCTATAGTTAATATCATCCACATTACGGAATAAACCTAAAGATTGGAATCCACGGATAGAATTCAATGGAAATCCATTATATTCCAAGTATGGGTATTCTAAATAGGCCTGCTCCCAATTTTGAACTTTATTTTTTGAATACGTAAAATTACCTCGGAAAGTAAAGCCCAAGTCGCTAGCAATAGTTGTTTTATAACTGATATTACCATCCATTCCTGAACTTTCCATACGCCCAACATTCGCAAAAGGATTGGATACCGCCCCAACAAACTCAGGAACTTGAACACGTTGTTGAAAGATCCCATTCCGCTGATCATGGAAATAATCCAATACAAAGTCCAATTTATCATTGAACAATCGACCTTCAAAGCCAACATTAAATTTTATTGCTCGTTCCCATGCTAGATTATCTGCACCTATCCTTGTTTCATTGATAGTCTCAATCCCTGTAATACCCCAAATATCAACGTTATTGTTTTGGTTTACTTTAGTTAGGTATGGAAAACGATAATCCGAAATACGGTCATTCCCAACGGTACCATAGGATGCTCTTATTTTTGCATAATTTAACCAAGGTGCCGCCTGTTGAAGGAATTTATACCCTGTAGGCACCCAACCTAAAGCTATGGAAGGGAAAAAACCATATTGCCTGCCAGGTTGAAAATTTTCTGAACCTGTATATCCAAAATTGGCATCCAACAAATAAGTATCCTTATAACCATATGTAAAGCGACTGGAAACACCTTGATACCGAAGTGGTATTGCTTCTAAATTACTTTTAGAATCTTTACTATCCTTTTCATCACTGATGTAATAATAAATTAAAGCAGATGTTCTATGATCTTCCGCAAATTTGCGGTCATAATTTAATGCAGATTCTAAGAAATACTTTCTATACTGCCTGGTGTTACGTTCATAGATTGCTTTTTTTTCCTCCACAGAGCGAAACATAATCAAAGATCCATTGGCCGCTCTGCCTAATGCATTGTACAATGCCGGTTGAATGAATCTCTTTTCATCAAAATAACTTTTAATGTCAAAAGCACCTTGAACTCTGAATTTCAATCCTTCAATAAATGTTGATAAATCTTGATTTAAGGCTAAGGTAGACTTCCCTTGATATACTTGATCGGACGCTTTACCGGTTCTATTAATCATAACGTAAGGAGATGAACGGTCTTCACTCCCCCGGCCAGGTAATAATCCATTTGAATATTGGGTAGGAATGGATAAAGGTGTCAACCTGGATTGCGCGCCCCAAATATAATCCGTATTTGCAATGCCTGGTTGATCCAACTTAGATAAAAAACCATCCGAACCTAAAAACACTTTTGTAGATTTTGTAAGGTTAATATCCAGGTTTATTCTATAATTGTATGTTTTAAATCCTACGTTCGAACTGTATATGCTCTTTTTATCTACCTTATAAGCTGCAGCTTCATCTTTCGTACCAAGGCTCAAAAAATATCGAGCTACTTCGCTACCTCCTCTTCCACTCAAATAATAGCTACTTTTCCAAAAATTTTGGTTTAATATTTCCTCTTGCCAATTTACATTTGGAAATAAATCTGGATCCAAACCATCCCGAATAATTCCCATTTCTGTTTCATTATAGATCGGCGAATTACCACGTATGATATTTGCCTCGTTAGCTAATAAGGCGTAATCATAAGCTTCTAAATACTTTGGCAATCTATTTAAGTAGGATAAGGTAGTATTTGCTCTCGCCGTAATTTGAATGCGGTCAACCAAACCACGTTTTGTCGTTACTAAGACCACGCCATTTGCTCCACGAACACCATAAACTGCCGTTGCCGAGGCATCTTTTAAAATGGAGAAACTCTCGATATCTGCCGGATCAATGGTATTTAAATCTCCTTCCAATCCATCGATCAATACCAAAGCTTTATTATTAGAGCCAAAAGTACCAATTCCACGAACCCAGAAATCGGCAATGTTTTGACCTGGCTCACCACTTGTTTGCAAAGATATCACCCCTGCAGCTCTCCCTCCTAATAAATTGCTTATGGAAGGCGCTGGAGATTGCAAATCTTTCGCATCCACTGTCGTTATTGCGCCTACTGAACTTATCTTCCTTTGCACACTTCCTAAACCAACAACAATCACTTCATCTATTTGTGCATTATTTTCTAATAGATTTATCGTCAAATCATTGGTTTCTTCTACCACTAAATGTTCAAAAATCTGGTAACCTACAAAACTAAAGACTATTTTATCGCCATATGCTACTTTAATACTAAACTTACCGTCTTTATCACTGGAAGTGCCAATGTTTGCTTTGTCTTTAACATATATGGAAACATTAGCAAGAGGTTTCTGATCTGGACCAAGCACGTTCCCAGCAATAATAAATTGTTTTATTTCCTGCCCATAGCTGGTACTTAGTAAAAAGCAACATAGAAAGGAAAATACTAAGAGTTTAAATTTCATTATAAAGGTGATTATTCAATAACTAGTTTTCTGATTCGAGCGTTGTTCCAATCGGCGATATAAATGTCGCCTTGCTCATTAACGGCAACTCCCCAAGGTTGATTAAATAAGGATTCAACGGGACCTCCATCCTTATAACCTGACTTTCCGGGCTGTCCTGCTACGGTAGTCACCATATCATCTGCCGATACCATCCGAATACAATGATTTCCATAGTCGGCAACAAACATGTTCCCACTATTATCAAATTTGATATCCTTAGGATAATTAAAGAGTGCATCTGCCAATGGACCATCTCTAAAGCTACTTCCTCCAGGAGCGTTTAATCTTTTGAAACCTCCTGAACCATTAGGATCTCGCAAATCTAGCACTGAAATGCCTTGCCTATACTCGATTGGTGATGCATTGGAATGAAGCGTGATATACAATAACCATGGTTTTGCCGGATTAATAGCTTGACCATATTGCGATCCGATAGGTCCTTGATGCACAATGGTTGCTTGTAAGGTCTCTGGATTAATCTTTGCAATTTTACCATCTCGATACCGAGTATAAAGATGCTTGTTATAAGGACAATAGGTTATAAAATTTTTATAGCGATCTGCTTCTACGATAGAATTTAGATCCGAGCTGGAATATTTCATATTCTTTTGCCTAGGATACCAAGCTTCTCGAGGATCAAAGGTGAACATGACCTCCTTTACAGATTCATGCGAAGCTGTTAACATTCCAGTGGAACGGTCAACGGTTAATCCATTTGCAAATAAAATTCGATCCGTTGCGGTATTAGCTTCAATTAATGGTGTAACAATATTTTGTAACTCATTAATACGCGCTACGCCAAATGTTCCACCATCACGCCAAGACATAAAAATATTCCCTTCAGCATCTAATTCTAAATATTTACCATATACTTCAGCCTCCGATAACATTCCTGGTTTAAAACTCTTTACTCCATTTCCAGTTACCGTACTTACTTGCGCTTGGGTACGATAATTAAAAGTATTCTCATAACTCATGCTATCTTTGCCTACTACAATTGAAATTTTAGGATCTGCCCCGGGAAGTCTTGGGACTAGTGCATAAATACGATCGCCATTGGAAGAAATGAGGGTGGCCTGCGTTTTATTAAAAAAAACTTTAATTTTAGAAATATCGACACCAAAATTTTCACCGTCTAATAAAATTTTCTCCCGCGCACCTCCTTCTCTAGGAAAAAAAGAGGTTAAAACAATGGACTTGTTGGGATCATGTTCCTTACCAACAATCGATTCTTTTTGTTCGCAACTTGTTAAAACTACCAAGATTGCAACCATCAGATAAAACTGAGGTCGAAATAAAATCATCTGAAATGTGTTTAGTTAATAAATCGTTTACCGCTGCAAGATTAGGAAATGGATATTTAATAAATATTAACTAAACATTACTAAAATATCATTATATTTTATTTCAATTTATCAAAAATGGTAAACAAGTGATTTAATTTCCTTAAAAATTATCTTAATCTGCCCGTGTTATAAGATTCCATCCCATCTCCAACTAGTTCGCGCATTACAAAGGAAAATGGATATGGATTAATGAAATTGCTAAGATAGGTGCATTCAATTTTAGCTGATTAAATTAATAATTTATCGATTTTTAAACTCAAACTGGATTGAGTTCAAATCACACCAAACATAATTTTATCAAAATGGGTCATTAAAGCGTTTTAACGAAATAATTAACCACAAATTTGATATTATACAAAATTTTTAATTTAATTCTTTATACAAAACAATATCATATTTTACTATGACGGATTATTCCTATTTTTGTGGCAAAACAATTTATATCATCAATTTGATAAACAGGAACATTCATTCGCTTTCATTATTTTTCAAAACAGAGTCTAGTCAAGATGCTTTAAGAAATATCTTACTCATTTTAATACCCTCGTTCCTCGTATACCAGCTAATTAATCCACATGTTGCGATCGCTTTTGCCGTAGGCACATTACTCGCTTCGCTGACAGATTTACCCGGAATCAAAAAGGATAAATTCCACACCGCGATTACTTCCATCCCATTATTTGGTATTACTGCCATAAGCATTTCCTTGTTGCATTATTTTAATCTTTGGGCAATTATTCCTGCAGTAGGGTTATATGGTTTCCTATTTACTTTCATGGCCTTGTTTGGATTCAAGTATAACATTATTGGAAACTTAAGTTTGATAGTCGCTACTTTCACCATTGGCCTGCGGCCGGAAAACCCATGGCAATTTACGTTAGCGCTAACTTTAGGAAGTGTTTTTTTCTTTATATGTAGTATTATTTTTAGTTATTTATTTCCTTATCGCTCCTTAAAACATGCTGTTTCTACAGGAATTCAAGGATTATCACATTTGATCGTATTAAAAATTGATTGTTATGATGAAAATAAGCCTTTAAATAATACATTCAAAGAATTAAGCACCTTGCATATTCGCGTTAGTGATCAATTGGAAGCTGTAAGATCATTTATATTAAGAGATAAAAACTTACTAAATGAACAAAACCTGGTTACTAAAATCTGGCTTACTAAATTATATCAATTAATAGAACTTTATGAATTATTGATGGCAATAGACAATGACTATGAAGACATCAGGTCAATCTTAAAAAAAGGAAATTCCTTAAGCCTAATTCAAAAAGCGATGCTGATTTTATCCCTTGAAACTGAAAAGCTTGCCCAACCTAAAATCAATTCTAAATCAAACCAGTATGCTGAATTTAATAATTTATTGATTCAACTTGAATTAGAAGGTATTCGAGGTAATTTCCAACAAAGAGAACTCATTCAATCCATAGCAAACCAATTAAGACAAATAGCTAAAGTTTTGCAAAATATTCCTATCAAAAAGATTCAGAATGATCAATCTTGGGTGGAAACTAAAAATATTAAAGATTTTGTTAACAGCAAGGTTACTTATAAAGCCATAAAGAAAAATCTAACGTTCAAATCCCCAATTTTCTCATACGCGGTACGTATGGCAATTCTTTTAATGTTAGGAACATCCATAGGCTTCTTTTTACCAGAATTTAGATTTTCCTCCTGGATCTTATTAACAATTATCTTAGTTGCAAGACCTACCCTATTAATCACCCAAAAAAGAAATTATCAGCGTATTGTTGGTTCGATTATTGGCATTATTCTAAGCTTAATCCTTCTATTGACTATTCAAAACACGTATGTGCTCATTATCATAGCTTCAGCATCTTTATACTTATTTCTATTATTTAATAAGCCAAACTATTTAGTTTGTGTCGTTTTTATTACTGTTACCATTTTATTGGGGCAATTTATGTATGAAGGAGAAATACTTGATTTATTAGGCAGCAGATTGATATTCACCCTATTAGGATCCCTGCTAGCGGTAATCGGATGTTTAGCTATACCGATTAATTATTTTAGACCTGTTGCTCTTCATAGCGAAGCATTAATAAATCAATTCAACAGCTATGTACAACATATTGAAGCAAGTTATCATTCCAAAAATATTAATTATTATGAATTGAGGCTTCAACGTAAATATACGCAGTCCCTACTCGCTCAATGTTACGATGCCTTGACCCAATTAGAAAATGAGCCGAGTAAAGGAAGAACACCAAGCAACGATATCGCACATTTTCAAAATTTAGCTTATCGAATTAATGCACTTATCCTTGGACTTTCTATCAATATGACGAAAATAGGGTTCAATTTAAGTCCAGATACTTTAAATGAAAAGTTGTCCTTTTTAAAGAATTTAATTCAAGAAACCGACTCCTTATCAAAGGCGATTTCAACTTACAAGCACAAAAAAATAAATTGGCAAAGTATTTCTTAATTGGAGGGATTGACTTCCTTCAATCGATTTATTTCGTCAAAAGCACCACTTTTTTTCAAAAGCCACATGCCCAATTTTTCATCAGCTATTCCAGGCACTATTTTATACGTAAATTCAGGTTGACCTGCTGAATCCGCTCCTATTTCCATTTTATAAAAGTCAACCATAGGAATTTCTTGAAGCTGATCCGCTAGTTCTGTTATATGAGATGAGACAATTAAATAAGGGCCTTTTACTTGGGCTAATTCTTTCATGACCTCGTATATTGCTTTAGAGGCATCCGTGTGGTTTGTACCTTTAAATAATTCATCCAAGATTATTAAGGCATTGGAATGTGGTTTCAAATGCCCCATTATTTCTTTTAGGCGGATAGCTTCAACATAAAAATGGCTGTACCCAAGCTCTAAATTATCCTGTAAATTAATACTCGTAAACAAACCATCTAATAAATCCATCTGAATCGCATCCGCAGGCACAGGAAAACCAATATGGGTTAAATAAACAGCTGTAGAAATGGATTTGATAATCGAAGATTTACCAGCCATATTAGCACCTGTAAGAAACCAGATCCGTTTTTCATTATTTAATACTATATCGTTCTTTACTGGCTTCTTATGGTAAATATGGTACACCCCTTGCATTTTCACTTTTCCTGTTTCATTTTTTTCAAATACCTCAGGATAACAATAAGCATTCGCTTTTGCAATTTTGGCAACCGCTAGATAAGCATCAATTTCGTAAAAAAATGGAATAATTTTTTTGATATATTTCCCTAATTCAAAACGTATCAATCGATCCAGATCATCGACATTGAAAATATTTATCTTTAGTTTTTCAGTATCGTACGGGATCTTTTTAAATATTTGAGCTAAACAAATCTCAATGATGTCAATTTGCTCTCTTAAGTCTTCATATTCATCATTTTCATCCACTTGTTTATAGAAAGAAAGCAATTTGATTAAGAATTCCGACAACTCAATAATATTTCGAGTTTTATAATAATATATGGGCGATTTAACATACACAATATCCATTATACCGATAGATCGTTTAATACCTGAATGCCTAGATTGAATATATTTCTCTAAGTCCATTAAAATTATTCGGTAAAAAGGAAACTCAACATGAGCCACTTTTTCTAACCTCTTAATGAGCATCTGTCTATGCTTTATCGCTTGCACATCCATTAAAGGTTCATAAAAAATAGATAACATCAAAAGTTGTGCTCCTTCCGTAATTCCTTGGTCAAAATAATCGAAAATTGATCTGGTATTTACATCTCGAAGTTGTAAATCTCTTAAGGTTTGTTGGTCAATTAAGAATTTATCTTCCATATAGTTAAATATACAATTATTTGTACCTAAAATTATTATTGCCTGTCGTTTAATTCATGATGATTTCAAAAGCTAATTTCCATATGCTAGCTGTATTAAAATCTAATTTATTTTATTATTTCCTATCTTAGATGGTAAGATCAGAAACCTATGAAAATTTCCCTATCTATTGCTTGTTTGATATGCTGGAGTATCCAATTATGTTTGGCTCAAATTAATTATCAAAATGATCAAATAAAAACCGGTGCAGAACAGTTTGATCTATACCTTCCTAAACTTCAACACAAACGAGTAGCTTTGGTAGCCAATCAGACCTCCATAGTAGGAAATTCCCATTTATTAGACACCTTACTAAAAAAAGGAGTACAAGTCGTCAAAGTATTTGGCCCAGAACATGGTTTCCGAGGAAATGCAAGTAACGGCACAGAAGTAACTAATGAAATTGACCTGGCAACTGGAATACCCATCATCTCATTATATGGAAAACATAAGAAACCAACGAAAGAAGATTTAAGTGATGTAGATATCGTGCTATTTGATATTCAAGATGTAGGTTGTAGATTCTACACTTATAACATTACCTTGCGGGATATCATGGAATCCATGATCGAACATAATAAACCCTTGCTAGTATTAGATCGCCCTAATCCCAACGGCTATTTAATCGACGGCCCTATATTGGATATGAAGCTCAAATCTGGAATTGGACAATTCCCAGTTCCGATAAGCCATGGATTGACTTTAGGAGAATTTGCTTTAATGATTAATGGAGAAGGATGGATGGAAACCAAACAAAAATGCGATTTATCAATTGTTAAGGTGGCAAATTATCATCATGATATGATGTATCGATTACCTGTTCCACCATCCCCCAATTTAAATACCGATGAGAGTATATTGCTTTATCCCTCTACCTGTCTTTTTGAAGGAATAGCAATAAATTACGGTCGCGGGACGGATGTACCTTTTACCATATTGGGAGGACCTATGTTTAAAGGAATTTATGATTTTACTTTTACACCAGTTTCCAAACCAGGCATGGCAGAAGATCCATTATTCCAAGATCAACTTTGCTATGGGATCGATCTTAAGAAAATAGATGTACAGGCATTGGTGCAATCTAAAAAAATAAATATTTCTTGGCTGAAGGAAATGTATGCGAATTATGAACCCAAGGATAAGTTTTTCGACCGATCTCAACATAGGCAAATTGGTAATATCGATTATTTAGTCGGTGTTGCTGACTTCAAAAAACAAATAGAAAATAAGGTCAGTGAAGCGGAAATTCGAAAATCTTGGGAACCCGGATTAAAAGCTTATAAAAAACTAAGAAAGAAATATTTATTATACCCTTAATTCATCAAAGTCGAACTAACTTGATCGACCTTGATTTCTAGAACTGATTATATCTGCCATATTCAAATCTGCCCATTGTATTAAATTACTAATGTGCGGCATTAAACTCTTCCCTCTTTCTGTCAATGTATATTCCACTTTGGGAGGGATCTGTGGATAAACTTGCCGACCAATAAGTCCGTCAGATTCCAACGCTTTCAAGGTAACTGAAAGCATTTTTTGGGAAATATTTACTAAACAGCTAGACAGCTCATTAAATCGTAATACCTCGTATTCATTTAAGGCAGTTAGCACTAATATGGACCACTTATCGCCTATTCGATCCAAGACGTTGCGTATGGGACAGGACTCTATTTGTTGAAATTTTTCAAATTTTTCTACCAGCATAACCTATTGCATTTCACTATTTCTAACCAAAAAGTAAGTACCTTTCCAAAACGTAAGCTCTTGATAATTAAATATAAACAAGTAACTTTACACTTACTAAAAGAGACCTACTATACTTTTAGTACTATACAAAGTTATAAAAATAAAACATAAAACGATGAAAATAGCAATCACAGGATCAACAGGTCAATTAGGAAAATTAGTCATTGAAAAATTAACTACCCTAACCGCAGCTAGCCATTTGGTTGCGCTTGCAAGAGACCTAGAAAAAGTAAAATCTTTAGGAATTGAAGGTCGTCTATTCGACTACAGTAAGCCAGATATGCTCGCAAAGGCATTAATAGGCATAGACAAATTATTAATTGTTTCCAGCAATGAAATTGGTCAACGTTTAGCTCAACACAAAAATATTATTGATGCCGCAAAACTTGCCGGTGTAAAACATATTGTTTATACCAGCTTATTACATGCTGATACCAGCAGCTTATCATTAGCTTTCGAACATCTTGAAACGGAGAAAATACTTCAAGCTTCAGGAATTACTTATACTATTTTGCGTAATGGTTGGTATACTGAGAATTTCTTAGGTTCTCTTTCCAGCATAATTGCCAATTCCAAGGTATTTGCCGCATCTGGCGAAGGAAAAATAGCTGCCGCTACCCGACAAGATTATGCACTAGCTGCTGCAAAAGTATTAACGACTTCAGGCCATGAAAACAAAATCTATGAACTAGCTGGAGATATTGCATTTAATATGCAAGAATTCTCAGACAGTATTTCCAAAGTAACGAATCAAAAAATTACTTTTCAAAACTTAACTGCTGAAAACTATAAGAACCTGTTGATTCAATTTGGCCTTCCGGAAGGATTGGCAGAATTTCTTTCGCAAACGGATGTGGAAATTGAAAAAGGACAATTATATTCAGACAGCAAAGATTTAAGTCAGCTTATAGAAAGACCAACAACAAGTTTGGAACAAGCTATAATCGATGCCCTATAAGCATCAATTGGATTTAGGAGCAAATAAAAACATTCCATAACTTCTACAATTATGGAATGTTTGCTAGTTATGCCATTTTACTTAGAAAAATGCGGTTAAATCCATCTATTTTCATTTTCTGAAGAGGTTTCAAGAAGTCATTTTGGCAAGAAGGCACAGGAACAATTAGTTGTAAACCTATCCTTTTTATGTAACTTACCGATTGTCACTTTCTTCCTTTTTGCCTTCTTCAATAAGTTCATTTACCTCTTCCATTTCACCCCCTTCGAGGTTTTTAACCAATTCCTCCTGCTTATCAGATTGACGATCTATATGACATTCACAACCAATCGGAAAATGATCAGAACCTACAGATGGATATATAAATAGCTTATCAATAAAAATATCAGCACTGTGAAAAAGCAAGTCTAATGGGACTCTAAAAAACCAATATTTCGTATGAAAGGTGGAGAGAATCCCCCTCCCTATTCGGGCATCTATTAATCTACTTGTTTTCTTAAATAATATAGATGATTTTGCCCAAGCTACATTGTTAAAATCTCCCGTAACTAACACCGGCAACTTATAGTCCCTAACCTTCTTTGCAATACTTAGTAAATCCCCATCCCTTTCTTTGGAATTACGCTCCTCTGTGGGACTTGGTGGAGGTGGATGCGCTGCAAAGAATATAAATCGCTGACCATCTTTCGTTTCTAATTCGACTTCTATACTAGGTAAATCATCTGCCACAAAAAAATGGGTTTGTTTTCTTATGACCTTTAATTTAGTGTAAAAATGCATCCCATAAGTGTTCTCCAAGGTTACTTTCTCAAAAAATGGATATTCCGGCTCTAAAACACGCATAGCCTGTTCCCAATCGTTGTTACTTTCCATAGTTAAAAAAATATCTGGCTTTTCCTGTTCGATTAAATTTACAAAACGCTGATACTCATTGTTATACTGGTAAATATTGCAGGAGATAATTTTTACCTGTTCGGAAGAGTTTTTAGACTGTCTCTTAATTGGAGTTTTCCAAAATTTCGTATATCGCATCAAAATATAAATATGGTAGCCTATTAATAAAAGCTGTCCTATTTGAAAGTACCATAACTGGGAATACTCATGGAGATAAAAAAAAGAAATTATGACGATGATAACTTGTAAAGGCAAAATTTGAAGCTTCATAAATTCAGCAACCCTAAATATCCAATGTTGATTTTGAATGAATGGCAATAAGCTAATCAATATTAAAATTGATTGTATAGTAATTAATGTGATAAGCATTTATGATTAATTTAATATTCGTTCAATAAACAGATTTTGATCTAAAAATGTTTACCCTTTTCCAGAAATCAAATATATGTATTTGATATTCAAAATAAAACGTAATACCAAAGGTTAAAAATTGTGGGCGCATGTTTATTAAATTTCCAACAAACATTTCTACTATTTATCTTGTAAATAATCATTCATTGCCTATTTTAGACCGATAAATCCTATTCATATTCCCAATAATAAGTCGGTCCGTATTGCATTTATTTCCGTGTTTTAAATGCATTCCACATCTTAATTTTCGCACAGTTACGCCATCGCTGTCGCCAAATGCCTTTGGCTTTTTTATATCAAGGGTGTAATCCAGCTAAGCACCTAGTGCTACTTATACATCCACAAAAGATAACTTTCATGCTCAATCATTAAAGGGATTGCATTATGAATTCAATTCATTTAAAAAAATCAATGTCATTACGTCTTGATTGGGAGCTACACGACTACATCGAGCAATTGGCAAAAAAGAAGAACAGGAGCGTAAACAATTTTATAAAAACCGTTCTTGCTGATGCTACAAATTTCTAGGAGCCTAACAAAGTGACAAAGAAAGCTCTTGAAGACCTGCATGCCTGTAAAGATGTAAGTCAGTATCGAGCAAAGGGAAAATAATAATCATAACGTTCTTATAAAATATATTGCTGCATGTATATGACAATAGCTGTACAAGACACCTTGGTCCATCCTGGGCAAAATCCTATTCTCCTTTGGATCTTGCTCGGATATTCATCGGATTTTCAGCGATACTGCTTTGAAAATTTCCGAACATGATCCGAAGTATGAGCGTGCAAATGCCATGGGTATGCCTTTATAGCATGGAATTACTCAAAATTCTACTAAACAAAAAATAAAGGATTGTAAAATGCGATGCGCTCAAAAAAAGACAAAGGCTACAGTACTGTAGCCTTTGAATTTAAATCTATTTCAAAAAGATCCCAAAATTAATTTTTAATTCAATTTTCAATTTTCGAAAGTATGTCCTGCGTTTTAGCAAATAATTCATGATCCTTAGGTATTTCCTGCAAAACAGCCTTTGCCTCATCGTAAGACTTCAATTCAAAATAAGCGATACCTAAATAATATTTCGCATCCGTAGCAAATACAGATGTTCCATCCGCCAATGGTTTTAAAGTCGTTACTGCACCCTTAAAATCATCAGATCCAACTTCACTCAAACCTAAGTAATAGTGATATTGTAAAGTAGTAGGGAATTTATTCACTAATTCCTTAAGTACAGCTGCGCTAGTTTCATAATCTTTTTTATTATAGGCTGTAACAGCTTCTTCATATTGACTTAATTCGGTATTCACCTCACCTCGCACAATTTCCGATCGCATTTCTGGCAAATCATACACTTGCGCATCTGGCACAAATAACCAACGACCTATCAGTATAAAACAAGCGGCAATAGCTACAGGTATAAGCCATTTTTTCCATGAAATGACATGGCTGGGTGCTGCTGATCGATACGCTTCCGAAAGCTCATTTAATGTGTTTCTTAAAGCACTTTCATTCGATGGAATACGTCTATTCAGTAAATTTCTTATTTCCAACTGAAAAGCTAATTCTTTTTTGAAATCCTCATCAGATGCCAATAAATGATCAAATTCCAACTGGTCTTCAGGACTAATTACTTGATCAATATAATCCTGAATTAATTCTTCTTTGGTTTTCATAGGCCTAAATTTTTAAAATAAGGATGATTTCGCACCCTTTCTCCTAAAGAGGACATACATTCACTTTTCTTTTTTCGCAGGTATGCATAGGAAACCCCCAATGATGCTGCAATTTTTTCCTGATGCTTTGATTCCATACATCGTTTTATAATTTCTTGACAACGCTCCCCAAGCGTATGAAGCACTTCCATCACTACATTCTCTTTTTCTACCTGTTCCAAATGCGCTTCATAAAGCAATTGCGAATCGTCTTCCATTCTAGATAAACTTTCTTCGTCATTTGTTACCTGGTTAGATGCACGTTTTTTTAGTTGGTTTAACCATTTACGCTTACAAACCAACAGCACAAAAGACTCAAAGCTAGTACTTAAGGTAAAAGATTTATCCCTGGCCATATGATAAATATCAACCAATGACTCTTGAAAGATATCCAATCCATCTTCTTCCGAACCATTATTATGAATAATCATTCGCTGTACTTTCTTAGCAAATCGCTTGTATATCAAGGAAATTCCCTGATGATTATTATTCAAAAGGAAGTCAATTAGTTTTTGATCAGCGTGCATAATATGGTTAGTAATTCGTAAATTTATAATAATAAAGAGCAATTTTAATAGATTTGCTGCAAAAAAACCACCAATTACTAAAATTATGCGTAAATACTTAATCGTCATTATTATTATTTTAAACATTAAGCAAATATTAGCGCAAGACAGCTTACTTATTAAGCGAGACACCTTCCCCTCCAGAATTGAAACAAATTTCTTAGACAGTTCAGTCAAATTCACAGCCATTATTCGGCCCTTAGAACCTATACCTGGTGGCAGAAAAGCCTATTACACGTATTTATGGGATTTTGGAGATGGCAATTTCAGTACGGTAGAATCTCCAGAACATCACTATGAGAAAGCGGGCGATTATGATGTCTCCCTCTACATCGTCAATAATTATGACAATGGTCCTAGGCCTAAAAAACCAAAGACTAAAGTCAAAGTAGATAGCAGGCTTGCTTCCGGAAAAGCAAAACCAAATAGCTTTGAACAACAGTTTTTCAAATCCAACGGCACATTTCAACTTTTTAAGAATGCCAATGCATTACCAGGAGAAGACATGTCTATTGTGGTTGGAGTCAAGCCCCAAGCTAAGAAAGGGAAAATCATCATATTAACGAATGAAAAATCCATTAATCCTACGGGCTTTGTGTTAGCAAATCAAAGCCAATATTTTCAAGAAAAACTAAATGAGCAGCTAAATAAGGAAGATTTCCATAAATTATGGGCCAATGTAAAAAGTACCAAAATTAGTCAAAGCGGCAGCCCAGATTATGGTGTAATCGAAGAGTTAACTTTTAATGGTCAAGAAGCTAGCAAATTTTTCAATTCCTTATTAGCGGAGTATAATACCGTCTCGGAATATGAAATTGCTGCGGAGGAAGAAAACACGCAATTTTCATTATTGAATATAGACATCACCCCCGAAATGTTAGCCGATACCAATGCAATAGTTACTGTAACTGGAATTTATATCGCAGAAGGTATGGATCCTATCGTTCATAAAATGGATATTCCCATTATAAAATCTCATGATCCGAATAAAATGTCGGTTCGACCTGCACTCATCGATTATCGATTGCAATTTAAAAAGAAAACCATGACCTATAAGGTGCAATTTCAGAATGATGGTGAAGGAGATGCTAAAAATATCCGATTAGAAATGTTTTTTCCAGAACAAGTAAATACCAAGACGTTTAAGCTTTTGAATTTATATCCTGGTTGTGACACCTGTAAAACCACTCAAGATTTAGGCTGCTATACCTACCATTTGGAAGGAGAAAATAAAATCATATTTAATTTTAAAGGAATTGCCCTACCCGGCACTGCATCACCTATCTTGACCGATCAGGATAGTAGTAAAGGCTTTATTAGGTTCACTTTACAAACCCATAAGAAACTTCAAAATAAATCTTTACCATCCTATACGAATATTTATTTTGATAAAAATGAACCTATTAAGACCAACAAAGCAGTTACACGATTTAGGCCTGGAGTATCACCCTTGGTTTTTCTTGGTTTAAATGCGCCAGTCAGAAATTCCGACGACGCGATTGGAAAGCTTACCAATGGGTTAACTATTGGTTTAGGCTTAGCGCCAATAGCACCCTATAGAAAACCCTATTGGCAAGTAGAATTATATGCCAGTACCTTTTCAGAAAAAGGTAGTCAATTTTTCGATCGTGCCATTGGAGAGGTACAAGTTCCAGATGGAATGGGAAATCTACCCTACTATAAATTTCAAGGTATGGATACCGCATTCCAACGGAAATTCATTGCCTTGCAAATCCCTATTCAAATCCGATACAATATAAGTCGCTACATTTCAGCAGGAATTGGTGCTATGGTAAAAACCAATCTCAATACAAGCAATAATCAGACGCTAACCTATCATTTCCCAGGAAATTCAGGAGCTACAATGACCCATCAAGTAAGGAATTCATTGGAAAAAGAGAAAAGATCAGCCTTGCTATTTTCTCCACTTTTGGATTTAAATATTGGTAGAGTCTATTTGGGCCCAGCCTTAGGCATTCGATATCATTACGACAAGACCTATAAAAACAATTTTAATTTTTATTTAATGTGGCGATTATAGATTTGTTGAAATTCCTTTTTTTTAGTGTAGTACTCTTTATTTTATATTCTTGCAATACCCAAAACCCATCCTCCAAGATGTTGGAAACGGGCAAGGATAGCATTCGTAATTCGCTATTGGATTCGATTGGAGAACTAGCCTATGAATCGTACCCTAGTTTTAAGGATCAGCCTGAACATTTCCTTAAAGCGATAAGCCCTATTCATTTGGAGGAAAGTCAACAAGAAACCTACCTATGGATATTAATTAATATGGCCTACGGTTTTCAGGAACACAGCCGAATGGTGAAGAGTAGTCAGTATTACGAAAAAGCCCTGCTTTATGACGACGAACAGCAAGTGCTCAGTCTGGAGGATCGACTTACCTACATTGATAAACCATTGGCGAATAATTACACCATAATGGGTGATTATGAAAAAGCCGAAAATCTTCAACTAAATGCGCTGAAGGGTAGTGAAAATGCGAATCTCAAAGCTTCATTTTATAATAATTTAGCCATCTTATATTTTCACCAAGGCAATCTCTTAAAATCGAAAGAACATGCTATATTAGGTCTAAAAACTGAAGTAAAATCACCTTATTTAAGAGCTTTGCTAAATAATAGCCTTTGTGATGCATACGTCGCTTTAGGGCATTTAGATTCTGCCTTAATCTATAATCAGCAAGCTATTACCTTAACCCATCAAGTGCAAATGGATGAACCATTAGCATCCGCAAGAAAAAAAAGTTTAGAACAACAGGCGTATTTGTTTATGCAAGATAGCGAGTATAAAATTGCTCAAAGCCTGCTAAAAGATGCGATTAATCTTCAAGATCACTATTTTCCAAATTCAAGAATTCGAGAAAAAGCAAGCTTGTACAATACCTTAGGAGAAACTTATAGCCAACAATTGAATTCAAAACAAGCCTTACATTACTTTAAGTCGGCTGAGAAATTAATAGAAGATAATCGAGACCTTGAGATTTCCAATTATACAAAAATCAATATCTACCGTAACTTGGGCTTATTTTATGCGAAAGATCAAATTGACTCCGCATTGTACTACTTTGAAAAGTTGATGATCGCTGATTTTGCATTTCAACAAAACAGTACCCGTACCTCCAGTCATTTACTTGCCAATCTTTGGAATAGAACCTTAATGAATGACATCTTCAATCAATTAGGAGAAGTAGAAAGTTTTGACCAAGAAAAATTGATTAAACTATTATGGTTTTGTGAATTGACTAAAGGTAGATTGCTCTGGAATGAGATACATCGAAGTGAAACTTGGAAAAAAGATGCGAGTCCAATAGGTAACGTATCTAAACAATTACAGCAGTTGTATGCTCAACGAGATAGGCTAAGCGATTCCTTAGATATTCAGGAGACTCAGGAGGAAATTGAACGTTTGACGGATGAATTTGAATTGGAAGAACAATTTTATGCTAAAAAGAAGGTGCTTCCAACGTATGAAGAATTTCGGAAACAACTGTTTCAATCTCATGAAACAGCCTATGCCTACTATGTGCATAGCACTGAAGATATCTCTATTTTCAAATTGAGTAATGCTAAAATCAGCTATTATAAACGTCATCAATCTGATTTATTGACACAAATAAGCCAATTTAAAAATCTGTATTTTAATGATTCTCCACAGCATTTCAATAATAATCCAGCTCAATATTTTAAACAGGCCGACCAACTTAGGGAATTGTTGTTGCCCGACTTAGATCAAAAAGAATTATTAAAATTATCCCTAGATAATGAATTGCATATATTACCCTTTGATGCCCTAACATTAGGTAAAGAATTTCTAATAAAAAACTATCAAATTCAGTATTTACCTTCCTTCGTCGCGTTTCAGCATAACAATGAGCCGCAAATCCAGGATATAGGAATTAATTTATTTTATCGCGATCAATATGACGCACCATTTAATGATTTACCTTATGTCCGAAAAGAAGTGGAACAAATCAACAAGCATTTTAAAAGCACAAAATATCCTGCTGATCAGTTAACATCGAATAAAATGGCGTATGCTTGGAGTGAACCTGCAATCATCCACATTGCAGCGCATACGGTTTTGGACAATAATCAAGAAGCAAAACTACTTTTGCAGCAACCCATTTCTACCGACCAGTTGCGTTACTACGGCATCAAGACGCCCTTGGTTGTATTGTCTGCCTGTAATACCGCAACAGGTAAATTACTCCCTTCAGAAGGTTTAGCTAGTTTAAATCGTGCATTTTTAAGCAAAGGAATTCCAGGAGTCATTGCTACCCATTGGTTTGCCAATGATGCCGTAATGCTCACATTGACAGAAAAGTTTTACCATCATTTGGGGAAGGAAAAAAGACCTATAAAAGCCTTAGCTGAAGCGAAAAGAGCCTATATAAATGAGCAAGATTTATCGGGGCAAAACCCTTGGTATTGGGCAAATATGATTTATACTGGTGCAGATATAGAAATAGACCTACACGAACGTGCAGGTCTACCTAAAAGTTATTGGTTTATCCTCGCAATGACCTTCATGTTCATTGCCTATATGTTTCTAAAATCAAGGTTTACAAATCTTAAATAAAAATTTTAGATAACCTTTGATGATTTGAAAAATTGTGAATTCCTTCGGAAACAATTCTTTGGCATCCCCTTCCTTAGATTCTTTGATTTCCATAGTTCCTTAATCTAAATTTAACACCTTTATTTCTGTTCTTCTATTGACTTGATGATTGGCTTCGGAACAATCAATATTATTTTCACAATGGTTTAGTAATCGAGTTTCGCCATAGCCTTTCGCTACTAATCTTGATTTAATAATACCTTTACTTAATAAGTATTGTACAGCAGATTCGGCTCTCTGTTGGGATAAACGAAGATTATATTCATCTTTTCCACGACTGTCGGTATGGGAAGAAAGCTCGATGCGTAAGCTTGGATTTTGATTCATTATATTGACTACATTATCTAATATTAAAGCCGCATCGGGACGAATATTGGATTGATCAAAATCATAATGAATATTTTTTAACACCCAATTAGCACCTTCAACTAAATCGCATACGCCAAGCTTTAACGTTACATATAAGGTTTTACTTCGATCTAATCCTTTTGTACTGATTAATTCGGTTTGGGAATATCGACCGGCTTGATTTGCAACAATCGTATAATCAGATTGCTGTGCCAATTGATAAATAAATTTACCTGCTAGATCGGAAGTTTGAGTCATATTGCTTTGTACTCCTGCATGAGTTAATATGGTTGCAATATTTGATAATAGTTGATTTTTTTCACAATCCACCGTTTCTCCTATTAATGTAAATCGAGGATCGTCGTGAAATATTTCTTTAAAAATTAAGGACTCAGGGCCTACAAAATCTGCCGGACTAATGCTTACTAATTCGGTTTTAATTCCGTTCTTCTCGCCTACGATCTTATATGTACCGGCTTTTGCTTGGGTTATTCTTGAAATTTCCCCATTGGCATTGGATGTTTCTTTGGTATTAAATTCATCAGAGTGCACCGTTATGGTTACTCCACTTAATGCCAATCCAGTTAATTTATCCTTAACCACGATTTGTATATTTTTTGAGGTTAATTTTTCTGTAATTGGAGCTGGAATAATTTCTGGAGCTGCTGAAGCAGTAGGTCTTGTACTTTTCTGTTTTTTGCCAAAGAAATATTTAACCCCAAGGGCGACATTAACACTTTTATAAGCTGCCTGTTTGGAAGTTAAACCTTCTTGATAATGATCTAAAAAAGATTTAACAAAGGTTTGTTCGTCGATGGGCAATCCTGTCGGAATGCTTTCTTCCAGTTGATAAACAGCAGTCTTTTTTCCAAATGTCGTTCCTATGGACTGCATATAATCGGCTTGAAGAAATAGGGAAAAGTTGGATTTTATAGGATAATTTAATCTTAATCCCGCTAATCCTAACCAGGCTTTAGCTCGATTCGTAGAATCATTACTTGTTCTTTTGATGGGAATTTGCGTGTATTGATTATTACTCTGCAACAAATTTAAGCTTGTTTCAAATGCTGGAAATTGCTGCCATAACACTCCAGCTCTTAAAAAGGCTTCTAGTTCTAGTTTTCCGGATTGAAAGCTATACGTCGGGCCCAAGGAAATAGCCAAGTTTTTGAACTTAGTCCCTTGGTAATTATGGGCTATATATCCATTTTCGAATATTATTGAATCGTGTTTTTGGAGACTATGATTTAAAAATCGCGCATCTATACCTAATCCAAAGCTACTGGAACTTATGTATTTATCCATAAATACAGCTCCAAAATATCCAGTTTTGGCTTCTCCGCTGGTTTTGTAGGTCGATAGTGGGAATGAAGCTCCTCCAAATGCACCGACCTGGAGTCTTCCAATTTCTTTTTCCTGTGCTAGCGTAATAAAACACAGAATTAATAAACTAATTGTTAGTACTAATCTTTTCATAACCTTTGCTATTAAAATAAAAACTCTCGTTATTTCTATAGCTATATCAATGAAAAGATTAAAATGTTACCCTAGGTTAGGTTGGAGATCGAAGATTTGAAAAAATAGGATATCAAGTCCAGGTTTTTGTTCATCGACTTTAAGAAATCCAACTTCATAAACCTATTCTAGCAAATGTTTTTACTATAAAGTCACTAAATAAGGATTATACAAAAAGACAAACTCTAAACCCTCTGCCCGCATAATAAGATTCTACCCCATTGTGGTAAATAAACACGCGATTGTACCTCCGGTCGCCAAAGATGGCCCCTTTTAGTTTTCTTAATGATTCTGGCGTTTGTAGCCAACTGGAGGTTTTCAAATCAAATTCGCCTAATTGCTGAAGATACTGATACTGCTCTTCAGTCAATAGCTTGACGCCGAGTTCTTCGGCATAGCCCACCGCACTATGTATGGGCTTATGTTCTTTTCTGGAGTCTAATGCTGCCTGATCATAACAAAAGCTTCTTCTTCCTTTAGGACTTTCAGCAGAGCAGTCAAAAAAGAGGTATTGGTTTGTTTCTTTTTGGTAGCCAACTACATCAGGCTCACCTTCCGTTTCTTCTAATTCATTTAAGACCCAAAGCATTTTGGGTTGAGCACTTAGCTTAGCGGAAACATCTTCCCATTTAATGCCTAAATGCCTTGACCTGAACTTTTCAAAGCGTTTTTCTAATATTCCCAGTAATTCAGTTACTCTTTGGGGTTCTAACGTATAAGAGTTCGCCATATGAATATTGTTTATGGATGAGTTATAAGATTATACGAATTTAGGTAAAATCAAGCGATATTAAACTTTCTATTACATGGGGTCTTTGCTTCGATTTACAAAGAATTGTTCACCGTTTCTTTTTTAGTAAATATAGTGGTACCTATACTAGCGAAAACGACACAGAAGACAGATATCCACTGAGTCATTGTTAAGTATTCTTGTAAAAAGATCAATCCCGAAAAAGCGCCAAATGCCGGTTGTAAACTGGTTAAAATACTAAAGGTTTTGGTAGGTAATTTACCTAAAGCAATCATATCCAATGAAAAAGGCAATGCACTGGAAAAAATAGCAACTCCCAATGCTTTAAATAGCAGGTTGGTATCTAAATTCGCTAAGGATCCATCCCATAATGCTATTGGAAAGATAAAAACTGTAGCGATCATCATTCCAATGGTCACGGCTTGTTTGCCTTCCATGATTTTAGAAACTTTACTCCCTGTTAAAATGTAAAAAGCCCAAAATGTACCCGCAAGAAAGGCTAATAACAATCCTACACCATCTAAATGATTGTTCTGCCATGGTACAATCAATAAAATGCCAATACATGCGAAACTTGCCCATAAAATATCCAACCACTTTCTAGAAAGGGCAAAAGCAAGAAATAAAGGACCTATGAATTCGATAGTAACGCCTAGACCTAATGGAATGCGCTGAATAGCAGCATAAAAAATTAGGTTCATAAATGCTAAACAAACCCCATAAATGCCACAATAAAGCCACTGTTGCTTATTGAGTTTGCTAAAATTTGGTCTATTAATTAAATATAAAATGATTGCTGAAAGACCTATACGCAAAGTTGCAGTTGCAATGGGACCTAAGGCTGGAAAAAGTTGTTTAGCAATGGAAGCACCTCCTTGAACACATACCATAGATATTAGTGCGGCGGCTACGGCTAATTGTGTACTTTTCATTTCTTAATAAAGGGCTATTAAAACTTACTAATTTTAATAAAGGATTCTTCATGATAAAGTTTCATTTAAAAAAGAGAAAGTAAGTTTATAAAAAATATAAACTAATATACTATTAATTAATAAAAACCTGTAAAAAAGTTCCATTTATCGATTTGATTTAATGATACATTAATAAATTATTTATATTCATATTCAGGGTTAAAATATTCCTTTATATTAAGTTCCATTCGTGTATCTTAATTCAAAATCAATAAAGATTTTTAGATTATTAATAAAAAATCCTATATTTATTTCAACTTTAGGGGTGTCTGCATTTTTGCAGGCTGAGATTTTACCCTTATAACCTGATCCAGATCATACTGGCGTAGGGAAAAGTAAAATGTCTTCATGGGTGCGTATCTGCACTATTGTGGTCATTCCTAAAGTTTTATTTACATAAACATAAGGAATGAAACTAACCATCAATCAAAAAACAAAAGAATTTATTGCTCCTCCGCAACACTTAGCGGATATTGTTCAATTAGAAACGGATGTTTCTAAAAAAGGCATCGCTGTTGCTTTAAATTATCGAGTTATTCCCAAAAACCTATGGGATACCACTCCTGTCCAAGAAAATGATTCCATATTAATTATTAATGCTACACAAGGAGGCTAAACCTTCTACTTATAATATATTGACCATGATTGAACAACACATTACTACCCAGCCATTCCCCAATTCTAAAAAGATTTTCATACCTGGCAAACTATACCCTATTCAGGTAGCTATGCGAGAAATAAGCTTAAGTGCTACCAAACTGAGTAATGGAAATATAGAGCACAACCCTCCTGTTACGGTATACGATAGTTCAGGACCTTATACGGATGAACAAGCCCAAATTGATGTTCGTAAAGGCTTAGATCGGATTCGAGAGGAATGGATACTCCAACGGAAAGATGTGGATTCGCTCCCTGGGATTTCATCGAGTTATGGATTAGAACGTTTGGCAGATGCTAGTTTAGATGATCTTCGATTTGCCTATACACATCAACCTAAAAGAGCTAAACCAGGCATGAATGTGTCTCAACTGCATTATGCTAGAAAAGGAATAATCACCGCAGAAATGGAATATGTAGCTATTCGTGAAAATCAACGAATAGAACAACTGGCTGAATCTACGAAGGGGATGGATCATCAACATCCAGGTGAGAGTTTTACTTCTAGAACTGCAAAGAAATACATCAGTCCTGAGTTTGTACGGGACGAAATTGCCGCTGGTCGAGCAATCATTCCAAGTAATATCAATCATCCGGAATGTGAGCCGATGATTATTGGGCGAAACTTTTTGGTAAAAATCAATGCAAACATAGGCAACAGTGCCGTGAGCTCCAGTATTGATGAAGAAGTGGAAAAAGCCGTATGGGCTTGTCGTTGGGGTGCAGATACCATCATGGATTTATCTACTGGTAAAAATATACATGAAACCAGGGAATGGATTATTAGAAATTCCCCTGTACCTATAGGGACAGTTCCGATATATCAAGCGTTAGAAAAAGTAAAGGGGATTGCAGAAAATTTAACTTGGGAAATTTTTCGTGATACCTTAATTGAACAAGCAGAACAAGGGGTTTCGTATTTTACTATTCATGCTGGGGTATTGTTGAGGTATATCCATTTGACAGCACAGCGCGTGACAGGTATTGTTTCTCGAGGAGGATCGATCATGGCAAAATGGTGCTTGTTCCATCATAAGGAAAACTTTCTATATACACATTTTGAAGAAATCTGTGAAATCATGAAGCAATATGATGTTTCCTTTTCACTTGGTGATGGTTTACGACCTGGTGCAATTGCCGATGCGAATGATGCTGCGCAGTTTGCAGAATTGGAAACTTTAGGGGAGCTGACTAAAATCGCCTGGAAACACGATGTGCAAGTCATGATTGAAGGTCCCGGACATGTTCCAATGCACCTTATAAAGGAAAATATGGAAAAGCAATTGGAGGAATGTGATGAAGCCCCATTTTATACCTTAGGGCCATTAACAACCGATATTGCTCCTGGATATGACCATATCACATCTGCTATTGGTGCTGCAATGATCGGTTGGTACGGATGTGCCATGCTTTGCTATGTGACGCCTAAGGAACATTTGGGTCTGCCGAATAAAAAGGATGTGAAAGATGGCGTAATAACCTATAAATTGGCAGCGCATGCTGCTGACTTGGCTAAGGGACACCCTGGAGCACAGTATCGAGATAATGCCTTAAGTAAGGCACGTTTTGAGTTTCGATGGGAAGACCAATTTAACCTTTCTTTAGATCCTGATACGGCTAGGGAGTTTCATGATGAAACATTACCTGCAGATGCTGCTAAGGTAGCGCACTTTTGTTCTATGTGCGGACCTAAGTTCTGTTCAATGAAAATTACTCAAGAAATTAGGGAAGCTACAGAAACAGGAATGTTTGAAAAATCATTGGAATTTATTGAACGTGGAAAGGAAATTTACTTATGATCGTCGTGATTTCACCTCCTCAGCACATAAATGAGGAAACGTCTTTTGTAAATGAACTTTTCGAGCATGGTTTGGATGTATTTCATATTCGAAAATACGGCATGCCTGATCAGGAAATCATCGATTATGTAAATCAAATTGACATGAAATATAGGGGGCAATTGGTGCTGCATAGTCATCATCATTTGGCTAATCGATTAACAATCGACAGATTGCATTATAACGAAGCAGATCGAAGGGCAAACCATCATTTGAATAGTTTAGCGCAGTTTACCCTTTCGACCTCTGTCCACCATATGGATGATTTTAATAGGCTAGATACATGCTGGTCTTATGCTTTTATCAGTCCTTTATACCAAAGTATTTCTAAACCGGAGAAAAAAAGAAATGAAGCTTTATTTGATCAATTAACTATGCGATCAAATGATCAGGTTCAATTGGTTGGCTTAGGTGGAATTGCATTGGAAAATATCGATAATACCCTGAATCATAATATTGATGCGATTGCCTTATTGGGTACAATATGGTTAGCGGATCAGCCAATAACTGCTTTTTTGAACTGCAAAACCAGGGTCGACGCTATAAAAAATCAAAGGATAGATGAAACCATACAGTAAAATTCAATATATATCCCAGGGATTAACGTTGGATGATCAATATAATAATATTCGTATGGCGCTGGATAAGGGTGTCAACTGGATACAATTGAGGTGGAAGGAAGGTAATTTGGTTAATATCGAACATTTGGGTTGGTTAATTAAAGAGTTATGTAAGGAATACCAAGCTAAATTGATTATTAATGATCACATCCATATAGCTGATCTTTTAAATGCTGATGGAGTACACCTTGGACTTCAGGATGATGCAATTGCTCATGCAAGAATACTATTGGGAAAAGATAAAATAATTGGTGCTACAGCTAATACGCTCCAGGATATTCAACTTCACATTCAAAACGAATGTGATTACATAGGATTAGGCCCCTATCGCTATACCGAGAATAAGAAAAACTTAAGTCCAATTTTAGGCCTTTCAGGATATTTATCCATCTTAGCTAAACTAACGCAAGAAGCGAATTGCCCGCCCATATATGCTATTGGTGGTATTCAGCAGGAAGATATTGAAGAGTTATTTAATATCGGGGTTTACGGTATAGCGGCCTCTAATTTCATACATCAATTAAAATATACAGACATTCAAGAATTCAATGTACAATATGGATAGTTTACACATTGGCAAATATACATTCAACTCCAGGCTATTTGTAGGTACTGGGAAATACGGAAATATGGATTTAATGCGAAATTCGCTAATTTCCTCAGGCGCTGAACTCATCACTTTAGCATTGAAACGAATTGATTATGGGGATAATCAGGATGAATTACTAAATGCAATAACATTTCCTCATGTTCAGCTATTACCGAATACATCTGGTGCGCGTACGGCAGCAGAGGCAATCTTAGCTGCCCAATTGGCAAGGGAGGCCTTGGAAACAGATCTGATTAAATTGGAAATACATCCTGACCCAAGGTTCTTACTCCCCGACCCTATAGAAACATTAAAAGCGACGGAGGAATTGGCTAAACAGGGTTTTGTGGTTCTTCCTTATATTCATGCTGACCCGGTATTATGTAAGCGCTTGGAGGATGTCGGAACGGCTGCGGTTATGCCTCTAGGTTCTCCAATTGGAAGTAATAAAGGGTTAAAAACAATTGATTTCTTAGAAATTATTATCCAACAGCGCAAAGTCCCAGTTATTATTGATGCAGGTATCGGCGCTCCTTCGGATGCCTGTAAAGCTATGGAATTGGGAGCTGATGCGGTTCTTGTAAATACCGCGATAGCCACTGCGATGGATCCTATAAGTATGGCTTCAGCGTTCAAATGGTCTGTAAATGCAGGTAGAGCCGCTTATTTAGCTGGATTAGCTTCAAAAACTAATTTGGCACAAGCCTCTTCTCCCCTCACTTCATTTTTAATGGATTAATTATGTTAACAACTTTTAAAGAGGAGATGCAACGCTACAGCTGGGAAGATGTTCAAGCGCAAATCTATGCAACAGGTATAGAACAAGTTCGTTCTGTCTTGCTGAATCCTCAAAGACAATTGTCAGATTTTCTAACGCTCTTGTCTCCAGCTGCAAGTCAGGAATTGGAAAGCATGGCTCAGCTTGCTCAACAAATTACTCAACAGCGTTTTGGTAAAACCATTCAACTCTATGCCCCCCTGTACTTGAGCAATGAATGCCAAAACATATGTACCTACTGTGGGTTCAGCATGGATAACTCGATTAAAAGAAAAACATTGACCAATGCTGAACTTGTATTAGAAGCCATTGCCCTTAAAAGCAGCGGAATCAATCATGTATTATTGGTTTCTGGGGAAGCCAACAAGACCGTAGATACAGCCTATTTTTTGCAGGCCATAAAAGTATTGAAACCCTATTTTGCCAATATATCGATCGAGGTGCAACCTCTATCTACTGCAGAGTATCAACTATTGTACGAAGCAGGTGTTCATGCGGTATTGGTGTATCAGGAAACCTACCACCAAGAGGTTTATAAAACCTATCATCCGAAAGGTAAGAAATCAAATTTTGAATACCGACTAGACACGCCTGACCGCATCGGACAGGCTAATATTCATAAGATTGGATTAGGCGTACTGTTGGGATTGGAAGATTGGCGTGTGGATAGTTTTTTTAATGCATTGCATATCGATTACTTGCAGAAAGCTTATTGGAAAACAAAATATTCGGTATCCTTTCCTAGATTAAGACCTGCTCAAGGATCTGTAGAACCTAATTTCATTATGGAAGACAGGGATTTAATGCAACTCCTTTGTGCTTACCGCATTTGGAATCCTGACTTAGAAATTTCTATTTCTACGCGAGAAAGTGAACACTTCCGAAATCACATAATTCCGATAGCCGTTACGAGTATGAGTGCCGCCTCTAAGACTAATCCTGGTGGATATGCTGTGGATCCTCAGTCCTTAGAACAATTTGAGATCTCTGATGAACGTAGCTTGGCTGAGTTTAAACAAATCATCCAACATGCCGGCTATGACCCTGTTATGAAAGATTGGGATGTGGCGTTTAATAATTCCATATAATGATTGTTAATGAAATCTAAAGATAGTTTCTCGAGATATAGCCGACAGATATTCATGGAGGAAGTTGGAATAGCGGGCCAACGTAAGATTATGGAGGCTAAGGTAGTGATAGTTGGTGCTGGTGGATTGGGATCGCCAGCGATCCAATATTTGGCGACAGCGGGAATAGGCACATTAGCGGTAATAGATGCCGATGAGGTGGAAATTCATAACCTGCAAAGGCAGGTTATTCATACGGAAAACTATATTGGTCACCCAAAAGTGCATAGTGCCACGCAATTCGTCCAAACTATTAATCCTGATATTACCTTCATCGCTATACACAAGCGATTAGATCAAGGGAATGCTTTTGAACTATTGAAAGATTACGATATTATTTTAGATTGCTCGGATAATTTTGAGACCCGTTACCTCATCAACGACACCTGCATATTACTTCAAAAACCCATCGTATATGGGAGCATTTTGTCTTTTGAAGGGCAAGTGGCTGTATTTAATTATCAAAGCAGTAAACAGCTGAGAGATCTGTTTCCTGCTCCTCCAGATGATGCCGATAATCAAAATTGCGATCGCTTGGGTGTATTAGGACCATTAGCAGGAATAGTAGGCAGTATGATGGCACTGCTGACCTTAAAAATGACCCTAAACCTTCCTGTCGAGACAAATCAATTAACTGTCATAGATTCGCTGCATTGGAAATTTCATTTAATTGAATTTTAATGCAGCCCATTTAATTATTTTTAGTAGCTTGATGCTTCATTGAATATCAATTAGTTAGACTGAATGAAAAGAATAATTCCCATCGAAGGACCCTATAGACTCAAAGCTGTTGTTCAGAGTGATGCAATCACGATATTTAACATCATTCAACGGGAACGTTCTTACCTGTCTGATTGGCTTCCCTTCATACAATTCAGCAAACATGTTCAGGATACAAAATCGTTTATCGCTCATGCGATACTTCAAAGAAATGCAGGAAAAGATTTTCTATACAAAATATGTGAAGTAGATAAACTAATTGGACTCATTGGTACAAAAGATACGGATTATTTTAACAAACATACGGAATTAGGATATTGGATATCCCAGGAATATCAAAGCAAAGGAATCACAACGAAAGCAAACTATTCCCTTATAAAAGAACTATTTGAAGACTTAAAGATGGAAAGAATCCAAATTTGTTGTGCAGTGGGTAATGAGAAAAGTATAGCTATTCCTAATAAATTAGGATTTACATTCGAAGGTATACGTAGAAATGGGGAATGGGTATCTGAAAATAAATATAGAGATTTGAAGATTTTCTCCCTATTGAAAGTTGAATTTAACACCCAACAATAGCTGATGGTTAATTAGTTATACACACAAACCATCAGCTTATATCGAGTTATTTTATTTCTTTTTAGCTTCCTTCATAGGATTAGTTGCAGAAGACTGTCCTCTTACTACACTTCCTTGATTTTGAAATATCTCGAATCTGGAAGGATTAGCTTGTCTAGGCCAGGCATTATTAGATTCATCTATATCGGCAGTTTCACGATAAGGATCCAATTTGATGGCTGTTACTTCTTTACTCTTAGCAAACACTTTACTAACCTCAAGCTCATTTTTACGCCAGATATAAGCAGGAATTCGATCAAGTTCCTTAGAACCATCTGCAAACGTCCACTCTATAATTAATGGCATCACCAGTCCGCCATTATTCTTAAAGTTCAACTCATAAAAGCTGATTTTTCCATCGAATATATCCTTAGCCTTTTGATCCAGGCTTTTGTAGAAATTCTGGTATCCAGCCTCATCACTAGGTTTCACTGCAAAACGATCCCATTTATTGTAAAAATCCAATAAAGAAGTATCTTTCTCCACTAAAAACTCCAAGTTCTCTGTGATATTCCGTTGTCTACTAATGGTATTTAAATCTTTATCAAATGCCTCTTTCCCTTCCTTGGCTGTCTTCAGTGGATTGGCGCCGGTCATGCTGTATTGCGTCACATTTTCCAAGGCAATTTCAACAGCATCTGTTCCAAAGAACCAACCTCTCCAAAACCAATCTAAATCCACAGCAGATGCATCCTCCATCGTACGGAAGAAATCCGCTGGCGTAGGGTGTTTAAATTCCCAACGTCTTGCGTATTCTTTGAAAGCATAATCAAACAGCTCTCTACCCATAATGGTTTCTCTTAATATATTTAATGCTGTTGCAGGTTTTGCATAGGCATTCGGACCAAATTGCACTATATTTTCCGAATTGGTCATTATAGGTTCCAATTGATCCTTTGGCAATTTCATATAATCAGCAATTTTATGCGCTGGCCCACGACGCGAAGGAAAATCCTTATCCCACTCTTGTTCTGCTAAATATTGTAAAAAAGTGTTTAATCCTTCATCCATCCAAGTCCACTGACGCTCATCAGAGTTCACAATCATGGGAAAAAAATTATGCCCAACTTCATGGATAATTACGCCGATCATCCCATATTTAATCGCTTCTGAATACGTACCATCCTCATCTGCACGTCCATAATTGAAACAAATCATTGGATATTCCATACCATTTGCGGCCTCTACTGAAATAGCCACAGGATACGGATATGGAATCGTGTATTTAGAATAAACCTTCAAGGTATGCGCAGTTGCCTTCGTAGAATACTTTCGGTATAGCGGATAAGCTTCTGGCCCATAATAAGACATGGCCATCGGTTTATTTCCTTCTACCCCCTCATTTACCTTCATAGCATCCCATACCAACCTTCTAGAAGACACAAATGCAAAATCACGCACATTCTTTGCTTCATAAACCCAAGTCTTTTTTGTCTTAGACTTATTTTGCATAGCTTGTTTAGCTTCGTCTAAGGTCACTATTTCTATAGGCTCTTTCGTTTGCTGCGCTTGCTTCCAACGATTCATTTGTGTAGCATTCAAGACCTGCGCATAATTCTGGCATTCTCCTGTTGCGCCAACAATATGATCACTTGGAACGGTAATATTCACTTTATAATCACCAAATGCTAAAGCAAACTCACCTCTACCAGTAAATTGTTTATTTTGCCAACCTTGAAAATCTGAGTAAACAGCCATCCGTGGAAACCATTGTGCGATCGTATATAGGTAATTATCATCTTTTTGAAAATATTCCAATCCTCCACGACCACCTTCCACCATTCGATCGGATATTTTGTAATTCCAATCAATATTAAACACAAATTTTCCACCCGGTTTAAGGCCCAATGGTAATTCAATACGCATCATCGTGTAATTGATGCTGTACGTTAGCGCTTTATTGCTGGCATCGGTTACCTTCAAGATATTGACACCAAAACCCTTCTTCTCTGGAACAAAGCTTTTCAATTGATCAACAGACATGCGGGCATTTAAGGTGCTTTCGTCAAAAATCTTATTCTCAGCGTTATCGGCATGTTCATTTTCATCCAATTGCAACCAGAGGTACCTTAATTCATCCGGTGAATTGTTGGTATAGGTTATTGTTTCAGAACCCTTAAGGATTTGGTTAACTTCATCAATTTCCGCATGGATTACATAATCCGCTTTTTGTTGCCAATACATAGATCCTGGTGCACCAGAAGCAGTTCTGAAAATATTTGGATCACTAATTAATGAGCCCAATTGCTCAAACTTATTACCGTGATTAGATCCAGGATTATTTTGTGCATAAACCAAATTAAAACTACCGCTAGTCATTATGGCTAAGGCTACAGAATTGCAAAGTAGGTTTTTTATTTTCATAGAGGTATACGTTCAAGTGCCATAATAAATGATATTCCAATAACGGCTGATGATAAAAAGAAGCTCCAATCCCGTTGCGTAACTCGAAATATTTTAAGCATCAATTCTGAAAGTAAGATAGCAAAAAATACAATTAAAAGTTGACCGAACTCCAGTCCGATATTAAAGGATAACAAAGGACCTACGATATTGGTTTCTTTTCCTAATAAAGATTGTAAATAATTTGAAAATCCAAGACCATGAATTAACCCAAAAAGCAAAGTAATCACATATAAATAAGTGACGCTTCGTTGTTTTCTACGCTTTGGTAGATTGTATAATGCAGTAGCCAATATACTTACTGGAATTAAAAACTCTATCCAAGAACTATTAACTTGAACGAATTTAAATGCAGCTAATGCTAAGGTTATGGAATGACCAACAGTAAAAGCGGTGACTAAGATTAAAATCTTCTTCCACTCTTTGAGGGTATAACTGCAACATAAGACTAAGACAAATAAGATATGATCATATCCATTGAAATCTAAAATATGTTGCCAGCCTAATTGAAAATAAATAGAAAAGTCGCTCATTTTTTAGGAAATGTAATGCTTTAAACAAATTTAGCATAAATTTCCTAAGGAGGAACTTCCTAGAAGCTAAAATTAGAAATATAATTACTTCAAAGAATCCTCCAGCCTATTTCTATTGCGTGTGATATTGGAAATTTTCAAATTATAATTCCATTTTTAAGCATCATACCCCCTATAAAGCCACATCAAACACAATCATATTCTTATAAAGCACCTGAAATGAAACTAAGAAAGAGCTTCTTGACATATTTTCATAGAAAAACCCCCTTATTTTAGATCTTACCTTAGCCTTAGTTAACCATTCGGATTTTATTACCTAACAAATCTTTATAATAGTCCTTCAAAAAGGTTATTTGGCATAGAATAAATTCATTAACTAGGTAATTTTCACAGGATATCATTGAAAATTCAAAAAGTGCAACACCTAAAAAAACAAGCCTGTATATAAAAGCGATATATTTCCATTAAAAATTAAAATGAAATGGATCCTCCATCATGCATTTACTTAGGAGCTTCGTTAAATTAAATAAAAGATACCTCCACAATAAAAATGACCAAAAAAAAATAATCGTCCTATACCAACCAAGCTTCACTAAAAAAGAATTAATTTAGCTTTTAATAATAACACAGTTAGTCCTAATGCGCAGAACCTATCTAAAATATATTTTTTCCATTACCTTGATTTTATCATTCCTACAGCTCATGGCACATCCTTTTTATGTGAGCATCACCCAAATAGATTTCAATCAAGGAAAGCAGCAATTGGAATTTTCCACCAGCATTTTTTTTGATGATTTGGAAATTGCATTGCAAAATCACTTCAAGAAAAAAATCAATGTGATCAAGCCTATCCATAAAGCAGAGGTTGATTCCATTATCTCATCATACTATAAGCAACAAGTGAAGGTCCGAATCAATGGACAAGTTCAAAAGCTTCAATATGTGGGCTATGAAATTGATAATGATGTCGCTTGGTGTTATTTTAAAATTTCAGCTGTAAAACAAATCCAAAAATTAGAAGTGGTTAATCAATTATTATATCAGGACTTTAAAACACAAACGAATATCATTCACGCAACAGTAAATAAAGAAAGAAAAAGCCAGAAATTAGATAATCCTAAACGAATAGTGGAATTCAATTTTTAAGGATTACAGGCCGAAGTAGCGAGGGCTAAAAACACAAAATGCTTTTCGATTAGAAAAAGCACATCATTTTTAATTGTTTGACTTGTGTTAATTAGAAGGTTAACTTTTTTTGTTAACACTTCTAGGGTTGTTGTTGTTTTCTGGATTTGAATTTACAAATCCCCAATTAGTTACATAATAAATGTAAGGGTTTCGAATTAATTTTTGTTTTTTCATATTATCTAATTTTATCATATATATTAACCTTTCTTTTATGATTACATGCAATATAACAAAAATTGAACCAATATGCAAATAATTTACGCTATTAACTATAAATGACTCTTAATTGACCAGTAAAACACTTGGCTAAATTCTATCCCCACCCGATCTACTTAATTTCGCACTGCGCTATGTTTATGGATAAACTCACTCGGTGAACTGTGAAGTATATGTTTAAACACACGATTAAAATGTACTACGGTATTAAAACCACATAAATAGGCTACTTCTGAAATATTCTCGGTAGATCGATTGATCAATAATTGACACGCTTTTTCTATACGGATTTCATTTAAAAAGGTAACATACGTTTTCATGGTATGTTTTTTAAAGTATTTACAAAAAGCAGACGGTGTCATGTGAATTAATTGAGCTACTTCGTCAATGCCTATTTCTTTATTAAAATTATCCAAGGTATACCGAAGCACTTCATTGATCCGCACACCAACCTTATCGTTGAAGAACGTCTCGTGCAGGCCGGAATATAAGGATATCAAATTACTTTCATGTTGGAGTAAATATTCAAATATTTCAATGACTTTCATCAGCTTTCCTAATCCTTCCGTCTGTTGTAAATTCAAAAACTTACCCTTTATAGCCTCACCAAATTGTTGGTCTAACTTTTTCGAAGAATTTAACTGTTTAAAGAAATCACGTGTTGGATTTAATTCCTGCAATTCGAAAAATGAACGTAATTTATCCAATGCCACAAAAATATGAATCGCATGTATGGATTCCCCGGCTACACCTTCATTGATAAAAATATGGGGATCATTCGCTTTTAAAATATATATTTCATCCTCAAAGAAAGGCTGTATCAAATTACCAATAACTACAGAACCTTTCCCTTTAATGATATAAGAAATCTGAACTTCCTTATGCCGATGATAATGACTATAAAACTCCTCACGGAAATCCTCTTGAATATAAAATGACCCTGTGCCAGATGCAGGCACAGTAAATTCTATTGGATGTTTCACTTCCCTATTTTTTATTGCTTCCATAATGCTTTTGCTATTGCAGCTTTCTGGTTGAAAAACCTGCTCAGATCCAAAAACTCATAATTTAGTTTGAACAAATATATTAAATAAATTTAGGGAACAAAGAACATGTGAACGAACCTGGCGAATTTCGATGGTAATATTGGTTAAACAAGGATTTAATTGCTGAAACCACGACTTCATCATCTTACCGCAATTAATTTAGAATTCAACACCACTTGTTCTACCTGGTCTACATTATTGATTTGATTAACTAAAATACGAACACTTTCTTCTGCCAACTTTTCGATAGGCTGTTTAACATGTAAAATAGGGTGTTCAAAGAAATCATAAACTTCGCTTGCATCAAAGCACAAAACATGCATATCTTTCGGAATCTGTAAGCCTCGTTGCGTTAACAATTTCAATCCAGCTATGGATAGCGTATTCGTACTAAACACCAAGGTATCCCATTTCTTATCATTCAAAACTTCTTCAATCACTTCTTTCAATTCTTCAGTTTGATTAAAGTAATCGATCTCAAACACCTTAACATCCTGACCCTGACTTGCTTTAAGAAAACCTAATTTTCGATCCTGCATATGTTGCAAATTACTCTTATAGGTGATCAAAGCCATGTTCGTTTTTCCTTCTTCTTTCAAATGAATAACCGCATCAAACATGGAATAGTAATTATCCGTGATTACATAATTGGTTTCAATAGTTTTAAAACAACGGTCGATGAGGCACAAAGGCATTCCCACTTGGCGGATATACTGAATCGTTTCTTCCGAATGATCTGCTGGAGAAATGATAAAACCGTCTACTTGTCGTTTCATAAAGACATCCACTAACTTTTTAAGTTTCTCCGGACTTTCATCCGAACTTCCCATGATTGTTGTCAATCCAAATTTACTAGACTCGTCTTCAATACCTCGGGCTATCGTTGCGAAAAATGGATTTGAAATATCAGCCACAATCAACCCAATGGTATTCGTTTTACCAGTCTTTAAACTTTTAGCGATATGGTTAGGTTGGTAATTTAATGCTGCCGCAGCTTCCCTAATTTTTTGGGCAGTATCTTTTCCCACCCTTCCTTTTTCTTCATTTCCACTTAAAACATAAGATACTAATGCGGTGGAAACTCCCACTCGCTGAGCTATATCTTTTAGTGAAACCTTCTTTTGCATAATGCTAAATTTTAAATATTCAAATTTTACTTTGTTTGGAATATCGCAGGACCCCAATGGTCCAGTATACGGTTATACGCCTCTGCTGCTGCACCATTTCCCCAATCGTATATCGTAAATTCTCCGATTCCTAAACCCTCGCGATTGGTTTTCCCATCATGTCCATAGTTTTCCATCATGAAACCATAATCTTGTGCACCTAAAAAAGGCCATCGTTTTTGCCACTGCTCTTTGGTTTTATGATTTTCTGGACAGTACATTAATACAAATGAAGCTTTCAATGCTGCAATCCCTCGTTGTATATAATCCGTACGGTTCAATGTTTTGCCATAATTCATAATCAATTCAGCAAATAGACTTTGTCTCGAATCGTTCCATTCCGCATCGGCATTCATCACCCCAAATCCTCCAAATGCTTGTATATGGATATAGGGCGGTTGCCATACTGCCTGCCATAGCAGTAATTCGTCTAATACCTGTTGTCCTAAGGGAAGATAGCGCTTATTTCCAGTAGTTGAATACGCCTGATAAAGTGCCTGAGCTAAATAATAGATACTTAAGGTATTTTGTTTAAACATATTATTTCGCTCCACTTTTTTTCCCACCAATTCTTCAGAACCGTAGCGACTACAAGACCAATACGTTTCAAAGTCTTCCCATTGACCCAAGTTCTTATTGGTAGCTACCACGGCATCTATAGCCTTAAGCGCTGCTGATTTATATTTATCCTCTCCCGTTAATTCATACAATTGCAATAAAAAAGTACAAGACATGGCAGATTCTGGACTACGACTCAGCACTTGCATATCCTTCTGAGTGACCAAATCCAACCAGGCAGGAAAAAAACCATCAGCTCGTTGAATTTGAATTAAAGCATCTCCATATTGCCGTGCATAATGCAGTAATCGTTCATCTTTTTCCAATTCTTTAAACCATGAAAGCATCAAACTGGCGGTATAACTCATGTCCAATACATGATAAGGGGCTTGTTTAGGATCTCCCGTAAATGGATTTCTGTTTGAGTTTCCAAAATAATACGTATTCCAACCCATAGACCGCCAAAATTTGTTATTCCCTACCGGTACTTCATTCATCTCCGTAGCAATTAGGCCCGAAAAAAAACCATTACGCTGCGGAAAAGATAAAGCTAATTCTTTTGTTTTTAATGCATACAATTTCAATTCTTCCAGATTCCAACGTTGGGCATAACGCATCAAACCAGAAGCAGAACGCAATGAATTGAACCAGGCTTGGTTCCAAATGGATCTAAACTCGTGCTCATTCACTTCTCCTGGGTAATTGGGGCTTTGCGTAACATTAACAATAAAAGTCGGTGCGCCCACAGTTTTTCCAGCCAATTCAAATTCCTGCCATACCTGTTCTTTCCAATGCTTAAAGGCCCAATCATAGGTATGTTTCACATATTCTTCCATGGAAACGCTTCCTAAAGGCTCCTGTTTCAGCCATAATTTCGATCCCCAAAAATCCCACATCACTTTATTTACTCGCCCAAATGGGTTGTTAAGAACCGCTTTAGCATTATCTATTACTAGATAAGCCGCATACTCATATTTCCCTGGTTTAAAATAAGTCGTAGGCATTTTTTCATAAAGCACATGATCGGTAATTTTTGCATCTGCAAAGCCCAGTACTAACTTATTTTCTTTTGCATTCATGTCCATAAACCAATCCACCTTGGGTATTTCGGCTAATAAATCTACATCGGGTATGATGGATAAAAAATGCTTACTATCGGTCACTATCATCGCTGCTGAACGAAAAACATGCTGATTAATAATGTGATTAGCTGTTGGAGTAAGGTGTGGTGCCCAATGAAATTGAGGTTGAAAGTTAGGCTCAATCACAATATCCCAAGATGTTAAAGCTAGTGCCGTTTTCAATTCCCAACTGACCTTTAAACGGTATACATTTTTTGAAATTAGGGTAAGCTCACAAGAAGGAGTTACCTCCTTGATGGGATCTACACTAATTTTGGCAATATATTGCTTTAAGGTCTTAGGTAGTTCTATTTGAAGCCCTTTACCCAACAATGCATGGGCGCACAATAACGTTATTCCGGTTAAAATAAATCTAAGCATGATATGGACTTCTTGGGCTTTTTTTTCGTTAATGGTACAATTGTTCCCCTAATTGCTGATATCGATTAAAACGAAATTGATATAATTCCGCTAATCCTTGATTCGGCGTATAGGTTTTTTCAAAACCTAAACCCATATGTTTCATCGCCTCTGCCAGGTTTGTGTGAATACCCGCAGCGGTAGCAGCCAACATACAAGCACCTAAGGCACAAGTTTCGTTGGATTGGTGCACACGAATTGGTCTTTGCAAAACATCAGCTAATGTTTGCATGACATAACTTGATTTCTTAGCAATGCCTCCTAGAGCTGTTACACTCGATATAGGAATTCCTTGCCTTTCTAGATCTGCTACGATCGCTCTGGAACCAAAACAAGTTGCCTCGACCAATGACTTGAAAATATCTACAGCATTACTCCCCAAAGAAATATCAACTATAGCCCCTTTCGCATATGGATTGACAAATGGGGTTCTTCTTCCATTCAACCAGTCTAGGGATATGGGATCTGTTTTCTTTATTTCCAATTTGCTTGCTTGTGTTGACAATTCCATTAAGATGGTATCAGAAATCTGATTGAGCTGTTCGGGGCTTAACCCCACCTCTGGTCCCATATGCTGTAGTGGCCATAGCAACACCTGTTTAAACCATTGATAAACATCACCGAATGCCGATTGTCCTGCTTCCAGTCCAACTAAGCCTGGCACGATCGAGCCGACCACTTGGCCACAAATCCCTTCTACTAGCTTACCTTGTAGTTCTTCCTCAGAAATAACTATCATATCACAAGTAGAGGTTCCCATGACTTTACACAGCTGCCCAGGTTCTATTTCAGCACCAATCGCTCCAACATGCGCATCTATTGCTCCTACTGCGATTAATACCTTGCTCGATAATCCAAACTGCTCCGCCCAATGTTCAGACAAGGTACCCGCCAGTTCATTGGCTTCAAAAACCGCATGGTTCATGCGATCATAAATAGCTAAGATACCTTCATCCAATTCTTCAAAAAAAGCGCGCGCTGGATAACCCCCAAATGCCTTTGCCCACAAGCCCTTATGGCCTGCTGCACATACATTTCTTTTTATTAAATCGGCATCTTCACCTCCAGTTAACCAATAGGGCAACCAATCACTTTGCTCTACCCAAGCATAAGTCGCTTGGATGACTTGTGGATCATGCCTAGCAACATATAATAATTTGGACCAAAACCATTCTGAAGAATAACTACCACCTACATGGCTTAAATAATTAGGTTCAAACTTTTTTGCTTTTTCATTTATTTCCATAGCCTCTTGTATGGACGTATGGTCCTTCCATAAAAAAAACATGGCGTTCGGGTTATCAGAAAATGCAGGATCTAACGCTAGCGGTAATCCTGCACGATTTACCGCCACAGGCGTTGACCCTGTCGCATCTATGGCAATCGCCATAACCGATGCTTTTACAGGCTCAGGTTGTCCTGCTAGACAGCCCATTATACTTTCCTTTAAACTTTGGATATAATCTTGCGGATGTTGCCTAAATTGCTGGTTTTGTGGATCGCAATATTTTCCTGTTTTCCATTGTTCGAAATAAGAGACTTTGGCTCCTATTTCTTTTCCATTGTAGGCGTCGACCAATATCGCACGTACAGAATCGGTTCCAAAATCTACTCCAATCACATAAGCTTCTTTCATATGCTCTTTTAATGAACAGGGTTTGACATATCTAATTTTCCTTCTACTTTGCCAACACCCCACTGGGCAAAAATGGCAATAACTACATAGCATAAAACTGGAATGATAAATCCAGTGGCCATATTACTATGATCAGCAATTAATCCCATTAGCGGTGGACAAAACGCACCTCCCGCAACCGCCATAACCAAAAAGGAAGATCCTTTCTTCGTTAAAGTGCCTAGGTTTGAAACCCCTAAAGCAAATATGGTCGGAAACATAATAGACATAAAGAAATATGTACTAAATAAAGCGATGACTGAAATCCATCCTATATTAAGAAACACGACGATATTTAAGATGATATTGATGAAGGCGTAAAGTGCCAATAGTTTTTTTGGAGCGACAAACTTCATTAAATAGGAACCTGATAATCGTCCTATCCAAAATGCGCCCATTCCTCCGATTGCTAAAATGAGCGAAGCCGCTTGTTCATTATTTTTAGGCATAAAAAATTCCCCAAAATAACCCAACTTATCCATGATTTCTGAAATAGGTGTTTTCAAATCATGAATAGCATCAATCACATAGTTGATAAAAAAAGAATTGGTCCCTGTTTGCGCTGCAACATATAAAAACTGAGCAATTACTGCAAAAATAAATACCGGATGTTTCAGTAGATTTCGCATTGGGGGGTTCTCTTCTACTTCCCCTCCCTCTTTCTTCTCTTTAATTTCTGGTAGTTTTATCAAAAGAAAGACAATAGCCACCAGCACAACAATACAACCTATGACTAAATAAGGCTTCACTAAGGAATCAAATTTATCATGCTCCCCTTCAGCCTCTGTACCAAAAATCATCAAACCTCCTATTAAGGGTCCGAGAATCCAACCTAAACCATTGAAAGATTGGGAAATATTGATTCTTCGTGCCGCACCTTCTTGATCTCCTAACACGATCGAATACGGATTGGCTGCCGTTTCTAAAAATGCTAAACCACAGGCTATTACAAATAAGGCGGTTAAAAAAGGGATAAATGCAGCTAATTTTGCGGCAGGATAAAATAGAAATGCACCAATCGCAAATAATACCAATCCAAAAATAATACCCTTCTGATAGCCATACTTTTTAATGAACAATCCCGCTGGAATCGCCATGGCCAAATAACCTATATACAAGGAAAATTGAACGAAGCCTGATTGTGCTTTAGAAACATGTAACAAATCTTGAAAATGCTTATCTAGCACATCCAAGAACCCATGAGCGAATCCCCATAGTAAAAATAAACTACAGATAAATAAAAAGGGAACCAGCAGATTTCTACCTTGATCATCTGAGAATAACGATTTTTTCTTGTTTTCCATAAGGTTTATTTATCGATATAAAGGTCCAAAAGCTGCGCAAGCACGATAATCAGATCCTTCGGCATCCATGCCAAAGGCAGACCATGTAGCAGGTCTAAATAATCGATCGGCAGCAACATTATGCATGCAAACAGGAATACGAAGCATGGCCGCCATACTGATTAAGTCATGACCGATATGGCCATAACTTATAGCACCATGGTTAGAACCCCAATTGGCCATAACCTGATATACGTCCGTAAACGCTCCTTCTCCGGTTAACTGTGGAACGAACCATGTCGTAGGCCATGTCTTATCTGTCCGATCATTCAGTACTTGATGCACTTCTGTAGGCAAATCAATTGTCCAGCCTTCTGCAATTTGCAAAGTTGGTCCCAAGCCTTTAATTAAATTTAATCGACACATGGTGACAGGCATTCCTCCACGCGTTAAAAAATTGGATGAATATCCTCCCCCTCTAAAATAATCCCGATTGGCAGGATACCAAACAGTGGCCGCTAAACAAGCTTCCATATCATTATTGGAAATTTCCCAATAGGGTTTCATGACAGGTTTCCCATCCGCAATTTGCCTGCCGGTACCATCTAAGGTTGCCGAGCCAGAATTGATTAAATGAATAAAGCCATTTTCTGCTATTCCGCTAGGTTTCCATCCACTCACACGTGCTACTGCTTCTGGACTCCAATAGGTTCTGACATCTGCGAAAATTTGCGCTGTATTAGTCAATAAATGATTAAATGCCATAGAGACTCCATTCAGCGAGTCATTCTCCGTCGCAACCATATAGGGTTGTCGAATACCATTCCAGTCGAAAGAGGAATTGAGAATTGCTTCTGGAAAATCACCATTGGGCAGAAAATCGGTCCATTGCCGCTGACCTTGAAATCCAGAGATAAAAGCATGATGTCCCTGCGCCTCTTCCGCAAATCCCATCGTGGCGAGTTTAGGATTTCCAAACATTAAATCCCGTATGATTAAGGTCATCTTGATGACAAATTCCCAATCCTGATCTTTTTCCGCACGATTCTTTACCTTATGTGATTGATTAAAGTCTTCCCCTTCTTGACAATATTTTGAAGTCCAAGTTTTGGCTCGTTCAAATTCAGAAGGATCAAATATTCCCAATTGTATCCTTCTTAACACCTCGCTAGCGTCTACATATTCATTCCGCATTCCCAAGTATTCTTGGAAGAATTCGGCATTAACTATAGATCCAACGATACCCATAGAGACCGATCCTATCGCTAAATAGCTTTTTCCTCGCAGGTAAGCCACTGCCAGACCAGCCTTGGCAAAAGACAACAATTTACCTTTTACATCTTCTGGAATATACTGATCGCCTAAATCTTGGACATCATGTCCATAAATACTAAATACAGGTAGCCCTTTCTGATTGTGTGCAGCTACAGTTGCAGCTAAATATACAGCGCCAGGTCTTTCTGTCCCATTAAATCCCCATATTGCTTTAGGTCTTAATGGATCCATATCCATAGTTTCTGAACCATAACACCAGCAAGGTGTGACGGATAAGGTTAGGCCCACTTGTTCACGATCAAATTTGACTTGGCAATCTGCAGCTTCTTTCACCCCACCAATACAAGTATCTGCTATGACACAAATTACGGCTGTTCCATCCGGATATTTTAACGTGGAACTGTATAAGGCTGCCACTGCCTTGGCCATATTCATGGTCGTTTCTTCTAAGGATTCTCGAATACCTCCGAGTCTTCCATCAATAATGGGTCTTATACCTATTTTTGGATAATTATTCATGGTTTTAGGTTTAGAAAGCAGCTTGGATATCAGCTACTTGAATCGTAAATAATTTCTTCATGATCTGTGCAACCTCCGCTTTATCACCTTCAAAATGATAAACTTGATGCAGATGTTCTAAGCGTTCATTTGGCTGTAAAAATGCCGCTGGTGAAACACTTTCGATTTCATAAAATGGCCCCATCTGCCCTCCATCCGCCAATGGTCCATCGTTATAGGCATTGACTGCATCTCCTACAAAAGGATACTTTTTCGTGGTCCACTCTTGATTTAAGTATATCTTGTGCGAATCAACCGTAAATTTGGTGACCGTTAATACTCCGGTATTTAAATCATAACTCCCTGCTAGGTTCTTCGCTCGGAGAGATGTTATTCCTATTTTACCTCTGGATTTTCCATCTGCCTTGAAATAAATAACTCCATTTTTATTGGCTATTCGATCTTGAGGGATTTCTCCAAAATAATCGGAAGTCATGATTTTGCCTTCCCCTTGCTCATTGTAAGGCACAATAATGATGGTACTATCCGAAGGATTAAACATATTCAAGTTCCAAAGACAAGGTGCTCCAGATATTTTATCCCAAGCCAATTGACCAGCATTCCTGATTCCGTTTATAGTACTAAATCCTACAGCTTGTACCGCTTCGGAAAACTGAATGCCTAAATTGGATTGAATGTTGTTTTTGGTTAATATTTCAACAGACCGATCTAAGCTAATATCCAAGGTCGTGCCGGCATAATTGACTAATTGTGTGTTTTTTTGAAGACTAACTTTGGTCTCATTTACAGCAATTAATTCCCATGCTTCAGTATCAATTGCTGCTGGAGTTTTCCAATTCTCAAAGACCATTTCTTTTCCAGGAGCAAAATACAACGAAAATGGTCCTCCTTCTGGACCCAACCATAACCGATCTTCCCCTCCATACGCATTCATATGCGCATCAATCGGAGCATCAAAGGCCTTATAATTCACCCATCCAAAACTACGGCCCTCTTCTCCTGAGGCTGTAGAGGTAAAAACTTTACCCTGATACTTGGGGGATACAATGATTTGGCCTATTCCATCTCCAGATTTTAAAACAATTAAACTATCGTATTTATTTAAAAATTGGAGATCGTACCCAAAGGTTCCTAATGAAAATTCTTTTTTCAATGTATCTGTGCTTGAGGATTGTTTATTTGATGCTTGTTGTTGACAGCTCCACAAAACGCCACAACAAAAGCTAGCGACACCTAAAAATTTTACGAAAGTCTTCATAAGGGGTTAGTTTACTTCCAGCGAATTTTTCGCTGGTAAATTTGGAAATTTAGTATGCGGTTCTGCTTGGTACCAAAAGGCAACGGATATCATGTCTGACTGCTGGGGTAGATACCTTCCTTCGGAGCGCCAACCTAAATCTTGAATGGTAATTTTTAAATCTTTCTCAAAACGAACAGGATCCATGATATGCCATCTATACATACCAAAACGCTGCTGGGATTCGTAAAGTCCATCAGGACGAATGACCTGATGTAAACCTGCATAGGCTGTGGAATATTCCTGGTATTGTCGTGTTGCCTTATTTTCGAAATTGTAGGATCCACAGAAATAATCTTCTAATCCCGTACCTACGATAGTCGCATAATCCTGATCTCCATCCATAAAGAATTTGATCTCTCCTTCTCCCCACCATCCAATGTTATTGACTCCAACGCCCAAATAGGTACCCACATAGTGACCTTTACCTTTTACACCGTCGATGATGGTATGTAATGCGCCTTTGGTTGGATTGGAACGACGATATTGTGCATGAAAATATGCTTCATTGGCGTCTACTTCTGTTACTGTATAATCGATCTGATAGTATAAATTCATAGGATCAGCACTGATGTTCTCCATTGTAATCTTACAACTTTTTCGAAATGGCATTTTCCAATACGAATTAAATGCACTACCCGGATTAACGGTCATTGCCAATGAATTCAAAGGGGAAAATCGATTCCAGGCCATACCAAAAAATGGACCTACTGGTGATTCAACGGAAGGTGTTTCCTCCCCATCCCAATAAATCCTAAAAATCGTATGGTTCCAATTTCCTGTTGGTGTCATCCACATATGTTGGATGACACCAGATTCATTGATCTCGGCCATAGTGAATGTTTCTCCGGGTTGAATGGTAATAAATGGATTAACTTTCCATCCTACACCAAGTTCTCGTGCCGCATGATGGGCATTTGCAACATTTCTTTTGTCTTTTTGACTGGAAGGATCTGCCATCCCGCCTTTTCCTTTTTCCCCAGTAAAATTCTCAGGACTGATGGAACGAGTCTTCGCATCCGACAATTTGGATAGCGTCCCCAAACTCATATCAACGCCATTAAACTTTTGGTCTTTTTGTGCATAAACAAAGCTGGAAAGCAATAGGCTCGCAACTAATAATTTAATTTTCATGGTTTATTTTTTAGTTTATTTTTCATATAAAGAGTGCTTATCTATTTGGAATAGCCTATCCAAGCTTAGCCACTCTATTGGTTATGTATCTATTATTTCAATTATTTATAAATTGAAAATTAGTTGTTTAATCGATTAAGCAACTTGCAATAAGTAATTTTATTGCTGTCAATTGCTTTGCTAATAAGGATTAAGATCTTTTAAGTTTATAAGAACAATTTTAATGCTTAATCGATTAAATTCCAAATATTTTTTAAAAAATCTATTGACAATCAGCACAATAACGCTTCCACCGCTTGAAAATAAAGATTGTTTCCCAAACCTAACATTCCCAGAAATGCTGAAAAACTCCTAAAAACAGGTACTGATTCTACAAATCAGGTATTAAGCGCCCACAATTATCGAAGTATAAGACATAGGCTATAAATTTTTCACTGCTTCGGATATTAGTCGGATCAGCTTCGGAGATCATCCGCAAAAATCCAAAGGATATCCGAAGGATATGCGTCGTAGCAAGGTCCAAAATCCATTGGAAACTTTGGTTAAATTAATTACATGCCTTAGAACATGGAAAAAATTCGGAAGCTTTCTGTAAACAAATATGGATTAGCGACCTGGGTCGCCTGTTCGGTCGATTAGCATAATTCGCTGTTAATCTCTAAATGAGCTTCTATCGTAGCTATTCAGGCTTTTTAATGCGGTATAAACTAAAAAACCTTCTAAAAATTAGAAGGCCTTTATTCAGGTAAGCTGAAAATATTTAAGCTATCGCTTTACTAATCATTAATCAGTGCGCGATCTAAGTGTACATATCCTCCATCTACATAAATCAATTGTCCAGTTGTATGACTTGATTTAGAGGACAATAAAAACACAGCCATATTGGCAATTTCTTCGATGGTGGTCATTCGATTTTGAAAAGGAATTTTATTCGTTATTTTTTGCAAAGTTTCAAGCGGATTAGGCAAAGTTTGAATCCATTTCTCATACTGAGGTGTCATACATTCCGATACAATAATCGCATTCACACGAATATCGTAAGGTAATAACTCGACCGCCCATTCACGGGTGAGTGCATTGCGTCCACCATTGGATGCGGCATATCCCGATGTACCCCCTTGCCCTGTTTCACCGGTTTTCGAACTGATATTCAAGATATTTCCTTTACTCAATTTTAATGCTGGCAATGCAAAATGCGCCATCAGGAAATAGTGTATTAAAGAATTATGGAGGGATGATACAAATTCCTCATAGTTACCATGTTCAAGACTAATGCCATCATTCAAACCTGCATTATTCACTAGTCCATCAATGCTACCAAATACACGCATTACTTCCTCCACAGCCGATTTACAGGCTTCAGGTTTTGTTAATTCCGCAGCAATAGCATATCCTTTTGCCCCAAATGCCTCTAGTTCCTGCAACAATAACACATTGTCACTTTCCTTTCTTCCTACAATCACTGGGATCGCGCCCTCTTGAGCCAGGGCTAAAACAATGCCTTTCCCAATTCCTTTCGCTCCTCCAGTCACAATGATGACTTTATCTTTTAATTCTAGGTTCATATTTCTTATTTTAATCCATAGAATGCCACAGCATTCAATCCCCAAAATCCCTTCTTCTCCTCCGCCGAAAAATCCATTAAATGGCTTTCCACGATGCTCAGATTCTCTTCATAGGTACCCGCCAATAGACAAACCGGCCAATCGGAACCAAACACTATTCGTTCAGGACCAAAGCTATGAATGGCATGGGCTATATAGCTGGTAAAATGTTCCAGTTTCCACTGTTTCCAATCGGCTTCAGTGCCTAAGCCTGATATTTTACAATAAACATTCGGGAAGGTTGACAGCGCCGCAATAAATACCGCCCAGTCGTCAAATTCTTGCGTTTTTATGGGAGGTTTTGCCATATGATCCAACATAAATCGTTGGGATGGGTTGGCCTTAACACAAGCTAAAGTACTTTGATAATGGATTGGTTTAATTAATAAATCATAGGTGAAATTTCGCTTGCTCAATGCAGAAATGCCTTGTAGAAATTCGGCATTCATCAAAAAATCAGGATCGGTTTCCGCCTCCACAAGATGTCTAAATCCCTTGATTTTTGGAAATTGGGCATAATGATCTAGCTGCTCTTCCAGATCTTTTGAACGCAAATCTACCCAACCTACGATTCCTTTGATTAAAGCGTAAGCCTGAGCGAGTTCCAATAAAAAACCGTTCTCCCTCAGGCTTTGATCGGCTTGCACTGCAATAACTCCATCGATTTGGTTCGTTTTCATGATCAAACTGATATCATTTGGAAGAAAATTTCTTTTTAAATCTTTCATTTCTTCCGTAATCCATGCATCTTTAAGAGGATCAAATAACCAAAAATGTTGATGAGCATCTATGCGCATACCTTCGTTTTTTTAATTTTTCTGAAATGCGATAACTTCCTGACGTTGAGTCCCTAAATAATCTGCACCTAATTCGATAATATCACCTGCTTGTAAGTAAATCGGTGGATTAAATCCTAAGCCTACCCCTGCTGGAGTTCCAGTAGATATTACATCTCCAGGAAGCAATGTCATAAATTGGGATACATAAGAAACTATAAAAGGAACAGAAAATATTAAATTGGAAGTATTGCCATTTTGATATAATTTACCATTTACCTTAAGCCATAATCCAACCTGATTAATATCTGGTATTTCATCGGCAGTAGTTAACACGGGACCCATCGGTGCAAACGTATCACATCCTTTTCCTTTATCCCAAGTTCCACCACGCTCAATTTGAAATTCACGCTCCGAAACATCATTGTGCAAGACATATCCAGCCACATAATTTAACGCTTCTGATTCATCCACGTAACTTGCTTTTTTACCGATTACAATCCCAAATTCTACTTCCCAATCGGTTTTTTTAGAGTTCCTAGGGATCATTACCTGATCATTTGGACCTGCCAATGCGGTAGTTGATTTCATAAAAATAATGGGTTCTGCAGGAATAGTTGCCCCCGTTTCCTCGGCATGATCTTTATAATTCAAGCCAATACAAACAATTTTAGATGGTCTTGTAAAAGGAGCGGCAATGCGTTCCTCTTCGGCAATCGCTATTAAGTTTCCCGCATTGGCCTTTACAAATTCATCTAAACGAGCCAAACCATTGCTCGCAAAAAAAGATTCATCGTAATCTCCGCCAAATGCAGAAACATCATAATTTACTTCATTTATTTGAACCCCTATTCTTTCATGTCCAGGTTCACCATAACGGATTAGTTTCATTTCTTTTATTTAGTTTAGTTAGGTGGGAGACTTTAGATGTGCGATTTAATCACAGTCTCCGTATTTTATTTGATTTCTGAAGCCTAGTATCTTATTTCTTAGGGCTATCTTCTATTAGCTATTTTCTCGCCTCGACTAGCTGTACGCTAAGGTCTGAAATCTAATTGTTCAATTTCACAAAGCCACCATCGATAGGATAATCATTTCCAGTGATAAATCCTGCATCATCTGAACAAAGGAATAAGGCTAATTTTGCAATTTCTTCAGGCTTAGCCATCCTGCCTATGGGCTGTGTTTGGGATAACTTCTCGAACATCTCCGCTTCCTGTCCTGGATAATTCTTGCTAATAAATCCATCCACAAATGGGGTATGAACACGAGCTGGAGATATGGAATTTGAACGAATACCATCTTTTAGGTAATCTCTCGCGATGGACAGATTCATGGCATATATCGCTCCTTTACTCATAGAATAAGCGAAACGATCTGGAAGACCGATGAGCGTTGCGATAGACGCTAAGTTCAATATTGCTCCACCACCATTGGCTTTCATCTTAGGAATTACACCAAATAACACATTATATGCACCTTTTACATTGACCTGATATACCCTATCAAAATCATCTTCACTGCAATTTTCTAAATTGCCCACATGGGCTATTCCTGCATTATTTACCAATACATCGATTTTCGCTAAGCCATTTATCACAGCCAAAACTTCATCTTGTTTAGCGACATTGCAGGCATGTACTTCACAACGACCTCCTTGTTGTAAAATATGCGCTTTGACTTCATTGGCACCACTAATATTGAGGTCCAAAATATGGACTTCAGCACCCTCTTGAGCAAATAATTCTGAAATTGCTCGGCCTATTCCACTTCCTCCTCCGGTGATTATGGCAACTTTACTTGTTAATTTTGACATATATTAAATTTCAATAATTGTTTGACTATTTTATAAGGAAACGCCTCTACGCCAAGGAATAAAATCATCTTGACCTAACAGGGTCGCCTTTGCGGTAATTTCTCCACTTGCAACTTGAATGACATAATCTATTAATCGATGCGCCGCATCTTCAATGCTTTCCGTTCCGTCGATAATGGTTCCGCAATTAATATCGATAATATCTGCCATTTTATCAAATATCTTCGTATTTGATGATACTTTAATAACCGGAACGATGGGATTTCCGGTTGGAGTACCCAATCCGGTGGTAAATAAAACAACTGTTGCACCTGCAGCGACCTCGGCGGTGGTACTTTCTACATCGTTACCCGGTGTACATAATAAATTTAAACCGGAACCATTCGCTAATTCGGGATAATCAATTACCGCCTGAACGGGTGAGGTCCCTCCCTTTTTGGCTGCTCCTGCAGATTTAATGGCATCGGTAATCAATCCATCCCGGATATTTCCAGGTGAAGGATTCATGTAAAATCCAGATCCATCTGCTTCCGCTTTCGCGTTATAGCTATTCATTAATTGCATAAACCGCTCTGCTGTAGGCTCATCAATACATCGATCACTAAGTTCCTGCTCTACTCCGCACAATTCTGGAAATTCCGATAAGATCACCGATCCGCCTAGGCCAACCATGATGTCTGATACATAACCTAATGTTGGATTGGCAGATATTCCAGAAAATCCATCTGAACCCCCGCATTCCAAACCAATACATAATTTATCTAATCCTGCGGGTTTTCTAGTTTGCTTATTTGCTTCAGCCATACCAGCAAAGGTGGATTTAATAGCTTTATGCATCAATTCTTGTTCAGTGCCTTCTGTTTGTTGTTCGAATATATAGAGTGGTTTAGTAAACTGAGGATCTCTCTTTGCAATTTCTTGCTTCAAAATAGACGCCTGTGCGTGCTGACAGCCTAAACTTAATACAGTCGCACCAGCTACATTAGGATGTGTGATGTAACCGGCTAATAGGCCGCATAAAGCATCGGAATCCATCCGAGTTCCTCCACAACCCATTTCATGATTCAAAAACTTAACCCCATCGACATTAGGAAACAATCTATTGCTGTCCTTTTGTTCCTTTGCGGCATTTAAATCGAGGTCCATGAGGGTATGTATTGGCGCTCCTGATTGATAGGATTGTATTAAACGGTCCACCTCTTGTGAATAATCCTTAGTTTGTATACTATAGCCTAATTTTTCTTCCAAGGCGGATTTTAAAGTCAAAACATTCCGATTTTCACAAAATACCAACGGAATAACCAACCAATAATTTGCGGTTCCTACGCTGCCATTACTGCGATGGAAGCCCTTGAAGAATCTAGATTTATAGGCGGAAACATCAGGTTTAGTCCAATTTAGTTTTCGAAGACCTAATTGGTAGGACTCGGCAGCATGTCTTAAATTTTCTACATCGATTAATGATCCTGAAGCTAAGGGTAGGTTGAGTTTCCCTACCAATACTCCGTACATAAAGATTTCTGTATCTTGTTCAAAGTCTTGAATCGTAAATTTATGCTTCGCGGGAACCGCTTGTTTTAAGGTAATGCTTAAATCCTGAACGTTAACTTGGTATCCCTGCGGTAAATCTCTTAATGCAACGAATACATTATCTTTTGGATGTATTTGCAAAAAAGCGTTTTTCATTTCTTCGGCCATCTTTATAATTCAAATATTTGGTTCATCATCACCCACTTTTCACCAGCTTGGGCTCCAGGTATGGCTTGCTGATATTTCCACATCAAGGCTTCCCATACCTGCACTTTTGGATTTGCAGCATCCATGGCATCTTTCTTTTCAAAGCTAAAGCTTTCATCTACCTCCATAATCATAAACAACCGATTTCCAAAGCGATAAATATCCATTACAGTAATTCCTGCATCGGTAATCGATTGCTTAATTGCGGCGGATACGTTTTGATGATGCGCATCATATTCTTCGATCATGATGGCATCATCGACTAAATCTAAAGCTAATGCATATCTTTTCATGGTTCTAAATTTTAATGACTAACGGTACTATTGATTGATGATTTTTTATTGTAGATGGCAAAGAGTACAACGACAAGAAAGCATAGCAAAACAACGTAATATCCGTTTTGCATATTGCCGGTTAGGTCTGAAATATATCCTAATATGGGTGGAAAAATAGCACCCCCAACAATAGCCATTATGATTAAACTTGAGGCTGATTTAGTATCTGCCCCTGTATCTTGAATACCAATGGCAAATATGGTAGGAAACATAATAGACATAAAAAAGGCAATTCCGATCATGCTATATAAAGTAATCATACCGGTACCTAATATGGACAGTAAGGTCAATCCGCAGCAAATAACGGCATAAACGAGCAATAGTTTTATTGGCAAAATATAGCGCATTAAAAAGGTTCCAAAAAATCTGCCGACCATGTATACTAATCCTGCAATAGCGGCATAGTCCTTTGCCTCAAATGCGGTAATACCAGCGACTTCGGTAGCGAATACAATCATGAAACTTAATACACAAATCTGCGCTCCAATATAGAAAAATTGAGCTATTACCGCCCAAACTACATTTTTATGTTTAAATGCATGAAAGAATCCTGTCGAGGATTCTTCTTCATCTTTTACTTCAGGCAATTTGGTAAATAAAAATAAAACAGCCGCTAATAGAATCACACATCCTAATACGATATATGGCCCCTTTACAATGGCTGTTTCGGCTTGAATATAGGCTAACTTATCCACTGCTGATAATGCAGCAACTTGATCGTGCGATAGTGGTGGTTTGGCCAAAATAATATAGCCGCCTATCCAAGGAGCTAAAAATGCGGCTAATCCATTGAAAGATTGCGCAAAATTAAGTCGTTGTGCTGCTTTGGAGGGATCGCCTAGTACTGTAATGTATGGATTGGCAGCCGTTTCAATAATGGTGATACCACATGCCAAAATAAATAGAGCCGATAGAAAGAAGGTATAGCTCATGGTATTGGCTGCTGGCACAAACAAGAAACAGCCAATAGCAAATACCACTAAACCTATTAATATCCCGGTTTTATAGCCATATTTCTTTAAGATCATCCCTCCTGGAATCGCCATAATAAAATAAGCTACAAAAACTGCAGAGTCGATTAAAGAGGCTTGTAAATGGGTTAGACTAAAAGCACTTCGAAGATGAGATATTAAGATGGGGTCCAGATTATGGATAAATCCCCAGAAAAAAAATAAAGAGGTGATTAAAATGATCGCGACTGTGTTGTTGACTTTACTCATATTCGATAGTTCATATTGGAATATCTAAATAATGGATTATTTTATGCAAAATATTGAAGTATATTACCAATTTTATAAATTATTTTAACATAATAGACCAGAGATCATTAAAATAAAAGAATAAATTTGTTAAACATGATCATTAAACAATTAGCTGTTCCAAAAACAAGTCATCAAAGTTTTCATATCCGTCGAGATTTTAAACCGAGACACCAATCGGTTTGGCATTACCATGAAGAATTGGAAATGGTGCATGTTTTTAAAGGATCAGGAACATTATTTCTAGGGGATTGCATCAAACCCTTTGAATCTGGAGACACCGCGCTTATAGGTCCTCAAATACCTCATTACTGGTTATTTGATGATTACCCGAATAATTTAGAGGAATCTACGATCGATTGCTTAGTGATTCATTTTCTTAAAGATTTTAATATTCCTCAAATATTTCATGCTCCAGAGTTTAGCAACATCAAGGGATTATTGGATACCGCTGCAAGAGGGGCCTTCTTAAGCCATCAATTTGACAAGCTCAGCCCAACTTATTTAGGAGATATAGATAATCATGCAGGGATAAGTAAATTTAGTTTATTGCTTCAGTTTCTGGATGGCATGAGTGGATTGCCGGTGGAGTTATTGACCAGTGAGAATTATGCCCGATTAAACCATACGGAGGATCAATATCGAATGAATAGTTTGATGGAATATATCCGATTAAACTTTAAACAAAAGATTAGATTAGAAGATTTAGCGCATATTGCAGGATTGACGGAAAATTCTTTTTGTCGATATTTTAAACAGAAAACGAGTAAAACTCCTATTCAGTTTCTTACGGAAATCCGCATTAGTCATGCTTGTTTTCAATTGCGAAACAGCGATGCATCCTTGAAAGAAATCTGCTATGACAGTGGCTTTAATAACTTTGTGAGTTTCCATAAGTTATTCAAATTATATACCGGAGAAACTCCCAATACTTATAAATTGAACATTAAACGAAAATGAGGCTATGGTATACCTAAACCATAGCCTCATTTTTCTACAGGAAGATTTTAATCTTCTTTTTTGGATTCCACTGCAGGTTTGTAGGTCTTATAAGGATCTCTAGGTCGCTTATTCCCATAAGAACCCATTATAATTTTACCTTTACGCGACTTCTTATCTCCTTTTCCCATACGATATAGTTTATGTTTATTGATATTAAAAACAATGTTTGGATAACTAATCTAGGTATAAATTATTTAAAATCAAATATTTACAGGTAATTAATAATGAAATTAGCACAACATAGGACAAAAAAAACAGGTCAACGCATCCGTTGACCTGTTTTTTTAGACCCCAATGATGGCTGATCCTATCCTCTACTGTTATAGTTAGGGGCTTCTTTGGTAATCTGAATATTATGTGGATGAGACTCTCTCAACCCTGCACCTGTAATGCGTACAAATTTAGCTTCTTGTAATTTTTCAATACTTGCCGCTCCGCAATAGCCCATAGAGGCACGAAGTCCGCCGATGTATTGGTAAACCACCTCTGCTAACGTTCCTTTATAGGGCACACGTCCTACGATACCTTCAGGCACTAACTTCTTGATATCTTCTTCTACGTCTTGGAAATAACGATCTTTAGATCCTTTTTCCATCGCCTCTACCGAACCCATACCACGGTAAGATTTGAATTTCCGTCCTTCTAATAAGATAGTTTCTCCTGGAGCTTCTTCCACTCCAGCGAATAATGAACCCGCCATAATGGTATGAGCACCAGCAGCAATAGCTTTCGCAATATCACCTGTTTGTTTAATACCACCATCCGCAATTAGAGGAACACCCGTTCCTTTTAACGCTTTGGCTACTTCATAAACAGCATACAATTGCGGTACGCCTACGCCTGCAATAATACGAGTGGTACATATAGATCCAGGACCTATACCTACTTTTACGGCATCTGCCCCTGCATCAGCCAACATCTTGGCAGCATCTCCAGTTGCTATATTACCTACAATCACCTGTAAATCAGGAAATGCAGCTTTTACTTCTTTCAATTTATTGACTACACCTAAGGAATGTCCATGGGCTGTATCGATAGTTACCACATCTACACCTGCTTTTACCAACGCTTCTACGCGTTCAAGGGTATCTGCAGTAACGCCAACAGCAGCACCAACCAATAAACGGCCATGTTCATCTTTCGCTGCATTAGGATAGTGTTTATATTTTTGAATATCCTTAAACGTGATTAAGCCTTTTAATTTTCCATTGGCATCTACAACAGGAAGTTTCTCAATTTTATGATTCTGAAGAATTTCTTCGGCTTTAATTAAATCGGTTCCCTCAGGAGCAATAACTAGATTGGTTTTGGTCATCAACTCACTGATTGGTCTAGTCATATCCTTTTGGAATCGAAGATCACGGTTAGTAACTATTCCAACTAATTGTGCATCTAAATTTATGACAGGTATACCACCGATTTTATGCTCCTTCATGATTTGAAAGGCATCACCTACATTAGCAGTTTCCAATAAAGTAACAGGATCTTGTATCATTCCACTCTCTGAACGCTTTACTTTACGAACTTCCGCAGCCTGTTCAGTAATGGTCATATTTTTATGTAACATACCTATACCGCCAGCCTGCGCAATTGCAATTGCTAAATCAGCACCAGTTACAGTGTCCATTGCTGCGGACACTAAAGGAATATTTAATTTTATTTTTCTGGTCAAAAAAGTGCTTGTATCTACGTTGCGAGGTAATATTTCAGAATAAGCTGGAATTAATAATACGTCGTCGTAAGTAAGGCCTTCTTGTACAAATTTGTTTGGATCTAATTGCATAGCAAATATTATATGGGGGTTTTCTATTTGCAGGGCAAATTTAATATTTATTACCTTTCCAACCAAATAATTAAATCTTTTAGACAAATTTAATGACAAAAAAATTATAAATATGAGATTTTTGGCAAACTATTTGCTCCGATAGAACCAAACAACCGAATAATTATTAACGTAATGATAACGGTGCTTTAATGAAAACAATAAATTAATTCACATGAAAAAATTATTTTTATCTCTTTTTGCTGTATCAGCATTAACTTTCGCTGCTTCTGAAGCTCAAGCTCAAACTCCGTACAAATCGGCGCTAGGTATTGTATTCGATGGCTACGATGGTTCAAACGTAGGTATTCAATATAAAACTGCCTTAACGACAACTTCAGCTTTACAATTACAAGCATCATTCCGTAACCATTGGGTTTCTTTTGGTGGTGATTGGCAATATGAAAAAGCAATTCCTAATGCTGATGGATTAGCATGGTATGCAGGTGTTGGTGCTCAAGTTGGTATTTGGAGTTATGATGGAAATTCAGAAACTTTCTTCGGAATTCGTCCTCAAGTAGGTTTGGAATACAAAATCCCTACAATTCCTATCGCTATGCACTTAGACTACAAACCATACTTAGGTTTAAATAACGATACTGGTTTTGATGGTGGTGGTTTCACATTCGGTGTTAAATTCGTATTGAAATAAGCCTACCTATAAAAATACTTAAACAGAAAAGACCTGGAGGTTCCAGGTCTTTTTTGTTTTTTATGGCAGTAGAACCAATCGCTCAAGGACTTACTTAGCAGCGAAGAAAGAAGAAGAAATTGACAAAATTAAAAAGCTTGATTTACTTAATACCTTGACTCAATGACCTTCTAACAGCCTATTTTTGGATTACAGTCCGAAAGAATAAGCAAAGTACGATAAGAAAAATATAAGTCCTTCAATTTTAATAAAATTCGAATAACAATTTTTTATGCATTATGTTTTGTAATTTATTTTCATTATGTATTTTTTTTATACCTTTGCGATTCTTGGTAAAATATTATTAAGCTTAAAAAAACAGTATAAAACCATAATTTATTACGATTAGACAATGAGTAAAGGGCTGATTAAATTTTTGGTGATAGTGGTTTCCCTAGCGTGCCTCTACTCCTTATCATTCACTTTTGTAACACGTAAAGTAGAAAAAGATGCTGCAGCATATGCGAATGGCGATATGGCAAAAGAAAAAGCCTATCTAGATTCAATTGCAAGCGAGAATGTGTACAACCTAGGAATTGCAAAATTCACTTACCGCGAAGCGAAAGCTAATGAATTAGCTTTAGGCCTTGACTTGAAAGGTGGAATGAACGTAACCATGGAAATTTCCTTGGATGAGTTGATTTCTAACTTAGCAAACAATCCTAAAGATGCTAACTTCAATAAAGCATTAGCTACAGCGATTCAAAAGAGCAAAACCAACAACACTTCTTTAATAGATTTGTTTATCAATGAATATAAAGCGACAGGGGCTGGAACTCCTATAGCTTCATTTTTTGCGACTAAGGATAACTCTTCAGCGATTCAGGCTACCAGTTCTGAAGCTGCAGTAAAAAGCTTCTTACAATTAGAAGCAGACAATGCCATTCAAAACTCGTATAAAGTTTTACGTACTCGTATAGATAAGTTCGGCGTTGCATCCCCAAACATCCAAATTCAACAAGGAACTAACCGTATCTTAATTGAATTACCGGGTGTTAATGATCAAGAGCGTGTACGCAAATTATTACAAGGTTCCGCAAAATTAGAATTTTATGAAACCTATAATAATTCGCAAATCTATTCTTTGCTAGAAAACATTAATAATATTTTATCGACGACCTTAAAGTCTTCTTCTACAGCTCCAGCAGTAATTGATTCTACAGCACAAACTGTAGCTACCGCTGATACTGCTAAGAAAGAAGAAAACCTATTGGCGAATTTAGGAGCTAACAAAGGTTCAGCTGACTCAAATGCTCAAACAGACTTAGCAGCTGAAGCTAACGCACCACTTTTCACTGTATTAAGACCCGCAGTGGCTCCAGGTCAAAACGGTCAACTTCAATTGATAAATGGCCCTATGGTAGGGCAAGCACATTTGAAAGATACAGCAAAAGTAAACGCCTATTTAGCTCGTCCTGAAATAAAATCAATTATCCCTAGCAATTTAAAATTATTGTGGGCGGTAAAACCTGATAATCAAACAAAAGATCAATTAACTCTTTATGCGATCAAAACTACTGGCTCTGATAATACCTCCGTATTAACAGGTGATGTAATTATTGATGCGCGTCCAGGTACTGATCCAACAACCAACAGCCCTATCGTATCGATGGATATGAATGCTGAAGGTGGAAATCAATGGCGTCGTATAACAGCAAGAGCTGCACAAAACAAAGATGCTATCGCGATCGTATTAGATAATGTAGTTTATTCTGCACCATCTGTAAGTGATGAAATTTCAGGAGGTAGTTCCCAAATTTCAGGAAACTTTACTTTTGAAGACACGAAAGATTTAGCGAACGTTTTAAAAGCAGGTCGTTTACCTACAACAGCTAAAATCGTAGAAGAAGCAATTGTTGGTCCTTCATTAGGACAAGTAGCCATCGACTCTGGTGTAAACTCTGCTGTATTCAGTATCATCATTGTAATGGCATTTATGATTGCTTATTACAACCGTGCTGGTATCGCAGCTAATATTGCTGTAATCTTCAACGTATTTTTCTTAATGGGTGTACTTGCATCATTAAATGCAGTATTAACCCTGCCAGGTATTGCAGGTATCGTATTGACAATGGGTACTGCTGTGGATGCCAACGTACTAATCTACGAGCGTATGCGTGAAGAGATGGGCTTAGGGAAATCCATGCGTAAAGTTGTAGAAGATGGTTACAAGCATGCCATGCCTTCCATCTTAGACTCACAAATCACTACATTCTTAGTAGGTTTAATCCTATTCTTTACAGGTAGTGGTCCTATCCAAGGTTTTGCGACTACATTGATGATCGGTATTGTGACTTCATTGTTCACAGCAATTTTCATCACTCGTTTGATTTTTGAATACATGTTGGATAAAGACATCAAAATCTCTGTCGCTTTCCCATGGTCAAATCACACGTTGAAAAACGCTAATTTTGCATTCATCAAGAAAAGAAAGCTTGCTTATACAATTTCATTCATTGCAATCATTATTTCTATCGCTTCTATCGCCATTAAAGGTTTCTCTTATGGGGTAGATTTCCAAGGTGGACGTACATACACTGTTCGTTATGATCAACCTGTTAATCCAGAAGATTTACGTCAAAACCTAGATGATGTATTTGGAACAACTACCGAAGTAAAAACATTCGGAAATGAGAGTCAATTGAAAATCACGACTTCGTACCATATTGAAGAAACTAGTGATGAAGCTGATAAAGAAGTATTAGCCAAATTAAATGAAGGACTATCAAAAACGGAAGGTGCTAAATACGAGATTCTATCTCAACAGAAAGTAGGACCTACCATTGCGAGCGATATTAGAGATCGTGCTATCTATGCTTCTATCCTATCTATCCTTGTTATTGCAGCCTATATTTTAGTCCGTTTCCATAAATGGCATTACTCTGCTGGTGCGGCAATTGCAACTATCCACGATGGTATCATCTTATTAGGATTGTTCTCTATATTGGATGGCCTAGTACCATTCTCTTTAGATATTGACCAACACTTTGTGGCAGCTATTCTTACTGTTCTTGGTTATTCCGTAAATGATACAGTAGTAGTATTTGACAGATTACGTGAATACTTGAAAAAACCTAATGCACATAAAGAAGATATGGGTGTAACGATTACTAAAGCAATCAACTCTACGTTAAGCCGTACAGTAATTACTTCCTTAACCGTTATTTTCGTATTAGCTGTATTATTCATATTTGGTGGTGAAGTTATCCGTGGATTCTCCTTCGCTATCTTAATTGGTATTGTTGTAGCAACCTATTCGTCCATCTTCTTAGCAGCACCTGCTATTTATGATTTGAGTGGCGGAAAACACTTAGCTGCTGATCCTTCCATTGAAGAGAAAAAACAAGCAAAAGTAGTAACTCCTTAATTTAAGGATACAGTATAAAAGACAAAGCCTCGATCAATGATCGAGGCTTTGTCTTTTATACGAGTAATTGAGTCTTTTAAAATTTAGGTATTTTCATTGTCTTACCATTCTTTAATGCCGATTGATGCGCTATAATACCCGGAACACTTAGGTTTAGAGACAAGCTCACATCAAGCCAAGGCTTTTTATTTTCCAGTATACAACCAATAAAATCATGCGTCAATTGACCATGCGAACCACCATGACCTCCCGCAGGAACAGCAGCAGGGAGCACTGGTCTACGTAGGTCAGGCAAGGACTTTAAATGTCCTTGATACTTTCCAGCACGCGAATACGAACCTAACTCCCCACGAATACGTCCCTCCTCAGCAAAAGGTCCTTGCGTATCGTTGGTATACATCATACGAGAAATAGCTCCATCGGCAGTCTTGAATATGGCCACCTCCGTACCAAATCTATTCTTATATTTATTCTTACCTTCTTTCAGATAGGCCAAATGACTTACCCTACCAAAACAAGAAACCTCCGAATAAGCGCCGTTAGTTACCGCAAGATGGTACGCGGTAGCATGTGTTAAATAATACATTGGAGGCATGCCATCCCTCCAACCTAAGTAAGAAGGAATACCCACGGGCTTGTAATGAAAATACTCCCCTTCCGAATACACTATTTTACCGAACCCACCTGCATCATATAGCTTTTTCATAGCATACAAATCCTCTCGGTAACAAGATGTTTCAAACATCATATACACCTTCTTGCTGTTCTCCACAGCCTCTTTCAATTCATAAGCCTCTTCCACCTTATCAAACACAGCAGGGACAGCGACAGCGACATGTTTCCCGTGTTTCAAGGCAAGGATAGCATGGCGAGCATGATTGGGAGCATCCGTCGCGATAAAAACGGCTTCGATCTGATCATCCTTAACCATTTCTTCGAGAGATGCGTATTTTTTTGCACATTTAACATGCTGAGATAGTGCTTCACATCGTTCAGGGATAATATCACTTACAGCGACAATCTCCACATTGGGATGATCTTGAAAGCCAAAATCTGCAGAGAATTTAGAGAATCCATACCCAACTAGACCGACTTTAACCTTCCGATCTCCCCAATGTCCAACATGCAAATCGATTAATCCAGTGCCTGCATGCGCCATGGACAACTCATTAAAAACAGGTAAGGACAGCGTACCTAAACCCAGTTGTTGTAAAAATTTTCTTCGTGTAGTCATGTTTTATCATCGATTTAATTTACAAACAGACGCTTCATACGTAGAGGTATCTTATCGGCTTATAATTACTATATTTCTAAATACCTTTTCAAAAAGCTATCTCAACTTCTAAAATATTAAGATTGTTAGAAAAAGTTTTTAATCCATTTATCTTCCATTAAAACTATTTTAATCAATCCTTTTGCTACTCAATTTATTTCGAAATTCCGAAGGCGTAAACTTGGTGAATTTCTTAAAATTCTTATTAAAAGATGTAAAATTATTGAAGCCAGCATGGAATGCTATTTTAGAGATATCTAATGGTTCGTTCATTAACAATTCACAAGCAAATCCGATTCTAATTTCATTAACAAAATTGGAAAAGGTTTTATTGGTTTTTTGTTTAAAATATTTACAAAATGCCGGCGGAGTCATAAAAGCGATATCCGCAACTTCTTCCAACGTAATCTTGTTCGTGAAGTTCTCCATCACATATTTATATATTTTGTTAATTTTTTCAATATGTTCCCCTTCATCACTATAAGTATAAAACACAGAACTCAAGTAATCAAATTGAGGGATCTCTGAAAGTTCTTTCAGTATCTGAAGCATGAGGATTAAACTTTCAATACCAGGATTTGCACGAACAAGAGCCTTCATTAATAAGTGAATGTTGGTATGTTGCTTATCAAATACTTTTATACCTCTCTTCAAATGCGAAAACAACGTTTTAATTCGCGCAAATTCAACCGCATTAAACACTTGTTGATCAAACCAAAGGGGTAAAAAATAAACAACTATTGCATGAACCGACTGATCCTTGGTAATAATATGATGCTTTGCCTCGGTATAAGTCGCATGCGGCATAAAAGGAGGCATGATCGTGAGGTCTAAATCCGTAAAATGGTTAACAGAATCGCCAACAATTCTACGCCCATGCCCTTTTACGATAAAAGCAATTTCATAGGCATTATGAAAATGTAACTGGTCACTTATAAATTCCTCTTGAATTTCTTTTACATGGATACCATTTTTCAACAAAGATTGAACATCAAAAAGAGATGGTTTCATAGGTTAAAGTACACTTGAATAAAAGTTTAAATTGATTGATTGTGAAATACTTCTATAAGTTAAGGATTAAACTCCTTTCTATACCATGATTAGCATCTAAAATGCGATTATAACAGCATCTTTACTATTGCATAAGCTAGTTGATCGTGCATGAAGTGTTAAAATAAAGAGCGGCCTTGTAAAAAACTCAATCCTAAAAGCTAATACCTAAAGATTGTTTCCCTAAATGATAGTTTTAATGTCATGTTCTATAATAATGGTTTTCATGCTCAGGCAAAATCTTTATTTTTTAGTAATTTTGGTGTATAATTACACAATATGAGAACAAAATTTGTCATCCCATTAGTAGGATTATTTTTGGCTAGCGCAGCAATCAGCTGTAATAATCAGGAAAAGAAAGTAGAAAACAGTCCCAGCACGGAGACTGCTACTAACGACCCACATGCAGGTCATGATCATTCCGCTGAAGAAGCACATACAGAAGCTCCGCAAGCTCCAGAAACTGTTAAAGCCGCTGCACTTAGTATCCCTGAATTCACCTTCTTTAAAGTCAAGTCGGGAATATCTTTTAGTAAAGTAGATATCCCTTCTGGAAAAAACACTGTTTTTGTATTGTTTGATCCTTCATGCAATCATTGCCAACATGAGGCTACTGATTTAGGCAAAAACTACGACAAAATCAAAAATGTGAATGTATTATATGTTTCCATGAATGATCCAGCCTTAATGGTTAGTTTTTTTCAAAATTTCGGCAAGGAATTAGATGGTAAATCCAATATAGAAATGTTGTACGATCGTAACCAAGAGTTTGTACAGCGATTTCATATCCCTAAAATGTTCCCTGCAAACTATGTTTACGGACCTGACGGAAAATTAAAAACCTATTGGGAAGGCGAAAAAAATATCAATGAAGTAATTGCGGCATTCAATCAATGATAAATATAGCTATCAATGGCTTTGGTCGCATCGGTAGACATACCTTACGCAATTTACGATTACGTCAATTAAAGAATGTACAAGTAGTTGCTATCAATGATTTAGCCGATGCGGCAACTTTAGCTCATCTATTTAAATATGATTCAGTACATGGGCCTTATTCAGGCGAAGTTGGTCATGATCAAAATCATTTATTTATTGATGGACAATCCATACTCATCTGCAATCAGAAGAACCCAGCAGACCTGCCATGGAAAGCATTGAACGTAGACCTTGTGGTCGAATCAACAGGGTTATTTACTAACAAAGAACAGGCCGAGAAGCACCTCTTTGCAGGAGCAAAACAAGTCATCATTTCTGCCCCATCACCTGATAAAGAAATCCCAACCGTAGTTTTAGGCATCAATGACTTGGATTTTGACTTTGAGACCCCTATTTTCTCCAATGCATCTTGTACCACAAATAATGTGGCACCATTAATTAAGATCTTAGATGAAAACTGGGGAATACAAGATGGTTATATCACTACCGTGCATTCGATGACTGGAGATCAAAATCTTCATGATGCCCCACATCGGGATTTAAGAAGATCCCGAGCAGCTTCCGCATCCATCATCCCGACCAGCACAGGTGCTGCGAAAGCAATTACGAACGTATTCAAACATCTAGATGGTAAGTTGGGGGGAGCAGGAATTCGGGTACCCGTACTCAATGGTTCCCTAACTGATTTTACCTGTACCTTGGCGAAGAAAACGACCGTAGCAGAAATCAATCAAAAATTTAAAGAAGCCGCCGAAGGTAATTTGAAAAATGTACTTTCCTATACTGAAGACCCTATTGTATCCATTGATATCATAAACAATCCGTACTCCTGTGTTTTTGATTCGGAATTAACCAGTATTGTAGGTGGATTAGTGAAGGTCGTGGGTTGGTATGATAATGAGTTCGGATATTCTAATCGTTTGGTTGATTTACTAAAAATACGTTCCGAATCATGATTAGGTTTATACAAATCCAAGATACCTTAGCTTTAAGGTCTGCAGTGTTGCAATCGGGAAAACCAGAGCAACAATGCATTAATCCCGAGGATTTGAAACTTGATACTTTTCATTTGGGTTATTTTGATGAACAAAATCTACTACAAGCCGTATTAACTTGCCAACAGACTAATCACCCGAAATTACCTCATACTGGCTATCGTCTACGTGGTATGGCCACACATCCAGATGCGCGGAGAAAAGGCTATGCACGAGAATTACTCCAAGCGGCTATAACACATATAGCTACGCAATTGCATGCCGACTACCTCTGGTTTAACGCGCGCGAAGTTGCATATCCCTTTTATGAAAGTTTAGGATTCGCCTATATGTCTGATGAATTTGATATACCCGGCATTGGTGCACATAAAGAAATGTTTATGCAGTTTTAATTTAGTTACAATTCGGATAGGCGCTTTCCCTCCTGCTGTTTATTTCGCTGTTGTTTAGATTGACCGATTTCCTGCTGTCTATAAATACTGTGTTGACCACTCATAAAATAAGCAACCACACAAGATATCCCTATAAATATTCCACACTCCACACCGAACAGCTCCATCGCCATCAAACAACAAGCGATTGGCGTATTACTAGCACCAGCAAAAACGGAAACGAATCCCATACCCGCCAATAAACCCATAGGCAAAGGAATGATTAACCCCAAGGCATTTCCTAAGGTCGCTCCAATAAAAAACAGTGGAGTTACCTCTCCCCCTTTAAATCCAGCAGCTATCGTCAGTATGGTCAACAAGGCTTTAATCAAGAAATCATAGGCCGGCAATTGCTGTTCAAAGGAAGCGACAATAGTGGGTATACCTAAACCAATATATTTAGTCGTACCCATACAAAAAACGATCAATGCCACAACAATCCCCCCAATAAAAGGTCTAAATGGAGGATAAGAAATGTTAGCTTTAAACACTTCACCCAACTTAAATACCCCTTGACTAAAGAATCTTGCGCAAATACCAAAGCATATTCCAGCCAGTATTACATAAAAAATGGAAAGAAAACTTAATGATGGAATAACATCAATATGGTAATGAGTATGAGGAACATGCCAACATTTAACAATCAAATCAGCAAAAACGGCTGTCAAAATCGCTGGAAATAACGCCAAATAATTGATCTTGCCAACGCGAAAAAATTCCATCGCAAAAAATGCTCCTGCTATTGGCGTACCGAATACTGATCCAAATCCTCCAGCTACAGCAGCTATCAGTAGTATTTTACGATCAATAGCTTTGAGTTTCAGTGGAGCCGTAATCTGTACAGCTATGGAGCTAGCCATTTGCAATGCAGTTCCCTCTCGACCAGCAGAACCTCCAAATAGATGAGTAACAAGCGTCCCTAAATACACCCAAATTCCCATCCGAAGAGGAATGTGTTGACTTGGCTTATGAATTTGATCAATAATTAAATTATTTCCGGCTTCTACGTCCTTTCCATAATAATGATACAACAAGCCTATAGCCAAACCCGCTAAGGGAAGAAAACCTATTAAATACGGATGTAGTTCTCGGTAATCGGTGACCCATTGTAGGGAATATAAAAAGCCAGCAGAAGCCGATCCAATCGCTAAGCTTATGCCTAAACTGATGCATATCCATTTGACCAAATAAGGAAATGTAGGGTTATTTCGAAAAAATACGTTAACCCTCATTCGTATTCCACGAAAATGATTAGGATTTTTCAACTTGACCATATATCACCTGAATAACATTCATTTTAGGTATTTAACCAGGTGTCATCAGCTTTTAATAGCGGTTGGGTAAGGAAGTACACCATTTCCTTGATCGATCTCTTCTAAAAATATAAAATTTATTGTAATCCCTCAAATACGCCTAATCCAAATAAGGCAAAATCATACTTTACAGGATCTAAAGGATCAAAATCTTTCAAGTTTTCTGTTAATTCGATAGCCGTTTTCCAATTTACTTTTTCCGACTGTATCAATCCAAATTTTCGCCCTACTCGTTCCACATGTACATCACAGGGGCAAATTAAATCCTTAGGTTGAATCCTGGTCCATATCCCAAAGTCTACTCCTCGATTATCCTTCCTGACCATCCAACGCATAAACATATTCAATCGTTTACAGGTGGATTTTTGGAATGGAGAACTGACATGCTTTTTCGTTCTTAAGGGAAAATCTGCTAAAGAAAAGAAATACGCTTTAAAATTATTTAAGGCAATTTCCATTGTTTCAAATTTTTCAGATGGCGAAATTAAAAACGCATCTTCTAAAGATTCGAACCGTTGGTAGTGATAGTTAAAAAAAGATATAAAGTACAATAAATCGGTATCATTGAAAGTTCTATGCTTAAAACCTAACAGCTGTTTAAGATCTTGGTCTTGATGGTTTAAGATAAAATCGTGGGGAGCTCCATCCATTCGATCGATCAATTCATTGCATTTATTGATGATGGTTTTTCGTTGTCCCCAAGCTAAAATACTCGCTATGAAACCCATAATTTCAATATCTTGTTTTTTATGAAATTGATGTGGAATGCAAATTGGGTCATGCGGAATAAAATCGGGTTGATTGTATTCCAAATATTTTTTATCTAGAAAATCTTTTATCGATAGATCCATAGCGCAAACATAAAAAAAGCAACCGAAGTTGCTTTGTTATTTTTTATTAAGAATTAATAGCTTTCCAAATGAGGTCTTTCAGCGGAGTTATATTTTTCCCAGCTATGGAAGAAATAAACAAATATGGAATTCCTTTGGGAACTTGTTCAGACATTTCCTGCTCCAACTGTTCATCAAGCATATCCGATTTGGTAATGGCTAATAATTTCGGTTTATCCAACAATTCCGGATTATAGGCTGTTAGTTCCTTCCATAGAATCTCGTATTCTTCCGCTATCGTGCGATCCGTATCTGCGGGAACCATAAATAGCAACACAGAGTTTCGTTCGATATGACGTAAAAAACGATGACCTAAACCTTTTCCTTCAGAAGCACCTTCAATAATTCCCGGAATATCAGCCATCACAAAAGATTTATTATCGCGGTAGCTAACGATTCCTAAATTTGGCACTATTGTCGTGAACGGATAATCTGCAATTTCAGGTTTTGCAGCAGATAAGACAGATAATAAGGTTGATTTTCCTGCATTAGGAAACCCTACCAATCCGACATCAGCCAATACCTTCAATTCCAAAATCACCCATTCTTCTTTTCCAGGTAAACCCGGTTGAGCAAAACGAGGTGTCTGTACGGTTGAAGATTTAAAATGCCAGTTTCCTAAACCACCTTTTCCACCTGGAGTTAATATTTTAGTTTGGCCATCTTCAGTAATTTCGAACAAGATTTCTCCCGTATCAGCATCTTTTGCAACTGTTCCTAATGGTACTTCCAAGATTTCATCTCTTCCAGTAGCACCTGTACGTAATGCACTACCACCAGACTCTCCATTATCGGCAATAATATGCTTCCTGTATTTTAGATGCAGTAAAGTCCAATGTTGGGAAGAACCTTTCAATATAATATGGCCACCTCTACCTCCATCTCCACCATCAGGACCTCCTTTTGCAGTATGCTTGTCGCGATGAAGATGTGCTGATCCAGCACCACCATGACCTGAACGACAACATACTTTTACATAATCCACAAAATTAGACCCTTGCGCCATATTTCCCTTGTTCTATTTATTACTATTAATAACGATCGATAACGGCACTTAACTCCGCAAAAATTGCTTCGATATCGCCGATACCATTTACTTTGCTTAATTTCCCTTGATTCTCGTAATAAGGTAATACATGAATTGTCTTACCAAAATACTCCTCAATGCGCTTTTTTAATTTATCTGCAGCATCATCAGCACGACCAGATATTTCTTGACGTTTAGCGATACGTTGTGTTAACTCTTGTTCATCAACATCCAATGCAATAACACCTGTAATTCCCGTATTGTTCGATTCCAAAAAGGCATCCAATGCTTCTGCTTGAGCTACAGTTCTTGGAAAGCCATCAAAAATGAAGCCTTTAGCATCCTTATTGCTTTGAATTTCTTCCTCTAACATCGCAATAGTAATCGAATCTGGCACTAAGTTACCATCAGCAATAATCTGACTAACTTGTTTACCTAATTCCGTTTGATTACTAATGTGCGAACGGAAAATATCGCCAGTAGAAATGTGGTGAAGACCATACTTCTCAATTAATTTAGCGGACTGAGTTCCCTTTCCTGCTCCTGGAGGCCCGAATAATACAAGGTTTAGCATAATTTGAGTATTTTTATTGTTGATGATAAAAAACAAAAGCCTAATCTCTTACAAGATTAGGCTCATTTATGTGCGCTCAAAGGGAGTCGAACCCCTAACCTTCTGATCCGTAGTCAGATGCTCTATCCAATTAAGCTATGAGCGCGATAACCATTACTCCACGACATATGCCCTTTCTGTTTTGGTGTTGCAAATATAAGGAAATAAATATCCAAGCAAAACTTTTTTTTCAAAATTCATGAAACTCCCTAAAGATAAATGAGATAGTTTTTCAATTCTACTTTAGAAAACACAAGTCTTTAACGTCATTGCTTACCATCGTATTTTGTAGGCACCTTCAATGGATCTTCTTCGCTCCCACTCGGGTCTCTTCCGACGAATGTCCGAAAGAGATCCGAAGAAGATGCGCAAGAGAGAAATGTGGCAAGGATGAAAATTCCAAAAATTTGGGCGAGCAATTGAACCCCTAGTTTACCATCCCCTCGAACAAGGTATCAACTCCGTGCAGCCAAAGGCAGGAGAATCTAAGAGTTAGCGTATATCAAGGAGACAGGACTGAACGAATCCATAAACGTAAAGAATAGCAGTGTGCAGGAAATTCCAATAAGTCAATATGGCTTGGATTAAAGATCATTGGAAATCATCCATAGCATACTTCTCGTTTCATTAATTAGAACTTTCAACAAAACACGGCTTAATTATTGCACAAGTTATTGCGGGTAACATGTTCGGTAAATAAAAAAAATGGGAGTTTGGGTAGCCAGAAAACAGCAAAAATTTAAATGATGTGCGCTCAAAGGGAGTCGAACCCCTAACCTTCTGATCCGTAGTCAGATGCTCTATCCAATTAAGCTATGAGCGCATACTGCTTGAACTATTGTTCTTTTCAGTGGCGCAAATATCGATACTTTTTTAAACTTTATCAACGGTTTTGGCAATTTTTCAATAAAATAAAACAATATTTTGCTTACTGTATTGATATCTATATATTTAAATTATGGCAGAGAGAATTATTAAAAGCAGCAAAATCCGAATTGGCGATATTAGCATTGCTTATCACATCAAAAAAGCTACAGAAAATCCAAATAAAACGATCATTTTTCTTCACGGATTTCCATTTAACAAAAACATGTGGAAAGAACAGCTGGAAAGTTTGGAAGATGATATCACAGGAATCGCTGTGGACATTCGGGGACATGGAAATAGTACGAAAGGACATGGCTTTTTTTCAATAGATGTATTTGCCAAAGATCTAGGCATATTTATGCGAAAAATGGAGATTGAACAAGCTGTCATCTGTGGCATATCCATGGGAGGATATATCGCTTTAAGAGCTTTTCAACTGTTTTCGGATAGAATAAGTGGATTAATCCTATGCGATACCCATAGCAAGGCCGACGATAATCAAGGAAAGCAAAAGAGGTTTGATGGAATTCAAGCAGTATTACAACACGGCCGTAGACCTTATGCCATTGGCTTTGTAGGAAATGTATTCGCTCCAAAAACATTAAATCAAAATCCAGAAGCTGTAGAATTAATTAAAAGCAGTATCCGTAGAAATAGTATTACTTCCATTTGTGCAACTTTGCTAGCATTAGCCTCGCGCACAGATTGTTCTGAAACTTTAGGAGATATTCATGTGCCTACATTGATTATACGCGGTAAAGAAGATAAAATCACGCCAGCAGCACTCATGGAAGAGATGGCTGCAGCGATTCCGCAATCAAAATATATGGAATTCGAAGACTGTGGTCATCTACCAAATTTGGAAAATCCGAAACTATTTAACTTACAAATGAACAAATTCCTAGTCGGCATATAATCCAAGGATAATAGATGCTACATCATTCATTTGTCGATGATTTAGCATTTTTTTTAACTGGTGCTCTTGGAATATTTTTTTCGGTAATTATCCCTCCTGCTTCAATTAAGGAGGATGCTTTGTCGTAATCCCAAATGCCTGCAATATTATGCGGTACATCCAACAAATAATCTGGTTTCCACAATTCAACAGCCATATAGGAAAGTCTTCTTCGCATTAATAAGTATGCCTCCTGTAGTATGCCCAATGAATTGAGGCTTTTATCAAATGCCAAAGGTCCAAATTTCGGATCAGGCTTGCCATCCAGATTCACTGCAATGATGATATTTCTTCGTTTCCTTTTAACATAATTGATAGGTAAAGGGTTGATCACCCCTCCATCGACCAGGTAAGATTTATCAGACTCTATACTGGTAAACACTGCGGGTATAGCAATCGATGCACGGATCGCTTTATAGACACTTCCAGATTCAAAAAGCACCTCACACTCATTCTTCAAATCGGTAGCAATAATGCGTAAAGGGATCCGTAAGTCCTCTAAGTTTTTATCTGGAAAAATATCTTTTAAATTATCAAAGACTCGCTCTCCTTTTAACAGACCAAATTTCGGATTGGTAAAATCCATTAGGCGAAATACTTGACGTTTCGTAATACTTCGCATCCAATCTTCCAATGCATCCAAACGTTCTTCTACATAAGCAGCCCCAATTAAAGATCCTATGGAACAACCAACTACTTCATCAATTTCATAGCCTAATTCTTCTAATTTTCGGATTACTCCGATTTGGACTAAACCACGTGCACCACCACTTCCTAAGACTAAGGAGACTTTGCGTTTACTTTTAATAAAGTTCATGACTAAAGATAAAACTAATTTTCATTCTGCTCAAATGTCATTTTTTCGTCTAAAAATAAAATAAATGTTACAACATTTAGATATCGTTGTTACTTTTGCTAACACTGTTAACAAAAAGAGGAAAATGAGTGTTTCACAACGTAAATTAAGGCAGCAACAAGAATTAAAAAATCAAATTATTGACTGCTCTCGCATTATCGTCAACGAAGAGGGTTGGTCTGCACTTTCGATCCGAAGAATTGCGGATGCGATAGAATATTCCGTTCCTGTAATTTATAAACACTTTGAAAATAAAGAAGCAATTACCTCCTTTTTTGTTAATGAAGGGTTTGAATTATTGCTTCTAAAAATTCAAACACACATAAATTCAGCAAAAACCGCCTCAGAAAAGCTGCATGCATTGGCAAAAGGATACCATGAATTTGCGTTAACTCATCCCAAACATTACGAAGTCATGTTTGGAATTGGGATTCCGACATGCGAACATGCGCAATCCAACGAAACAATAAAAAACTTATCTGAACTTTTCCGCAGGCTGATAGCTGAGTTGGTACAAGAAAGTGGCAAAGATACCATAGACCAGCTCCTTAAATTTAAAACCCTATGGTCTATCCTGCATGGAGTGATTGCCTTTGAATTGCTTGCACTCGATAAAAAAAATGAAAAGTGTCCCGGCCTTATTTTAGAAGATGCTGTGGATGGTTTTATTACTTCCATTTTAAAATAAAATAAAAAATAATACATTAAATTTTAGATTACATGAGATTACTAGAAGATTTACAATGGCGATACGCAACCAAGAAAATGAATGGTACTAGCGTAGATCAAGAGAAAATTGACAAAATCATTGAAGCCGCACGCTTAGCCCCTACTTCCTCTGGACTTCAACCATTTCGCATTATTGAAATTAAAAACGCAGAATTAAAAGCCAAAATACAGCCTATTGCTTTTGGTCAAACACAAATTACGGATAGCTCCCATTTATTGGTATTTGCTGCCTATGATGAATATAGTACCGAACGTATCGAGCGTAGTTTTAAACAGCAAGAAGTAGAAAGAAACCTTCCTGCAGGCTTTGCTGATGATTATAAAAACATGCTGATAGCTAGCTTTAACAGCAAAACTAAAGAAGAACACTTTGATCATGCCGCTAGACAAGCGTATATCGCATTTGGCTTAGCCATTGCTGCTGCTGCTGAATTAAAAGTAGACAGCACACCAATGGAAGGTTTTAATAACAGCCAACTCGATGAACTATTAGGCTTAGCGCAGCTGGGCTTACGCTCTGTGACCATACTAGCTTTAGGAAATAGAGATGAACAACAAGATTGGTTAGTGAGCTTGAAAAAAGTTCGGGTATTAAAAGATGAATTTGTGATTCAATTAAATTAAGCACATTTTCAACCCTAAGTTATCAGGAGGTTAATTATTAACCTCCTTTTTTTTGGATTATAGGGTAATGGAGATTACTGATTTAAGAACGACAACTGCCTTTAATAGCCTGAAATAAATTGGAAGCATGGAATTTTTCTATAAAATACAGCCGCTCTATGGTATAATTTATAAATTGCCTATTCTAACAACGTAATATGAAAACATCAAAAGAGAAAATGATGGCTGAAATTCCTTTTCTCGATAGAGGCGGAGAATTATTTCAAGATCGACAACACGCAAAGAAAGTCTTGTTTGACTATAATCAACTTGATCCTACACGGATTAAAGCTAGAAATCAATTGTTAAAAGGATTGCTAGGGCACAGCAGTGGAAAGTTTTTTATCGAGCCTCCTTTTCGTTGTGATTATGGATATAATATCAAATTGGGTGATAATTTTTATGCAAATTATAACTTATGCATCTTAGATGGTGCAGCAGTCACGATAGGAAACGATGTGATGATAGGGCCCAATGTCAGTATTTTTACCGCCGGGCACCCCATAGATCCGACCTTAAGAAAAGAAGGATGGGAATTTTCATTGTCCATTGAAATAGGTAATCAGGTATGGATAGGAGGAAATACCGTTCTCAATCCAGGAGTAAGCATTGGAGAAAATTCAGTAATAGGATCCGGGTCTGTAGTGACGAAAGACATACCGGCAAATGTTGTTGCCGCAGGCAATCCATGTAAAGTGATTCGTTCCATTACAGAACAAGATCGTATCTACTATTACCAAGATCGCCTCTATCCTAGCGAGGATCAGATTTAAAAAACAAAATACCTGAGACGGGGAGTCTCAGGTATTTACCAAACCAATTATTAACCTAAATTATGAAATTATGAATTTATTATAAAAACGTTCGGATAAGAATAATATTATGTAAATGCGCATAAAATTTAAAATATTTTTAATTAGAAAAGGGAAAGTTCATGAAATACGAATCATAAAGCCTGCAATTCCCAGGACAATTTTTTAAGAAACATGCAATTTAACCTACTGAAAATTGTTTTATTTCCAATATCGAAAATAAGGCTAAGTTACTGAGCAATAATTAGTCCTATCAAGTAAAGTAAAAATTGCAATGCAGGTAAATTTAAATTAGCTGTAAAAATAAAATACCTGAAGCGGAGAACTCCAGGTATTTACCAAACCAATTATTAACCTAAATATTTCTATTTATCTAGATATTAACAGAACGAAGATAATATTAATTTATTATTATTCCTTGATTAAAAATTAAAATTTTCTTAAAAAAATATAAAAGTACCTTAAAATCATCAATTATTGCCTGAAATAACTTCAACCACTTTATCGCTAATTTTGGTGATATCTGATTTCAAACCTACCATCATCGTCAAGACATGCACCGGGTTTCCTTGTAACTTCTGAAATTTATGAATATAACCTACTTCAAAACCTAGAAAAAACCCTTTAAATTTATAATCAGAACCAACCCCTACTTTAATCGCTGGAGCGAAACTATATTTATACGATAAGTCGATTTGCTCAATGGCTTCATTTTGATCTGCACGTGGCTCTACAGTCAATGCCGCCGCCGGACCAATATAACTATAGGTATTTAATCGTTGCCATTGTTTTCGAAATCCCCCTGCTAAACTTAATAAATAAATTGATGCACGGCCATTCTTTAAGGTTCGATCATACTCTTGGTCTTTATCTAGCTGATCATAGCCAAAACTCATCATGTACAAAGTTGGCAGTAGGTAATATTTAGGATTTTTCAACGAAATATCCAAGCCCATACTTCCAGTAAATAGCTTGGTACTAAGCACATTTTTGGTCTTCCCTAAAGGTAATGCTAAGCCTGTACCTCCAAAATAATATACCTTACGAAAATGTAAAGTATCAGCACCTCTTTGCGCATAGCACAGCTGCATAGTGCTGATCAAAAGGATACAGTAGGCTAATAACTTCATAAAACATTGTTTTATTAGCAAACAATAAAAAACATTAAAATGTTTTACGAGTGAATCAAGATTTACAAATACGCTTTGGCTTGAGGCCCTTGATTAAATAGCAGATCGATGATACTTAGGTTGGGAATGAAGCCATTTTTCTCTTCAAAAACCTGATAATAAGGTACAGGATGACTAATTAATGAGGGTTTTTTAGGATGAATTATTTTTCTACGATCCAGCGATGCATCCGCTATTTCTTCAAATGAATCGGTAAAATGAATTTCTTTTTCCAATTTTAACATTTTCAACAATACTTGCAATTGTTTCAAATGGAAATCAAAAAGAAAAGTTTCCTTTTGTTCATAAAAGGGCCTAAAATCATCTTCGTAAAACTCAAAATAAGCTGATCTTCTATAGGCCGTTTGTATGCTCATCCAATGTAAACGCTGCCAAGGCTCATCGTAGTTGATGCGAACATCTTTCATTGGTACGCGATCCTTTTTGCCATGTATAATGGGAATAATAAGTTCCAGTATACCATTAGCAGTCGCAATTTGCGTTCTAGTCCGAAAAGTTTGCTTAGGAAAATGTTCATATTTTTCCAATGCAACGGCATCAGCATTTGAAAGTTGATTAAAGTAACTTAAGTTAGGAAGATAGCAAGTCGGTAAAATTAAATCTTGTGCCATATCTAAAATATTCGCATTAAATGTTCGCAAAAATAACTTTATTTAGGGATATTTGTCAAGAACTTGGAATAAGGATGAAGGAAAAACTTGTTTATGGATTATTGTTTACGGTTTCACTTCTCCCATTTTGGTGCCTTTACCTATTGTCAGATTTCTTATTTATCCTTCTCTATTATGTTATTGGTTACAGAAAACGAGTGGTATTCGAGAACTTGAAAAACGCGTTTCCAGAAAAAGATGAAGAGGAAATAAATTTGATAGCGAGGAAATTTTATCGTTATTTCCCGGATTTATTAGTGGAGGCAGTAAAAATGGCGAGTATCTCCAAAACCGAAGTAATTAAAAGATTTGAATTAATAAATCTAGAGGAAGTAAATAGACATTTTGATGCACAAAAATCAGTTATTGGCGTTTCAGCACATTATGGAAATTGGGAATTAGCTATTCATCGCTTATCCTTGATGACAGAACGTCCTAGTTTGGTGATTTATAAACCTTTAAATAATAAGATTTTCAACATCATACACAATCGAATAAGGACGAGGTTTGGAGCGACCATGGTCCCTATGAAACAAATACTAAGGCATATCCTAAAATTGAAAAATGTGCCTCATTTCAGTGTATTTGTTGCCGATCAAACTCCTACCTATCAAGATTCAGATTATTTTATGGAATTTTTGAATCAAGAGACTTTGGTGTATACCGGTACCGAACGAATAGCTCGATTAACAAAAAATCCAGTAGTTTTTTGTGAACTTAGACGAAAAGAAAAAAGAGGTTATTATACTTGTAAATTTACTACGTTAGTGGAAAACCCAGATGATTATGCCGAACATGAAATAACACATATTCACAACAAATTCACAGAAGAAATTATCCGTGAAGAACCAGCATATTGGTTATGGTCACATCGTCGTTGGAAACGTAAAAGGAGAACATAATGATGAATTATCCGAAGGTAGCTGTCGTAATACTGAATTGGAATGGGCGATTTTTCTTAGAGAAATTTTTGCCGTCGGTATTTAATAGCACCTATAAAAATATAGAATTCGTATTGGGAGATAATGGATCCACTGATGATTCAATAAGCTATGTGCAGGCCAATTTCCCGACGATAACGATTATTAGAAACCAAGAAAACTTAGGTTTTGCTGGAGGGTATAATGAAATCTTGAAACAAGTAGATGCGGCCTATTATGTGCTGTTGAATTCTGATGTAGAAGTGACAGAAGGTTGGGTAGAACCGGTAGTCGCGATGATGGAGAAAAATGATCAATTGGTTGCCTGTCAACCCAAAATCTTATCCTATCATTTAAAAGATAAATTTGAACATGCAGGTGCTGCAGGTGGGTTTATAGATTGCTATGGATTCCCATTTTGCAGGGGAAGGATCTTGGATCAAACCGAACAAGATCAAGGGCAATATAATGATGAATTAGAAGTGTTTTGGGCATCAGGGGCAGCCTTATTTATTAAATCAGCCGCCTGGAAAGAGGCTTCAGGATTTGATCCTGATTTTTTCGCGCATTTTGAAGAAATAGATCTATGTTGGCGCTTAAAAAGATTGGGCTATCAAATTGGATATTGTCCAGATTCTACCGTTTATCATGTTGGTGGTGGCACATTAAAAACGAGTAATCCTCAAAAAACCTATTTAAATTTTAGAAACAATTTGTTGATGTTGCAAAAAAATCTTTCTTTCTGGAAAGCACTTTGGGTAATTTCAATACGCTTGTGGATAGATTTATTTGCCCTTATTAAATTTTTGGTAGATGGTCAATTTAAGGATGCATGGGCTGTAAGTAGAGGTCATCAGTATTTTTTCAAAAACTTTTTTAAAACGGCAAAGAAAAGATCCAAACAAATTCACATAGAAAACAAAAAAGGCCAATATAGAAAATCAATCATTTGGGATTATTATGTGAATAAAATCCATAAATTCTCTTCAATTAATGAAAAATATTTTCATTAATATCCATTGCTCTGAATATTTAAAAATAAAGATCGTTTAAAAATAATTTGTAGCTTTCCAATTTTGGAGAATAAGTTTCATTTTATTGGTCTTAGGGTATAATATTTTGTATTTTCGTGAACTATGTCATTAGAAATTCAAGCGAAAATAGAGGCCTTAACAAAAGAACTAAACGAATATAATTATCAATATTATGTTTTAGCAGAATCGCTGATTTCAGATTTCGATTTTGATCAAAAACTTAAAGAACTCGAAGCACTTGAGACTCAATTTCCCGCATATCGGGATCCAAATTCACCGACCTTAAAAGTAGGAGGATCCATTTCCCAAGGTTTTCAAACTGTCAAACATCGATGGCCAATGATGTCCTTAGGAAACACCTATAATGAACAAGAACTCAAAGATTTTGACCATAGAGTCCAGAAAGCCATAGGTCAGCCTGTTCAATATGTTGTGGAATTAAAATTTGATGGCCTATCCATATCCATTCAATATTTAGATGGGAAATTGCAGCAGGCGGTCACTCGCGGAGATGGCATACAAGGCGATGATGTGACTAATAATGTAAAAACCATTAGAAGTATCCCACATCAATTGAAAAAAGGCAATTATCCGGATAATTTTGAAATTCGTGGAGAAATTTTCATGCATAAGCCGGCGTTTTTACGCTTAAATAACGAGCGTTTAGAAAATGCAGAACAAACCTATGCAAACCCTAGGAATTTTGCTTCTGGCACGATAAAACTACAAGACTCTTCTGAAGTAGCCAAAAGACCATTGGATTGCTTTTTGTACTTTTTATATGCTGAACAAAGGAATAAGCTTTTTGAAACGCATTGGCAAAGTATAGAAGCTGTAAAAAGTTGGGGATTCCCAGTTTGTGAACATAGTAAAGTTTGCCAATCAATAGACGAAGTCGTAGACTTTATTCACCATTGGGATACAGCTAGACACAAGCTATCCTATGAAATAGATGGAATTGTGATTAAAGTAAATGATTTTTCTCAACAAGAAGAATTAGGCTTTACCGCTAAATCTCCCCGATGGGCTATCTCCTATAAGTTTAAGGCAGAACAAGCAGAAACCCAATTAAAAAGTATAAGTTATCAAGTCGGCAGAACTGGTGCAGTTACTCCTGTCGCAAATTTAGCGCCCGTATTATTAGCAGGAACGACTGTAAAGAGGGCTTCCTTACATAATGCGAATGAAATAGCACGATTAGATTTACACGTTGGGGACTTTGTCTTTGTGGAAAAAGGAGGCGAGATTATTCCTAAAATTATTGCAGCGAATAATCTGAAGCGTTTAGCCAATGCCGCAGCCTTTGAATATCCAACGCAATGTCCTGAATGTGGGCATACCCTTGTAAGAGAAGAAGGTGAAGCGGCTCATTATTGTCCTAATGAAACAGGTTGTAAACCTCAAATTGTGGGTAAATTACAACATTTCATCGGTCGAAAAATGATGGACATCCAAGGTTTAGGAGATGAAACAATCGAAGCCCTTTATAAAAACAATTTAGTATCCAAAATTTCAGATTTGTATTATCTAAACGAACGCTTAGAAGCTTTAGGAAATTTGGAACGATTTGGACAGAAATCCATAGACAATATACTCAATGGAATTGAACAATCTAAGGAAAAGCCTTTTGAAAAGGTCTTATTTTCTTTAGGAATTCGGCATATTGGGGAGACTGTAGCAAAAAAATTAGCCCAGCATTTTAAAACAATAGACGCTATTAAATCTGCTTCTGCAGCGGATATTTTAGCGGTTCAAGATATAGGAATTCGAATTGCGGAAAGCGTGCATGCCTATTTACATGTTCCAGCGCATTGGGAAGAAATAGAAAAGTTAAAAAATGTAGGACTCCAATTTGAAATTGTAGAAAAGGAACAGGTCTTGGAAGGAGAGAATTTACTAGGGAAAACGTTTCTAATTTCTGGTGTATTTACAGCCTATTCACGAGAGGAATTAACACAATTAATTGAATCTCATGGTGGGAAGATGATAAGCAGTATATCATCAAAATTGAATTTCTTAGTCGCGGGTGATAAAATGGGACCTTCTAAACTTGCCAAAGCAGAAAAGTTGCAGGTACCTATCATATCTGAACAGGAATTATTAATGATGATTAATCCATAAAAAGCATATAAAAATAAACATGATGAATGAGCTTCAAGGAGCAGGTGTAGCATTAGTCACACCATTTAATACAGACAATACCATCGATTTCGATACATTAGGCAAATTAATTGATTATCAAATCGAAGGCGGAATAGATTATTTAGTATCCTTAGGTACTACAGGAGAAACGGCAACGCTTACTGCTGAAGAAAGAAAGCAAGTCTGGGCATTTACCTCGAAGCATGTCAATAAACGGATTCCATTGGTTGCAGGTGTAGGAGGAAATCACACGTTAGAAATTGTACAACAACTGCAGGAGTTTGAGGTATTGGATTATATAGCTATACTATCTGTATCCCCATATTATAATAAACCTACGCAAGAAGGAATATATCTACATTATAAGGCTATCGCCGAGGCTTCGAAGCTACCGATTATTTTATACAATGTTCCTGGCCGAACTGGGAGTAATATGAGTCCAGCTACGACTGTGCGCTTAGCAAAAGATTTTAAGAACATTGTCGCTACCAAAGAAGCATCAGGAAGTTTTGCTCAGTTTAGCGAGATTTTACGCGATAAACCCGAAGACTTTTTATTAATTTCTGGTGATGATCCGATTACGTTACCGATGATGGCTATGGGAGCCGCGGGTTTGATTTCGGTGGTGGGTAACGCCTACCCTACTAAGGTAGCCGCATTAACCCATTTATGTCAGGAAGGGAACTTTGTAGAAGCACGTAAGATCCATGAAGAATTACTGAAAATTATAGACTTATGTTTCGTTGAAGGAAATCCTGCTGGGGTTAAATTCATTTTGGAACAAAAAGGAATGGGGAAAGATGAAGTTCGATTGCCATTGGTCCCTGTGAGTGAAAAAACACAAAACGCAATTATTGCTGAAATGAAAAATTTATAATTTCCTATTTAACGTTAGGAATGAATCGTTTGAACAAAAAAAGTTCAAGCGATTTTTTTTATTTAGTTTAGCCTCAAACGTATAATATACCTTATCAGCTGTTCAAATAATTAGCTATAATGCTACAATAAAAATTGACAACTTATTTTAGGTATTCTTTTTGCTGTTTAAAGTAAAAAAAGATTATGAAATCTACAGACCAGGTACCATCTAAAGGGACATCCACATTTCGGAAATTTTTAAATTGGTTTATTCTTATTGCATTTCTTTCCGTATCAGGAATAGTTTATGCTAAATATTATTTTGTATTTGGCGATGGGGTGAAATCTGGTGTCTTAAATTTTGCGGTAAAAAAAGGTAATATTTTTAAGACCTATGAAGGGAAATTAATACAGGATGGGATTCGAACTCCGCAAGCTGGTACAGGATTGACCAGTAATGAGTTTGAATTTTCTATTGAAGACCAAGCAATTTACGATAGCCTGTCTAGAAACAGTGGGAAATATATCGAATTGCATTATAAAGAATATCATGGTGTTTTACCATGGCGAGGTAATACCCGATATATAGTCGATGAAATTATTGCCATTCGCGAAGCTAGTACCTCTAGATTTTAATAAAACGGCATATCCAATAAGATTTCACCTAGTGTAACTTAAGGGTATTTAGAGGCATTAAGCTCCACAAAAAAGAGATATTATTAATAAAAATCTTTGCATAATTGATTTTTGAAACCTATATTTGCAAAGTACTTCGATAGTGGTACACTAATCAACACCTTCTCATATCGATGGGTCTTGATTTATAAAGAAGTGGCGAGAGACTGGCTCTATGACCCACTGGCAACCTTCAATAAGGATTGAAAAGGTGCCAAATCCTGTCCGAAGCAATAAAGCCTAGGAGCATATAAATGAAATAGACTATGACATCAAAATCTTCAAAATCTAATTTATTGTGTGCAGTTGAATTTTCAGCTTGTATTTACAATACGTCAATTTTTCGTTTGCAAAGCTTTGCGAATCGAATGCGCTAGTCGTCTGTATTTCCTAATTGCAAAGATTCTAGGCTTTGTAATTATTGATATACTCCAACGACGACCGCCTATTAAAGCAAACTAGCAACTTACGAACAAAATTTTTAAACTAATAAACCACAATAGCAATGGCAAACAACCTAAAATTCGAAACTTTACAAATTCATGCAGGTCAAGTAGTAGATCCTACCACTGGATCTAGAGCATTACCTATATACCAAACATCATCATACGTATTTGAAAATGCGGAACATGGCGCGAACTTATTTGCTTTAAAACAATTTGGCAATATTTATACGCGTATCATGAATCCGACAACGGATGTATTTGAAAAACGCATTGCAGCACTAGAAGGCGGTGTAGCAGCATTAGCTGTATCATCGGGTCAAGCCGCACAATTTATTGCTTTAAACAACATTTTAGAAGCAGGCGATAATTTCGTATCTGGAGCAAATCTATACGGAGGAACATATAATCAATTTAAAGTGGCTTTCAAACGCTTAGGCATTGAAGCAAGATTTGCTGAAGATACCGATGCAGACAAAATTGAATCGTTGATTGACGACAAGACCAAAGCAATCTATTTGGAAACTATAGGAAATCCAAGTTATAATATTCCTGATTTTGAAAAAATTGCTGCTGTAGCTAAGAAATATGACCTTCCAGTTATCGTCGACAATACTTTTGGAGCAGGTGGCTTTTTATTCAAGCCATTAGAACATGGTGCACATGTGGTTGTGGAATCTGCAACAAAATGGATTGGTGGTCACGGTACAAGTATAGGAGGAGTTATTATTGATGGTGGTAACTACAATTGGGGAAATGGGAAATTCAAACAATTTTCTGAACCTTCGGAAGGTTATCACGGTTTAGTATTCTCTGAGGTATTTGGTGAGAATGGTCCTTTTGGAAATATCCAATTTGCCATTCGTGCACGAGTAGAAGGATTAAGAGATTTCGGCCCTGCCCTATCTCCTTTTAATTCCTTTTTATTAGTACAAGGCTTAGAAACATTATCCCTAAGGGTTCAAAGACATGTGGATAATGCCTTAGAAATAGCTCAATGGCTAGATGCACATCCTCAAGTAGAAAAAGTAAGCTACCCAGGATTGAAAAACCATCCGTATCATCAAAATGCTCAAAAATATTTGAAGAATGGATATGGCGCTGTATTATCTTTTACGGTAAAAGGTGGGGTGGAAAAAGCAAATGAATTTATTGATTCCTTAGAGTTAGTAAGTCATTTAGCAAATGTGGGTGATGCAAAATCCTTAATTATTCATCCAGCAGCTACTACTCACCAACAATTAAGTACTGAAGAACAACAAAAAGCAGGTGTGTTTCCTGGTCAATTAAGACTTTCTGTAGGAATTGAGCATATCGATGATATTAAAGCAGATCTACAGCAGGCTTTTGACAAAATCAAATAAGCAGGGGGAACTCTTGTTTGATTTTTGGGATGAAAGATAAAAGATAAAGAATGAGTTTAGCAATATTCGAGTACGATCAAGACTTTCAATTAGAGAGCGGAAAGAAACTTAAAAACCTTCAAATAGCTTACCATACCTTTGGTAAGCTAAATGAAGATAAATCAAATGTGATATGGGTCTGTCATGCGCTAACTGCCAATTCAGACGTATTTGATTGGTGGCCGGGGCTTTTTGGTCCCCATGAATTATTTAACGATCAAGAATATTTTATTATTTGTGCCAATGTTTTGGGATCTCATTATGGGACGACCAATCCATTGTCGATTGATCCTTCTACAAATGAGCCTTATTATTTAGATTTTCCTCAATTTACTATACGAGATATCGTACAGGCGCACCAACTATTAGCGGACAACCTGGAGATTTATGAAATAAATAGTCTTATCGGTGGTTCTCTTGGTGGGCAGCAAGTTTTGGAATGGGCAGCCTCAAAAACAATAAAAATACATAACCTAATCGCAATTGGAACAAATGCCTTTTTCTCCCCATGGGGAATTGCATTTAATGAGAGTCAGCGATTAGCGTTAACTGCTGATCCTAGTTTTTATGATCGTCAGGCTGAAGCAGGCGCTAGAGGACTAAAAGCCGCTAGAAGTATAGCCTTACTGTCGTATAGAACTTATAATGCGTATTGCGCTACACAGGTAGAATCTGACCCTGAAAAAACAGATCAATACAAAGCGTCATCCTACCAAGACTATCAAGGCGATAAATTGGTTAAAAGATTCAATGCCTTAAGTTATTGGTACCTAACCAAAGCGATGGATAGTCATCATTTAGGAAGAAACCGCGGTTCGGTAGAAGAAGTATTACATCAGCTTCAAGACATCAATACCTTAGTAATTGGTATTCCTTCCGATGTATTGTTTCCACCGCAAGAACAAGAATTTATCGCCAAAAATATTCCTAATGCGGAATATTATGAATTACATTCTTTTTTTGGCCATGATGGTTTTTTAATAGAAACTAAAATCTTAACACAGGTAATAGGAACATTCTTAGAGAAACATAAAAACAAAACAGCAAATCAATTAAATTTAATCCAGTAAAATGAGCAAAAAACTTACCATCGGTATGTTCGGTTTTGGAGTTGTAGGGCAAGGGTTGTATGATATTATTAAAACAAAGCACTTAAACTTAGAAATTAAAAAGTTTGTCATAAAAAATGCTGATAAAAAAAGAACTTTACCTGCAGAATTATTCACAACGGATCCCGATGTGATATTGAACGATCCAGAGATTAATACTGTTGTAGAATTAATTGATGATGCAGATGCAGCATTTGAAATTACCAAAAGAGCGTTGAGTTCTGGAAAGAATGTAGTTTCTGCGAATAAGAAAATGATCGCCACACATTTAGAGGAACTAACGGAAATTCAACAAGAGCACGGCACTTCCCTACTCTATGAAGGAGCGGTTTGTGGTAGTATCCCAATTATTCGTAATCTCGAAGAATATTATGATAACGAATTACTGCATTCCATAAGTGGTATTTTTAATGGATCTTCCAATTACATACTTTCGAAGATTTTTAATGAAAACCAGAGTTATACCGATGCATTAAAAAAAGCACAAGAGTTAGGCTTTGCAGAAACTGACCCCACGTTGGATGTTGGAGGATATGATCCAAAATATAAATTAGCAATAGTAGCTTCCCATGCGTATGGGGTTTATATTAATCCTGAATTGATTTTAAATTTAGGGATTGACACCTTGGGTAATGCTGATATCCGCTACGCTCGGGAGAAAAATTACAAAATCAAACTTATTCCTCTAGCTAAAGAGGTGGATCAAAATCATGTAGTATTATATGTTTTACCAAAATTCATTTCCAACAATAATATTTTATTCAATGTGGAAAATGAAAACAATGGTGTATTGGTGAAAGCAGCATTTGCAGATGAACAATTTTTCTATGGTAAAGGTGCTGGTGGTCATCCTACAGGCTCAGCGGTCCTATCGGATATTGCGGCCTTACGTTACGATTACAAATACGAATACAAGAAACACTTAGAAAGCAAAGAACTTTCATACAGCACTGATTATCAACTTAAAGTGTACTTTAGGTATGAAGATGAAGATTTGCTGGAAAACATAAATTTTGATAGTATTTCAGAAAGATTTTATAGTGAGGATCACAAATATGTGATTGGCCACATTAATCTCCAAGAGATTATCGAAAAAAGAGAATTAATACATCAACAAGGGAATTTTCTTGCAGAAATAGTATAAGTCAGAAATCTGACTACAAGCAAGCATGAATAGGTAAACTATTCATGCTTTTTTTATGGTTCAGCCAAGCTATTGCAATAAAACATTCCTTATCAAACAGGATAAAATAAATGTTTAAACAGCTATTTAAAGCCCTTGAAACACCTAATTATGAATTAAATTAAATGTTTTATCAATTGTATAGGAAATTTTACAATAAATACTGCTATTTGGAAATAAAATTTAATCGAAAAAAAAAACTGACATGATTTTTGATAGATAAATATTGTATATTTAAAAATAAACTTAAAATAATTTATAAAAGTCATGAGAAAAATGTGTGTGTTTGGAGCACTAAATTTGGTTTCTATTATTTTGTTAGCCCAAGATAGTTCCACAACTAATACGCACGAGAGTTCTTCAATAGGTTATTTAATCATTGGAGTTCTCGTCTTAATAGTTGTGATATTCATGTTATATAGTCGACAGAAAAGAAAATATAACGATTAATTATACGATAATTCATAAAAAAATTGGGTTGAATTTATATTTCAACCCAATTTTTTTATGGCTCCTATTTTATGGTTCGACTAGTCTCTTTTTAAGCCAAATTTTTCCATTTTACTATATAGATGACTACGTTGTATATCTAAATCATCAGCAGTTTTAGATACATTCCAATTATTTTTATCCAATTTATATTTTATGAATTCACATTCAGAATAATCTTTATAGTCTTGGAAAGAGCTAAATTGTTCCATATCTAGCCCTTTTGCCGGATTAGATTGCATGGATATACTTGCAGTAATTGGACCTCCTGGATTCGCAAACGTAAACACGTCTGCATCGGTAATTTTCTTATCGCAAAGTATAATTAAACGCTCAACCATATTCCTTAGTTCACGAATATTTCCAGTCCAAGGTAAGGATTGTAAGGCCTTCATACCTTCTGGCGTTATGGATTTGACAGGGATACTGTACTCTGCACAAATTTCTTCACAAAAGGAAGTTGCAATAGTCGGGATATCATCCTTTCTTTCCGTCAAAGAAGGAACATGAATTAAAATAACACTTAATCGGTGGTACAAGTCCATCCTAAAGTTACCGTTTTCAATTTCTTTCAGTAAATCTTTATTTGTTGCTGCTATAACGCGCACATGAACATCAATTTCCTTTTCGCCACCTACACGAGTAATTTTATTTTCTTGTAAGGCACGTAATACTTTAGCCTGAGCGGATAAGCTCATATCCCCTATTTCATCTAAAAATAAGGTGCCATTATTGGCTTGTTCAAATTTTCCAATACGCTGTTTTACGGCAGAAGTAAAGGATCCTTTTTCATGACCAAATAATTCAGATTCAATTAATTCAGAGGGAATAGCGGCACAGTTTACCTCCACTAATGGGGAGCTCGATCGAGCAGATTTTTCGTGAAGCCAACGAGCCACCAATTCTTTACCCGAGCCATTTTCTCCAGTAATAAGGACTCTAGCTTCTGTAGGAGCAACTTTATCGATCGTATCTTTAATTAAATTAATGCCCGCCGAAGAGCCTAAAATTTCTTTAGTTTTGGAGATTTTTCTTTTTAAAACTTTTGTCTCTTTAACTAAAGAACCTTTTTCTAATGCATTTCGTACAGTGATCAATAAACGATTTAAGTCAAGCGGTTTTTCTAAGAAATCAAACGCGCCTTTACGCGCTGCTTCAACAGCCGTTTCGATAGTTCCATGACCTGAGATCATGATGAATGGGATATCACAAAATTCTTTGGCAGCCGTTAAGACTTCCATACCATCCATCTTGTTCATTTTTATATCACAAAGAACTAGATCAATTTTTTCTTTTTGAAGAATTTTGAGGCCATCTTCACCATTATCTACATCAAATACTTTATAATCTTCATATTCTAAGATATCCCGTAGAGAACTACGTATAGGACGTTCATCATCAATGATTAAAACTGTGGTCATATATTTTTAGTATCCTTTATTACTCAGGTAAAAATTTAAATTTAGAAAAAGAAGCAAACCTTGTAAGCCGGGTTCTGTATCCTTTTAGGGATTTCTATCATTTATCTAGGTTTATGTTCACACATAAACTCCATCAACCTACCCATTACGACTACTAAAAAGTAGAAAACGAGCCGCTTTCTAATATCGTAACCTATTTGGTCTTTCAACACACGAGGTTTACCGTAAATTATGTCGCCATAACCTACCGTGAGCTCTTACCTCACATTTTCACCCTTACCATGAATGGCGGTATATTTTCTGTGGCACTTTCTGTCTACCTAAAAGGTATCCTTCCCGTTAGGAAGCGTGTTGCTCTATGTTGCCCGGACTTTCCTCTCCTAAATAAATTTAGCAGCGATAGAACCAGTTTGCTTCAATATTTACAAAACTACAAAATTTTATGTTGTAATTTTTTTAACAATAATTTTATGTAGCTGTTTCTAAACGAATTATAATATTAATTAAATTATTTTTACTTTTGCTGTAGCGTTTACGTAAAAAGAAACGTATTTAACCAAAAACACAGGTCGACAAAGTGTTATTATTATTTAATTACTAAAATTTTTAACTTAAAAACATGAAAATTAGTTCGTTTTTTAAAATTGCTTTAGCCTTAGGAGTTATCACATTTTCATCATCTTGCGAAAAGGAAAAAAAAGTGAAGCCTATACCTACTAAACCAAAGTCAATTAAAGTTAGTTACAAACTGTCAGCTACTGATAAGGATGCGAAATTAACTGCACTTACCATTACTAAATCAAAAGGAGGCGATTCTACGTTAATTGCCGCTAACTTGGTATTACCAAAAAATGCAGATGTAATTATGGAGGAACAAAAGAAGGGTAATATTGTCGGCTTAAAAGCAACTTTTGACAAAATAGGTAAATACTCTATTGAAATTCAAGTTGATGGTAAGAAAGTACAAGGTAAAGATCTTGACATCAAAGATGTTAAAGATTTAACTCAAGAGCTTAAACATACGTTTTAACCTTATTTTCTCAACTAATATATGATTCGTTAAGAAAACTACTACCTCATTGCACGTTTTGATAGCTGCTGTTCACTAACAGCGGCTTTCAATTTGTTTTTAACGTTCTTAGAGATCTCTATTTCAAGTGCAGCATAAAGTTGATCTCCATGCTTTATTACTGCATATTTAAACTCATAAAAGGGATAGACCTATAATCTCTTCATTTGCTTGGTAAACTCGATTGTATAAAATAAACCTGCAAAACAAATCATTAACAGTTTATTGACAAAAACATAATTACTTCCCTAATATAAATCCTATTACTTTTACAAAATATTTAAAAAAGCTATTTTAATTTTTTATTCTAAAAATAAAACGAAAACACTCAAAAGAGAACAAACACAGAAAACACCACCATTCATTAACCCTTACGGAAAAGAGTTAATCTGAACACAAAACTATCCTTAATGAAACGAGGAAATGTTCACATTGACAGCTATTGAAATATTTTTTTAACAAAATGTAAGTAACAATTTAATGAAACTTACGTTTTAATATCAGGTAAATACCATACTAAACAAAAATGATTAACAATTCGCAAACCATACTAGCTCAAAAAGAGGCTTTACAATCTTTAAATAAAAAATACAGTTCCTATTTATTAAGTGAAGGGAAATGGTTAATCGGGGGATTTGAATCCCTTATTCATGTAGAAAAGAACATTCGTTTGGATGAAAGTAATGTCACTTTAAAAAAAGAAATTTTTATGATGCTTCCCGTGGAAATAAGAGAAGAAATCTCAAAGATCATCCCAATAGATTAACTTATTTAGGGATTCTACATGAAAATAAAAGCACGATTAACTAAAGTATTTTGCCATTCAGTCCAAATAAAAGATTATCCTTTGAACCAATGAAAGGTTTTATTACAATTCAGATCAGATTCTAAGAATCCCTAATCTTTATTTCATAAAAAAAGCATCGAGATTCGATGCTTTTTTTATTATTTGATGCAATAGGTCTTATTGGTAACCTAACAATTTCATGACTTGTTTAGAATTTTGTTCTTCTCCAAAAACCTCATAGTTGAACGTTTCATCTCGATTTCTACGGATCAATACATGTTTAGGAGATGGTAATAAACAATGGTGAATACCACCATAACCACTCAACACTTCTTGATAGGCACCCGTGTGAAAGAACCCTAAGTATTGTACTTTTCTAGTTTTAGGCATGAACACTGAATTCATATGCGCTTCTTGATTATAATAATCTTGCCCATCACAAGTTATACCTCCTAAATTCACGCGCTCATATTCTGAATCCCAATTGTTGATTGGTAAAAGAATATATTTCTGATTTAATGCCCAAACATCTGGTAAATTGGTAATAAATGAACCGTCTAACATCAACCATTTCTCCCGATCATTTTGTTGTTTTCTACCCAATACTTTATAAAGTATTCCTGAAGCTTCAGCAACTGTATATTTACCAAATTCAGTAATAATATCTGGTTCAAGAACTTCATGATGCGCACAAATCTGTTTGATACGATTGACAATTTCATTGACCATGTACTCATAATCGAAATCATGAACTAACGAATCTTTGAATGGCATACCTCCGCCTATATCAAGGGTATCTAAATCTGGATTTATTTTTTTGAACTTGCAGTAAAGTGTAACATATTTTTCCAATTCATTCCAATAATAAGGGGTATCGGAAATACCTGAATTGATAAAAAAGTGTAGAAGTTTAACTTTGAAATTAGGATTATCGACAATTTTATTATTATAAAAATCAATAACATCCTCTAAACGAATTCCTAAACGAGAAGTATAAAATTGAGAATCTGGTTGCTCTTCCGCTGCAATACGAATTCCTAAATTGCAAGGCTCAGCTAACTCCACTTCATCGTCATACATATTGAACTCCTCTTTATTATCCAATACTGGAATAATATTGTGGTAGCCATCATGCAACATGTCAACAATATATTGTTTATACTGGAAGGTTTTGAAACCATTACAAATGACGGTGATATCCTTATTGACTTTCCCTTGTCTCTCGAGCGCATCAATCATAGGCATATCAAACGCCGATGAGGTTTCTAAGTGAATATCATTCTTTAAAGCTTCCTCCACAATATGTTTAAAATGCGAAGATTTGGTACAATAACAGTATTTGTATGACCCACGGTAATTGTATTTCAACATTGCAGTTTGAAATAAAATTTTGGCCTGTTGGATCTTTTTACTGATAATGGGAAGATACGTAAAACGTAGTGGCGTACCATACGTTTCGATCATTTCCATCAAGTTTAAATCGTGGAAGTACAATTCGTCATCGATAATATCAAATCCGTCTTGGGGAAATCCAACACTTAAGTCAAGAAATTCCTGATAGCTCTGCATTTTTTCTTATTTTTGGCAAAGATATGCTTTCATAATGAATACATAAATAATATATGTGTTATTTTTTATTCTCATTATCAGAAAGTTAAAAATATTACGAAATATTTACATGGCAAAATCTATCCAATCACTGCTTATTGAGAAGACAGTGGAAGCAGTAAAAGCTTTATATAGTTCAGAAATTCCCGAATCACAACTCTCCCTTCAAGAGACTAGGAAAGAATTTGAAGGTCAAATTACATTGGTTGTTTTTCCGATCACACGATTTTCTAAAAAATCACCTGAAGTAACCGCAACAGAATTGGGGAGCTATTTACAGGAACAAATTCCTTCCATCCAATCGTTTAATGTAATAAAAGGATTTCTAAATCTCAGTTTATCGGATGACTATTGGATTGATCTATTGAATCAAACGATTTTACCTGATACATTTGGTCAATTTCCTGCCAACGGTAAAACCTTAATGGTCGAATACTCTTCACCGAACACCAATAAACCTTTGCACTTAGGCCATATACGCAACAATCTCTTAGGGTATTCTGTTGCAGAAATATTAAAAGCCTATGGTTATGATGTTGTTAAAGCGAATTTAGTCAATGACCGTGGTATTCATATTTGTAAGTCTATGCTGGCATGGCAGAAATATGGCGAAGGAGAAACACCTAGTTCATCCGGTTTAAAAGGAGACCACTTAGTTGGAAAATACTACGTCATATTTGACAAGGAATATAAAAAACAAATTGAGGAATTAAAAGAATCAGGGCAATCCGAAGAAGAGGCTAAGAAAAATGCTTCTTTAATAAAAGAAGCGCAAGAAATGCTTCAGAAATGGGAGTCAAATGATCAAGAAGTCATTACGCTTTGGAAAATGATGAATAGTTGGGTATATGATGGTTTTGAAAAAACCTACAAACAACTAGGCGTAGATTTCGACAAATTCTACTATGAATCCAACACCTACTTATTAGGAAAAGATATCATTCAAGAAGGATTGCAGAAAAATGTGTTCTTCAAAAAAGCAGATAATTCTGTATGGATCGACCTTACAGACGAAGGATTGGATGAAAAATTAGTTTTAAGAGGTGATGGAACTTCCGTTTACATCACGCAAGATTTAGGTACAGCACAACTGAAGTATGATGAATTTCATGCGAATGAATTCATTTATGTGGTCGGAAATGAGCAAGATTATCACTTTAAAGTTTTATTCGCTATCCTAAAAAAACTAGGTAAAGAGTGGGCATATGGCTCAACCCATTTATCCTATGGCATGGTGGATTTACCATCGGGAAAAATGAAATCTCGTGAAGGTACGGTAGTAGATGCGGATGATTTAATGGCCGAAATGGTTGATACTGCTCGGGCTAGAACAGAGGAACTAGGAAAAACAGAAGGTTTTACGGAGGATGAAAAATCAATACTTTACAACACCATTGGAATGGGTGCCTTAAAGTATTTCCTATTGAAAGTAGATCCGAAAAAACGGTTGTTATTTGATCCAAATGAATCTGTCGATTTCCAAGGCCATACAGGACCATTTATACAATATACCCACGCAAGGATTAAGTCAGTTCTTCGTAAAGCAAAATACGACGGAACCTCCATCAAAGTTCCAAGCAGCATATCTTCTTTTGAGCGCGATTTAGTTCAATGTTTATCGAACTATCCTGCCATTCTTGAAGCATCAGCAATGGAATTTAGTCCTGCGCAATTAGCGAATTACATATACGATGTCGCTAAATTGTATAATAAATTCTATCATGAAGAAACTATCTTAAAAGCCGAAGACGAAGATGTAAAAGGCTTCAGATTGCAATTATCAGCTTCAGCCTCTAAAATCATAGCTGAATCCATGCGTCTATTAGGTATACAAGTTCCAGAGCAAATGTAATATGAAGAAATTTAAAGTTGGACTTATTGGCTTTTCAATAGGTGGTCATGTATTTCATGCCCCCTTTATTCATGAAAACCCTAATTTATTGCTCTATAAAGTTAGCGCAAGGAAACCTGAGCAACAAAAAATGCTTGCTGAGCGATATCCGGAAGCTATCGCAGTTTTATCGGCAGAAGAGATTATTCAAGACCCTGAAGTTGATCTAGTTGTCATCGCTACTTCAAATGATGTGCATTATTCATTTGCTAAATCTGCTTTGGAAGCGGGAAAACATGTGGTTGTAGAAAAACCATTCACAAATTATTCATGGGAAGCCGATGAATTAATTGCACTTGCAAAATCAAAAGGCTTGTTATTATCGGTCCATCATAATGCGCGTTTTCATGCAGACTTTAAAACTGTAAAATCAGTAATCGCCTCAGGAAGATTAGGACGTGTCGTTAACTATGAAGCGAGATACGATCGTTTTCGTAATTTCCTTCGCCCAGGCGCTTGGCGTGAAGAAAGCTTACCCGGATCAGGTATTCATTATGATTTAGGTGCACATTTAATTGATCAGGCCTTACAAACTTTCGGACTTCCAATTTCTGTATTTGCCGATTTAAGAGTTCAACGTGATGAAGCGAAGGCCATAGACGATTTTGAATTCATCCTATCCTACCCTGGATTAAAGGTTTCACTAAAGGGACAAATGCTAGCTAAAATACCTACAGCAAGATATGCTGTTTACGGTACAAATGGTAGTTTTGTGAAATGGGGGGTAGATCCACAGGAAGAATTGCTTCGTGATGGGGTTAAACCTTCCGAATATAAAAACTGGGGCTGTGAAAATGAGGAATTTTATGGTCAATTAGCCATCCTTGAAAACGGACAAGATGTAAATGAGCGTGTTGTTAGCGAAATTGGCTCTGGTCAAGACTTCTACAAGAATATAGTAGGGGCATTACTTGCGGAAGAAGATTTATTTGTAAAACCTGAACAAGCAAGAGATGTTATCCGCATTCTAGAATTGGCGGAATTATCGAGTAAAGAACAACGTACGGTATCATTAGCAGGTGAGTTAATATCTTAATGAAGCAGTTTGATGCTATAATTATAGGTGCAGGAGCCTGCGGATTAATGTGTGCGGCGCAAGCGGGCTTACGGGGTAAAAAGACGTTAGTAGTAGAACGCAATGATAAACCAGGAGCTAAAATATTAATTTCTGGAGGTGGGCGATGCAACTATACGAATCTTCATACGACTAAGGACAACTTTGTTTCTGAAAACCCTCATTTTCTGAATTCCATATTTTCCCAGTGGTCAGTAGATGATACCATAAACTTTTTTGAAAACTACGGGGGTATATCTGGTGAAGAAAAAACACTTGGCCAACTGTTTCCAACAACAAATAAAGCAAAAGACATCGTATCCACTTTTACGAAACTTTTATTTGATACCCAACAAGATATATGGCTGAATTCGGAAGTTAAAGATCTCCTTCCAGTGGAGGGTGGCTATGAATTAGTGATTCATAGAGATAATAACGTATTCAGGGTATTTTGTAAAAAAGTAGTGTTGGCTTCAGGAGGATTACCTGTAGCGAAATTGGGAGCATCAGATTTTGCGCTGAAAACAGGTCGTAAATTTGGTTTAAATATTATTCCCACCGCACCTGCTTTAGTTCCCCTTACGATTACTGGAAAAGAGGCCGATTGGTATGCCTCATTAGCTGGAAATTCTGTATTTGCTCGAGTATATAACGATAAAATACAATTTGAAGAAAATATATTATTTACCCATTGGGGCTTAAGCGGTCCAGCCATATTACAGATTTCTTCTTATTGGCGGCCTTCCGAAACATTTACTATTGATTTATTACCAACCCAATCATTAGATAAATTAATCCAACAAGAACGAAATAATGGTGGAAAACGAACGATCGCTCAATTACTCCATGATTATTTTAGTAAAAAACTCGTGGAATCTTTTGGAAAATACCTACCCCTCGACATCAAAATAGCTTCACTAAGCAAATCAGATGCAAAAACCATCATATCGACTATTCATCAGTTTAAAGTTAAACCAGCAGGAGATAAAGGCTATGACAAAGCCGAAGTTATGCGAGGTGGTATTGACACCAATGAATTAAACGCTAAAACCTTGGAAATTAAGAAAAGTCCTGGACTTTATGTTGGAGGGGAAGCAGTGGATATTACAGGTTGGCTTGGGGGCTATAATTTCCAATGGGCTTGGGCCTCAGGCTATGTTATTGCTCAAGATTTATAAAAACCGAATCCATTCTTCCATTTGGTAAAGGCCATAAGCAATTTTTACTTTCCGCTTACGGTCTTTCTTAATTTATTCCTGTTATTTGCAGCTACAATCATGAAAAGAATTCTCAAAACATTTATGTATATCCTCTTAGCTATCGTTATTTTAATTATTGGCTTCCTATACTTTTTAGGTAAAAGCGATCAAGTAGGCAAAATTGCTACTGGTGAACGTTTAAAACGGATGGAAGGCAATAAAACTTTTAAAGCCTCTGTGTATGAGAATTTAGAAAATACCCCTTCCATAAAAGAAGGAGTATCTCAAATAGAAGTATTAAAAACATTTTTCTTTGGTAAGGAACCGAATAACGTTCCAAAAATCCCGCTCCCTGTTATCCAGACGGATTTAAAAAACTTAAACCCCCAGGAGGACTTAATAGTTTGGTTTGGCCATTCTTCCTATTACTTACAAATTGATGGCAAACGAATATTGGTAGATCCTATATTTAGTAAATATGCCTCTCCTGTTCCGATAGGAATCAAAGCATTTCCTATGACTTATGAATATAAGGCTGAGGACTTACCTCCTATCGATATATTAATCATCACACATGACCATTGGGATCACCTGGATTACCCGACCTTTCAAAAAATAAAAAACACCACTAAAACAGTAGTTACCAGCTTAGGTGTGGGTGCCCATCTGGAAAAATGGGGATATCCAACAAGTCAAATTCATGAATTATACTGGGGGGAAGATGTGCATATTGAAGCTTTAAAAGTTAGGGCTGCTCCTGCTCGTCATTTCTCAGGACGTTGGTTTAAAAGAAACACCAGTTTATGGTCTTCCTTCATTTTAACCTCTACAAACTACAATCTATTTTTAGGTGGTGATTCCGGCTATGGCCAACATTTTAAAGAAATTGGGAATCAATATGGACCATTTGATTTAGCTATATTGGAAAACGGTCAATACAATGAATTATGGAAATACATCCATTTAATGCCCGAAGAGGCAATTCAAGCGGCAGAAGATTTGAAAGCATCACAACTTTTACCGGTACACAATTCTAAATTTCCTTTAGCAAATCATAATTGGGATGAACCCCTGATACGAATTAGCAAGGAAGCTAAAGATCGAAATAAACCCATTTGGACACCTCAAATTGGTCAAATTATTTATCTAAATAAGCCCAACCAATTTAAAGAATGGTGGCAAGACCTTAAATAAATTACTTATTCTACCCTGCTCCAAAGGAGGGAACAGGCTATACTGTCTAACAGGAATTAACACTAAAAATAAATCGATAATTCCTGTTAAATTTAAAATCTACATTATTACCTATCAATCAGCTTGCTTGGTCAATATCATGCCATGATCGTATTGTAAAGCACGAATATCTGTAAATACCATTCCACCCTCAACTTCTTTCACATCCCCAAAACCCTCAATCAATCCATTGGGTAAAATTCCAAATACAATTTCTCGAGTAGAACGAACACCCTCTGCATTAAAAGTATAGCTTCCAATCAATATAGAATCTTGAACTACACCTTTAAATAAGCCAACGTTTTTATCTTTTTCAAAAAAAGCGTATTGCAATGGACCCATTAAGGTATCTCCATGCGCTTTCAATTCCAAGCGAATGGAATCTTTCCCTTTATGGAATTCATACCTTCCCACTAAATCTTCTAGTGCATCCTGATGGTCGTTTTGTTGCTGCTCTTGACGATTATTACAAGCCATTAAACTAACAAATGCAAGACTTAAAACCCAATATTTCATATGCTGATAGTTATATACTCTATAAACGAATAAAACTTCTTCAAAAGTACAGTTAGTCCATCACAATCCATAGGTATACCTTAATAAATATCGTAACTTTACTCGATGAACATATTAACGAATCCATTTGAAAATGCACATCAAAGTGCACCATTCTCACAGATAAGAAACGAATATTTTATACCTGCCTTTGATTTTGCTATTGAAGAAACCAAAAAAGAAATTGATTCCATTGTCAATAACCAGGATCAAGCTACTTTCCAAAACAGCATAGCCGCATTATCTTTCTCTGGACTAACCTTAGAACGTATTTCCAATATTTTCTTCAATTTGCAATCGGCAGAAACCAATGATGAAATTGATCAAATTGCACAAGTGGTAGCTCCAAAATTAGCCGCATTAAGCAATGACATCACTCTTAATTTTGAATTATTTAAAAAAATTAAAGCTGTTTATGATCAAAAAAATCAATTAAACTTACATACAGAAGAGTTAACCTTATTGACAAAATATTACAAAGATTTTGTTAGAAATGGAGCACTGCTAGACGAAACTAAAAAAGAAGAATTAAGAAAAATAGATAGCGAATTATCCACTTTGAAACTAACCTTTGGGGAGCATGTACTTGCAGATAATAATGCCTACCAACTTCACATTACGGACATAAACGACCTTTCAGGACTTCCTGAAGGCACGTTAGAGGCGGCTCAAGAACTAGCGAAACAGGAAGGTAAAGAAGGCTGGATATTTACATTAGATTATCCAAGTTATATCCCATTTGTTACTTATGCAGACAATAGGGATTTGAGGAAAGAATTAACACTAGCTGCAGGTCGCAAAGCTTATCAAAACAATGAGAACAACAATGAAGAAATTGTATTAAAGATTGTTAATCTCCGGTATGAACGTGCACAATTGTTAGGCTATGCAACTCATGCTGATTTCGTCCTTGAAGAGCGCATGGCTCAAAGCCCAACAGAAGTCAAATCCTTCTTAACGAACCTGCTGGATAAAGCAAAACCGGCAGCATTAAACGAATTCCAAGAGTTAACCGAATTCGCTAAACATACAGATGGCTTAGACCAATTGGAAAAATGGGATGCAAGTTATTATGCTGAGAAACTTAAACAGCAGAAATTCAATTTAGATGATGAAAAATTGAAACCTTATTTCCAATTAGCACATGTTTTAAATGGAGCATTTACGATCGCACATAAATTATTTGGATTAAACTTTAAGGAAGTAAACCATATCGACAAGTACCATCCCGATATCCAAACCTATGAAGTATGGGATACGGAAAATCAATTCATAGCCTTATTTTACGCAGATTTTTTTCCAAGAAAAGGGAAACGCAACGGCGCATGGATGACATCATTTAAATCGCAATATATCTTAAACAAGGTCAATGACAGACCCCATGTATCCATTGTTTGCAATTTTACACCAGCCACTGCATCAAAACCATCTTTACTTACCTTCAATGAAGTAACAACCTTATTCCATGAATTTGGCCATGCTTTACACGGCATGCTTGCCAACACGCAATACCCTACCCTATCTGGTACCTCTGTTTATTGGGATTTTGTTGAACTACCAAGTCAAATAATGGAAAACTGGTGTTATGAAGAAGAAGCGTTAAAATTATTCGCAAAACATTACGAGACAGGGGAAACGATCCCGATGGATTACATTAAAAAGATCAAAGAAAGTGCTTCTTTTCTAGAAGGAATGGCTACGCTTAGGCAAATTAGCTTTGGATTATTAGATATGGCTTGGCATGGTCAAAATCCAAGAGATATCCAACAAATTAAACCATTTGAAGTGGAGCAATTTGCATCCACAGCCCTATATCCAGACGTATTGGATAATGCCATGAGTCCATCATTTTCTCATATATTCAATGGAGGATATTCCTCAGGATACTACAGCTATAAATGGGCAGAAGTATTGGATGCTGATGCTTTCGAGTATTTTTTAGAAGAAGGAATATTTAACCCTGAAGTAGCTAAAAAATTTAAGGACAACATCCTTTCCAAAGGAGGTACTGTTCATCCGATGAAATTATACAAAGCATTTAGAGGTAAAGAACCAGCCGTAGAACCTTTATTAAGACGTGCAGGTTTGTTGATCGATTAAGAATTACAGTCAATAAAAAAAGGTGTCAAATGACACCTTTTTTTATTGACTGTAATTGTAAGTTCTTATTTTAAGTTATCGCGATATACTTTCGCTTTCTTAACTTCTGTTTGAATGTCCTTACGAGAAGCATCAAAAGTTAATACTTTCTCATAATCAGCAACTGCTTTATTATAAGCATCCGTTGCAGAAACTTTATTGTAATTTCCAGCACCAGTTGTTCCTAACAATATCCCTAAATCACGGTAAGCTACTGCACGATTTTGGTATAATTTAGCATCACTTGCGTTCACTGTCAGTGCTTTAGTATAATCAGTAATTGCGGATTTCAATAATCCTTCACGCTCTACCGGAGTTAATTTAGCCTCCCGATTCACTGCCAGAATATTATTAGCTTTTGCTTTATAATAATAAGCAGAAACATTCTTTGCGTCTAAGCTAATCACTTTTGTAAAGTTGGATATTGATTTTTTAAACTCACCGTTTTGAAATTGTGAATAACCCAACAAATAAACCACATCTGGATCATTTCCAGAACTAGGGATCGCTTTTTCAAATTGCGCGGCAGCAGTTTTAAAATCTCCATCTAATAAAGCTTTTTCACCCGCACGAACATTCGGATCACTATGCTGTTGTTTTTGTTGAGCTTGTACTCCCACAGTAACCAAAGCTAAAGCAACAGTTGCTAATCCAATTTTTACCGCCTTCATATGCGAATTAAAATAATTTAAATTCATATCCAATTATTATATAGTTTTCTTGTTAAAATTTTTACACTACATGTATTAGAGTAAAAATCTGTTAAATAGTTTAAGAACACAATCATTAGTTATAAACATTTCCACAATTTCACGTTATAACTAATAAAAATGATTTTTACTTAGGTGCCAAACCAGCTCTTCATACTGACGATTTAACAGCACCATTTGTATATTAGCATAAATAATACCAAAATATTAGGTTGGCATTTGGCTTGCAATAATAAAGTTTACAAAATAATAACACAAAATTAGCTTAACATCTGACAAGATGTCGGCAACTCTGATAAAAATACATATGAGCAAATTTGATGCATTCAATTTTAATCAAACATTACCTATCATAAACGAAGAAACAGAATTTTTTCCTTTGTTAAGTCAGCAAGACGAGGATGAAATGCGGAACGCTGAAATTCCTGAAAGTCTTCCAATCCTTCCTTTACGTAATACGGTTTTATTTCCTGGTGTAGTGATTCCAATCACTGTAGGTCGTGATAAATCTATAAAATTAATTAAAGATGCCTACAAAGGCGATAGAAGCATAGCGGTCGTGTCTCAAAAAGACATGAATGTAGAAGACCCTACGTTTGATCAATTGCATAAAGTGGGTACGGTAGCACATATCATTAAGATATTGCAAATGCCTGATGGAAACACGACAGTTATCATTCAAGGAAAGCAGCGCGTCCGACTGATAGAGTTAATTCAAACGGATCCTTATTTAATCGCAAGCATAGATCGTTTTCCAGAAGATAAGCCTAAAACGAGTAGTAAAGAATTTAAGGCTTTAATTTCTTCGGTAAAAGAATTAGCCTTACAAATCATTCAACTCTCGCCTAATCTTCCTAGTGAGGCAGGAATTGCCATTAAGAATATTGAGAGCCCAACCTTTCTAGTCAATTTTATCTCGTCCAATCTTTCGTTAGAATTGGAGCAAAAACAAGATTTATTAGAAACAAAAGATTTTGTAAAAAGAGCAAAACAACTTTTAGAACATTTGACCACTGAAATTCAAATGTTGGAGTTGAAAAACCAAATACAAAATAAAGTTCGTGTTGATTTAGACAAACAACAGCGCGATTACTTCCTGAGTCAACAATTAAAAACAATTCAAGAAGAATTAGGTGGTAGCACACCGGATTTGGAATTAGAGGAATTAAAAAAGCGTGCTAAATCAAAAAAATGGCCCGATGCTGTGGCTAAACATTTTCAAAAAGAAATTGAAAAGTTAGCTCGCATTAATCCTGCTGCTGCTGATTACTCAGTGCAACTAAATTATTTAGAGTTATTACTGGATTTGCCTTGGGGCGAATACAGCAAAGACAACTTTGATTTGCACCGTGCTGAAAAAGTATTAAACAAAGATCATTACGGTTTAGATAAAGTTAAGCAACGTATCATTGAATACTTGGCAGTGTTGAAATTAAAAAACAACATGAAAGCGCCAATTCTTTGTTTAGTAGGCCCTCCAGGGGTGGGTAAAACATCCTTAGGAAAATCCATAGCAAGAGCTTTAGGCCGAAAATATACCCGTATGGCCTTAGGCGGTGTGCGTGATGAAGCCGAAATCAGAGGCCATCGTAAAACATATATTGGTGCAATGCCGGGTCGTATCATTCAATCCCTTAAAAAAGCTGGAACATCAAATCCTGTCTTCGTATTGGATGAAATTGATAAAATTGGATCAGACTTTAAAGGTGATCCTTCCTCTGCCCTGTTGGAGGTATTAGACCCAGAACAAAACACCAATTTCTATGATCATTATGTAGAAATGGAATATGACCTATCGAAGGTTATGTTTATCGCTACAGCAAACTCTCTAAGCGGCATACAGCCGGCTTTATTAGATCGTATGGAGATCATCGAAGTCAATGGATATACCATCGAAGAAAAAATCGAAATCGCCAAAAAACATCTATTGCCGAAGCAACGCGAAATGCATGGCATTCAAACAAAAGATTTGAACTTAAAACCTAAATTAATCGAAAAAATAATTGAGGAATACACACGTGAATCAGGTGTTCGTGGTTTAGAAAAGAAAATCGGATCCGTTGTTCGGGGAATTGCCACGAGAATCGTTATGGAGAAACCTTATGACCCTAGTTTATCTTCGGATGAAATTGAACAAATATTAGGCGCTCCAATTTTTGATAAAGATTTATATGAAAATAATGATATCGCTGGCGTAGTGACAGGATTAGCTTGGACTTCTGTAGGTGGTGATATTTTATTTATCGAATCTAGTTTAAGTCCTGGAAAAGGTAAATTAAGCCTAACAGGAAATTTAGGGGATGTCATGAAAGAATCTGCAGCCATTGCGATGGCCTATTTAAGATCTCATGCAGAAGATTTCGGTATAGATTATAAAGTATTTGACACCTGGGATGTCAACATCCATGTTCCAGCAGGTGCCACTCCAAAGGATGGCCCTTCAGCAGGTATCACTATGCTTACCGCATTAACGTCTTTATTTACGCAACGAAAAGTCAAACAGAAATTAGCGATGACAGGAGAAATAACGTTACGTGGTAAAGTACTTCCTGTTGGCGGAATCAAAGAAAAAATCCTTGCTGCCAAACGAGCTAACATCAAAGAAATTATTCTTTGTAAAACAAACCAAAAGGATATTTTGGAAATCAAAGAAGATTACATCAAGGATTTGACATTTCATTACGTGACTGATATGCAGGAGGTCGTGAAACTTGCTTTAATGAAAGATAAAGTAAATAATCCAAAAATATTAATTAAAGAAAATTAACAAATTACCAAATTCGTAATTTTTATAGGATCAAACTATCGATAATGGTTTGATCCTATTTTTTTATTATCGAATTTTAATAAAAATACCTAACATTAGGTATTTGTTATTAAATTGATAACTAGTATATTAGTGTTTGATTTGCAGCACTCTATTAGCTGCAAACTATTAACCTTGAAAAATAAATGATTTTAACAAACCAAGTAATTGCATTAAATGCTCATGAGCTATTTGTATAAAAAAAATCAGACACATTTTCATGTTTTTTATCGTGCCCACCCAAAATGTTTAGTAAATAAATAATCATTCCACTAAGACTGGTCTTTATCCCAAATAAAGGCCAGTTTTTCTTTGCAGCCAATCATTTATAATTTTTTTAGAACAAATTAAGCAGTAAATTTGCAGGAATGTCCCTTATCCCATCAATTACTCCCAGTATTAAGAGATTGATTAATTCTCCGCTTTTAATTTATATTGCTAGATGTCTTATCGGTTTTATTATTGGCTATTTGCTTTATAAACATTACAAAGAACTGGAGATCTTTTGGACTTTATTGTCCATAATCTTAGTGATCTCGCCAGAGGAGAAAGATTCAAAAAGATTATCTATAGAACGATTTAAGTCAAATTTTGTAGGTTCTTCAGTCGCTATGGCTTGCGTATGGTTATTACCCAACAGTGTCTTTTCGATCATGGCAGGTATTATTATTACCATTGTACTCTGCCGAGCATTTAAAATTTTGAATATGGCTCGAGTAGCTATTGTTGCACTCTTAATAATTATGATTGAACCCCATCATACACAGCTTAATTATACGCCTATATATCGAGCGCTTTCAGTCGCCATCGGATGTTTTATAGGCTTGTCTATCGTTATTATTACTTCCGCGATACTGCAATACTTCAAAAACAGATACGAAATTTTTCAAGATTGCTCAGAAAACAGCAACTAGGCTACTATTCCATTCAGGAAACACATATTAATCTAGCATGGGCATAAATATTTACCTATTTTTGTAGCAATGATTGAATTATATACAGACGGAGCATCTAGCGGAAATCCAGGCCCTGGAGGATATGGCACTATACTTAGAGCGATATATCAAGGCACAAACCCTGAATATCAAGGCAAACTTATTGAAAAAGAATTTTCAGGAGGCTTTAGAAAAACCACCAATAATCGCATGGAATTATTGGCTGTAATCATCGGCCTAGAAGCTTTGAAAAATATCAATCAACAGGTCACCATCTTTTCTGACTCTAAATATGTCATTGATGCGATCGACAAAAAGTGGGTACATGGATGGATAAAAAAAGGCTTTGCAGGAAAGAAAAACAAAGACCTCTGGATGAGATTAATGAACACCTATAAATTACATCAAGTGAAATTAGTTTGGGTCAAAGGACATGCTGGACATCCTTTGAATGAACGTTGTGACCAACTGGCTGTACAAGCTTCTAAAGACAAAGCGCAGTGGAAGATCGACACCGTCTTTGAGGTAGAAGCACAAAAAGGTTTAGCCATTTAAAACCAAATCCTTTAAAAATTAATGGATTTTATTGCGTAGGACTACATGCCAAAAATGCGCTACTTATATGTTGAATAAGATCCGTGGCGATAAGACTAGTTTCTCCATATTGTTGCGCCGCATAATCACCTGCTAGACCATGTAAATAAACAGCTGCCACGGCACTTTCTTCACTGGCATACCCTTGCGCCCTAAAACTTACAAGCATACCGGTTAACACATCCCCAGTGCCTCCTGTAGCCATCCCTGAATTACCAGAAGAATTATAATAGGTACGCCCATCGGAAGTCAAAATTACAGTATGCGCTCCTTTTATTATCAACGTAATTTGATGCTGCTTTGCAAATTCCTTCGCTAATTTCAATTTCTCAGCATCAGAATTCCAATTGCCAATTAACCTTTTCAATTCCTTAGGATGGGGTGAAAAAATACTTCCCTTAGGGATAAGGGAAAGAAATTCAGGATGTGCAGCTAAAATATTAAGTGCGTCTGCATCAAAAACGATTTGCTGCTTTTCAGTTAATGTGTTAAGCCAATTTAAAAATCCATCTACAGTCTGTTTATGAACTCCTAAACCCACGCCTACGGCAATCGCTTGAAATTCATTCAAATGTGTAAAATTCGTAACCAGCTCATCACTTTCATCCAACATCACCATGGCCTCAGGAACTGCCGTTTGAATAATAGCATATCCACAACGTGGAATAAAGCTAGTTACCAATCCACAACCAGTTCTGATAGCAGCCTTTGTGCACATCAAGACAGCCCCTATTTTTCCTAAGCTACCTCCTACAATTGCCACATGACCAAAAGTACCCTTATGGGAAAATTTAGACCTTGGTTTCAAAATTCTTTGTACCAGTTCCTTGTCTATAAAATAAACATCCGACTCCGTTTCCCTTATTGCACTATGGTTTAATTGAATATCAAGGATAGTCCATTTACCTACAAAAAGTGCATAATCTGGCAAGAGTAATGTTTCCTTCGGAAATTGAAAAGTCAATGTTTCATCTGCCTTTACAATAGGCGACTTCACATCAATGAGCATACTTGCAGAAAGTCCAGAGGGCAAATCAATAGAGATAACTGTTCCGCTATAGTCATTAATTTGCTGTATTAGCATATTCCACGATTCCGATAATGCCTCATTTAACCCGAACCCAAATAGGCAATCAATAATATAGCCCTCAGGTTTTAAATCCAAGCAATCAGAAGAATTAAAGAGCTGTACAGCGGGCAATAATTTTTGGTTCAACAAATTATCTGCGGAATAACTTACCGCTTCAATTAAAAACACATCAACTGCTGCAGCTTTCTGCTGCAATAATCTAGCAATAGCAAGCCCATCCCCGCCATTATTCCCTTTCCCACAGATTACATGAATAGGTTTGGTAGTTATGCTTGGATAATGATTGAGCAAATAATCAACCACTTGACTAGCCGCTCTTTCCATTAAATCCCAAGAACTTATCGCTTCGGTTTCAATGGTTCGTCGATCAATTTCTCGTAATTGTAAAGCGTTAAATATCTTCATGAATCAAGGATTACTAAAGCTTTATGGTTTGTTAAAGATTCTTGCTAAAGATACGAAAAAGTCCTTCCGACCCAGCTATAGAACGATCCATAGACTAGGAATCATGGGATAAATTATCCTCCATTTATTCGAAAACCAAATTGTTGGTTTTGAATGAACTTATTACAAAAATGATTTAAAAATTATGTTGGTTAATACTCGATTTCAATTAATGATTTTAAAGGAATTAATATACCATGTTTAATTTGAATATACTTATCCGTTAGGGACCATACAGTAGTTTCGATTCGCTTTGGTCCATCTTCTGTATTAAATACTATATCTGTTTTTGATTTAAATTCATTACCTAAGCGCAAAGCATTTTGCAACTTTGCCATGAATCTATCTGAATTATCTAAATCGGCGGGAATAAACTTAAATTTATTGACGTCTTCTTTTTGAATTAAAGTTCCAATCATGTTTTAATCGTTTATATGGTAACGTCAATTTAAGTATTTCTATATATTTAGACAAGATTTTACGTTAGAATATTAAATTAGTTACATTCGCATTAAATTGGTTTATACATGGGATATTTTGAGAAAGAGTGGAAATTAAATTTTACTCAATGCTATTCAAATGGAAAATTAAAGTATAGTGAACTAAACAACATCTTACAAGTCACTGCAAGTGAGCACGCTGAGCGAATTGGATTCGGCTATAAACAGATGTGGCGAGTCAGGCAATCTTGGGTACTTAGTAGAATGTTGATTGAAGTAGATGAATTACCTGCCTATACCCAAGAAATAAAAATCAGAACTTGGATTCAGGATTTTACGGGCAGTAAAAGCACCCGTAATTTCGAACTGCTTTTTAACGATCGGGTCATCATACGTGCCACTAGTTTATGGGCAGTTTTTAATACCAAAACGAGAAAAGCAGATGACTTGGCCCTAAGCACCGATCATCTATTACTATTTCCTGAAAAGTCAAGCACCAAAGGCCAACTTTCTAAATTGGATTCCAATATGGCCTTTAATAACATTGGAACTCATCAAGTAAAATTATCCGATTTAGATATCGTCAATCATGCAAATAATGTAAAATATATGGAATGGTGTTTTGATTCCCTGGATGCACAAGAGGTGATGAATGGAACCATCTGTTCCTTAGAAATGAATTATTTAAAAGAATTAAAATACCAAGATCAAGTAATTATTGGAGCCCATCAGCTTCATCCAAATTCCACGATATTTCGTATAGAAAAAGAGCAGCGAATTCACTTTTTAATGTTGGTGAAGCGATCCGACAATTCCTGATAATTCCTCCAATGAAGGCCATAAAAAAGGGCTATATCTTAAAAAATATAGCCCTTTTCTGTATGTTAGATTAGCTTAAAGCGCCCAAGCTTTGTCTCCTTTTTGATAAGGAAAATTTCCATCGTATTTCCCAGGAACTTTCACATAGCGTAATGCTTTGGTCATTCCCAGTTCAGATGTAAAAAATCCAGTTAAGGTCAATTGCTTAAACAGATTAAAGAAGTGATTCGGATCTTCCTCTTTTTTGTTCTTCTGGTATTCTTTCGACTCTTTATCGTAATTATTGACAAATTGAAGTTTTTCTTCTGGAGTTAAGGTTAAGAAACTCTTACTAAATTCTTTTTTAGCTCGTTCCTCTAGTCCATTAAATCCATCCAAGAACACCTTTTGATCCTTTTCATCATAGCAATCGCGTACCATGATTGGAATAAACTCTCCTACACCAGCTTCTTTAGCTCCTGGAGTAGCTGTTTTAGGTAAAATAGCTTCTGCTAACTCCCCTAAAACATGGGTAGCTTCACTTTCGAAAAGGGTCGCTACATCTTTAGTCGCCGGTCTAGTACAACCTTCTAAAAACAAGTTTGCACCAACTACTGTACCTCCGACGATAAAAGCTACACGCCTTAATGCTTCTCTTCTATTCATTATAAAATAAATTATAAAGTATAATTAATTCCCCATCCTTCTGGGTATTCACGTTTGATAAATTGATTTACAACATCAAAGTTAGTTACTTTCATATTGTTATTATCCCAAATCAATTTCAAGTTACGTCCTGGATATTGACCATCCACTTTTAAATCGGCACCACGAATAGCTAAGTTAGCCATCAATAATGCTTCTGTCAATGGACCTGAGATTTCAAATGGAGCACTCACTTCTTTTTTACCATATCCTGCGATACAAGCTTCAACCCACTGTGCATAGTGACCACCTGAACCATTTTGTACACGAGCATATTTCTGTGCTACTTGTTCTTTACGAGAAGTAGGAAGTAAACGCGCATTATCTCCGTACGTATCCGCTAGGATTTTACCTTTGGTACCGACCATTAAAATACCATTACCACCATCTCCAAAACGCTCATTAGGACCTAATTCCTCTGGACGTGCTGGTTGAATACCACCATCCATCCAGTGTAGGGTTACAGGACCTTGAGTTCTTGCTGCTTTAGGGAAAGTCATCGTAGCATGGCTAGATGGAGGACAGCTCTCTGGGAAATATCCACGTTTGAACTCATCCACATATACAGAGCCTACAGACGCTTGCACATCTTGTACATAAGATAAACCTAATACACTGAAAGGAACTTCCAATAGGTGACATCCCATATCTCCTAATGCACCAGTACCATAATCCCACCAACCTCTCCAGTTGAAAGGAACTAATTTATCTACGAAATCTTTTCTTGGAGCAGTACCTAACCACAAATCCCAATCTAACTCTTTAGGAATTGCCGCTTTTTGAGTAGGCCATTGAATACCTTGAGGCCATACTGGACGATCCGTCCAACAGTATACTGTATGAACGTCTCCAATTAATCCTGCATCATACCATTCTCTCGCTAAACGAGGTCCATCATTGGACGCTCCTTGGTTACCCATTTGCGTCACTACTTTATATTTTTTAGCGGCATGAGTTAATACTCTTGCTTCCCAAACATCGTGTGCTAATGGTTTTTGAACATATACGTGTTTACCTAATTGCATCGCTGCTAATGCATGGATTGCATGGTTATGATCTGGACCAGATACGGAAACAGCATCGATATGTTTTGCTTCCTTATCCAACATTTCGCGATAATCACGGTAATACTTAGCTTTAGGGAATCGTTTTATAGAATTTGCTGCACGACGATCGTCTACATCACATAAAAAAGCAATATCTGCTTTTCCACTTTTGTGAAATTCATTGATGTCACTTTCACCTTTACCACCTACACCGATTCCAGCTACTACGAGCTTATCACTAGGAGCAGTAAAACCATTACCGCCCAATACATGTCTTGGAACAATACTGAATCCAGCAGCTGCAATTGCCGAATTTTTTAAAAATTCTCTTCTTGAATTTGATTTATTCATATTAATTGGTTTAGATATTATAAATTTCCTTTTTTAAGTTCACTAACTGCAAAATCAACTGCTCTTGCGGTTAATGCCATATAGGTTAAAGAAGGGTTTACACAACCTCCTGAAGTCATGCTTGCACCATCCGTAACAAATACGTTCTTTGCATCCCAAACTTGATTATGCTTATTTAATACCGAAGATTTTGCATCATTACCCATTCTAGCAGTTCCCATTTCATGAATTCCCATTCCGAAATTATACCCACTATCATACGTATGAACATCTTTAACACCGATGGATTCCAGCATTTCTTTCATCTCTTCAGTCATATCTTTACGCATTTTATGTTCATTTTCTTTAATCTCCATATCCATTGCTAAGATCGGAAGACCCCATTTATCCGTATTCTTTTTATCTAAGAAAATACGGTTTTCATGGTAAGGAAGAATTTCTCCAAATGCAGTAAATCCTACACCCCAATTTCCTGGTTCACACATTGCATCTTTCCAAGCTCCACCTACAGACATTTCTGCAATTTCACCAGACCAGCGGCCCCGGCTTCCTGAACCTTGATAACCAAACCCTCGAACATAGTCACGTTGTTTAGTATCTCCCGGCACGTTCACGAAGCGTGGTACATATAAACCTGTTGGTCTTCGACCAAACGTATATTTATCATCGTAACCTTCTACGCGACCTCCTGCACCTAAACGGAAATGGTGATCCATTGCATTGTGCCCCAATTCACCACTACTACTTCCTAAACCACCTTCCCAAACATCGGTAGCCGAATTCATTAATACCCAAGTAGAGTTAAATGCAGAAGCACATACAAACACTATCTTAGCATAAAATTCGTAGGTTTTATTCGTTTCCGCATCGATTATCTCCACTCCTTTCGCCTTCTGCGTATCTTTATCGTAAATAATGCGCGTAACAATTGAAAACGGTCTCAAAGTAAGATTACCGGTTTTCATAGCGGGTGGCAAAGTAGAAGATTGCGTACTAAAATAAGCCCCAAAATTACAACCTAACCAACATTGGTTTTGATATTGGCAATTTATACGACCATGATGTGGTTTTGTAATATTTGCCGTACGTCCCATAATGAAATGGCGGTTGCCGCCATATTGTTTTTTCAAACGCTCTGCAAGGTCCTTTTCAACTATATTAAAATCCATCGGTGGCAGAAAATCACCATCTGGCAAAACGGATAAACCATCTTTATTGCCGGAAATACCTGCCCATTTCTCAGCATAGCTATACCAAGGGGCTATATCCGCATAACGAATTGGCCAATCTACTCCATGACCATCCTTTAGATTAGCTTCAAAATCCAAATCACCTAAACGATAACTCTGTCTTCCCCACATTAAGGAACGACCACCTACATGGTAACCTCTAAACCAATCAAATCGCTTTACTTCGGTATACGGACTCTCCTTTTCATTCACCCAAAAATCTAGGTTCTTCTCATTCAAGGGATAATCCCGCTTCAATACCGGATAGTCGGCTTCCATCTGTTTAGTACGTCCACCTCGATGTTCATATTCCCAAGTGTCCTTCAAAGCATGATAATCCTTTACATGTTCTACGTTTCGACCACGTTCTAACATGATTGTTTTCAGACCTTTCTCAGTCAATTCTTTCGCTGCCCAGCCTCCACTGATACCAGATCCTATAACAATAGCATCATAAACATTATTCTCTACCATTATAGTTTATATTTAAATAGTTTTCGCCTGTTCTTGGATTTCTTCTTTTTTAAAGAAGATTCCGAAAATCACAAATACTGCAAAAGCAATGACTGCAGGAACCACCCAAACTTTATTCCATAATAAAGCGGTATCTGTTCCTACTGCTGCTTTATATAAATCAAATACATATCCTGCAACCAGAAAACCGATAAGCTGACCAACACCATAAGTCGCTAAAGTAATTAATCCTTGAGCGGCACTTTTGTTTTGAGGTCCTGCTTTTGAATCGGTATAAATCTGTCCAGATACGAAGAAAAAATCATAACATATTCCGTGTAATGCTATACCTAAAATTAACATAAATGTCAATTCACCGGCATCGCCAAATGCAAACAACAAATATCGAAACACCCATGCTATCATCCCAATCAGAATCGTATTTTTAAATCCAAATCGAGTAAAGAAAAGGGGTAATAACAGTAAACATAGCGCTTCAGAAATTTGACCTATCGTCATTTTACCTGTCGCATTCTCCAAGCCTGTGGCTGTTAAGAATGGATTCGCGTATTGATAGTAAAACGCTAATGGAATACAAATTAATATAGAGCAGATAAAAAATACTAGAAAATTTCTGTCTTTCAAGAGTTTCATGGCATCTAAACCCAAAATTTTTGAAATACTTTCCTTTTCCCCTTTTATTGCAGGGCTGCTTGGAGGCGTTTTCGGTAAGAAGAAACTTAACAATCCCAAAACTACCGATGCACCAGCTGACATTAAAAAAGTATTTCTTAACAATCCTTCTTTTATTCCTTCTTCATTATCCCATTTAAACAAATAACTTATCGACAAGCCAGCAACTATCCAGCCTATGGTTCCCCAGATTCGTATCAACGAAAACTCCTTCTCTGGATTCTTCATGTGACGGAACGATACTGAATTTGCTAAGGATAAGGTTGGCATATATAGAATCATATAGCCTAATACGTATGGGAAGAAATTAGCAACAGAATCACTGCTGTACAATTGGTACATTAAGACAGCACCTACTAAATGTAATACACCTAAGATTTTTTCAGCATTAAAATAGCGGTCTGCAATCATTCCGATAATAAACGGAGCTACGATTGCACCCCAAGATTGAGTAGAAAAGATGTTGGACATCTCAATACCCGAGGCATTTAAGGTATTACCTAAGTAAGTACCTAGCGTTACAAACCATGAGCCCCAGATAAAAAACTCCAAGAACATCATGAAAGAAAGTTTAATCTTTATAGATGAAGACATTATTTAAGGTTTATTTACAGTATTATTTTAAAGATAAATATTAATAATTAAATTCAAAACAGTATATCGAATTTGTTTCAAACACTAAAAGCGTTTAGCTTTAGAATGAATCAACTTCTCTGTAAGCCTTAATTAATTTTTGTTCGCCTTCTTTTCCAGATGCTGACATCCCATGCTCCATCCCTACTATTCCTTTATATCCTTTTTCATATAACCACTTAAATAAGTTTTTATAATTGATCTCCCCTGTGGTAGGTTCTCTACGACCTGGATTATCTCCAACTTGGATATACCCAATTTCGCTCCAACATAAATCCATTAACGGAATTAAATTACCTTCATTTTTTTGTTGATGGTACACATCGTACAAAATTTTACAAGAAGGACTATTCACCGCTTTACAAATTTCATAAGTTTGATCTGTAAATCTTAAGAAAAGATCTGGTGTATCACTTAATGGTTCTAAAACCATCGTAATACCATGCGGTTCAAAAATCTCTGCTCCTCTTCTTAATCCTTCAACCACATTGGCCGTTTGTACCCCAATCGGTAAATGACGCACATAATCTCCAGGTACCACTGTCACCCATTTTGCATTACAACGTTTAGCAATTTCTACCGATTCTTTACATCCTTTGGTAAAAATATCCACAAATTCTTTCTTACCTGCAGCTAAGGAATTGGCTCCGTTTCCACCTTTTGGAACTACAAAAACCCCCATTCGCATACCTAATTTCGCTAATAAATCACCAATTTGCTTTTGTTCTTCAGGTGAACGTCCAGGCATGCCATTATCTTCAATACTACGAAAGCCAAGTTCATGGTAGTATTTAATTTCATCCAACATGCTTTTTCCAGCGCTAGCACTAAACATTCCTTGATGTGGTGCATAGTCCAATTTAAACGGTTGATTTAATTGATTATCCATTTCAGATTTTTCCTCTTGGGTATTAGCGCTCAGGCCAGTGGCAAATAAAGATGAACCAACAAGCATCGAGCTGTTTTTTATAAAATCAGATCTTTTCATTTAGGGATTATTTATAATGTGTTTTATTTATAGATTCGGATATATTTTTCAAACCCTTTGGAATAAGCTTCTTTTATTTCTGCTCCATCCAAATAGATTAAATAAATATCCATTTTATTTTTTTTATTAGCAAATGCGATTGCTTCCTTAGGTTCCATTGCCATAATGACATTATCATAGCCGTCCGCATCAATCGCCGACTCCGTGATCACCGTAGCCGAAATAATTGTAGATTTCAATGGATATCCCGTATTTGGATCCATGTGATGAGAAAACTTATAGTTTCCTACTGTTCTAAAATTCTCATAACTCCCTGCAGTAGTTATGGATTTATTTTTTAAACCCACTACATAGTTTGAGCCTTGATTCATGGAATCTGGTCGGGCAATCAATATCCGATATTCTTCCTGATTGGGCTTTAATCCTCGCGTTCGGATCTCTCCGCCCACTTCAATAAGGAAACTGCCAACAGCATGTTTTTTCAAATATTCGTAAATAACATCCACCGTATAGCCTTGCGCTATCCCATTCAAATCAAGCTGAATATTAGGAACTTTTTTGATCAATTTATTCCCTTTTAATACCAGCTTCTCCATCCCTACATCTTTCAAGGTCTCCCGAACAAGCGCGCTATCTGGAATGACTTTCGTCTTCTCCGGACCAAAGCCCCAGAGGGATACCAAAGGTTTTACCGTTACATCAAACTTACCTTTAGACTCCTTATAAAACCTAAATGACTTTTTAACAACCGCCTTCATATGGTTGTCCAGAAGCATAAACTTGTCCTTTGATTGATTAAATGTATTGATCTTGGAATCTTTCTTATATAAAGACATGGACTGATCAATGACTTGGAAAATGCTATCTAAGCTATTTTTTGAAATTATAGCAGCATCATGATAATAGCTGATTTGGTAGGTAGTTCCTTGCGCTTCACCAAAAATTTCAAACTGCTTTAAATTAGAAATTGGTTGCTGACCATAGGCCAAGCAACCAATTAATAGTAATAGGATCGTATTAAAATAGTTGATCACTATTAGATATATTTTGCCACATCATGTCCTGGAATTGCAACTGGATAGAATCCATCTGCATTTGGTAATATTTTTGGTTTAGCATCCCATGATAATAATTCTGGCATTAAATCAATATTTGATTTTAACGCTCTATCCCAAGAAATAACCTCTCCTGTATAACAAGCGATACGACCAATGATACCTGTCAATGAACTATAGGCACCATACTCCGCATTTTCAAATTTATATTCCCCTTTAGCAATTGCTTCGAAAAGTTCTTTATGCTCTTGTTGATAAGGGTTTGGATTACCTTTTGGATCATGACGGAAAATCTCTTTCCCTTTCGCATCCCAAAGTATACCTTGACCATTGGCAGATACATATGCTCTACCTTTAGTCGCTTGGAATTGCTCATCGACACGATTTGGAATACCTTCGAAATGTCTACATTGACTATATACTACAGATCCATCATCGTAAGTCATTTCTAGTGCGAAATTGTCATAAATCTCACCATACTCTTTACCTGTACGATGCGCTCTAGAACCCGTACCTTGAATAGAAACAGGATACTTACCTTTTACCCAGTTTGCAATGTCAATATTGTGCACGTGTTGTTCCACGATATGATCACCACATAACCAGTTGAAATAGTACCAATTACGCATTTGATATTCCATTTCTGTTTGTCCTGGTTTACGAGGTCTTACCCAAACACCACCACTATTCCAATATACTTGGCCAGATACCACATCGCCAATAGAACCATCGTGAATACGTTTTATCGTTTCGCGATAATTTGCTTGGTACCGACGTTGCAATCCTACCACCACGTTTAATTTTTTCTTTTTTGCGATTTCTGCAGCCGCTAGAACACGACGAACACCTGGAATATCGGCAGCCACTGCTTTCTCCATAAACACGTGTTTTCCTTGGTTTACGGCTTCTTCAAAATGTGCAGGTCTAAATCCTGGAGGCGTTACCAACAAAACAACATCTGCATCTTTAATTGCGGCTTTATACGCATCAAATCCCACATATTTACGGCTGTCTGGCACATTAATCTTATCGCCAAACTTTTCTTTCAACGTATTGTAAGTGGAGTCCAAATTGTCTTTAAATGCATCTGCCATGGCCACCAACTGAACATTCTGACCAGAATTTAACGCATCAAATGCTGCACCGGTTCCTCGGCCACCACAACCAACTAAAGCAATTTTAATCACATCCGTTCCAGCAGCAAAAACCTTTCCTACAGAACTGCTCGCTAATGCTGTAGCCCCTACTACAGCTGTGGAAGATTTGATAAAATCTCTACGTTTTATATTTTCCATCTATTTAGATTTATTTTTGAGTTTTATAATTTTTGTTATTGTATTAAAAATCCTTTATAGGAGCTTTATCATAATATTTCATGATTTCCTCATTGCTTGGCGGAGTTACTGGTCTAACTAAACGCATACCTACAAAAGGAGCTTCTGGAAACCACCAGTTCGACTTAGGAATCTGAGGATCCAATTGCTTCCAAAACGGATCTGATGCAGCACGAGCCGCAGATCTTAAATCCTCTGCTGAACTATCGTATGATCCTCCACGAACCACATGTGCATATAGTTTACTAGGAACATTCACTGGATTAGCAGCAACTTTTCCATCAAACTGCTTATAATAATCTTCTTGGTATTGATCATACGTCCATTCACCCACATTTCCTAGGATATCAAACAAGCCCCAAGGATTTGCTTTTTTCGTTCCAACTTTCGTAGTTTTACCATTGCCTGAATCTTTATATACGGCATAATCTCCTAATTGAGCAGCATCATCCCCGAAAAAATACTCACTTGTGCTTCCTGCACGGCAGGCATATTCCCATTCTGCTTCGGTAGGTAATCGATAGAAAACACCTGTACGAATATATAACCATTTGCAAAACTGAATCGCATTATAATGAGTCATGGCTAATGCAGGTTGACCATCTTTACCAAATCCAAAAGTCATATCTAAATATGGCTTGGTTGGTCTAGTTACCGCATCTACATTCGCAGGAACTTTCCCATCAGTAGATTTAGTGACTTCGAAATCCTTATATAAAAAAGGTTCAAATAAATTCCATGTTACTTCATAAGTACCCATCCAGAATGGATCAATCTTTACTTGGTGCACTGGCTTTTCATCGGCTTTTGATGATTTCGCACTTCCCATTTTAAATTCACCAGCTGGAATCGCTTCCATAGTGAACTCTAAATTTGTCCCATCAATTTTCTGGGTATAACGCTCATGTTTTGTTTGTGCGTTACTCATTTGCATTCCTGCCAACAAAGCGAAGAATAGAATTCGTTTCATATATGTCTAATTACGACCTTAAATTATTAAATTATGAATATAACTTAGTTTACTTTGCAATAAAGATAAATAATATAGTAGAATAAACAATAACATTTCGGTTACAGAATTAGTATTTTCAAAATTTCATACCAAAGGTAACTTGAAATCAAACTTAATGGAATACTTAAACCGATTGCGCTATTCCCTAGCTTATTATTTAATTTGAATTGGTCAATTACAATACTTGTCGAAACGAGCGTAGGCATGGCCATTTCAAAAACAGATACTGTATAAATAAATCCGCTTCCTTTCAAAAGGACTGCTAATATGGAAACCAATAAAGGAGCGATTAGCAATTTATAACCTATAGCATAGGCTAAATTTGGAATCTCTTTTTTAACGATTCCAAAATTCAATTGTAGTCCTATAGAAAATAAGGCTATAGGCGAAACGGTAGAAGATATCATTTTGAAAAATGGATCCAAGGCCGATAAATCAATCAAACGACCTATGGTTAATGCCAGGACACAGCCAACAAAGGGAGGAAAGGTAACCACTCGTTTTAATATATAGCGAATACTGATGCTATTCCGACTATTTAAACTCCCTTTCATCCCAATAATCACCCCAACGGTAGATAATAGAAAAAATGTCATTTGATCGGCTACGATTCCATACGGTAAATATTCCACGCCATAATAGGCGGTTATTAATGGAAAGCCAACAAATGAGGTATTGCTAAATCCACCCACCAGCATTAACGTATGTTTCGATCTTGTAGAGAGGGAGAGTATATTCCCTAAAATATAGAAAAACAGTATAGAGCCTAACAATACGATCAATGGACATACTAAAGTAAAGAGTAATCCCGAATCCCATTGTAGCGTTGGCAGATAACTGAAAGATAAAGCGGGTAAACCAAAATACAATACCCAAGCATTTAATGCTTTGTAGCCATCCTTTGCAACCCAATGCAATCTCCTAGCAATGGCACCAGCGAATAGACAAAATATAATTAAAATAAAATTTGACACAGTAATAAGGTATAGGCAGCTAAAAATTAAATAATGCCGGAAAAATTGGATTAAATATATTACTAATTTTTGAAATCTTCCGTTCCGTAATCGGAGCTAAATAAACTCTTCCCAGTCAGAAAGTACGCTATACGACCGTATCTGTTTCATCAAACCATTAGTTTCCTTCCTATACAAGCTAAGATTAGCGCTGACTACGTGTTCAAAAAAATTAAAAAAAATTCAATCTTATTTTTAATTAATCTAAATAAACATATATTTGAAAAGTTTTTTAACCAGAAACTAATTTAACACCCCTAACAATTGAAGTAATCTGTATGCAAGTTAAAAATGCAAAACGCTGGTTCAACTGGCATAAATGGACAAGTTTAATTAGCACCCTCTTTTTATTACTCTTATGCATCACAGGATTACCCTTGATTTTTACCGAAGAAATCGAACATTACCTGACTAAATTACCTACTGAAACGCAATCGGATAATCAAAAGAAAAGCCAAGATGAATTGATAAAAATAGCCGAATCAAAAAATCCAGGTAAAAAAGTACGCTATGCCTATTGGGATTATGATGAACATCCAAATCAGGTACTGCTCGATCTAAGCGAAAGGCCATCCGATGATTTCGAAAAAAGCAATTATTTTCTAATGAGTGAAAACTCCGGAAAGGTACTGATAGAACCCAAAAATGAAGGTTTCATGTACATCATGCTTAAATTACATACCGACTTGTTTGCCGGAATTCCCGGAAAACTTTTCCTGGGAATCATGGGCCTTTTACTATTGATAGCGATCATTTCTGGAATCGTATTGTACGGCCCTATCATGAAGAATTACGACTTCGGAATGATTCGTCACTATAAATCCAATCGCCTCCGATGGTTAGATACACATAATTTGATTGGAATAACTACGATGGCTTGGCTTTTTGTCGTTGGATTTACTGGGGTGATCAATACCCTATCTGATGTGGTATTAGGCCTATGGCAACAAGGACAATTGGCGGAAATGACGGCTCCATACCAGCATTACCCGCCTATCCTAGGAAAGCCAAGCTCTTTAGACCAAGCCGTTCAAACGGCTTCAGCAACAGTTCCTCACATGAAAGTAGTATTTGTGGCATTTCCTGGTACAATATTCACCAGCAAACATCATTATGCCGTATTTATGAAAGGCAACACAGAACTTACTGCTCGTTTACTAATGCCTGTATTAATAGATGCTGAAACAGGCGAGTTCACAGATGCTAGACCCATGCCTTGGTACGTGAATACCTTATTTTTATCTCAACCTTTGCACTTTGGTGATTATGGAGGACTTCCACTAAAAATTATCTGGGCATTATTCGATATCGCCTCCATCATCATACTGATAACCGGCCTCTACCTATGGTATCATCGTAGGAAAGCGAAAATCCAATTCATCCCTAAACATAAACCTGATCATGAAAATAGCACCTATACTTAAGCTTTGGGGAATGCCTATAGCCATAGCCTTACTATCCATTTTCGGACTAATAATCGCACTCGCTGGCTCCTCCATCCTTTGGGATATTTGGAGTTGGATGGCATTGGCAATACCCCTTTTATTGATTATTAACAAATACTTTTTTAACCGTCACTAACACATGAAAAATTACCTACTGGCTACGGCACTTATGGCGTGTATTTCCGTACACGCGCAAAATCAAAAACCTACCGCAAAAGATACTTTGAACACACAAAATATTGATGAAGTCTTCATCAATAAATATATCAAAAAGGACACTGAATACAGCAACAAAATGCCACTAAAGGCTATTGAAAATTCACAAGTATATTCTTCCATTGATAAAATATTTTTTGAAAATCAACAGCTTTTCACCCTTGATGAAGGCTTTAGAAATATTACTGGCTTACAAAAAATGTGGAACCCAACCCATCGTGCGGGTGATGGAGGTTCCTTTTTTAATTTGAGAGGTTTCATCGTCAACAAACCTTTAAGGAATGGATTTGTCGCTCCAAACAGCACCAGCCTAGACGCTGTTAATATGGAAAAATTTGAAGTGTTGAAAGGCCCTTCTGCTACCTTGTATGGCAGTAGTTTTGGTTCCTACGGAGGTATAATGAATATCGTCACCAAAGTTCCTATGGATAGTTTATTTACCCATGTGAGCGTATCCGGTGGAAGCTATAATTTCTGGAGAGCACAAGCAGATTTCAATGCTCCTTTAACCAAAAACAATCAATTATTATTTCGCTTAAATACGGCTTATACGACCGAAGGAACATTTCAAAAGACCAATGCTAAAAATCGTTATCTCGCACTAGCTCCTTCCCTATTATTTCATGCCAACGATAAATTATCCTTAGCCCTGGATTACGAAGGTTTTCTGACGAAAGCATTACCAGAACAATTGTTTTTTTACCTATCCCCAGCTCTTGGATTTGACAATCTAAGAGCGCTTTATACCAACACTGGATTAGACTATAAACAATCCTATATCGGTTCGGGTTTACATACCGATGCATTTGTACACAATCTCTTTGCCAAGGCAACCTATCAAATAAATCCGAATATTAGAAGTTCCAGTCATATTGGTTATTCTTACAGTGGTTCTAATGGCTCAAATCCCTATTTTTCCTTAGGGACAAAAGGTTCACTATCTGGAAATGCGAACGAAACAGAACTGGGAATTATCCGTGCGGATCAATCTACAGAAGATGCCTGGCAGAAAAATATTCAAATACAGCAAAATTTTAATTTTGATTACCAATTCGGAACAATGCGAAATCGAACGGTTGCTGGTTTTGACTTTAATAAATCGGATGATAACAGTCGTTTTATATTTGGACAAATAGACTGGGTTGCATTTAACCAATCTAATTACAGCGATTTCAATGCAAAGCGAATAAATGACTATTATCAAGCATTAAAAAATCGACCAAACTACAATTTTGACCAAAATAATAGATGGAACAGCATAACGCAGAAAAATACCTATAGCGGATACATCTCTAACGTCTTTAGTCCTATATCAGCTATCCATTTGATGACTGCTATACGTTATGAAAATATTGATTTTAAAGGCGGACGAATTGGTCCAAACGAGGCAAAAGCATATAATCAATCGGCATGGTCTCCAAAAGTAGGGCTTGTTGTTGAACTGTTAAAAGATAAATTATCCCTATTTGGAAATTACCAAAACAGCTTTAAAAGTAATGGTTATTTCATAGGAGATGCCAGTGGTAATTTGAAATTATCTGACCCTGAAACTGCCAATCAATTGGAAGGAGGATTTAAGGCTGTTTTATTTAACGATCGCTTAAGCGCCAATGTGAATTATTACTCTATTGATGTCAAAAACACTATTTTGAATTCTGGAGAAACAGTACCGAATACTTCTATTGCCATACAAAACCAAACAGGACAGCTGCGAAGTCAAGGTATGGAACTGGAAATAAATGCCTATCTAGTCAAAGGATTCTCCTTAATAGGAGGTTTAAGTTATAATGACAGCAAATTCATTAAATCCGATGCCGCTGTAGAAGGTAGAAGACCAAATATTGCCATTTCACCTTGGTTAGTTAATTTCTATGCGAGTTACCTCTTCTATAGCGGCCAAGCTAAGGGATTAGGTATAGGTATTGGTGGAAATTACGCCAGTGACAACAAAATTGTCAATAGCATAAACCCAATGACGCAAGTAGAAAGTATATTCACCTTAAACAACTATTTTGTACTCAATGCCAATGTATTTTACGAAACAAAAAAATATAAAATAGGATTTAAGATAGACAATTTAACGAATGAAAAGTATTGGATAGGCTATACTACAGCAAATCCTCAGAAACTTAGTAATGCCGTAGGAAGTATTACCTACAAATTCTAAAAAGATCTGTTTAGTTTAATAGTAGCTTGTGGGTCAGGTGGTAAAACGCCTGGCCCATTTTCTATGGCTATTCTTCAATAATTAAATTTACCCTCCAAGAAACACTTAGAAATTTCCTTGCTTAGTCAAGCATTTTCTACTCAGCTTCTGCCTGATAATATCAAGTTCTTTAACCTAAAGTAACATCATCCTGTTGTGTAGAGAATGTAGCTTCTTCCAAAAGAAGAAAAAAATTAAGGGTACGTCCTAAGTCGGAAATTTTTGATTTTATTCCATCAAAAGCATAGCAAATAGCTTGGTGTAAATATGCTGATTTAGAGGAAAATCAACGGATCTCCTTCGGACTTTCTGCGCAAAATTTCGTGCAAAATCCGATGGAGTTCCGAAGAAGATCCAAAGGAGATGCGTTGGATATAAAATATTACAAGGAAGATTTGAATATTGAAAATTCCTAAGAAACACCTAAATGAGTTAAGCATATGCTTGATCAAATCCAAATAAAATCAGATAAATAAGCAAGTAGCCATATGCATAAATTCACAAGAGGAGTGGTTTAAAAAAACTGTTCGTTAACGGGTATTATCTTGAATTAATTAATAACTTTATCTTATAGCATGAGGAATTCACTTGCTATAAAATCACTTTTTAAATACGTTTGAATGAAAAATAAAACCTATTGTTTATGTTTACTTATTTTTCATCTTTTTTTTAGCCATGATGGATTTACTCAAGGGGTTCAAATTCCGCTAGATTTAGACCTTTTCCAACAAAAATTGAATGCGAAGCACCCATTCAAAATACAAGATTGGGAAATTGAAGAATTTGACAAAAGCTACACCGTCTTTACTGAAGATGCAATAGCCTACAAAATAGATAGTAGCTTACAAATACTGAAGGAGGATTTGAATGAAAAATTATTTAACACGCAACTTTCTGCCTATAGCTCGCCACAAAATGTACTTATACCACTGTTCATAAATAAAAATGGACATTTAGGCTTCTTCGAATTCGACTTTAGCCACAATTTGTTAAAGCAAACAATCAAACATGAACTTTTAAAAACAAGCGGTGATTGGATTGGAAAACTTAGCAGCGGCGGGAAACAAGCAGCCTATGTAAAATTAAAGTTTTATTATCAGGCAGAAATAGGATATAACAAGAACGGTCGAAATGTGACCATGCAGATCGACAGCATCAAATTAGTCGATCACAAAAAACGATTAAAAGATGATTATGATGAGTTTAATTTATTCAACCCCCTTTTATTTAAGGACGAACTAGTAAACGATTTAAGTTTTTTAAACCTTAAAGGAAAGATTGTACATCAGGATAGTTTTGGTAGGCACTTATATCAAATAACCTCAAAAACAATTTATCCTCTAGCTGAAAATGATTATCCGAAGAATTTTCAACTCCAAGTTCAATTTAATGCGGATGGTACGAAAGAATTGATAGCTATAGATGGGTATAATTTTGAAGAAAATTATCCTGAAAAAGCATTTAGATCGGTATTCATCAGACAATTTGAATCCATTTTATCAAGATTAACCCCCCCCAAATATCAAGATAAAATTGTACCATCTCGCTATAATTTTCATTTTTTGGTCAATAGCCCGCAAGATAGAAAGATCGTTTCTATTTCATCCTTTCTGCCTTCCAGCTCATTAAACAGTAGAAATGGGGCAAAAATATCCCCTAATTTTAAAATCAAACCAAATACCGCGGCATCAGTGACTGACTCCGCAGACTTCCATGCTATACATCGATCAGGATATCAAATCTCGTATAAAAAGGGATATAATCAATTGGTTAGGGAATTGAATAAATTATTGGAAAATCTAGAAGTTAATGCTATGCCAACTACCAAGGATTCTTTAAATATCCGTTTTGTGATAGACCATGGTTTATTCGGGTATATTTCTTCCGATATAGTTTCTAATCGCAATCATCAAATAATACGGAACACCTTGAAAAAGTTAGGCAATAATTGGATCCCTGCAAATCATAGTGGCTTTGGTGAAAAAGGTTATCAAGCTATTGGAGAAATTCATTGTCACTATCAAATTGTTAAGGATCAACAACAAAAAAGCCGCCTTGTTATTTCCCATATTGAACCCCTATGGACTCGGCAGTATCTTGTACAGCAAATAGCCAACAAGTAGAAAGTCGAGGTATCCATAAAAAAAGCCTTCTTAAAAAAAGATGGCTTTATCTTGGACTACATTCAGAACAAACTTGTCTAAAGTTTAAATATTTTAAAAAGCTTTTTGCCGAAATTCTTATCAATGGTGATGTAACTTGGATAATATAAGTTTTGTCCAGCAATACGAATAGAAGGTTTGATTTTTAAGACTAAGAATCCTTCCGTATCGCGATTAAATAATTCATCTAAAAATTTCTCCACGCCATTTTCCCGAGCCTTATTGAAAATATTCGCTTGAAAAGTTAATGGTACAATGGTACTTTGTCCTTGGGCAAGATTTACATTTTGATCTACTGTACCTTCAAACAGTGGAGTTCCTTGAATTTCTATTAAATATTTAAAGGAATTGAAAGCTGCTTTTTTAGCCTCAGGATTGGTAATTTTCATATTTACTTGTCCCTCCAATGGCAGCTCTTTACTAAATAATGCGACTGCAAGACTGGCTAAAGTAGATACACTAAAGTTGCCGTCTGAACCTTTGTAAGATTCCAAATTTTTACCATTGAATTTTACCTTTTCTACCGACTCCACATCGTAATCACAATCTGCAAGTGCTTTCAACTGCGCTTTTTTATTCACTTGACATCCCGATAGCATGAAGATTACACTTACTGCTAAAATAGCAACTAACTTTTTCATATAATTATTTCTTTCTTCCAAAATTATAAATCAATCCTAAGGTAAATACGGCATTACCAGGTTTTAGATATTCATTTTTCATGAGGCCAATATTCCAACCATTGGTATATTGCAATTGTAAACCTTTATTTAATTGTAATCGAGTAAAAAATATAGGTTCTACAAATACATTTTCCTCCAAAGGACTTTCCAACCCATTGAGTTGAAAATTATCCATTTTTAAACGGCTCAGACGAATGGCTGTACCATAATTTAATGTTCTTTTTTTTCCAAACAACTTGATGTTGTCTTTTTTACTGGAAGAAAAGTTAGTTTGTATGAATATTTTATTAAAATCAGTTTCCCGACTTTCCACTGGATCTGCTCCAGTTGTACTCGCTCGTTTATCCACATCTGTACTCGAACCTAGGCCATAACCTGCATAAAATTCTAAGACGGTTTGTTTCTTTTTGCCGATGGCTGTAAAATAGCCAAGCCCACCTTCGTAAACATATTGCTTAAAATCATGATTGGTGGATTTGTAATCTACATAGGACCCATTGGCTAGAATAGCCAAATGATCGGTAACAGCAAATCCTGCATTTCCACTCACATTACTTTTTGGGTTCACATGTGCTGCTAGATACCCTTCGCCTTGATGTTGAAACATAGGTGTCGCAGGCACATTTGGTAAGTATACAGAACTACAAGAACTGAACATTGCTAATCCAAAACCAATGATAACTACAGGAAGGGTGAATCTTACTTTTTTCATATTACTTCTTAATCCTGCATATCTACAAATTATTATGCCAAACCTGAAAAATTTAACAAAAAGTAAGAATTTCTTTCCCAAACGATTAGATTATCCCATGAATTTCTAATTGTTCTTGCATCTCTAACTGCAGTTTCAAAGCTTCTTCCCTAGCTTTCTCTGCAAAGTCTTTTCCCTGAGAGGCATAGACTATAGCACGCGTACTATTCACTAGTAAGCCACAATCCTTATTCATCCCATATCGACAAACATCCGCCAGCGAACCGCCTTGTGCTCCTACGCCTGGAACTAATAAAAAATGATCTGGAGCATGTTCACGAATTTTAAGAAATGCTTCTCCACGGGTTGCTCCGACTACATACATGAGGTTCTCGGTGGTCCCCCAGGTGTTCACTTTGTCTATAACTTCTTCAAACAATTGTTTTCCTGCTGCATTGGTAAAATTTTGAAAGTCTAAACTTCCTGCATTGGAAGTTAAAGCCAATACTATTGCCCATTTCCCAGGATACTCTAAAAATGGGGTGACAGAATCTTTACCCATGTAAGGAGCAATGGTAATGGAATCAAAATTTAAACCTGAAACTTCTGGATTGAAAAAGGCTTCAGCATAGCGAGTGGACGTATTGCCAATATCGCCGCGTTTGGCATCAGCAATACTGAAACAATCGCTTGGTATTAGTTCACTAGTCTTCCGCAACGCTTCCCAGCCTTTGACACCATAGCTTTCAAAAAAGGCTATATTGGGCTTATAAGCCACACAAAGATCTGAAGTGGCTTCAATGATTGCTTTATTAAACGAAAATATTGGATCTTCCTCATCTAATAGATGGGCTGGAATTTTCTTAATGTCGGTATCTAAACCCACACATAAAAAACTTTTTTTGGCTTTGATTAAATCTATTAAACCTTGCTTGGTCATCGTTATTTATTAATTTGGGAGATGATAAAATCTTCAAATTCTTTGGTCGAATAGTCGGCCATACCTTTATGATCGAATACGCGATTTCCTTGTTTATCTAATACAACAGTACTTGGAATGGATCCACTCAACCAGGCTTCGGGAATTTCACTTTCGGGATAAAAAATAGGTAATTTTAGGTTTTCCTTCGCCAAAAATTCCTTGGCACCGTCGGCATTATGCTCAATTTCTACAAGTAAAAATTCGATTTGATCATGATCTTTATACTTATTATAAAGTGCTTGGATGGAAGGCATTTCATCACGGCAAGGACCGCACCAAGTAGCCCAAAAATTAAGAAATACCACTTTACCCTTGAGGTCTTGGGTACTGAATGTTTTGCCAGTATCATCCGAAAACATAGCTGTTTCTACAGCCAACAAGGGAGAAACAGGCATGGTGGATGCGGATTTAGCTTGTTCAATGGCTGGCTTAAACAGACCAATTTTCTGCATTCCTTCTGCCATCCATTTCCGGCTTGTAGGAATAACCATCAATAGAACAACAATAATTAGTACAATATAATAAACAACACTTTTGGTGGAAATGGGTTTCTTGGTCATAGCTTAAGTATCAAATTTTTCAAGTTGCTTCAACAAAGTAGCAAAATCTTTTGGATATTCTGCCTCAAACGCATATTCTTGACCATTCAATTGAAATTTGACCGAACGAGAATGTAATGCGAAGCGCTTCATAATGGTTTGTTCTTCCTGATCTTTGGATAAGGTATATCCACGCTTTTTAATTTGCGATAAATAAACGGGTTTTCCTTTATAAAGGGTATCTCCGACAATAGCGGCATGTTGCGTAGCTAAATGAATTCGGATTTGATGCATCCGTCCAGTAATGGGTTTACATTGCACCAAGGTAAATTGTTTAAAGTATCGAATACTGTTAAAAATCGTTTCGGAAGGTTTACCTAAATAACGATCTATAGTCACATTTTTATTACCCTGATTCAAGATGGGTAAATCAACCTTTAGGTCTTCAAAAACATGGGTTCCTCCGATGATAGCATGATAAATTTTTTCAACACGACGCTTTTCAAATTCAATAGACATCAGGCGATAAGTTTCTGGATTTTTAGCAATCAATAAGACCCCAGAAGTATCCTTGTCTAAGCGATGACATACTTGTGCATCTGCATGGTATTTTTTAGCTAACCGAAGGATATTGATCTCTCCTCCATCACGAGCATCTAGGGAAGCTATGAATGGGGGTTTATTGATAACAATCAAGTTATCATCTTCATGGATGATTAAATCTTGAAATTTGGGAAATTTAAAGTGATTTTGTTCTTGTGAAACCATGTTGCAAAAATAAGAAATAAAGGCTAAATTTCTATTATTCAGCCGTTTTTAACCAATGAACTAAGATTCAAGTGGATACTAGTATAAAAATGTCTATTTTAGCAACAAAAAAGAAGTATCATGTCGGTAAATAAGGTAATTAAGCGAATCACCACATCGAGCATTCGCGATATGAAGGATAAAGGCGAAAAAATCAGTATGCTAACGGCTTATGATTATTCGATGGCCCGCATATTGGATCAGGCAGGAGTCGAGATTTTACTCGTGGGGGATTCAGCAGCAAATGTTTTTGCAGGGTATGAAACTACCTTACCGATTACCTTAGACCAAATGATCTATCACGCATCTTCCGTTGCACGTGCTACGAATCGAGCGATGGTATTAGCGGATTTGCCTTTCGGCACCTATCAAGGCGCTACAGAAGATGCTTATAAAGCTGCTGTACGCATGATGAAAGAATCTGGAGCACATGCCCTAAAACTGGAAGGTGGGCTAGAGATCATCGATAATATTAAAAAAATAGTTCAATCCGGAATTCCAGTTTGTGGTCATCTTGGTTTGACCCCCCAATCCATTTATAAATTTGGAGACTTCGGCGTACGGGCGAAAGAAGATGCCGAAGCTGAAAAATTAAAAATAGACGCTTTGGCATTGCAAGAAGCCGGTTGTTTCGCTATAGTATTGGAAAAGATACCAGCAGCATTGGCCGAAGAAGTTTCAAAAACACTAGCTATTCCAACCATAGGTATAGGTGCTGGGAACGGTTGTGACGGTCAGGTCCTGGTCGTAAACGACATGTTAGGTATAACCCAGGAGTTTAAACCTAAGTTTTTGAGGCAGTACCTTAACCTATTTGAAGAAATTTCGAAAGCGGCTAGTCAATATGTGGCAGATGTGAAAGCTGGAGATTATCCGAACGAAAAAGAACAATACTAAAAATGCAAAAATTCGTGTTGATTGCCGCTTTGATTGGCATACTGCTCTATTTTATTACTCGAAAAATAGTCATGAAAGGAAATTCCTTAGTGGCCGAACGAAAGCAGCAACAAGGATTTATAGGCATAGAATGTGGTGCTCAAATACTGAATAAAATTATTAAAAGTACGGTCGCCACGGCAGGTTTTGGATTGATATTGTTTTTACTGATCATATTTCTAGCGATGAAAGTAAAAATTTTATTAATCCTTCTACCCATCAGTTTATACCTGATGAGTCAATTATTGTTATTAAACAATCAATTGAAATACGCTAAAAATCAACAAGTTTGGTACAACCCCTCCAATAATGAAGTAATCCTTGAATGGACAAGTGGTAATCGTACGCAATTTAACTTACTTCGAGATATTCAAGCCATAAAAGAGGTAAAATCTGTTCAGAAAAATAAAGATATATTATTTGGTTATTATGCCTTAACAATACATAATAACCAAATTTATTTACCCTTAATCTTAGAAGTAAACCCTGTAAATAAAGGTTTTTTTAAAACGATGAAGGATAATTACGAGGTCAAAAGTTCCAGTTCTCTTTACCCAATTATTTAAACTTTAGGTATTTTATACCCATTATTGTACGATGCTGCAAGCAATTTATTTGCTTCGGACTCCACAAAGGATTGCGTATCTTTTTTCCAATAAATCTTCTTGCCTGTTCGATAAGCTATATTTCCCATTTGGGAGAATTTGGCGATATGTGCTCCGACTTCTAATGGGGCATTTAACATCGCTGGATTATTCGCCTTTATCGCTTCGATAAAATTAACAGTATGTAAATCCAGGCCATTATCTACTCGTTTTTGTAAGGGTACTTTTTCCATTTTAGTTCCTTCCGGTATCACTTCCCAGCCATTACGATCTAAAACTAATGTGCCATTATTACCTATAAAGGCTATGCCATGCTCCCTTTGGTAAGGACCACCACTGATACTTGTGGCATGTTCCCACTGAATGTTAAATCCATCAAATTCGTAAACTGTAGTTAACGTATCTGGCGTATCGCCTGCATCATCTGGATAGGCAAACTTTCCTCCTGCCGCCATAATGGATTTTGGATCTGATGTTTTCATTCCTAATAGTGCATAATCTAATAAATGCACTCCCCAATCGGTCATTAACCCACCCGCATAATCCCAATACCAGCGGAAGTTGTAATGAAAACGGTTGGCATTGAAAGCTGTTAATTTTGCAGGTCCAGTCCAAGCCTTATAGTCCACACCTGCAGGTATTGCCGAATCTGCTACTACTGGCACACGCTGCTTCCAGCCTAAATAAGCCCAAGATTTTACCAGTCGTATTTTGCCTAATTTCCCCGAATGCACAAAATCTATGGCATCTTTAAAATGCTTTTGAGACCGTTGCCACTGCCCGACCTGCACCAACTTCTGGTATTTATTTTTTGCCGCTAACATCGTATTACACTCAACGATAGAATTGCCAATTGGTTTTTCGACATAAACATGTTTACCTGCTTTCACCGCATCGACCATCATCAAACAATGCCAATGATCGGGCGTGCCAATCATAACAGCATCTACTTGATTATCCTGAAGTAATTCTTGATAGTTTTTATATACCGTAGGATGCTGCCCCAATTCTTTCAATTGTTTCAAACGTTCTGTAATCACAGCCTCATCAATATCACAGATGGCAGTACAAATTACATCGGGATGTTTAAGCATGGAATTGATATTGGACCAGCCCATTCCTTTAATTCCAATGGCTCCAATTCTAATTTTCGAGTTCGAACCAGTTTTTGCATATAATTGAGATAGTTGCAAGGCGGGAATCAACATTGCTGACTTATAAAGAAAATCTCTACGGTTTATTGACATATTATTAGGTTTTGTACTAAAATAGTAAAGTATTTAGGCAAAGCCAATAATTTTATAACATATTATGGAAATTGTGTAACAAAGGATATATGGTTTATAACGAACTTTGTACTATACATTAAAACGAAAATCATGCACAAACACATCACCTATAAAGTATCTGGAATGACCTGTGGAGGCTGTAGAAATATGGTTGAAAAAAAGTTAAATGAACTGGAAGGTGTTCGTGCGAAAGTGAATTTAGAGCGTGCTGAGGCCGAAATCCATACGGATAGTCCTATTCAATTTACTGAATTACAAGAAAAATTGAATGATTTAGGTGGTCAATATCAATTGCAGGATCCGCATTCAGATGAGCCAGCAACTAGCCATCAACATCAAGCCGAAGTGTCTGAAAGTAACCAGTACATCTGTCCTATGTTTTGCGAGGGAAAAGATAAGACCTATGCCGAACCTGGGAATTGTCCGGTTTGCCACATGCATTTACGTCCGGTAGAGAAGGTTGACTTTAGTGCTGAATACCAGCAACATAACATTCATTCTGCATCCAATCGATCTGCACAAGCAGGTAAATATTATTGTCCGATGATGTGTGAGGGAGATAAGGTGTACGATGAATTTGGCTATTGCCCAGTTTGTGGGATGAATTTGGAAAAAATTCCAACGACAAGTTTAGCTGTTACCTTTAGCTGTCCTATGCATCCTGAAATCGTTCAAGACCATCCGGGTCAATGCTCAATTTGCGGAATGGACTTACAGGTAAATCAACCAGATCCAGAAGAGGATAAGCATTATCAAGATTTATTGAAAAAGTTTTGGATCAGTCTAGCTTGTACAATTCCAGTATTTATCCTTTCTATGGGAGATATGTTACCTGGACAACCCATTAGCCAATTTATCCCTTATCATATTCAATCTTGGCTGCAACTGATTTTTACTTTACCTGTAGTTTTTTACACTTGCTGGATGTTTTTTGAACGTGCTTGGACATCATTTAAAACTTGGAATTTAAATATGTTTAGTTTGATCGGTCTTGGCTCTGCCGCTGCATTTGTGTTTAGTTTATTCGCACTTTTCTTTCCACAATTATTTCCTTCGGAATTGAAGGGGCATCATGGGGAGGTTCATTTATATTTTGAATCGGTATGTGTCATCTTAACCTTAGTACTACTCGGGCAACTGATGGAGGCTAAAGCACATTCTCGCACGAATGCAGCTATCAAAGAATTAATAAAACTTAGTCCCGCGGAAGCAATTTTAGTACGCGATGGGAAAGAAACTAAGGTGTCTATTCATCAAGTTCAACAAGGTGATGTATTGAAAGTCCGAGCTGGAGATAAAATTCCGGTGGATGGTATCGTCTCGGAAGGTATGAGCGCTATTGATGAATCCATGATCACTGGTGAACCTATTCCGGTAGAAAAAGTAATTGGTGATACTGTTATTGCGGGAACAATCAATGGGAATCATGAACTATTGATGGAAGCGAAACGTGTAGGAACCGAAACCTTATTGGCACAAATAATTCAACTGGTCAATGATGCTAGTCGCAGTCAACCTCCTATTCAGAAACTTACGGATAAAGTGTCCAAAATATTCGTACCAACGGTTATTGCAATAGCGCTATTGACGTTTCTTGTTTGGATCATGTTAGCAATAGAAAATAATGTGGCATTAGCTTTTTCCAACATGCTTGCTGTTTTAATTGTTGCTTGTCCCTGCGCTTTAGGATTGGCAACACCTATGTCTGTCATGGTGGGTATTGGGAAAGGTGCAAAAAATGGAATTTTAATAAAACATGCCGAAGCTTTGGAGCAAATGGCGAAAGCGGATGTGCTAGTTGTGGATAAAACAGGGACGATCACCGCGGGTAAGCCTACCGTTTCGACTATACAATCCTGGAATGCGCAATTTAAAGAGCAAGATATCTTACAAATAGCCGCATCTGTAAATAAAAGCAGTACCCATCCTTTAGCTCAGGCGATGTTGGATCGTGCGCATGAGCTTCAATTAGCTTTGTTGGATGTTAGCCAATTTGAAAATCTTAGTGGTCGTGGTGTTCAAGGAAAAATTTTCCATATGCAGGTTCTATTAGGCACCCTAAGGTTGATGAAAGAACAAGGGATATCCTTAAACTTGGAACAGGAACAACAGATAGATGCCTTACAGCTTGAAGGCAATTCGGTTTCTATTTTAGCTATTGATCATCAAATTGCAGGTATTATTGCTGCATTTGATGACCTTAAAGAAAACAGCAAAGAAGTGATTCAGAAATTTCAACAGGAAGGTTTAGATGTATACATGTTTACAGGTGATAATCAGCACACAGCAGATTTGATAGCAAAAATGGTGAATATCAAACAGGTGAAAGGAAACCTTTTGCCAGCAGATAAATTGGAAGGTATAAAAAAACTGCAAGGAGATGGAAAAGTAGTAATTATGATGGGGGACGGAATCAACGACGCTCCAGCACTCACGCAAGCAGATGTTGGGATTGCAATGGGCAATGGCACAGATGTCGCTATTCAAAGTTCCGCAATTACTTTAGTGAAGGGAAATCTATCAGCCGTTCATAAAGCATATCAATTGAGTAAGGCGATGATTAGGAATATCAAACAGAATTTAGGATTTGCATTTTTATACAATGTTATCGGTATACCAGTCGCTGCAGGTCTCTTTTATTTTAGTTTTGGAATATTGATGTCTCCAATGATAGCTGCTGCAGCCATGAGCTTAAGCTCGGTTTCTGTTATTCTTAACTCCTTAAGGTTGAATAATCGCAAACTGAACTAACTATAGCTAGAAACTGCCAAAAAGAAATTAGTTTAACTGACAATATGATTTATTAAACTGACTGTTTGTCAACAACAGCTATTGTTCAACCAAATTGTCAGATTAAGCGCTACTTAGGTATTGTAAGAGAATTGTCATTAACCAAAATGACACAAACTTTACAAATGACGTAAAAAGCTTGCTATCAAACCGTTAATTAAAAAACAACAGATTATCAGCATACGGTTAAAGTATTAAATTTAAGTTTTGGCACAGAGATTGAATATTTGACCATATATGACAATAGAGTCAGTAATTAAAATATATAACATGAAAAAATTATTACTTACGTTAACTGCAGTATCTGCAATTACATTTGCAACTCAAGCACAAACCGAAAAAGGTAAATTTATAGTAGGTGGTGAAGTATCTTTTGAAAATAAGTCATATAAAAATTATGATGTAGAAACAACCTCTTTTGGAATTGTTCCTTCGGCAGGTTATTTTGTTGCTGATAATATAGCAATTGGTACAGGCATTGGATACAATTGGAGTGACAATATTTCAACTTCAGATAACAAAATAACGAATAACTCATTTGTAGTAGCGCCTTTCGGAAGACTATACAGCGCCAATCAAGGTCCTGTAAAATTCTTTGGACAATTATCAGTTCCTATGGCATGGGGTACTGAAAAAAGAAACGATACGAAAACTGGAACCACTGAACGTTACGGTGTTGAATTAGCTCCAGGTATCGCATTTTTCCCGACAAGTAATATCGGTATTGATTTTAAAGTAAGAGGTTTATACTTTGAGAGCAACACTTCAAAAACTGAAGGTACTGATTCAAAATCTACATCGAAAACTTACGGTTTAAATGCTAGTTCATTTACTCCATCTGTAGGTGTTACTTTCCATTTTTAATTAAAATATAATCATTGTTTTAAAAGCTGCTTCTAATGGAAGCAGCTTTTTTTGTATGCCTAATTTCCACTGTTATCTTCTAACCATATAGGTAAAGCAAATTGCTTTAATAGATTTGCTAATTTTACATCCGCTATGGCTGTAGTATCAAGCCAAAGCAATTCCTTTAGTTCCGCTTGAACTTTTAGATCACTTAACTCATTGTTCAACTTTATTTTAAAAATAAACCCTCGTACAGTTTTCCCCTGTTCATTGACAGCCTGTGCTTCGTGAACTGCCATAAATTGGCAATCGTCCTCCTGGAATTGCAAATTTAATTCTTCATTGAGCTCCCTTAATAGCGAATCAATAGGTTTTTCATTCGCTTCAATTTTTCCACCTGGCAATTGATAATAGGTAGAGCCAAACTTTTGAACCGTTAAGAGCTGGTTTTTATCATTTATGATGATAGCAACAGCGATTTTTATAAAAGGATTTACCTGCATCTTGTTAATAATTGAATTTAAATTTAAGATAATTAAATTATGGAATGATTTTTAAGATAATTATTGTAGCTTCATAAGAATCATGACTTACGAAGCAAATTGATTTTTAAAACCAGAAATACCGATATAATTGATGAGAAATTATGTGTTATACTGCTTGGTATTGGCAATACTATGTGTTACAGCTTGTCAAAATCCAAGCTCAAAACCCTTAGATAAAGCGGATCAGCAAAAAAAAGATTCATTAGAACAAATTAAAAAAGCGGAAGAAATTGAACGCTTAAGACCAAGGACAGCGAAAGATATCACTTTGGATATCGAACTAACGTATGATAAACATACGTTAAAAGAAACATATCCTTATAAAGACACGAGTCGATATTTTCAATTTGATAAAATCAAAGAACGCCTAGCAAATGTAGAAAACTTTCAAAGGGAACCTCATCATTATGGGGTTTTACAAAACTATAAGAATAAAAATAAGGAAGCTCCTGTTGTGGAACATTTCGTTAGGAATGCCTACAAAAGAGTTTCGGACACCTTAGGAACCGAGCGATACCAATCCGCTCCACTTTATGCTGCTGAAACTTCAGCTAAACCAAGTATTTATGGTCGGGATGGATCTGTGGTCAGTATCATTGGCAGTGATACGACAGATATGGTGAAGATAAAAGGGATATCATTCGAAGGGGAATGGTTTGTCCCGAAAAGATACGTCAAATCGCTCAGTGAGGAAATTAGCATCAATCACATTGCTTTTGTTGATGTTACGAATCAAAATATCTGTTTATTGGAACGTACGGATGAACTTAGCTGGAAGGTACGCAGTATGAATCCTGCGACCTCAGGACAGCATAAACCACCTCATGCAATGGAAACACCTGTTGGAATCTTTTTTATCCAAGAGAAGAAAGCTAAAATGTTCTATTATAAGGATGGTACTACGAGTATTGAGGGATTTGCGCCCTATGCGAGTCGATTTACTAATGGAGCCTATATTCATGGTGTTCCGGTAAACAATCCTAAAGGAGCCATTGTGGAATACAGCTGGTCTTTAGGGACAACAGCACGATCGCACATGTGTGTCAGAAATGCGTCATCTCATGCTAAATTTGTATATGATATGTCAAAACCCTTTGAATCACTAGTGATTGTCATTGATTAATAGAGTTTTAACATTTTTATTATTTATTTTTTCCTAATTTTGTTATTCATCAAATAGGATATAGTGCTTATGAATAAATTAAAATTGATAACATTAGGAATAATTGCAAGTTCTGTTTTTACTTCTAGCCTAAGCCCTAAACCCACTGAAACACTAATTCCCATCGTTAAAAATAAAACGGAAATCATTAAGAATAATCCTATTCAAGATTTATATGATTCTTTGAATTTAAAGGAAATTATTAAATGGGAAGCTTTTGAAGAAGCAATGCAAGGGTATAATCAATTAGCACCCAAGAATAAGAATATCATTACGATTATAGATTTCACACTTCCATCTACCGATAAACGGATGTATGTCCTTGATTTGAAAGCAAAGAAACTATTGTACCATACTATCGTTTCTCATGGTAGAAATAGTGGTGAAAAATACGCGACTAGTTTTTCCAATAGACATGGTTCTTTTCAGAGCTCCTTAGGATTTTATGTGACCGAAGGAACTTACATGGGTGGCAATGGTTATTCTCTACGATTGGATGGTTTGGAAAAAGGAATCAATGATCAAGCGAAACCTCGTGCTATTGTGATACATGGTGCAGATTATTGCAGTCAGGATGTCATCCGTAATACAGGCCGTTTGGGAAGAAGCTATGGCTGTCCTGCTCTTCCGAGGGAGTTAAACAAACCTATCATTAATACCATTAAAGATGGCTCATTGGTTTATATATATGCAAATAATAAACAATATTTAGCTGCAACTAAAATGGTTAAGAAACCAGCTATTGACAGCAACCATATGTTAATTGCGAAACAACCGATAGCGGTAGAAGATGATAGCAAAACTATCTTAAATTAATAGACTACAACTTTCGTATTTAGGTATAAAAAGAATGGCTTAGGAGATCCTAAGCCATTCTTTTTATATTTCATATCTTCTATTAACTGCTGAAATAAGCACGAACATTCTTGCCTTCCATCCAATTCATAAAAGCTCTGTTTACGACTTTATTGCCTCCAGGTGTTGGATAATTTCCAGAGAAATACCAATCGCCTTTATGGTTAGGACAAGCCACATGCAGATTATCTAGGTTTTGGAAAATCACTTCCAACTCTGCTTTTAAATTATGTGGTCTGATGATTAGTCCTATCTCTTCAGAAATTTGTTCCATCGTAAAAGGCTCATAAATTGCTTTTACGTAATTTTCCACTTTATCTTTAGGTAAAGTTACAGAAGCTAAACATTTTTGATATACCTCTTCGATTATATGAGCCAAGCCATTTTTACGAAGTAAAGAAATCGCAGCTTCAAATGCAACAAATTCTCCCATACGTGACATGTCTATCCCGTAACAATCAGGATAACGAATTTGTGGAGCCGAAGAAACAATCACTATTTTCTTAGGATTTAAACGATCTAAGATGGTCAGGATACTTTGTTTTAACGTAGTTCCCCGAACGATAGAATCATCGATAGCGACAATAGTATCGGTATGGTCTTTTACGATCCCGTAGGTTGTATCGTACACATGTTGAACCATATCTTGTCGATCTGCATCTTGCGTGATAAAGGTTCTTAACTTCGCATCTTTAACATTTAACTTTTCAAAACGAGGAGTAATACTTAGCATTTCGTCCAATTCGCCATCGGTTATTTTATCCGAACGGTTAAGTAGCACTTCTTTTTGATAATTACGTACGAAATTATTAATACCCTCCATCATTCCATAATAAGATACCTCCGCGGTATTCGGAATAAAAGAGAATACGGTATTTTTAATATCGTTATTGATACTTTTCAATACTTGAGGACATAACAAGTGACCTAAAGATTTACGCTCTTTATAAATATCCGCATCAGATCCTCTAGAGAAATAGATCCGTTCGAAAGAACAAGACATTTGCTCTACAGGCTCTCTAAACATTTCTTCCGATACTGTACCATCCTTTTTCGCAATCAATGCGTGTCCAGGTTTGATTTCCTTAACCGAGTTTAATGGAATATTGAAGGCCGTTTGAATAACAGGTCTTTCAGAAGCTACAACTAAAACTTCATCATCTTGATAATAATAAGCTGGTCTAATACCTGCGGGATCTCTCATGACAAATGCATCGCCATGACCAAAAATACCTGCAATGGTATATCCCCCATCCCATGTTTTAGCGGAACGTTTTAATATCTTGGTGACATCTAAGTTTTTCGCAATATGAGCACTGATCTCGATATTAGATAAGCTATCTTGTTTGAAATGATCAAAAAGTTTTTGATTTTCTTCATCTAAGAAATGACCGATTTTTTCCAATACAGTAACTGTATCAGCCTGCTCCTTAGGATGCTGCCCTAAATCATATAATTGTTGCAATAGTTCATCCACATTTGTCATGTTGAAATTCCCTGCAACCACTAAATTTCTAGTCATCCAGTTATTTTGTCGAAGGAAAGGATGACAACTTTCAATGCTATTTTTACCATGCGTACCATAGCGCAAATGCCCTAATAAAACTTCACCGGTAAAACTTACATTGTCTTTAAGCCATTGCGTATCCTTAGATTCCTCAGGATAGGCTTTTTGCACAGCGGCAAATTTCTTTTGAACATACTCAAATATTTCTGCTACTGCAGAAGATCCCATTGCGCGATACCTGGATATGTATCTATTACCTGGCTTGACATCAAATTTAATAGTAGCAATACCTGCACCATCTTGGCCTCTATTGTGTTGCTTTTCCATAAGCAAATACAATTTGTTGATGCCGTAGTAGGGCGTGCCGTATTTTTCTTGATAATAAGATAAGGGTTTTAGCAGTCGGATAAGTGCGATTCCGCACTCGTGTTTTATAGCGTCACTCATAGCTTCAATTGATGGCACAAAGGTACAGAAAATTAAAAAAAACTGCTATACATCTTAATGTAAAAAAACAGCAAAAATATTGCCCTCAAAATAGCCTTTTAAAGGCTGTCAAACGGCATTTTATCTTTATTGCTCAATTGATAATCTAAAAATCGTTCTCTTCTTGATTGTAATTCATACTTTTCAACCCGCTGCCAAGTCATATAACTATTCACATATTCTTTATTGGAGAGAATAGGATTCACAGATTTTAAGTATAAAACATCACCTTCAAAATCTATTTTTCGCTCTTGAACCTCCCCTTCCCAATTCGGAAAAGACGATGATTGAATTGCGTAACTTACGATTGCTAGATTATTATCAATCTGATAAGAACCAGCAAAAGCGATATATCCCTTGACGCAGGAAAGCATCTCCTCTTCGGAGGAAAGATACCGGTCATTGGATGAAAATTTGGATCGTTCTGAACTCGAAATATTGACTGACATAAATCCATCAGCCCCATAAATTAAAGTTCCTTTTGGGTTCTTACCCATTGGAAAATACGAATCTGTCCCTTTTACAGGCACTTCTATATACGATAGCAGCTGCCAGGTGCCTATGAGTTCATTCTTTAATGTAGTCATATGTGGTTGGTTTTTCACTATAACGACAAAATACAAGGAATAGTTTGTAACATCCCAATTACACTAGTTTCTATGACATTCATATGATGTGTATCTTTGTATGGATTTTAAAATCGTAATTCAATATAATTTTCCATCTTTTTTCAATGCCCCTATGCAAGCTACTTGTCCTTGTGGATCTTCAAACACTTACGCAGCATGTTGCGAACTTTTTCACGCAAACCCTTCCCTTATTCAAACTGCAGAACAACTGATGCGGGCTAGGTATGTAGGGTTTGTCCTACAAAAAACGGATTTTTTATACCAGACATTCCATCCGCAAACCAGAAGGTTTCAAAATAAGCAAGCAATTGCACAGTGGAGTAAAGAAAACACTTGGCAAGGGCTAGAAATAGTCAAATCAACAGCGCAGACGGTAGAATTTAAAGCCCATTACCTTGACAAACAGCAGGAACCAAGAGTCCATCATGAGAAATCAATCTTCAAAATGGTTCAAAAGCATTGGTTTTATTTAAATGGTACAATACTTGATTAATAAATTTTTAAAAAAAGTAATATTTAATATTTATTGAATTTTAGTAAATTAGATAACTAACACAAAAAAAATATAATATGGGAAAGTTTGTTATTTCTTCACGTAAAAATGGAGAATTTCAGTTTAACCTGAAGGCATCCAATGGTCAGGTTATTTTAAGTAGTGAGGGATATACAACCAAAGCTGCTTGTGAGAATGGGATTTCATCAGTAAAAAAGAATGCTCCCGACATCACCAAGTTTGATAAATTAACTGCTAAAAACGGGAAATTTTATTTTAATCTCAAAGCTGGAAACGGTCAAATTATTGGTTCAAGTGAAATGTATGAAAGTGAAGCTGGAAGAACCAATGGAATTAAATCCGTACAAGAAAATGCGCCTGATGCCCCTGTAGAAGAAGTTTCTAATTAATCAAGAATCAAGCATTCCTTCGTTACAAGGAATGGTTAAAATTATCTTTCAAATCCTACAACACAAGAGAAAGACACTAAAAAAAGGGGCTGTTACAAAATAACAGCCCCTTTCTCTATGCTGGAGTTCAAATTACCAGATGATAATCCGCTTATCTTTCGATAAATACAATTTATCACCAGGTTTAGTATCAAATGCTTTATGGAAAGCATCTAAATTAATAATAGGACCAATAGCACGGTACTGCGCTGGAGAATGTGGATCAGTCTTCACTTGATTCACGACAAACTGATCGGTTGTTTTTGTGCGCCAAATCGTTGCCCATGATAAGAAAAATCGTTGTTCTTGTGTATATCCATCGATTAAACCAGGGTTTCCCTTATCTTTCAAATACATTTGCAAAGCATCAAATGCTACCGAAGAACCTCCAAGGTCACCGATGTTTTCACCTAGCGTAAATCTTCCATTTACAAAAACCCCTGGTACTGGCTCATAAGCTTCGAATTGCTTCACTAGCGCATCGGTTGATGCCTCAAACTTAGCCTTATCCTCTTCAGTCCACCAGTTATTCAAATTTCCATTACCATCGTATTGAGAGCCAGAGTCATCAAATCCATGAGACAATTCATGACCAATCACTGCGCCAATACCTCCAAAATTAACAGCGGCGTCCGCTTTATAATCATAAAATGGTGCTTGTAAAATTGCTGCTGGAAAGACAATCTCATTATAAAGTGGGCTATAGTAAGCATTCACTGTTTGCGGATTCATCCCCCATTCGCTTTTATCTACAGGTTTTCCTTGTTTAGCAAGATTCTCTTGAAAAGCCCAGCGTTGAATATTTTCCATGTTTTCAATTAAGGATGTATTTATGCTAAGCTTTGAATAATCTTTCCATTGATCCGGATAACCGATTTTCACTTTAAATTTAGATAATTTTTCAAGTGCTTTTTCTTTCGTTTCGGGGGACATCCAATCTAAGTTTTTGATATGCATATCAAAAGATTTCACCAAGTATTGAACCATTTCTTGACAAGCTTGCTTAGCCTCTTCCGGAAAATACTCCTTCACATATAACTTACCCAATAGTTCACCTACATTACTATTCACAAAAGATAACCCACGTTTATCCAATGCACGTTGTTCTTGTTGGCCTTTTAACTTACGACCATAAAAATCAAACGATAAATCATCCAATTCTTTTGTTAAGTATCCCGTGGACCTATCCATTACATGAAACTTCAAATACTCCTTAATTACAGGAATATTTTTTGTATTTATAAGCTCATCTAAAGCTTGAAAATACTTAATTTCACTTATGATTACCGTGTCTGCATTAAAACCTAAGGTTTTAATATAATTAGCGATATCCATATTTTTCACCATTTTACCCAGATCATTTACGGCAATTGGATTATAACGTTTTTGAGCATCGCGAGATTCTTCAATTGTTTTCAACTTAGCAGCAATTTCTTTCTCAAATGCGACCACCTTAGCACCTTTTAAATCACGGGTTTTAGGCTCCACCTTCGTATATAAATTGTCGATATATTGCTGATATAAACCTAGCGTTTCCGTGTTTTTAGCATCCACCTGCTGGTAGTAATTACGCCCTAATCCTAAACTTCCACCTGCAAGATAAACGGTATTTATAGCACTATTTTTCATATGTGCAGATACATAACCACCAAAAAATGGGTTACCACCTACAATCGCATATTTTTGGAAATAAGCATATAAACCCTTCAAATCTTTAATTTGATCAATAGCTTGAAGCCTTTCTTGAATGGGTTTAATTCCTAATTTATTACGGGTATCAAAGTCCACATAGGATTTGTACAAATCTGCAATCTTCTGACCGTCCGTTCCTTTTTCAAAGGACTTGTTCAAGGATTCCGATAAAATTTTTAAGGAGGCAATATCTGTATTCTCACCCAGTTGATCAAAAGACCCCCATCGTGCTTTATCCGATGGGATAACTGCCGTTTTCATCCAATTTCCATTCACATAATTATAGAAATCATCTTGAGGACGCACTGTTTTATCCATGTAGGATAAGTTTATTCCATGATTCTCTTGAGCTTGACTAAAGCTTAATCCGGCAACCATAGCCAAAAATAAAATGCTTTTCTTCATAAATATTAATAAATAATAATCCAACCAACGCTACGCGTTCTTATGCAAACATAATAAATCTAATAAAAACACCGAAGTAACTATTTTATGTTTTAAAATACATCTGTTAAAATATTATTTAGAAAAGGGTTATATTCGACCATATGAATATCCCCATTGCTGGTAAAGAATATAAACTCATTAGTACAAATCAAGAAGGTATCTATATTGACTATGCTAATCCAGAATTACCCTGCATTTATGCACATGCACTACTTTCCCTGGCGGATGTCATACAATATGTAAAAGAATATAAGCCTGCTAAGTTTATCAGCTCCAAGGAGGAATTAAATGTATTAGAATATGTCAAATTAAACTTATTTGACCAGCTTTATCCCGTTAAAATATATAGAACTGGAAAACAAAAAGCATATTTAAAGCAATCCATAATTCATTATTTCACCAACAAAAACACCGATATCAGTAAACCAACATTTATCAAGAAAATTCAGGAAGCTGTTTTTTATGAAACAATGATTACGATGATCAGTAAATGGGAGGAAGAACTACAGTTGATGAGTAATGAGCTTATTTTCAAAAAATTAAAAACAAAACCTTTCCTCGTTGATTTAGAAACCAAAAATATTGTCTTCAATAAAAACAATCAATTGTTGAATTTAAGAACCAATGAGTATATTGTCTACCTAGCAGTACAAGCCCTTAAGCCATCTAGCGAAGTTACACCGGCTAAGACAAAGCATTATTTTCCAGATCACGAACAGCTCTTAAAAAGATTAAAACATGAGTACCCAGGTATTTAAATTCCAAATCGCAGCACCTGCCATCCACTTATCCAAACTGGAACAAGATCCAAATCGATTGCTTTCCTACCTGCCTGAAGAAACTTTATCCGCTTTGAAAAGCTATATTTTTGATCAATTACAAAATAAAGATGGAGCACCTATGCTTTCGGAAATGAACGTTACAAGATTCGAATATCAGGAAGCCTATCATACAGGACGATTTAGGATTGCATTTAAAATCGACAGGCAGTTTTGCTGTGCGGATACCTTAGCATGCGCTTCAGATTATATGGATTTTTCATTTCGCAGTGAACCCACACAGCTCTTGGCTGAAGGTAGTTTTTTCGATTGGACATTAGATAATTAAAGCGCAAAACCCTCGTAAAAAGACAGGAGTGCCTGTTTTTGCTTAATCTATTTAGCTTATTCATAATAGCCACTTTTTTATTCAAAGAATTATTGTTATTTTCACTATAACAATTATAAACCTATGATAAAAAACCGCATTCTTATACTGAGCATTTCGATTAGCTATGCACTCATATTATTCTTTTGCTTAGGAAAATCAACTGCCCAAACCCAGGCGAGTATACCTGGAGATTTTCCGGACCCAACGGTCATATTTGCCAATAACAAATACTATGCAGTAGGAACTTCCAGTGAATGGGGACCACACCTACCTATTTATTCTTCCACAGATCTGAACGAATGGAAGCAGGAAGGATTTGTTTTTTCCGAACCACCTGAATGGGTTTCATCTTCCTTTTGGGCACCCGAGTATTTCTATGCAAATGGAACCTATTACCTTTACTATTCTGCCAAACGCAAAGGAGACCAAGTTTCCTGCATCGGTGTAGCAACCTCCAAGTATCCCGATCGCGACTTTGTCGATCAAGGTATCGTCGTCGCTTACGGCACCGAATCTATCGATGCCTATGTTGTACAAGAAGGCAATCAATTATATATGACTTGGAAAGCCTATGGTTTAGATCAAAGACCCATTGAATTAATTGGGAGTAAATTATCCAATGATGGCTTACGATTAGAAGGCGAACCCTTTTCCCTCCTCTTAGACAGCGCTAAAATTGGTATTGAAGGGCAAAGTTTTGTGAAAAAAGATGGATATTACTACTTATTTTATTCCGCAGGAGCCTGTTGCGGTGCTGGCTGTAATTACCATGTACAAGCTGTACGCTCCAAATCTTTTAAAGGACCATATGAGGATGTGGGACAAGCCGTATTACTAGGCAGCAACGAAGATTGGAAATGTATGGGCCATGGTACATTTGTTCATGATAGCAAAGGAGACCAATACTACTTGTTTCATGGATATAGTAAAAAAGGAAATGTGTACACTGGAAGAGAAGGTTTATTAGCAAAATTGTTATGGTCTGATAAAGATCAACCCGTATTCGAATTTATTCCCAGTACCAATACTAAAAAGTATGGAGATGTACATATTGACTTCAAAAAATTAAAACCAACTCAATTATTTGCCCAATGGGATTTCCGATTTTCAAAACCAATTAAACAGTTTACAAAAAACGGATTAGCCCTTTCAGGCACAGTAACTGCAGAAAATCGTGTGGGTCAAGTGCTCACTTGGAAACCTACAAATACAAGTTATTCCATAACTACAACAGTTGATCTTAAGCAATCATCTGCCATAGCATTGAAAGGATTGACGGTGTATGGAGATATCAATAAAGCGATTGGATTAGGTGTCAAAGGCGATAAACTTCTGTTATGGAAGGCTCATGATAAAGAATTTACCATTCTTCAAGAGATTAAGCTTCCATCTCAAGCCAGTAGTTTGGAAATAAAAATCGAAACGCAAGACGATCTAAGAGCTACCGCATCTTACAAAGACGATACCGGTAATTGGAAGGGCCTAAGCCAGGATCAGCCGGATCAATTCAGCATCAAGGATCTTGCACCTTGGGATCGAAGTCCAAGGCCTGGACTTCATGTGCAAGGAGCTAGCAGTGAAAAAGCTGTATTTAAAAGCTTTCACTTAAATCATTGATATTTTTAACTTAAAAAACCCCATTCGAGAATGGGGTTTTTTAAGTTAAGACCTTTGCTAAGCTTTAACTCCTAAAAGCTACGTTTTCAGTTAACCGAAAATATCGTTCAATTCTTTAGCTAAACGTAAGCCCGCTTTTAACAAACAAGTTTCCATCGGTTGTTTAAACTTGAATATATAATCGTAAGAAAGTTTATTGTTTTGCGCTACATCTTGATAAATCATATCGGCAAGCTGATGGGATTCATACAACCATTGTTCCAAAGTAGAATTGGTGTATTGCTTATAGAATCGCTTGTCATAATCTAAAACCTCCGCATATTCCATGAATGAATATTTTTCATTGTCAACCAAATCACTATCCCAAACTCGGTGAATATTACCGGGTCTACCAAAAAAAGTAATGTCTATTTTATTTCCTCCTAAATCCTCTGCCCGACTCACATGCATGGGTTGGTGTGCATCAGCTAATAAGTGAACCATGAAATATAATGCTTGTTGACGTTGTTCAAAGGGAAGGTTTTTATTTTTCAATTGTTCTTTAACCTTTAAATAGGCTTTATAAAGATTCTCTTGTGGAGATTCTGATAAAGATTTTGAAAACTCTTCAAAACTCAAATGTCCCGCTGTATTGATAAAATGCCATGAGCCAGTCCTATTAATTAATGTATCTGGAGAGGACTTAATGAAATCAGCCCAATTTGACCAATAAGCTAATTTTTGTTGGCCAATAAGCTGTTGAATATTCCGTTTCGCTTTTTTACTTAAATGTTGCTCTGCGATTTCAGCAATCACCCGGTGTCCGGTCATACCCCATGCCCACAATTGCTGCGATTGCATAAAAAAAAGCATAATCAATAAACACTTTCCTACTAACTTCATAGTTATATATAATTTATTTAAACAATTCAAATCCATACTGTGCAGAAGACCAAAATTGGTCTAAAGCAATTATTCTAGGCTTAAAAAAGGAAATTAAGGTTGGCCAATCTTCCCGCTTAAAAATAGATACACCCTTTATTTCCGTATAAATACGACTCATAGGTTTGCCATAATCATCAAAATATTCCCGATCCCAAATCCACTCTTCCCCCAGCTCTTCCCTAAGCATTGCCTTATAGTCCGCAAATTGATCAAATATTAACGATCGAATACCTGCATCAGGATTCGTTATTTCCATGGAAATGCTAGCTACCTTATTCGAGGCATCCATTCGAAAATACACTTGTTTAATACCTGTTTTATAATTTACCCAGTTAATTTTTTGGGCATCTGCAGATGGGATCACGGCCATGTATTGACCAAAACTCGTCCAAAAAGATTCCTTTATTTTTTTTGCTTCGTCTTTACCGTACAAAATCTTAAATTTTGACAAAGCTAGGAATCTCCCTAAACATTTTTGGCCTTAGAATTGTTTTGTTAATAAAATATGACAATGAATAAAAAGAAATCACTAGTTGCATTAGCTGCAGTCGCATTAGGAACAGTGGCCTATAATTATTTAAAACCAGTTCGTTCCAAAGTAGATGTTGTGAAAAATTTTGATATAGCGCGTTATTTAGGACACTGGCACGAAATTGCTAGAATTGATTTCAAATGGGAGAAAAACCTGAAAAACGTAAGTGCTTTTTACAGCTTAAACGACAATGGAACGGTGAAAGTACGCAACGAAGGGTTTGATATCGATAGTGGAAAACACAAAGAAAGTGTAGGTAAAGCAAAATTCGTAGGGGATGAAACAGAAGGAGCACTGAAAGTTTCCTTTTTTGGGCCTTTTTATTCGAATTATAATGTGGTTCAATTAGACCCAAATTATCAAGATGTGCTCATCTTCGGAGATAATTTAGATTATCTCTGGATTCTTTCTAGGGAAAAAACTATTTCTGAAGAACGAAAAGCCAGCTATTTAGCTTATGCGGAAGCATGCGGTTATCAAACTTCCAAGTTAACATGGACTATACAAGAATCCTAAGTAGATCGTTTAGCTTCACTAAAGACCAAAAACAGGTTGTAAGAGTGAATAATCTAAACTAGGATCCTGAAGAATAAATTGTTCAAGCTGCTGAATATCCGCATTAGTGATGCTATTCTTGAAACCTGCATTGAATAATCGACACAGCAATTTTGTTGCTTCCAATTTATCCACTGGTAGCAATAAATTGCTTCCCATATAGAAGTTCAATAAGGAACTGGAAAATTTAGTAAAGAGTTCAAAATCCAAAGGACGATTTTTACTTTTCAAGTCTAGTATAAACTTTTCAAAATCATCCTGAATCATTTTTTTCTGTGTGTTTTCAAGCATAGACGCAAAAATAACCAATGATTTTTATCAAAGCTCAATAATTTAAAAATTCTTAAGACTTGAATCCAGAATGCGGTTTTTTGGTTAATGAATTTAGGCTTTAATATCCTAGGTATGCAACATCAAAGGCTACTCGAAAGTAGCCCTTGAAGTTAAACCAGCTATAAAGCATGGTTTAATATGGTTGTATTAAAGCGTTAAAAATAGCTCTTTTAAACTTATTTGCGTACGCTGATAGAAACCCTTCTATCTTTTACTCGATCAGCTTCTGGGGCAGTCGCATCAAATTTTGCGAACTCCGAACCATAACCTTCGGTATCTTCCACCCGATCGCCCACATTTTTCGCTGCCAAGGCATTCTTTACAGCTAATGCGCGCTCATCCGATAATTTTTTATTAAGTGTTTCATCACCAGTTTTATCCGTATACCCACCAATTTTTACTTTAAGATTTGGAAATGCAGCAAATATTGCGGCTAAATTATCCACTTGAACTTGGCTTTCTGGTAAAATATTGGATGTCCCGGTTTCAAAATTCAAGTTATCAAAATCAAACCACTTATTTTTTAAATCGTCTTCAGACATATTGGTATAGTCAGTATTTAGAAAATTTACCAATTGATCTTCAATCCCGCCTTTATAGGCATTAATCGTTTCGTTATTAGGCAAGGTAACCATGATATTTTCCCTTATTACCTCCGTACTCGGGACTGAACCGATCGAAGTATCGACAGGCGTGATTTCCGTCGTTGTTGTGTCAACCGCTATTACCTCTTCATCTCGATTGCATGATTTACCAAACAGGAACCATAATAATAGCAATAGCAGTGGTACCAAAATCCACCAAAGACCGCTAGACTTCTTCGCTTCTTCTTCCACTACAGGAGGTCTATATTCATTAGTTGTTGTTGGTCTAGGGTTTATTTTAGCTTCTTCATGTGGAATAATCGGATCTTTAATAACTACATTTTCCACAGGGTCGATGACAGGTTCGTGTACCTGAACTTCAGGAATAACGCTATCGGTACTACCAAATAAACTGGAGGCTAATCCAGCAGGTAAGGCACTTAGAAATCCCGCCCTATTTTCATTTAAATCTTGTGAAATTGCGTGTGCATTCCATCGTGATCCATTATTGGTGATTGCAGCAATTACTGTAGGTATGGCAGTTTTAACTATAGCCAGTAGATTACTACCTCCCAAACCAATAAAACCTGCAATTTTATCCAATAATTGGGATGAATTACCTGAAAATATGGAGCCTATTAAATCGGTTCCAGATAATCCCAAAGAAAAACTTTCTGGGTTTGATTTCCAAGATTGAATATGCTCATTAAAATCATTTCCAGTAAAATTAGCACGAATACGATCTAACAATCCTTGCATCTCTGGCGCTGATTTCTGTTGTAAACTTAATAGCAAAGCTGGAATAGCGGTATCAATCCCTTTTTCAATTTGATTCGCAGGAATATGCTCCTGATTTGCGAGCGATTCCACTGAATTTTGATCAAACAGGGCGCGCGCAGCTTGAATGAGTTTGTTTTCCATTTTATAATAGAATTAGTTTCTACTGCTCAACAACTATTGTAATATTTTGTTTGCATTGGCTTTATTTTTTAAATTAATGTTATTTTAACATTCAAAGTCTATTTTTGCAACAAACAATAACTAATCATCATGAATAAACGTCTATTTAATCTCTTCGTAGCACTATTTGTCTTCGTCGGATTATCCTTTGCCCAAAAACAACCTAAATACATATTTTTCATGATTGGAGATGGTATGGGTTTAAATCAAGTACATGCTACCGAGGTCTACCTTGCCGCTAAAAAACAACGAAACTCCACCATTCCTTTAGTTTTCAGTCAATTCCCACATGCAACTTTTGCAACATCTTATTCCCTATCTAGTGGCGTCACAGATTCTGGTGCTGGTGGTACTGCGTTAGCAGTAGGTTATAAAACTAAAAACGGCGTGATTGGAATGGATAGCATTGGCGCTAAACCCTACAAAAGTATAGCCTATTACGCCAAAGAAAAAGGAATGAAAGTGGGTATCACTACAAGTGTCAGTATTGACCATGCCACCCCTGCATCCTTCTTTGCCAACCAACCTGATCGGGATATGTACTATGAGATTGGTTTAGATATTATTAAATCAAACTTTGATTTCTTTGGAGGCTCAGGATTTTTAAGACCTGAACAAAATGCTAAAAAAGAAAAGGCACCTTCTATTTTCCCTCAACTAGAAAAAGCTGGATATAAATTACTTTATGGATTAGAGGATTATAAAAAAGCTAAAAATCAAAATGGAAAATTCATTTTGATGAATGATAAAGGAGCGAGCACAGATGCATTGAAATTCGCTATTGACCAACAAGCTTCAGATTTGAAACTTGCTGAAATTACTTCAGCTGCCATTGAAAATTTAAGCAAAGGCGATAAAGGTTTTTTCTTAATGGTTGAAGGTGGTAAGATCGATTGGGCTTGTCATGCTAACGATGGCGCAACAGCGATCAAAGAAGTTTTAGATTTTAATGATGCAGTAAGTAAAGCCTATGAATTTTATTTAAAGCATCCAGATGAAACGTTAATCATTGTAACAGCAGACCATGAAACTGGGGGTATAGGTGTTGGAGTTAGTAGTTCAACTATGAAACTGCCAAATATTGATTTTCAACAAATTTCTCAAGGAGCACTATCTGGATTAATCAATGATTTTAGAACTAAAAACCAAAATGCAAGCTGGGAACAAGTAAAAGAATTTTTAAGCAAACATACCGGTTTATGGAATCAGGTAAAACCTGCTAAAGACGAAGAAGAAGCTATTTTTGCTGCTTACGAAAAAAGTTTTGTGAATCACCAAAATGAAACGGAGAAAAGCTTATATGCCACCAATGATAAGATTGCGGCGCTTGCCATTAAATCTTTAAATAAATCGAGTTCTATTGGTTGGAATACTGGCGGGCATTCAGCCGCTTATATACCAGTATACGCCATTGGTGTAGGTGCAGAAAAATTCAGCAAAAAAATGGAAAACACCGATATTCCAAGAACTGTAGCAAAAATTGCAGGCTGGAATATGGAGAAATAAATTTCATATGAACACCTATAAAAGGGTATCCAAACAAATTTGGATACCCTTTTTTAATTATCGCTAATTCATTTTTTCGCTTGTTTACAGATGTTCCATGGAAATACCTCTCCTTCCATCAATGCAATAAAAAAACTGACAAACATACAGTAAACAATGAGGCTATTTCTAGGCCCATATAATACCTTATGCTTTAGCAGTAGGAGTTTTAGTTGAATGCTCCATATTTTCTGCATCCAATTCTTCCAAATGTTCCTTATCTAACAACATTAATTTCAATACCCGTACTTCTGTTCTTCTTTGAGTCACACCTAGATTGTCCACATATTGCCTATTAACTAAAGCCCCTTGGACCAACCAAGAACTCCCCTTTACCCCTTTCTTATCCAAAATTTGGCACAATCCGCCCCATACACTTAAATGATGCCATTGTAAAAAATCTGCTGTTTGTTCCTCTTTTTTTATCCATTTTTCTGCAGTGACCAATTTCAATTGACAGTATTTCACACCCTGTTGACTAAGTTTCACTTGTGCATCAAATGCCAATTTCCCAATAAGCTGAACTGAATTTTTTAACGTACTCATAACTTTAATTTTAACTTACAAATGATAATTTTAACTAATTAGAATATTTCAAAAATTATTCTTTAAAACAAATGTCGATTTGTAATTGGAATATAGCCGTATAAAAAGCAATTATAATTGGTTAGATCTTATTATAAACGTTTATAAAAACTTAATAAAATGCTATGGAGCTTAGAAATTGTAAAGAGTGTCAACAAATCCTTCGAGGTAGAACAGATAAACGTTTTTGCGATGATCATTGCAGAAATTCGTATAATAATAAAATTTACAGTAGTGAAGAGAATTTGTTAAGAATAATTAACCGAAAACTTCGCAAAAACAGAAAAATTCTTCAACTCTTGTTAGGTGATGAGCAAAGAATAAAAATTTCCAAAGTAAAACTGATCAAAGCTGGACTTAACTTCGAATATTTGACCCACACCTTAATGACCAGTAAGGGCCAATGTTATATTTTCTGCTATGAATATGGTTATTTGGAAATTGAACCTGGAATATTTTTAATTGTCAAAAACAGACTGAATACTCCTATTTCGGCTATGGAAAAAAACTGATAAATATCATGTAAGCTGTCGTTTAGCGGTAAATTAATTTCTCATTTTATCGGCTTCTAATACCCTTCCTTATTTCAGCGTAATTTTCTGACACATGCTGTAACTAAGGATTTTTTCTTTTACGATCCTGTCCATCCTTTTCTTGGATTATCCCTATTTTTTTATTTCATGTTTTAAGCAGAATGCTAGCTATTTTCTTGTTTCATCCACTGCTCTTCAATCGGATATAAAACGGATCTTGTTCGAATATTTTCCTGCAAGATCCGAACAAGATCCGTAGGAGATGCATAGGAGATCCGCAAATTACCTAAGGTAGAATAAGGAAAAATATCAATGATTCGGTTATAGATAAGTAGTCATAAATCGTAAGATATTCCAGCAATTAATTTGCTTTATAACTCTTCAAATGCTTGTAAAACCTACAAACAGCATCGAAGTATAGTGCCAAAAAAAACAGCATAATCAAATGACTATGCTGTTCAAAACTAAAATTAATCAACCTATAATGGAACTTCCATTATTAAAAATTCAGCGTTTGTATTTGCTTGAATTTGGATTTGAGAAGCATTAGTGATACCTAGACCGTCGCGTGTACTTAATTCATGTCCATCAACCGTCACATCACCGGATAGCACAAAAATGTAAACCCCATTATTTGCTAATTTTAAAGAATACGTTTTTGCTGTTCCAGCAGAAAACTCACTTAAATGAAACCAGGCATTTTGATAAATCCAAACTCCGTCATCAACCGCATCAGGCGAAAGAATTTGTAAGAAATTATCTTTTGCTAAGTCGTAATTGATGGTTTTTTGATCATATCTGGGAGTTACTCCTTCTTGATTAGGAATCACCCATATTTGAAGAAATTTTACTGGTTCTGTTTTACTATGATTGTATTCACTATGCGCAATACCAGTCCCTGCACTCATTACTTGGATATCTCCCTTGCGAATCACTGAGCCATTGCCCATGCTATCTTCATGAGCCAATTCTCCTTCCAATGGAATCGTAATAATCTCCATATTACTATGCGGATGTTTACCAAAGCCCATTCCAGGATCTACATAATCATCGTTTAAAACACGAAGAGCTCCAAAATTCATGCGTGAAGGTTCGTAATAATTTGCAAAACTAAAGGTATGTTTAGAATGTAACCAACCATGATTTGCATCGCCTCTACTATTTGCTTTATGTATGCTATACTTTGCCATAATATTAATCCTTTTTGTTTAACCAAAATTCCACAGAAAAGTTTTACTAGACATTGATGTAGGATAAGAAAGCGAGGAAAAATTTAGAGCAAACCTTCATCTTTAAAGCTTAAATAATGATGATCGGTAAAAATTAAATGGTCGTGGACATGAATATCTAATAATTTGGCTGCGGCAATAATTTTTTTAGTTAATACTAAATCAGCATCACTGGCTTTGAGCGTTCCAGAGGGGTGATTATGTGCTAGAATCATGGCGTGTGCTTGATGAATTAATGCCGCTCTCATAATGATTCTGCAGTCTACTGGAGTGAAATCATTACCTCCCCGTCCGATGAGTTGATGATGAATCACTTGGCAAGCTGTATTCAAGTATATTACCCAAAACTCTTCGTGAGGAAGATCTATTAATTGATTTTTTAAAAACTGATAAGCAAGTTTGCTGCTGTTCAATTGCACACGTGTTTGGGGTTCAGTATCTTGCCTTCTCCTGCCCAATTCCATGGCCGCAATAATCATAATTCCCTTGGCTTCACCAATGCCTTTAAACTGGCAGAGTTCGAATAGATCCAATTTGGAGAGTTCCAATAAATTATTCTGAACAGAAGCCAATAACCTTTTACACAAGGCTACCGCAGTTTCCTCTTTACTTCCTGAGCCGATGATGATGGCTAATAGTTCCGCATCTGTAACTGCTCTTCGTCCAATCTGTAAGAGTTTCTCCCGGGGTCTATCTGCTTCCGCCCATTCTCGAATCACCATTTTTGAAGTCATCTTTTAAAATGTATAATGATGTATTAAAATGGTTAAATATAGCAATAAACATCTTCATATCTAACTCATTAACAATAAGTTAATGTCTACTTTTTTGAATTACGTTTTAAACCTTATCTTTGTGTTTTATTATAGAAAAAATAATAACATGAGTAAAGGAATTATAAAAACTGAAAAGGGCGATATGACTGTGGAATTTTACACAGCTGATGCACCGAATACTGTAGCTAATTTTATTAAACTGGCAAAATCTGGATACTATGATGGATTAACTTTTCATCGTGTAATTCCTGATTTCGTCATTCAAGGTGGATGTCCAAATACGCGCGAAGGCGCTACTGGCATGCCTGGAACAGGTGGTCCTGGTTATAAAATAGACTGTGAATTGACAGGAGAAAACCAATACCATGATCGCGGTGTATTATCGATGGCACATGCAGGTCGTAATACGGGCGGATCACAATTTTTTGTATGCCACAGCCGTAACAACACTGCTCACTTAGATCGTAATCATACTTGCTTTGGAAAAGTGGTTGAAAATGTTGACTTAGTGGATAGCATTAGCCAAGGAGACCGTATTTTAGGGATTGAAATTATCGAAGATTAATAGTATACAAGTATAATGAATTTAAGAGGATTAGTATCGGTTACTGGTAAACCAGGACTGTTTAAATTAATTGGACAAAATAAAGGTGGATTTGTATTAGAAACTTTAGATGCAGCAAAATTAAAATCTGTTGTCAATCTTTCTACCACCAAAATGGCAACACTAGAAGATATTACCATTTATGGTGAAGAGGAAGAAATTCGTCTTATCGATATATTTGAAGCTATAAAAAGTAATACTGCTGAGGCTCCTGATGCAAAGGCTGATGGTACTACACTTAGAAACTTTTTTAGAGAAGTTGCGCCAAACCATGATGAGGCAAGGGTGTATAGCTCCGATATTAAAAAAATTATTTCTTGGTATCAAATCATTAAAGAACTTCCTCTTTTTGAAGAAGAAGCTCCTGCTCCTTTGGCGTAAACTTACTATTAGATCTGAGCGATCAGATTTAAGATATTAGCTATCAAAGGCCTTCCTTCGGAAGGCCTTTGATCATTTATTTTGAACTATTGATAAAATAAATATGAAAAAATGACTGCGTATAATAGAATTGTTATTAAGATTCTTTACATGCATTAATTTCATTTCTTCAGTAATTTAAATTTAAAGGCTAAACCAATAATTGAATTTCATCATAATGGTATTACTGGCTGGGAATCCAAACATGGATTCGAGATTATTTCCCCAACCGGATTGGTATGAAGATGCTCTTTGGGAGCCATTATGTTCCCATACGAGATAAATCGTCGAACCCGGTTTATATTCCCATCGGGCTACTAAGTTTGATCGGAATTCATTAAAACTAAAATCAGGATCTTTAAAAGTTAATTCCTTTTGGTTATAATTTGCCTTATAGATTCCATTTTGAACTTGTATTTGCTGATCATTGAGTGCCGTAAATCGATTGCTATAAGCTGAAGCTAAGGTATTTGTTGCGACTTTGAATTGTTCATAATGGGCTACAGAAGTAAATGGTGAACCATAAAATTGAATGGAAACATCTGGAGTCAAATTGACTTGAAGATTCATCGTTACCGCATAAGTATTCTGCCTCATCTTACCCAAGATATATTCCTTGTTTAGCGGATCTGAGATACTAGCTACATATTGTAAATCATCCTGATTCCAAGCATAATTAAATTGACCCGTTAATTTCACATGATTTCCAAGTCGAAAGATCATACTGGGTTGTATTTGATTATAGGAAGTTTGTTGATTAAAAAAATATCTTCCTTCATACCTCATTTTCAAAACAACACGCTTTGCTCTATCCGTACTTACATCGACTATGCTTTCTAAATTGGGATTATACCGGATATCAGGACCTCCCCTCAACCTCCTACTATCTATGGAGTTCCAGCTGAAAGTTTCCTTCACATCCATTTCAATTCGATGTACTGTACTTAAACTTCGCCAACGCAGTGCAATATCATTGTTTACGGCTACTTTACCGTAATTCCACAAATTTTTCTGAGTCAAGTTTATTCCAGCAAATCGGAATGGCCCCCAGGGATCTGTTTTACGGAAAGCGATTTCTGATTCATTTAATAAATAATCTGATTGTTTAATATATCCTACATCATTGATATCAAATCCAGGGGAAGACCAACTAAATACTTCCGAAAAATTCCATTGTGCATTTCCTTTTTTTCCGACTTTCACAAAGCCACCCGTACCATTTAAACTGGTCTTATCAGGATCAAGGTTTAAATAACTTGAGCCTGATTCACGATGATAATAATGGGTTGCATTTTGTTTGTTAAATAGTATAGCCTCTTTAGATCCGTTTAAAGTGCTAAACATGGCTTTGGCATCGATATAATATAATCGATTCGAAAAATATTGAGTAAAGTCCAGTCCTGCGGTCAGTGCATTTTCTACCAGAATGTCTTTCAAATGTTGTTGGTCAAGCTTTCTATTTGTCGACGTAAACATTCCACCCAATAAAGTATTACCATTCCAATTTTTTTGAATTCTAGAAACGGTATAATTCGTGAGGGGCTCCGTTATTTCCATACGTTCTGTTCCATTTCGATAGACATGCGACTTGGTCTGGGCGGTAATGCTTTCCAACAGGCCTATGGTCACCCCATTTCTATTGGTTCCAGTCAGTTTTAAAGCCGCCAGTATAGGAATGGGGCTCGCTGTGCTCGCAAAATTTTGGATATTATCTATATTTTCTGGCGAATAAGTTGGTCTAGCCCCAATCCTTCGGGAATAAAACATCATGGCACCATCGTTATTATCAAATTCGAGTATATGTTTACCTTCAAGAAAAAACGGCCTTTTTTCTTCATAAAACACTTCATATGCGGAAAGATTCATGACAGATGGATCTAATTCGACTTGACCATAATCTGGATTAACCGTAATGTCCATCGTATAATCATTCAACGCTAGTTTGGCATCGATACCTGCATTGGCTTTCCAGCTTTGCCCTTTTTGATAGGGACTATTGGTTATTTGAGGTTCCTTCATAAATTTACTCAATCCATAGGGCAAAAATTCAATCCCTTTCGGTTTAGGCAAATCTTTCATTCCATGCATTTCTCCAAATGAAAATACATGCCCATTATTTTTGATGGGTATTAAACTCCAATTCTGAACTTCATTATTTTTACGTATAATCCGACGAACATGCAAACCCCATACGCCATCATCATGTTGCTGATTATACCGCAATTGACTAAATGGGATCCGTAATTCCGCTGTCCACGATGAATCTGCTTTATTAATATGCGTACGACCTTCCCATACAGCATTCCAACTTAAATTTACCGATAACTTATCGGTAACCGTCAAATCCGTTTTGTTTCCTCCAAGATTGATGTTAAATTCTGGTGCTACGCGATAGTCATGGTAGGTATCGAAAGCAATACTAATCAAATCGCCATTGCTATTATCATCTCGATTGCCAATAAAAGCATTCATTGATTCTGGATTAGCATCCTTACAATAAACACCTACATAAATGTTTTCATCATCAAAAAACAATTTTACTCTTGTCCAAGAAGCTGTAAACACGCGCTCAAAAGGAATAACTTGAGAAAATTTTTCAGACCATTCCCCTTCGTGCTGCCATGTTTCTTCATCTAATTTACCATCAATTTTAAAACTTTTATCGAAGACTTTATGGATTTGATATTTCCGTTTATAAGCATCTTCAAAAGATACAACTTCGGTCCTATCTTGTTGGGCTTTAAGAAAAAAAGGAATTAACAATATAAAAAAGATGGAGAACGAGCGAAAATAGGACACTGGTAAATCAGGTTTAAGTTTAAATGGCTAATGTATTAAATTATTCGAACATTTAACAAATAAGCGATGTATAATGATGGTTACTTTAAACTTTATGTTTCTGAAAAATATAAAATAATTGAAAAGAAATATTTAAAATTATTAAACAAAGGATCAGGATTAGTTTAAAACTAACCCTGATCCATTTTGCAATTATAGGGGAACAATTTTGTTAATTAGTTCCAGAACCAATTCCAAGCTTTTTCAAGTACGACAGCACCACTCGCTATTCCGGCACCAGGTCCAGCACCTACCCCACCTACTAAAGCACCTACTGCTGCGCCTGCTGCATCTGCTCCTACCACATCACAAGTATGACAAATCGCTTGAATATCTTCCGATTGAAAAGGCTCAAAGTATGGACTTTTACTTTTATGAATAGCATTTACGTTGTGCCAGTAACCTGCTGAGTAACGTGCTACTGCATGTTGACTTAATAATGCTTTTCTTTTTTCCTCACTTAATGACTTATCTGCAATCAACTTAGCTTCATTTACTTTTATTTGTTCAATAAATTTTAATGTACGTTCGGTTGAAGTACCTCCATTATCTTCATTTAACAATCCAACAGGAAGTCCAAAGGGGAATGTTGGCGAAGGAGATAATAGATCACAAATAGCAGGAAACCAACGGCATAAACTTGGAGGCAACACCGGGATTGGTCTACCCATAGCCATCATGTCATAAGTTTCAAATAATTTTTTATACCCTTTGATTTGCTCGTCTCCAAAAGCAATTTTTTGAGAGGTATGAAACTCACTATATAATTTTATCAACTTGTCTTGATTCATTTCTTTCGTTCCATCAAAACTTTTTGAAAAGAAATCTAAGAACGTATTGTGCAATGCCCCTTCATGATCTTGAGGGTTTTTCTCATTTTGCATTTGTTTGTTGTTTAATTCCACTTCTACTTTTTGAACAACTTCTACATCTTCCGCTTTGTTACAAGAGGTGAAGCTCAATGCACTGATTAAAAGTACTGACATTAGGTTTTGTAAAGTTTTCATAATATGTTATTTTAATTTAAATCCTACTCTAAAGGCTTTTCGGAATCCGCCCAAGCTTGCGCTTCTATTAGGATATAAACCAGATGCAAATTTTGTTACCCCCTACATTGAAAAAAAAAATAAAATATTTTTCCTACTTCAAATAATATTAATTGAATACTAATTTTCTATACTAACTAAGCATTTGTCTTTAAACAGCAACAAGTACCTCTACTGAGCTAGTGTAATTATTATCTCAAGCAAATGATAAAGCTTTTGTTCTGTACAATAAGTCTAATATTTTCGGTTGAAAAGATGAATCCATTCAATTTTTAAAAATTGATTTAGCGCTTATTACTCGTACGTGAAAAAGGATTACTAACAAATTGAATTTTACTTCAATAAATTAAATCCAACCGGTTAATATTAAAATTGGTAAATCGTCATCATGATCCATTAATAATAGAATATCAAAATATTAACCTTTAAAGTATTTTAATAATCCCTAATACAATGTTCAATTCAAATTAACTATATTTAAATCGAGTCGAACAAATATTTGATTGAGCAATGATTATTAAGGGATGAAAAAAATATTCCAAAAACTATTTATTAAAAAAGACGAAGTGAAAGAGGACTCAACATACGCTGAATTTTGGCACTGGTTTACGATTCACAGTCCTGATTTTTATGAAATCATTAAAAATGGTATTGAAGTAGAACAAAAATTTGTTGGAATATTCGCTCCAAAATTAGATCAATTAGATTTGAATTTAAATTTTCTGGTAGGATTAGATGTTGATGGAGATGCTGAACTTATTTTTACGCCCGATGGGGTATTAAAATATGTAATCCATGCGGAGGATTTAGTTGCCTCTGCTCCTGCGATAAATAACTGGAAATTTAAAGCCCTTAAGCGTGCCATGACCATCGATGGATTCAGTATAAAATCGGGGGATTTTAAATTTAATACCGAAAATATCCATTTTTACCCGCAGCTTTTAGAGTCCTATCCAGATGAAATAAATTTAGTATTTGTTTATGATCATTATCATGTTGAAGCTCATAAAGAGCTTTTAAATGGAGTTTATATTTTCTTAGACAATTATTTAGGGGAAGAGCTTATCATGGAAAAAATAGACAACATCGAATTACAGAGCAAAAGTAAGGAGATGACCGATCTCATTTCTGTGGATAAACTAAAGGATTATTTAATATGGCGGGAAAAAGAATTTTTAGAAAAGTATCAACAAGTAAACTACGATTCCCAACAGGATGAATGGACACTATTTGAAGGAACTATAGAACAAAATCTTCCCATGCTTTCTGTAATGAATTGCCATGCATTAGCCTGGGATTATAAAGCATCGCATCCATGGATTTTGGTTCTTATTCAGAAATACGAACCCAAAGATGAATTAGGATTGCCAGATAATGACTCCTACAGCGTTTTTGAAAGTATTCAAACGGATATGGAATCATTTCTACCGGAGTCTGAAGGATATATTCAAATTGGTACCGAAACCGTAAATGGAACGCGAGAGTTATTTATCGCCTGTCGAGATTACCGCAAGCCCGCAAGAAAAGCAAAAGAAATTCAACAAAAATACAGTCCAATTGTGGATGTAGATTTTGAAATTTTTAAAGACAAGTATTGGAGAACGTTTAACAGCTATTTAATCAGTTAACTAAACCTGTAAAATTCTAATTCCATAAACCTGTTGAATAACCATTAGGGCTAGGTATTTAAAATAAACAAGTTAATAGTAGTTGCCCTTAAAGAATATGCAGATTTACCTTTACCTGAAAAAGGAAAAGCAGATCGCATAATGTATACCGTGAAAGCATAATAAGTAAAGCATGAACATAGCAAATTTTAATAAAAAAAAGTTAACCATTGATCTCGTTAAAGCTAATAAATGGGGTTTGATTATTTTAATACCGATTAGTATCCTCTATTTTGTGCCATTTTTTATCATTTGGTCTGACCAATTTGGCAATGCTGAAATTTTAAACAATATCCAACAATTTCTAAAACAATATGGCATTTTAGCAGGGTTTATCCCTTTAATAGTGCTGGTATTAGGGATCGTCGTTCATGAACTTATACATGGTATAACCTGGGCAATTTTTGCTAAGCAAGGATTTAAATCTATCAAATACGGAATATTGAAAAAAATGCTAACGCCCTATTGCCACTGTAAAGAGCCTCTTCGATTAAAACACTACATCATAGGCGCAATCATGCCTGCAGTCATCTTAGGATTTTTACCTGCGATTATTGCACTGAGTATAGGTAGTTTTTCTTTATTGTTATTTGCTGCATTTTTTACCATGGCTGCTATTGGAGATTTTATGATTATCCAATTAATAAAAAATGAAAATGGCCAAAGTTGGGTCTTAGATCACCCTTCAGAAGCAGGCTGTTATATTTTAGAAGAATTATAATCTTTAATCATCAGCTCGTAAAAGATGGAAGATCTTATAAAGAAAGAATATTGGAATAACCGTTGGATTGCCAATCAAAAAGGTTGGGATATAGGCTATCCATCTCCTGCCATCGTAGACTATTTGCAAACCTATCCTGATAAGCAAGCCAAGATTTTAATTCCAGGCTGTGGAAATGCTTATGAAGCCTCTTTCCTACTGGATTCTGGCTTTCGGAATATTACCTTACTTGACCTATCTGCGAACTTGATTGACCTTTTAAAAGAGAAATTTAATCCCTATCCTGAGGTGAAGTTAATCTGCGCAAATTATTTTGATATTGAGGATCACTTTGATTTGATCATTGAACAAACTTTTTTTTGTGCATTAGACCCAAGACTGCGCGGTCAATATGTTCAAAAAACCGCTGAACTGTTAAAAACCCGCGGTAAATTAATAGGATTACTATTTAATCGAGCATTTGAACAAATAGGTCCCCCCTATGCAGGCGAAATATCCTATTATCGGCAGTTATTTCAATCTGAATTTATTATCCATCAATTAATCCCCTGCAGAAATAGCATTCCTGAACGGCAAGGATCGGAAGTATTCTTGGAATTTGAAAAAAAATAGCCAAAAAAATTGGCCTTGCAAAGAAGGCCAAAATGGGAAAATAATTTTCGTAAACTAATTATTATATTCTACGTTGGTATCCTGGTTTATCCATAGCCTTATCTAATGATAAAGGGCCCGATCCAACCACCATAAAATAAATTAGCAAAATCAACACCATTGCAGAAAGCCATAATTCAGAATTTAAGAAACTGAAACCTTGCGTGATGTTGATAAAAAATACTGCTGCGAAAAGAATAGGAATTTGAATTGCAGCCGCTAAACGTGTTCGCAAACCTAAAGCAATAAATATTCCGCCTACAATATGTGCGAATACCACATAATGGACTGCGCTCCAAATGGAAAGCTGGAAATGCGTTTTTTCAATCAGATTCGCCACCGAATTACGGTCCATGATAAAACTTACCCCTTTGGCAAATAAAAGAATACCGAGCACAATCCGGACGAAATCAATCCAGCGTGGGTGATGCATGTCACCCCAATGTTCAATGCGTTGAATTAGGTTCATAATGACCTCCTTTTTTTAAATTGGTTATTAGTTATAACGCCTAAGGTTACTATCTTAGTATTCAAGTGGTTATAAAGCTTATACTTGATTGAATTTTTAAATGTTTAACCATTTAATTTAGTAATAACCTTATTTTATATAAACTATTTAATTGAAAAGTTGTTTTAATAAGTGAATCTAAGATATTTCCATGTTACATTTTACCCAGTTCCATATCCAACAAGTAAGTAGTCCGTATTGGGCATTTGCTATCCATGATGGACAGGATATACATCCAGCGCTATTACCCTATCAACTATTGAAAGAACAGGAACGCTTGCGCGAAGAGGACCCATTTACGGCAAAAATAGCAGACTTACCGATCAATCAATTTATCGTAAAAAGCTCGAGATTTCAATTGGACATCAATAGAAAATTGGAGGATGCAATATATCTTAAACCTGCACAAGCCTGGGGACTGGAGGTATGGAAGGATACAACGCCTGCGAATTATATCGCAAAATTGCAGGATGATCATCAGAATATATTGCAAACAATCGTTGATTTAGTGCAAGAAACAATTCATCAATTTGGATATTTCGTGATTTACGATATTCATAGCTATAATGCAAAACGTCATTCTTCTGCTGAAGTAGTAAATGAGCTTGAAAATCCACAAATAAATTTAGGAACAGGGCCTGTCCATTCCAAATGGAGACCTCTCATCACGCTATGGATGGATTATCTAAAAACACAAACACTATACGGTGAGGTTATCGATATTCGAGAAAATGTAAAGTTTCGTGGAGGGTATTTATCCCAGATGATCAATGAACGCTTTGCAGAGTTTGGATGCGTTTTATCCATAGAATTTCGGAAAGATTTTATGGATGAATGGACTGCTGTACCAAATCATTTGAGGATTCAAAGCTGCAAAGAATTATTAAGCAATTCTTTAGAGGTATTGAATAATTACTTTGACGATCATGGAAAAAAATAAAGGTTTACCAGGAATTATCAATTCCATACAGAAAAGACATCCTATCCATTATCAAATCCCTAATGTTGGAAAATTTGTTTTTCAAAAAATTGTACCTTATATTTTTATTTATCGGATACCGAGTTTAGATAAGAAGGATAAAATGATTTCCGATTTAGCAAGAACAGAGAATGCGAGCATCGTCTGCAAATCTGGGGAATTTGAATTTGAAACTTGGCTACACCCTATTGCAGAAACTTTAGCTCAAGAATTTGGTGCCTGCTTATTGGTAGAGGCTTGGGTAGCTCCAGAAAATCAAAAAGAAGATATCAAACTACATATTGGTCAAAAAGATATCTTACCCTTGGCCGAATACCTGCAGAAGAATATTAGAAAAGAAAGTAAAGAAATCCATGTAGAGATGACCAAGGAATTTAATATTCCGCAACCTGAACATTTGAACTCTTTATATAGTAAAAAGGAACTTCAGAATAAACAGATATTACTATTAGGCATTTCCATTAAACAAAACTATTTGGATGAACATGAGGCTGTATTGCCTATTTTAATGCGTATTTATCGAGAGACACTAGCCAAATCATTATCTCGTCTTTTCTTTGAATTTTTAAGAGTTTACACGCATTTAAATGCTACCGCGCAAAAAATAAATTTTCAACAAGAATTAACTCCCTTAATTAATGAAATAGACCTAGCCCTGGCGCAAGAAAGTAAGAAATTTGACTTCTTATTGATGGTGACTCCACTTAATACGCATGAAGCATGGCTACAGTTTAAAAAGGATAAATTTTGGAAAGCTCCAAAATTTCTATATCGACCATTACATATAGATCCAGATTTAGTAAAACGGAGGCTATATAATTTGCGGATTGAAGATATCTACGATCCAACAATGGGTTATATATTTCGAGATAAGCGATCGGAACTTGACTCCACCATCACCATGTTAGCCGACCGAGGAAAAGAAGATTTCGTACATGGAAGTTTGCAAGTATTTGGCAACGTTTCGGAGAAATTATACAATACGGCCATGGCTATTTTAATGATGACCGAATCGGAAAATAACAGTGCTAAAAATGAAGAAATAATAGATGCACATCATTTTGCCAAATTAGCGAGAGACGAAGTCAGATTTCTACAACAGCAACATCCCGACTTTAATTGTCCCATACGAATTCGCGAGGATATATCTGGGGTGATGGTAAATCGTGGAGCCTTGAATATTAGTAAGGAATATAAACTCAGCAGCTCGAGAGCCATGGCATTAATACAACATGAAATCGGAACGCATGTGGTTACTTATTTCAATGGTCGGATGCAGCCTTTAAATTTATTCAGTTTAGGCGTTCCTGGTTATGAAGAACTGCAAGAGGGACTAGCCGTATTATCTGAATTCATTGTAGATGGTCTAAATAATGATCGATTGAGAATCATTGCAGCCCGTGTAATAGCTGTTCAACATATGCTTTTAGGAAATAACTTTATAGACAGCTTTGATCTGTTGGTTGCGCAGTATGGTTTTAAAGCAGAAACAGCCTTCCAAATTGTGATGCGGGTATATCGTGGTGGAGGATTAACCAAAGACGCCCTTTATTTGAAAGGAATTATAGAATTATTAAACTATTTAAAGGATGGTAAAAATGTGCATTTGTTGATGATGGGGAAAATCAGAAAAGATTACCTGCCCATCATTAAGGATTTATTACAGCGTGAAGTATTGATCCCACCAGCCATCACACCCAGGTATTTATTTCCAGAATATTCGGATAAATGGAAAGACGCTAAAACAAAAGGAACCATCTTCAAACTAATTTAAACAAAATCCCTTATATTTTATGAAAATAGCATTCTTAATCAACCAGACCCATAAAGAAGAAGAAAAATTCACGACCACTTTATTGGCATTAAAAGCATTACAACGCGGACATCAAATCTTATATATAGGGCTGGCAGATTTTGTATATGAAGAAGAACAGGCTATCCTAGCGCATTGCCGCGTAGTCGATCCTAATGAACAAATAGATAGCTACAGCAAATTGATTGAAGTACTGAAAGCCTGTGAAAAAACATTGCTGGATATGAATGATATTGATCTGTTATGGCTGCGATTTGACCCAACATTGGATATGATTAACAGGCCTTGGGCTGCTGCAACGGGTATACAATTTGCACAACTAGTGAAAGCAAATGGGCGATTGGTAATAAATGATCCGGATCATCTAATTCAAGCAAATAATAAATTATATTTAGAAAATTTCGATAAATCTATTCGTCCGAAAACCTTAGTCACTAGAAATCATAAAGACGTATTACGATTTTTAGAAAAACAAGAAGAAAAAATCATCTTAAAGCCGCTTAAAGGTTCAGGTGGTAAAAATGTATTTTTAATTCAATATGAAGATCGACTTAATCTTAAACAGACCGTAGAAGCGATAGGAAGAGATGGTTATGTGATAGCTCAAGAATATTTACCTGACGCTATACATGGAGATATTCGCTTCTTTTTGATAGATGGGGAACCATTACACTTGAATGGTCAGTATGCCGCAGTTCGTAGAGTGCAAGGTAGTAATGAACTAAGAAGTAATATACATCAAGGTGCGAAAACGGAAAAAGTAGCAATAGACGATTCTATTTTAGCGTTAGTAGCGAAGGTTAAGGACAAGCTAAAACAAGATAAAATGTATTTGGTCGGCCTAGATATTGTTGGAGATAAAATTATGGAAATCAATGTATTTAGTCCGGGCGCTTTGTACCACATCAACCAATTAACGAAAACAGATTTTACAGAAGTTATTATTCAAGATTTAGAAAAACGAGTAAAAGACTTTTATGATTTATCTTAGTCAATGAAACCAGTCACTATCCTATACTTATGGTTTTTAGCTCCTGCTTATATACTCAGCTGGTCAATTGGGCAAGGAATTCCTGAACAAAAATATTTGAAAGACAGTTTACTTGTTGACAGCAGTTTTACAGAATTATTATTACCGAAAGCTGCAGGGGAAATTTCAGGGGCTGATGGATGCGTCTCTATTGATTTAGGAAATAACCAATCTTTATTTCTGTGGGGCGACAGTTTCCTTGGGAAAATTGATCAGGATATTAAAATTCCTCCCTTAAAATTTATTTTAGGCAATACGGCTACCTTACTAGATCAGCATGGGATAACACAATTATATCAGGGTAATTTAGAAAACCCCAAAGCACTATTTGACGTACAAAAGAAGCATGGAAAAGAAATGTGGTATTGGCCTGGAGATGGTATTATTGATCATAACCAACTCCTGTTATTTATGTCTAAATACAGCAAAAAAGCAGGAGAAACTGGTCCATTTGCCTTTCAATATGAAGGTTGTGATTTATTATTAGTTGATTTAAAAACATTTAAAATAAAAAAAACTATTGCTTTTATGCCTGCGGATCAGCGCATCCATTTTGGACATGCAGTTCTAAAAGATGGCCAAGATCTATATGTATATGGTTCGAAAATGAATGAGGAACGTTTAACCTCCGACCTGCATGTCATGAAAATTAACATGAAACCAAATGCAATTAAAAGTAAATTATTTTGGGACGGAACTAAATGGAATTCGAATCCCAATCAAAGTCAAGCGATTTTGGGCATCAAAAAATTAGTTTCCGAACAATTTAGTATTCGAAAAGTAGCTAATAAAATTATATTCTTAACGCAAGACCGTTTAAAAGTTCCTGGAGAAATTTACTCGTATCTAAGTATGCAGCCTGAAGGCCCATTTACTGAAGAACGATTGATTTACCAAATTCAGGAACCTAATTTGGAGAGGCATAAACTCTTTACCTATAATGCCATGTTGCATCCGCAAATACAAAAAGAAGATAAAATCTTAATGAGCTACAATATAAACAGCTATGATGAGGCAATCTGGTGGAAATATGGATCGGCGTATCGTCCCCGATTCTTATGGGTTCCAAAAACATCATTTGGATTAAATTAATGACTTATTTTTGAATGACTTTTTCTTCTTGTGTCAAAGGAGCTGCTGGAATTTCAGCTACATTGCGTTCGATTTCCTTAACCTCTACGTGTACGGCAAACTCCGAGGGCTCAATACTAATGCCTTTGTAGGTCGCGTATTCACGGGTAAATACGGCTCCAAAATATAATATTGCTGCAGTATAATAGACCCATAGCAGGACCAAAACAATGGAACCTGCAGCGCCATATGTGGACGCTGTACTGGAATTAGACAAATAAAATCCAATAGCAAATCTTCCTAAGATAAATAGAAAGGTCGTAAATAAGGCGCCCGTTTTTACGGTTTTCCATTGAATATTCACATCCGGCAAGACTTTAAATATAATACTGAACAATAAAAAAGTAATGGCAAAAGTGAGTAAAAAATTAATGCCATCGATCACATATACCGTCATATCTGGGAAATAAAAGAGTAGCCGATCGGTAATCATGAGAATGACTCCATTGATAACTAAAGTGACTACCAACACAAAACCAAGCCCAATAATTAACGAGGAGGATAATAATCGATCCATCAACAACTTCAACCATCCCTTTTTAGGTTTTGCACGAACATGCCAAATCTTATTAATGGAATTCTGTATATCTCCAAATACAGTTGTTGCCCCGACAAGCAGTGTTATAATACTAATGATTAATGCCATATTTGATTTTCCAGACAGGCTTAGGTTCTTGATCACCTCTTGAATCTGCAAAGCAGCATTTGCCCCTACTAAGCCATTTAATTCAGAAAACACTTTTCCTTTTATGGCATCTTCACCAAAAAATATCCCCGCCAAAGAAATCATCAATACCAAAATGGGACCAATGGAAAAGATCGTGTAATAAGCTAAAGAAGCACTATATTTCATGCTGTCTTCATTGATAAATCCTAGTACTGAATTTTTTAAAATCTCAAATGAATTATGGATAAAGCTCTTTCTTTTGTGTTGTGACATAGATCTTTTTTCTTTATCAACAGCCTCTTCTTAATTTTGTTTAATTCTATTGATTTTTTTAGAAAAAAAACACCCAGTGCTTTAACATAAAAAAGGGCCTGAATGTAAAATTCAGACCCTTCTAATATTAATTAATTGTTCTATTAATTATGCTTTACTTCCATTTCATCGATGTAATGTTCGTTAGGAACATAATCTGCATCAATTAACGTGGCGTAATCTGTTTCCTCTTTTTTACCGAAACGGCGTTTTAAGCTGTCGAATATTGAATAAACTACAGGTACAACTACCAAGGTCAATAATAAAGAAGATAATAATCCACCAATAATTACGATGGCTAATCCCCTATTCATATCTGCCCCATCTCCTGTTGCCATTGCAATAGGCACCATACCGATAACCATGGCTATAGTCGTCATTAAAATTGGACGTAAACGAGCATGGTTGGCAGCTACTAATGCATCATGTGTATTATCACCATTTTCTTTACGGTGATTCGCAAAATCAACCAATAGAATAGCGTTTTTAGCAACTAATCCAATAAGCATGATAATACCTAAAATCGTAAAGATATTTAATGATTGACCTGTTAATGCTAGTAGAATCAACGCGCCAATGAATGATAATGGAATTGAGAATAATACTACAAATGGTGTAATAAAACTATCATACAATGATACCATAACCAAATACACCAACAAGATTGCGGCTAATAAGGCTACTCCCAATGTACCAAAACCTTCTTCTTGGCTTTCCATAGTACCACCCCAAATATAAACTACCCCAGGTTTGCGTTCTAATTCCGAAAACTTAGCTTCCCATTCTGCTGCAATTTCACCCATAGAACGACCAACAACTGCCGCTTGTATAGAAACTGCTGGCGATTTATCACGACGTTCTAATAATGAAGGTCCTGATCCATAACCAATTTCAGCAAATTGTTCTAATGCAATTGCAGTACCTTGATTATTGATGAATTTTAAATCACGCACATTGTTAATGTCAGAACGGCTATTTTCTCCAAAACGGATATTAATATCGTATTCATTATCTCCTGCACGGAATTTATTATCGGTATTACCGGAAAATGCCGTTTGCATGGTCATCCCCACGGTAGCTACATTTAACCCTAACGAGTTCATCTTTTCACGATCCACTTTCACATTGATTTCCGGATTACCTCCTTCAGATGATAATTTAACACCTGTAGATCCTGGAACTTGGCGCAATAAATCAGCTGCTTTTTCGGCAAATTCTGCTGCATCTTTCACATCAGATGCGATAATGGTTAATTTTAAAGGAGCTTGTTCCGCACCCATTAAACCCATATTTACCGACTTCACTTTAGCTCCTACTAATTTGTTTTCCAATTCGCGCATCAATACCGCAGCATATACCTTGGAACTCTCCGTGTAGGTATCTTTCATCACGACGTGGATTTCCGATTTGTACCTAGACCCACCGGTAGACATTACCCCATCGGAAGATTGACCAACTGTAGTAATAATTCGCTCTACTTCGGGTTTCGATTTTATGATTTCTTCTGCTTTTTGCGTTAATGCATTAGTTTTTTCAAGAGAAGCATCTTTTTCCAATTCAAACTGAATCAAATACTCTCCTTTATCTGAAGCAGGGAAGAAATCAGATCCAATGTATCCCATTACAGCTAAACTTATGGAACCAGCAAATAATACTATAGCCAAACCAAGTGTCGCTAACTTCGTAGATACACTCTTTAAACACCATTTCAGAATATCAGAAATCATGTGTGTGAATTTGGTTAAACCAGCTTCAAAACCATGAATAATCTTTCCGAACAAAGTGTGTGGATTAATGTGATCTAATCTACCGAACCTAGAATATAACCAAGGAACTACGGTAAATGAAACTAATAAAGACAATAGGGTTGAAATAATAACCGTAACACAGAATTGTGCAAGAATATTAGCAACCAAACCTGTAGACATCGCAATAGGTAAGAATACCACGACAATTACCAAGGTAATCGCTGCAACGGTAAACCCAATTTCTTTTGCTCCATCATAAGCGGCACGCACTTTATTTTTACCCATCTCCATGTGGCGGTGAATGTTCTCAATTACAACAATTGCATCATCCACTAGAATACCAACCACCAAGGAAAGTCCTAATAAAGACATTAAGTTTAACGTATAACCCATTAACATCAACCCAATAAAGGTTGCAATTAACGATAATGGAATCGCTACCATTGTGATGGCTGCATTACGTAAACTATGAAGGAAAAACAACATAATGAATCCCACAAGGATAACCGCAATAACTAAATCTTTCATTACGTTATTTGCTGCATTCAAGGTGTAATTCGTCGAGTCATTTGCTATTAGAACCTTAATATTATCCTTAGCATAATCTTTTTCAACTGTTAAAATGGTTTCTTGAACTAATTTAGAAACTTCAACAGCGTTCGCATCAGACTGCTTAAACACTTGCAATAAAATGGTGTTTTGTTGATCTAATCTTGCAATCTTCTCAATCTCTTTAATACCATCTTGGATATCTGCAATATCTCTTAAGAAAATGGTTATACCTTTTGGCGTAGTAATAGGCAAATTACGTAACTCATCTACGGTATTTACCTTTCCGGCTAAACGTATTGTCGTTCTATTTTCGCGAGTACTTACATTTCCTGTAGGGAAATCTAAGTTAGACTGTTGGATAACTTGTTGAACTTGTCCAATAGATAGTCCATAACCTTCTAATTTTTGAGCATCAACACTCACTTGAATCTCACGTTCTTCACCACCTACAAGATCTACTTTCGCCACACCGTTTATACGAGCGAAAATTGGTTGAATCTTGTTGTCCAATAAATCAAACAACTGTTTTTCCGTCAAATTTGACGTTACAGCCAAACTCATGATGGACACATCATCTAAAGAGAATTTATTTAGAGAAGGTGCATCTACATCATCTGGAAGGTCATTAAGAATTGCATTAATTTTCCGTTGTGCATCAGTCAATAAGAAATTGACATCTGCTTCATCATTCAGCGTAATCATGACCACGGAAACATTCTCCATGGATGTTGATTCCAGTTTTTTAATATTTTCTAATGATGATACAGCATCCTCAATTTTCTTAGTTACTGTATTTTCAACCTCGGTCGGTGAGGCTCCCGGGTACACGGTTTGAATGGTAATTACATTTACCTCAAATTTAGGTACCAATTCATATCCCAATTGGGAATATGAAAATATCCCTCCCAGTGTCAGTATTATAAATAATACGATGATTAGACTGGGACGTTTTATTGATATTTCAGTAATCTTCATGTTCTATACTTTGTACGAATCCCTTTTTATTTAATCACTTGTACTGCAGCTTGATCGTTCAAATTGATTTGTCCAGAAACGATCACCTGATCGCCAGCTACTAAACCACCAATAATTTCTACGTCATTGCCAAAACTTCTACCTGATTGTACTTTCGTTTCAATCGCTTTTCCGTTTTTCAATACAAATATTTTATTGTCTGCAATACTTCCTACAAATGCTGTTCTAGGAACAACTAACGTGTTGGTTGAACCTTCGGCACCGAACAATGCAGTACCATACATACCTGCACGTAATTCATTGTTAGGATTATTTGCAATTTCGATTTCTACTGGGAAATTTAAACTACCATCAGATTTTGGAGCAATAAATGTAATACGACCAGTAAATTTCTTATCAGCATATACACTAGCCGACACATCTACAGTTTGACCTACTTTTAAAGTTGCTACATTTTTTTCGTCTACATTCACACGTAGTTTAAGCGTGCTTACATTAACGATATCGAAAGCGGCCGTACCAGCACTTACATAAGCACCCGGTTCAATCTTTCTAGCGTTTACAATACCTGACACCGAAGTTTTGATGGTCACATCACCTGCAACAATCTTTGCGCTTTTCAAATTGTTTTTCGCACTTTCAAACTGCAATCTCATGCCATCAACTTGTTGTTGCGTTACACCGCCTGTTGCTAAAGCACTTTCATAACGTTGCAATGTTGCTTGAGCATTATCATAATTAGCTTGAGCATTTGCGACATTAACGTTTAAACGATCTCCTTCTACTACAGCCAATGTTTGACCAGCAGATACATGAGAACCTTCATCAACCAATACACGAACTACACGACCACCAGTTTCAGCGGCTACCGTAACTTCTTGTTTCGGCATAAATGTTCCGTTTGCTTGATATGCTAAACTGATTTGTTGCATTTGCGCCGTATCGATACGAACTGCTACTGCTGTATTCGTTTGTGCAACTACGGCTGTTTCAGCCTCAGTTTTCTTTTTATTTTTATTCAGGATGTAGAACATTCCTGCTAAGAGTCCTCCAATTACAATGATGGATATTAATACACGTTTCATATTGTGGATAAGTTAATTATTCGTTTACTAAAGATTTTAAATTTCCGTTTGCTTTGATTAATTGAATTTCTGCTACTTTATAGTTTAATAAGGCAGTATTCAAATTATTTTGTGAGGCTGAATATGCATTTTCAGCATCTAATAATTCTGTTAGGGTTGCAAGTCCATTTTTATAGTTGTTTTCCGTATTGGTTAACACCTCTTTTGCCAGACCAACATTTGAACGATTGGTATTGATGGTTAAAAGAGAATTTTTAATTTGTTGTTTTGCATTTTCATTAGCTAAGTTCAGACCTAGTTTAGTGTCTTCCAATTGAACCTCCAATTGTCTAATCTGAATGTTCGCTTTGTTAACTTTAGCCTTGGTTGCTCCACCATTAAAAATTGGAATCGCAAGATTTAATCCTAAACCAGAAAAACCTGACCATTTCACCCCTTCATTTGGGGAGAATATCGGAAACGTATTTCCCATACCCAAGTAGCCTAAATTACCCGTAAAGGATAAAGTAGGATAGTATCCTGAAATAATAGACTTTTTATTGTATTCTAACAGTTCTGCTTGTTTCTCTAATAATTTAATTTCAGAACGATTACCTAAACCAGCATCTCCCAACGAAGCATTTTCAATTTGTATGTCAAATGTCTCTTCCGGTAATACTACTTCTTCTTGAATCGACATACCAATAGCGAATTTCAAAGCATTTTCCGCAAGCTCTAAGGAATTAGAAACAATTTGTTTTTGAGATTCTAAATTATTAATATTCACAATAATCCTATCCAAATCTATTTGTCTACCTAAACCAGCTTTCACCAATCCCTCGATTACATTTTTAGTCTTGGTCGTACTAGCAAGATTCGTTTCAATTGTTTCTAATTGCAATTGTGTTTGAAAAACCTGATAATAAGAATTGGATACTTTTTCAATCAATTGCTCATCAGTAAGTTCTTTATTAATCAAGTAAAACTCCTTGGTAGAACGTGCTGCTTTCAAACCAGTAAACAAGGCTTGATTAAAAATTTGTTGATTTACATTTAGCACGGCATTCGATTGCCATTTTTGACCAAATGCTACCATGATAGTTTCTCCAGGTCTTCCCATCAATGCACCATCCAAAGCACTTTTTTGAAGCATTGGATTATACGTTAAAGTTCCTGATGCACTAATTTGAGGCTTTGCTCCAGCACGAACTTCATCGATTTGATATTGTGCATTTTCTAGTTCTAAACTTGCCGCTTTAGCCTCCGCTTTATTTTGCAAGGCATATTTCAATGCCTCTTGCAGCGTTAGCGTTTCTTGTGCAAACAGCAGTTGTCCGGAAAATAATCCTGACAATAGTAGTGTGAGTAATTTTATATTTTTCATATTGTTATTTGCGAATTAATTTACCTTCGAAAATCAATCGAGCAGCTCTTTTTTGACTTGACAAAATTTTATCAACATTACTTTCATTTGGAATACCTGTTATGATATCCGAAACGGTATGTAATATGTCTAGTCCTTTTAAAATCTCTGTGAATGATTGCGCATAATCTTCTAAATTTTCTAATTTTAAATCGTCATTTGCGACAGCCTTCTCTAATAAAGATTTCATGATGAGAATATCTTTTTTATTGAATTCTGCCAATGCTTTTGCTATGTCTATCCCTTTGATCCAATCTAAATTTTCATTGATATGAAATACATAATATTTCTTCATGAAACTCGCTTTAAGCTCTAAAAGCTGATCAATCGATGACATTAAATCACCTTGATATTCTTCAATTAAATCACTCTCTTTACCATGTAATTCAGTAATCACTGCACACAAAACATCCAAAATCAAGGAAGGTTTGTCTGGATAGTAATAATAAAGATTTGCTTTAGTGATCCGAAGATCATCTGCAATTTCATTCATGGTCGTTTTATGAAACCCAAAATGAGCAAAACGCTTAAGAGCAACTTCTATAATTTGTTCCTTACGGTTTTCCATTTTACCTTTTATTATTTTTGACTTTTTCTAAAAATTATTCAAAAGTATAAAATAGAACACAAATAATATCATTCCAATGTCAAAAAATTGTTTATTAACAACTTATTAACTTGGAATTAAGTATGAATTACAAATTTTAATCTTGATTAAACTGTTTTAAGAATTTCTTTTTATCAAATGCGTATAATTTTGCAGCGCGGTAAGATACACCCTTCTGATATTCATTAAGCTCTTTGAGATAGCCTAGGTTATTTATTTTCTTTCTAAAATTTCGTTTATCCAATTTTTTATTCAACAGGCCTTCATAAACTTGCTGTAATTGAGTGAGTGTAAATTTTGTAGGTAATAATTCATAAGGTGCTGTGGAAAATGTAACAGACCTTTTCAAACGATCTACACTTAGCTCGATGATTTCTTTATGATCGAATGCTAAATCGGGTAATTCAGTAATAGGAAACCACTTTAATTGTTTCATGTAAGTCGTGCCAGTAGCAATTTTATTTCGCACCTCATCCATTTGAACTAATGCTAAATAGGCCACGGTCAATATTCTACCCTCTGGATGTCTCTTCACGCCTGCGAAGGCGGCCAATTGATCCATGTAAATATCTTTAAGCCCTGTCATCTCCAACAAGATACGAGCCACAGCATCTTCCATTTCCTCGTATTTATTTACGAAATAGCCTGGTATTGCCCACCAATCTTTATATGGATATTCATTCCTTTCAGCAAGTAAAACTTTCAATTCGCCATCATCAAAAGTTAAGATGACACAATCAATGGTAAAATGGGTTTGCACGGTATCTCTATGTTTAAATTGATTATCCTAACTTGTTTAAATTATGAACAATTATAACAAATCCACAAACAAATTACTAAAAAAATTTAATAGTGTAAGAAATACACATTATATTCGTAATTCAAAAAATCTATGTGCAAATGAATAAAATTGAAAGGATTGGTGTTTATACTTCAGGAGGAGATGCTCCTGGCATGAATGCAGCCATTCGCGCAGTGGTCCGCACAGCATTATATAACGGAATAAAAGTTACAGGAATATATAGGGGTTATGAAGGAATGATTGAAGGCGATTTCAAAGAAATGGTGAGTCGCTCAGTGAGTTCCATATTACAAAAAGGAGGCACCATATTGAAATCTGCAAGATGTGCAGAATTTAGAACTCCCGAAGGAAGACAAAAAGCCTACGATCAAGTTAAAGCTGCTGGCATTGATGCATTAGTTGCCATCGGCGGAGATGGGACCTTTACAGGCGCCGAGCTTTTCTCTAAAGAATTTGACATCCCTGTCATGTGTATCCCAGGAACTATAGACAATGATTTATATGGATCTGATTATACATTAGGATTTGACACCGCAAACAATACCGTCATTGACGCCATCGATAAGATAAAAGATACTGCCGCTTCACACAATCGATTATTCTTTGTAGAAGTGATGGGGAGAGATTCCGGATGTATTGCATTGAATGCCGGTGTTGCTGGAGGTGCTGAGGCATTAATGCTTCCCGAAAAAGATACAGCTATTGAAGAATTAATAGATTCCTTAGAAGAAGCAAGAGAAAGAAATAAAACTTCCATGATTGTCATCGTTGCAGAAGGTGATAAAAATGGCGGAGCCTATAATGTTGCAAAACGTGTGAAAGAAAAATTTGATTTTTATGACACAAAAGTTAGTATATTAGGGCATTTACAACGTGGGGGTTCACCGAGTAGTTTTGACCGTGTACTTGCAACCCGAATGGGCTATTTTGCAGTAAACGAATTGATCAGAGGTAACCGTAGTGCCACCGTTGGTATTAGAGGCAGTCAAATAGTTTCTACCAGTCTAGAAGAAGCTTTACGAGGAAAAGAGCTTAAATTAGATGAAGAATTATTGAAAATCGCCCAAGTTATGAACATATAATTTATTATGATAGCAGTTGTATATAGTGGTTCCCGTTATGCGGATTGGCGCTTAGCAGAAAAAGGCAGGATACTTCATGGTTTCCGGACCACTGGTATCAATCCTTACATTCAAGAGGAACGCTTCATCTATCAACTTCTTAACAAAAACACGCAACTCATCAACAATGCTGAACGGATCCGAAAAATCTATTTTTTCGGTGCTGGTGCTTCTTCCAAAGAAAGGCAAGAAAAGATTGAACGTGTATTTACCCAATTTTTTAAAAATGCAAAGGTGAAAGCTAGCCATGATGTATTGGCTTCGGCTATTTCGACCTTTAGCAATGAAAAAGGTATTATAGGAATTATTGGAAGCGGTTCCAACGCGGCCTACTATAATGGCAAAAAAATTGTAGAAAACAATTATGGGCTAGGCTATATTCTTGCCGATGAAGGCTCTACCAATTGGCAGGCGAGACAAATTCTTAAAGATTTTCTGACTGAGTCCATGCCTCCTGGATTTAAAGATAAGTTTGTCCGAAAACACAATATCGATCGGAAGACTATTCTTGATAAAACCTACAATACCCCAAACCCAAATATATTCTTAACTTCATTTGCCGATTTCATCTTAGAGAACAAAGATGATCCATATATTGAAGGAATTATTAAAAAAGGTTTGGATATTTATGTAAAAACATATTTGATTCCACTGTCGGAATCTTACCCTGATGCTATTTTTAGCTTTACTGGCTCAGTAGCTAATAATTATTCAGACTGGTTAAGGCAAATTGCCAATGATCAACACCTACCTGTAGGAACGATCATTCGTGAGCCTGTTCAAAATCTATTAAAATATTATTTAAATAAAAATTAGTAAAAATGAAAATTGGAATTAACGGATTTGGCCGTATCGGTCGTTTAGCTTTTAGAGCTGCTGTAAAGCGTAGCGATATTGAAGTAGTTGGTATCAATGACTTAGTTGAGCCTGACTACTTAGCATATATGTTAAAATACGATTCAACACATGGTCAATTTGACGGAACTGTTGAAGTAAAAGATGGCCACTTAGTGGTTAACGGTAAAACCATTCGTATTACTGCTGAAAAAGATCCTGCAAACTTGAAATGGGATGAAGTAGGTGCTGACGTTATTATTGAGTCTACTGGATTTTTCTTGACACAAGAATTAGCTCAAAAACATATCGAAGCTGGTGCTAAAAAAGTAATTATGTCTGCTCCTGCGAAAGATGATACCCCTACATTCGTAATGGGTGTTAATCACAAAGAATTAAAAGCAGAATACAATATTGTTTCCAACGCTTCTTGTACAACTAACTGTCTTGCTCCTATCGCAAAAGTTTTAAATGACAAATTTGGTATCGTAGAAGGATTAATGACTACAGTACATGCGGTTACAGCTACTCAAAAAACAGTAGATGGTCCTTCAGTGAAAGATTGGAGAGGTGGACGTGGTGCTTACCAAAACATCATCCCTTCTTCTACAGGTGCTGCTAAAGCAGTAGGATTAGTTTTACCAGAATTGAAAGGTAAATTAACAGGTATGTCTTTACGTGTACCTACAGCAGACGTTTCGGTAGTAGATTTAACTGTACGTTTAGCAAAAGGTGCTTCTTACGAAGATATCAAAGCAGCTATGAAAGAAGCTTCTGAAGGTGATTTAAAAGGAATTTTAGGATATACCGAAGATGAAGTAGTTTCTACAGATTTCTTAGGAGATGCGCGTACTTCCATCTTTGATGCTAAAGCTGGTATTTCTTTGAATGATAACTTCGTAAAAGTGGTATCTTGGTATGACAACGAATGGGGTTATTCAAACAAAATCATCGATCTAGCACAAGAAGTAGCTAAATTATCATAAGCTATTCAATAACACAAAAAAATGCGATGTGCTTGGCACATCGCATTTTTTTTATCCTTTGTTAAGCAGAATTAACTATTCTCTTTCATTAAAAAACCACCCCCAAGTAAATCGTCACCTTCATAAAATACGGCCGACTGTCCAGGAGCAATCCCTTTCACATGATGAGCAAAATCAACCTGCATCATACTTCCATGCTGCGTCAATGTGGATAGCGCTCCAGCATCTTTATAACGTATCTTAGTTATTGCTTCCATAGGTTCTGTTAACGAGGCGTATTTCACTAAATTGATGTCACGCACAAAAGCTTGACTACGCTCTAACTCATGCTCCTCGCCTATGACTACCGAATTACTCTCCGGTAAAATTTGAAGCACAAACATCGGTTTTCCAAATGCTACACCAAGACCTTTACGTTGACCGATTGTAAAATAAGGATAACCTATGTGTTTACCCACAACCGTGCCATCAGATAGGATAAAATTACCTGGACCTATCTCTTGGTCAATAGTAGGTCTTTTATGTCTTAGAAACGACCGGTAGTCGTTATCTGGAACAAAACAAATCTCGTAGCTCTCCGACTTATTGGCCAATTCGCGCTGGCCCATATCCAAAGCCATTTGACGAATTTCCATTTTAGTAAAACTTCCCAAAGGAAACTGAGTTCTTGCTAGGTTCTCTTGAGATACGCCCCATAATACGTACGATTGATCTTTATGTTCATCTTTACCCTTGGAGATCACATATCGATTATTATCATGCAATCGAATATTAGCATAATGTCCCGTTGCGATAAACTCACAATCTAATTTATTGGCGCGCTTCATCAATGCTTCCCATTTGATATGTGTATTACACAATACACAAGGATTTGGGGTACGACCAGCAATATATTCATCCACAAAATTATCGATGACATAATCGCCGAATTCATCCCGAATATCTAATATATAATGAGGAAAGCCATAGTTTACAGCCAAAGTGCGCGCATCATTGATACTATCCAAGCTACAACAGCCCGTTTCCTTTGTCGAACCTCCAGAACTGGCATAGTCCCAAGTTTTCATAGTGATTCCTATAACCTCATAGCCTTGTTCGTGTAACATGACTGCAGCAACAGAGCTATCTACTCCCCCACTCATCGCTACCAAAACTCTTCCTTTTTTACTCATAACATTTTATTGAAGTGCAAAGATACCGTTATTTCAATAATCCCATTGTTTATTTGATGTAATTTTATCTCAATCAGAATCAATGGATTGAATAATTACATGAAAATATTTAGTATAAAAGTTTTAGAATTCGAAAAAAGACGGTACATTTGCAACGCAAGTTCGGTAACGGAAATGCATTTAAAGGTGCCATAGCTCAGTTGGTAGAGCAAAGGACTGAAAATCCTTGTGTCGCTGGTTCGAATCCAGCTGGCACCACCTCCAAAAAATCTGGCAAGTAACAGATGCTAAACAAAAACTTGTAATGGTGCCATAGCTCAGTCGGTAGAGCAAAGGACTGAAAATCCTTGTGTCGCTGGTTCGAATCCAGCTGGCACCACAAAAAAATCCCTGAAGAGAGAATCTTCAGGGATTTTTCTTTTTATCCTAAATTATAAATTCAAATTTTCAGTGATTTAGATAAATTAAGCCATATCCTAAAGAAAATAGTTTGATCTACTGTAATAATTTCAGCATCAGCCAAAATTCCAGGCTTTAATTTAATAACAGAATCTTGATCCGTTCTAACTAAAGTAACTTTAGTCAAAAACACGCTATCCTTTAATGGAATATCAGAGATATAATCAATTTTACCTGTCAAATAACCATATTCCTGATAAGGAAAACTACGTATTTTGATTAATACTTTTTGACCCTTCTTGACTTTAGATGTATTAGACTGTTGTAAAAAGACTTCTCCATAATAATCATCTTTTTCAGTATGAACATAAAAAAGAGGTTCGCCAGATTTAATAAACTGATTTTCTTGAAGAAAATTACCGTAAACCAAATATCCATCTGATGGAGAGGATATAATATACTGTTTTTTCCAATTTTCAGCCTCACTGATAAAACTATTCAGCGACTGCGAAAATTTTTTTTCTTCTTCAAAAATTTGATTTTTTATTTCTGAAAGTTCTTTATCCTTTGCTAATAAATTACCTTGGTTAGAAATTAAATTGTTCTCTATCTGCGGAATAGATTGCCTCTTTGCTAGTAATGCGGATTCCTTTTATTGTAATTCTAAAGAGCTAATAATTTTTTTATCCGCTAAAGCTTTATACTTCTGATATTCGAGTTCAGCTAACTGTAACTCTTTTTTCTGTAACTCGTAGGTTTGCTTTATACGTTGATTTTGTTCATTTACATTATGTAGCTCATTATTAACTAATTTTTCTCTTTTTTCAAAAATACCTCCAACACTAATAGCTCTATAGTTAATATAAGACAAATAAAAATTCTGATAAGAGTTTTGCAATTCGCCTAATTCAAGATTATTTGGTGAAAAATTATTATCAAGTTCTATATTATCAATTTTATAAGCTCGCACGTCCTTCAAATAATCTAAAATATTAATTACTTGTTGATGATCAGCAACACTTTCTAAATAAGCTATTTCTTGATTTTTCTTTACCCAAATCCCTTCTTTGACTAAGATTTTGACCAAGTTGCCATTTACTTTACTTAGCATCACTTTGGGCGCATCACTCGTGTTAAATTTCAATGGAGCCTGAATCATTTCAGGATATTTTATAAATACCGAAATACCCAATATCATTAGAATAGTAATAAGAACAAAAGAGATACCACGTTGCAAAAGCCAAGAAGGTGGCTTTGCAATAATATCCTGTAATTCTTCAGAATGTAAATTCTCTTCAATTAATGGTTTCCTTGACATATTAATTCCCTAACTCTAATTGATTCTTAACTAATTCATAGTATTTCCCTTTAATTGCAGTTAACTCTTTATGATTGCCTTGTTCTACTATTTCCCCCTTTTCTAATACAATAATATTATCTGCATGCTTAACGGTACTCAAACGGTGTGCAACAACTATTACCGTTCTATTTTCAAAAAAATGATTTAATTTTTCTACAATTACCTTTTCATTGTTAGCATCTAGAGAATTAGTCGCCTCATCTAAAAATATATAATCAGGTTCTTTGTATACAGCTCTTGCAATCATCAATCGCTGTTTTTGTCCTTGACTAATTCCTTTTCCTGCTGTACCTATTTTCGTTGCGAGTCCAAAAGGTTCTTCTTCAATAAAATCTTCCATATTGGCAATATTTATAGCCTGTTGAATTTTATTTTCGTCAGGATGATCTTCATTAACAGCAATATTGTTTTCAATCGTATCCGCAAAAATGTAATTGTCCTGTAGCACAGAACCACATCTGTCTCGCCATAAATTAAAATTGATTTGATCTAATTTCTTACCCCCTACTAAGATTTCGCCTTCTTCGGGTTGGTAATACCTTAATAATAATTTAAAAATAGTTGTTTTTCCTGATCCACTCGCACCAACGATTGCTGTTGTTTTCCCTTCTGGAAACGTTAAATTCAACTTCGTGAAAATAGGTTCATTTCCAGCACCGTAATATCTGAAAGTTAAATTTCGGATTTCAATCGTTTTATCTTTAGGAAGTTGTGTAAAATAATCTTTTTGAATATCTTCTTCTTCTTCTGTTTCATAAATTTCATTTAATCGCTCCAAACTTATTTTAGCATCTTGATAGGATTGCATAAAACCTAATAATAATTCTACTGGATTAGAAACCATACCAACAATATATTGGATAGCCATCATTCCCCCTAATGTCACATCACCATCAATAACAGACTTAGCAGAAATATAAGTGATTAAAATTCCCTTCGCTTGATTGATCGCCATAGAACCAATAGATTGGTATTGCGATAATGCCAAGCTCTCTACACGAAACTTAAAAAGCTTCGCTTGCAATGCCTCCCATCCCCAACGTTTTTGCTTTTGTGCATTATTCAATTTTATATCACGCATACTTTGAATCATTTCTACTATATAGGTCTGATTCTCGGACGATAATTTAAATCTTTTATGATCCAGCTCCCGACGATATTTCATAAAAGCTAATATCCAAAGGGTATATAAAGCTGTAGCAACAATAAAAACAATAAAAATCGTTTTATTATAGATAATCAATAATGTCCCGAAAATGAACATATTGATTAATGAAAACAGTGTATTCAAAGTGTAAATCGTCAGCAAAAAATGGACACGTTTGAATCTTAACTAAGAGAGTGTTTTATTCTTTCATCCGAACATAAAGTTCCTCTGAATCTCTTTCTACCTTATTCCAAAATTCACAAGTTATACCTTTAAGAATATACTGTGCTCCTCCTGTTTGCTCATTTTCAGCTATTAATTTCTCCTTAGCTAAGCCGACAATTTTTAGCATTTCATCTAATAAATCTTCAGAAGCGGTCTGTCGTATATAATTAATATCTAAATAATTCCGTGTGTCGGAAACATAACACACCAAATCTTCATACAGATGATCAATTTGAGGTTTTCGGGAAAATAGGACATCCGAATCATGGTACATTATAACTTCCTGTGATAACCTAGGAAATAATTTAAAATGTTGACTTAAGATATTAGGTCGAACTGAAGAAGTGTATTTTGGTTTTTCGCGCTCATCGATGTATGTATAAAAATTAGCTAGATGGTTATTCTCATTTATAAAACTTTGAAATGCTGGATTCAATCCTAAATCCTTATTGTAAGCAACTAATACTTGGATTTTTTCTTTTGAGATACCTAAACTATTAAAATTTCGAAGCTGAATCTCTAATTGCCAAATAAAATAAGTGGTATCAGGCTGTGCAGAAAGATAAATCATAGTTAAAATTTAAAACGTGTAGAAATAATAAATTGTCTTGGTCTGAGTTCAAAAGTGGATTGGATTAATTCGATATTATTTGAAAATTGTTGGATGAATTGGTTGTTGTTTAATAGATTTTGACCATTCAATTCGATGTCGGTTTTCCATTTATCAACTCGGTAACGGTAGGTGAAATCTAAAAAGTATTGATCCTTCTGACTTTTCATATTATTGGTATAAAGCGAATTACTTATAGTCAAGCTATGTTTGTTCGAAGGGTAAATCACTATATTAGCATAGTAATTAGTATAAATTGTGAGTTGCTCGCTTGTCGAAAAAATATTTTTGTGACGACCGAAATTTGTTTTGAAATCTCCAGATACCACAGTAGATAAACTATTGATTATTTCTAGACTTCCTGACTGTCCTCGCCCCAACTGCTTGTCCATGATTCCATTTAGTAAATAATCTGATTCAGACCAATTTAAGGAAGCATTTAACTTAGCAACCGTTTTAATATTAGAAAAAAATCGAGATACACTCCCTGAAAAATTATGACTTTTATTGTAACTATTTTGATCTATAATAGTAGTGGTATGTCGTCCTAATTCGTCAATGGTGCTACTAAATATATAATCTCTAAATCCATCGGTGTAATTATAACGTACATTCGCAAAGTTTGCTTTTAAAGTATTTTTGTAATTATAGCTGAAGGAAGCTGACTTATTATCAGTTCGCAATAATCGGGCATCATATCGCTGCATTGATCGGTATTGACTGATGATATAGCCATTGTAAAAATTATTTAAACCTCCGTATGTTCTTCCTCCAGAAATGGAAGTTGATAATTCATTATTGACATTTAATAAATATGTCAAATTCGCAGAAGGATAATAAGTACTTTTTAGTTCATTATTTAATGTTTTTATTCCTTGTTGTAAGACATTGAAGTAATGAAGATTATATGGCGTTGTGAAATTCAATTTCCATTGTGTCTTTTCCCATCCGATTCTTAATCGTAAAGCCAAATTCAATTGCGAATTGTTCATATCATTGAAATAATCATTTCCCAATATAGTCTGATGATTGTTTTCAGTGATATCTATGGCAGTATTCAACTTATTACGATCATAATTCAATTCTACTGTTGGCGAAATTGTCCAATACTTTATCTTACGCATAAAGCTTAGACTATTCTCAATTGCAAATTTCTTAAATAAAACCTGTTGACGCATTTGTTCAAAAGGATTTCCTTCATTTAATATGTCCTCAAATTGTCCAGGATTGACAGCCAACTGTTGTGGTGTATGATTGTATTGTATAGTTGAATTTATATTTACTAATTGTTTGCCGATGAAGCGTGCCAATGATAAACTATTCATAAATGCTTCGTCTGTATAATTTTTGTGTTGCTCTATTTTATTGCTATTGTTAAATAATAAGTTCCCAAAGTCTTTATTCCATTTTTTCTGAAACTTGGTGCTGTTACGTAGATAAATATCTTTTTCATTTTTCTCCACTAACATCCCAATATCAAAAACTTGATTACGATAACTATTGTCTATATTTTCTGAACTGTAGATAATATCATTCGAAGTAAAGTATTGCGTAGCTGTAAAGCCTTCTCGTTTCCTAGTGTCATGATAGTAAGAGAGATTTCCCTTGAGCTCTAGACCACTATTTAATTTTTTTAATGCATTCGTGCTAAAGAGAAATATTTTATTGTCTAACCATTTTTTTTCATCAAAACTTGGACTCGACACATTACGTATTGCCAAAAATGATTCACCATTAGAAATAGTCGCTTGTGTCCCAAAATACATTCCCCCTGTATAAAATGCACGCAAATCTTTCGAGGCATCATAACCAATATTGTTGGTTTGGAAAGAATTCACCATTTGAAAGGTTTTGCCGAATGTCATCGGTGTCAAATTCAAATCCCATAGTACTGGTTCATAACCAAACCCAACTTTACCTGTACCAGTAGTCGTAAATTTCTTGAGTTCTAGATTCAGCGATGCCCTATCGGAGAAAACCAATGAATCCATAATCTTAATAGGTTGATCATTTTCAACCACCTGAACTTTCTTCACTGCATCTGCGGGTAGATTATTATTAATCATTCCATATCGTCCCTCCATGAGATCAAGATTATTGACCATATACTTCTGAATTGGTTTGCCTTGATACAATATCTGATCGCCTTGCATCTCGATGCCTGGAAGCTTTTTAATGATATCAGCAATGACACGATCCTGTTTAGATGTAAATGCATTGACATCGTAATTGATAGTATCCTTACGTTTATAGATGGGCATATTAGCCACTTTGACCTCTTCGATTTGACGAGTCTGTTGTATCAATTGATATGAATATTCACCCGTTCGATTAGCGATGATAACTGATTTTTTCGCATAGGTCATATGTTGAAAATCCAATTGTATACTATCCACATCAGTTACTTTCACCAACAAACTATATAAGCCATTATTGTCCGATCTACCAAAACCTAAAAATGCGGCACTACCTACTTTCTTATAAGAAACAGATACATTTGGAATTGGCCTATTCTGTTCATCGATCAATTTGCCCGAAATCGTGGTTTGAGCAAATACTATTTGGTTTAACAACAGATATATGATGATAAGGTATCGCATAATAAGTTTTAAGGATACAACTCGATCCAGTTATTATTTTCTTTACCGAATCTAACAGCATTTTTTTTAGAGCTTTCGTCAGGTTCTATTCCTTCAGAAATAGCTATTTCATACATGTTTTTAAGAAAGGACTTTTTTTGTTTAAAAAATTCTTCCTTACTGATATGATTATATATGATGTCTCTTCTAATATTGGGATTATAATATTTATTTACCTCTTTTACTGCTTGCAATTCAAAAGTAAAAAAGCCTTTTGTGTCCTGCATTTTTACAATTAAACCAGGTAGTCCACTAAATTTGTATGGCCCTTCAAAAATTGGTATTTCAGGAGAAAACCAGCATATCCATGTTCTTCCTTTCCAATTTATTGATGCCTTTTGACAAAGCAAATTATTAATAGTCAACGTGTCCTGATAAATATTCCATAAGGATGGATCTATATTTTCTTCTTCATAAACCTGAAAATCGTTGGTTAATTTGATATCAAACCCTTTTATGGATTCTACTGTTATTATCTTATTTTTAGTCTTAAAAATTCTATAATTTGAATTAGATATGGGTGAAATAATACCAAAAACTTTTGCACTAATACTTTTCTTATCATGAATAAGCGTAGAATCCCTAGAATATCTTGATGTTAACTGAAATAAAGACAAGCTATCGTTTAACAATAAACTCATTTTTTGGTTAGAAGGAGCGTTTAATTGTGTGCTATCATTAAAAAAAATGTAATCATAAATTATTTCTCTATTAAAAGACATTTGTTCATTAAAACCTTGACTTTTAACCAGTAAACAGCTGTAAATTAATATGATGATAATAGATACTTTTAACATAAACTTATGCATTAAGGACCTTTTATAAATTTAGAAGGTCCATATTAAAATTATTTTAGAATAATTCAATTAAGAAACTTATGGACAAGCATACCAACAGGTCTCAATACATTCTTGTGTATTGTCACAAATTACATAAATAGAACTGCCATCACTACATTTACAAAGAATCGTAACATTATCACCAGTACCAACAGTACTACCAGTACCCTCACTTCCCCCTACATACCCACCTAATACATTTTTTAATTGCTTACGAGATAATTGATCTACCTCTTATAAGTTCAAGTTTTTTAATGAAATCTTTTTCATAATTTTGTATATTAATTTATAATTCTTGCTATTCACTTTTTCCTGAATAGCTTAGGAAGGTCTTTTACAGGGATCCTTCTGTTTTGCCCGAGTACATTTCGTACTGGCTCGGGCTATTTTTCCTAGAAAAAATTCTTTAATTCAGCTATCTTGTAAGTATCTGGATATTCAAATCCATTGATATACAAAGTAGGTGTAGATCTTATCTTCATATTATTACACCAATCACGCATTGCTATTATTTTATCTTTCTGGTTCTTCAACTCACCATTCATTGGATATTTTTCAGCAAACTGTTCATAATTCTTTTCTTTAGTCAAATACCAATCATCCAATGCTTGATGGACTTGGTGTAATCCATCTTTTTCTTGAATTGCTAATAAATGTTGTACTGGTGCTGTCTTTTTATCAGATTCTTCACCCGAAGCTGTGAAAATAATTCTGATTTTTACATCTTTATTCATTTTAATGATCTGCTCCAATTCAGGATGTGCATTTGCACATGGACCACAATATGGATTACAAACTTTAATGATTTCGTTCTTAGCATTTGGATTACCGATCACTATCCCCAAGTTATCCGTAGGATAACCTATTTTTTCATTCTTATGAAGTAATGCTTGGAATATTTCAGGATTGTATCGTAGTTTCTGCCATCTTTTCTCCGTGTCCTTATTTTTTCGGGCTTGTTTAATGATGGGTAATAATGTATAAACAATCAACACAAAACCTATGAATAAGGTTAGTGTTAAAATGTAATTATAACTTTGATCTAAAGAAAATGATAATCCATTATTATATACAAAAAATAATGCTCCAATGAAATTAATAAATAAAACGGATTGAATAACCAAACATAAAGGACACCATTGTTTGGCTACTTTAGCCTGATAATACAACGAAAAAAAGATATAGGGACTTACGATTAGGGCAGAGAGAAGACTTATTTGGGTATAAATGATATTAGAAGGGAAGAAAACTTGTAAGTTAAAAAGTGTGGCCATATAAGAAAATCCCCATGTGGACCAACTAACACCCAAAAAAGTAGATTGCGAAGAATAAAGGATAGCATCACAATTTAACTTTTTACTTTGTCCCCCACACACTTCTCTTACTATCGGATTATAAACATCTAAATCATGCCATAATAATAAAGTCGAAATCAGTAAGCCTACAAAGGATGTTGTCGTAAAAACAATATTTACCCATGAAACATTTACTTGATAATTGATAATGATATTTGATAATGCGCTAACAAACACTGTAAAGGCTAGATAGATAGGAATATTTTTAACGATTTTTTTGTTTCTTTGGTTGACTAAATTAGTATTCAAATTGACCTCATCCTTCTTATGGGTATCATCAGTAAGCAGAACCACTCCCTTATCTATACTTTCAAATTCCACTAATGGGATAGTTATAAACTTATTTTTTTGCGGTTCTAGATAAGTTACTTCCATATCGTTAACATCACCCACTACAGTAAAACTCGCATTATGCCAATCTTCCTTTTGAATAGAACAAATAAAAGGAGTCTCAAAGTCAATATAATTATAACTTCCCTTTTTAATAGCAGCCGACTCAACACCATATTCAAAAAGTGTATCTTTTATGGTTAATAAAGAAGGATTATCAACATGATTATCTATTATATCCTTTAAGTTTAGTTTACTATACTTTACCTGATATACATCTAATATATTTCGACAAACTATATCTAAATCGCTCTCATTTATATTATAAAGAAAATTAGACATTATCATAAGGTAATTTTCATTAGTACCATTCTCAATATTATGAAAATTTAAATTAAAATAAAAATTATTTTTTCTTTTTTTATTTTCTATCATTGTACCTAATAACCCATTAATATTTAATTATGATGAATAAAATAAACTTTGATTCAGCAACTTTCAAAGAATTTGAAAATATTAAAGATTTAGACATGTTTGAGATTGCTGAATATTTTCATTAATATATTCGCTACATGCAGAAAAACAACACAATCAATTTTAGATTTCAAACACAAGGATATGGTCCTATTGTTAATGTATCATCACCATTTATTAAAGGATTGCAAAATTGCGTAAGTCTAGTATCCAATGACTATCTTAACTTCACCCAGCACCCAAAAGTTAAGCAAGCTGCCATTGAAGGCATTATAAAATATGGAACTGGAGCTGGTGCCTCCCCGCTTATTGGTGGTCATCATGAATATCATGTGGAACTAGAAAAGAAATTATGTGAATTTTTCAATAGACCTGATGGTTCAAACATCATATTTACAACAGGCTATACAGCAAATAGTTCAACACTTTTAGCATTTTTAAAAAATGAAGACTACGCTATTGTTGATATGGAAGTACACGCTAGTGTATATGAAGGTCTATTGAATACAAATGTCAAAAAATTCCCGCATAATAGCATAATACATCTTGAAAGCGCCTTAGTTGATGTTAAAGATAAATATAGAACAAGGTTAGTCATTATTGATGGCGTATATTCTCAAAATGGAGATATTGCCAAAATGGATGAGATCCATGATCTAACCAAAAAGTATGGAGAATATTTGATGGTAGATGATGCACATGGCATTGGCGTTGTAGGTGAGAATGATAGAGGTGCGATCGAATTATTTTATCTTTTGGACAAAGTCGACATCATTTCTGGCACACTTAGTAAGGCATTGGGACATATTGGAGGTTTTATTGTTTCAAGTCCTGAAATCATTAACTATCTACGCTATCAATCTAGACAACACATTTTCTCATCAAACTCTTCACCAGCTAGTATTCGCTTATTGAAAGTTATTGACCTCATAGACGAAGAGCCAATTTGGAGACATCAATTAGCTGAAAATGTTCAAAATTTCAAAAATGGTTTACGTTCATTAGACTTAAATATTGTCACTGTAAATCAGAACTAAGTAAATTTATTTGAATTTTTTCTCGTATACTACATTTAAATCATTCACTTTTTAGCATAAAGAAAATTTAGTGTACCCATTAAGTATATTTTAGTACATTAAATTTAAGAAAAAATATTAATAACAAAATAAAAATAATAGCCCTATATTACTATACATACATGATAATTAATATTTTTTTTCTTAATACAAAAATTTCAACATATTCAATATTTAATTTCTGAGAACCTCCCCTCTTTTTTATAATTGGATGAATTGACTTTTTTGATCTAGTGTTTTGCTAAAAACATATGAAATATCTAACCATTTACACAAATCGATTTTCATGAAGACACTCTTAATCTGAGCTGAAACTACCATACATGCACCACACCAAATTGCCCAAAAGTCTATCACAATAATTTGACCATTATGATAGGTTAAGAACTCATATAAGACAGCTTTTTTAGATTTATCAAAACATAAAAAGTATTTATTTGAACTCAAGTTTTCCTCGTTTGTAATTAAATCATTATGATGAAAAATATTATTACCTAAATCCTTGTTTAAAAAAATATAGATTGTCAAATGGACATGCCCCAAAAAGTGTCCAACTTTTTGGGGCATGTCTAAAAACAAATGTTTCAGGCTCTTTTTTTTATTCAACCTACTTTTTTAACCAAGAATATACCAATAAATCTCCTGGAGCTACTCCCAGATTATTAGCATACGCCGAAGCATCGACCAAAGAACCATCTTTCATAACCCGTTCAACCCCTTTTTCAAGTTCAATCTTAACCATCATTTTTTGATGAATATCTCGATTTACCACAACTAAAAATTCACGGTTACCATTTTGTAAATGCGAAACAATAGCTCCTTCTGAACCTGTAGTTTCTAATGATTTTACAGAAGAAGGCAATTGACTTAATCTTCTAGTCGAAACCGGAATTTCAGTACCCGTATGTTGAACAGATATGACTTTCGCACCTAAAAACACTGGACTTAATCCTTGAATATCTTTATTTAGATTTTTAACATAATCATAGATTTCAGTTCGTTGATCAAATTCATTTATTGGGCCATGATGGAAATTCCATATTTTACTATTTTTCGGTGTCCAAAATGTGAAATATTGAAGACCTTGCGCACCATACGCTAAATTGCTATACATTTGAAACCTCAAATGTGCCTCATTTGGAATTGGGTATGGCGTATGTGCAGTTGTCAATGCAAAAGCCCAAAATGGTTTATTCACTTCCTGCCCTACTTTTAAAAAGGTTTCCAACGTATTAAAAAACGTACCTCTCACCATAACTTTACCTTGATCTTCAACGATCGGATAATAATCAAATGACAAGAACGGTAAGTTTACTTCTTCGTCAAATCGCTTGACATATTCATAATAGCTCTTCGTTTTCAGAACCTCTAATGGCGCATAATCAGGAAACAAATTCAGATAGCAGTACTTTACTGGATCCACCGCTTGAATTTTACGAGCCCAAGCCCCAATTTGAGCAAACTCAGCAGCCGATGGTTCATCTCTTAAAAAATAACCAGCTGCTGCAGGATGTTTCATAAAACGCTTCACTGTAGCCTCAGGGTTTTTTGACAACTCTGGCGTCGAGACAATTAACTTAACCCCAACTTGTTGAGCTAAATCAAGTGCATTTTGCATCAAATCCAAGGTGCGAAAGGATTCCGAAAAACTATGCGTAAAACCAGCATCTTTCAATTCATGAAATCGCTGTAAATTAAGCCCTTCGGGCTGAATACTATACCAAGCTAAAATCGTCATCTCGCCTTTTTTAGGCAGGTACTTAACTACTTGTTTGGTTGAAGTTTTTTTCACTTGAGCATTCAATTGAAAAAAAGCCAACAACAAGAACATTAAAAGAATTCTGTTTTTCATTATAAATGGTTTAAATTGTAATTACATATTATTTGATAAACAACGACGTGTCCATCAGCTTATTAATCAGGCGATCCCCATAAAGCTATTTTACTTTGGGAACAACCAATCCCTCCAGCCGCTATGCATTCTTTAAATCGAACCAAGCTCAGCTTATCCTTTTACATTCGATAACAGGGAATGATGGCCCTATTCCCATTCTTTTTAAGGCCATTAGTTTCTAGTGCAGTATCGGTAATTCATTTACAGAAACTATTCAACCATCACAAATAACTAAAAGAAAAATTGATGCATGCTAAGTTTATCATCGGAAAAAGCAAATCTATTGCTGGTTTATCCTCCGGTTAATCACCTGAAAGGTTTATTCAAATTTAAGTTGATTTAAAGAAACAACCGTCCTGACGCATCAGGTTAAAAATGGGAATATAAAAAAAGGTTGATTATTCTTAAATAATCAACCTTTTTTATACAATCTATGGAGTCTACATCCAAGACTCTGCATTAGATTTTCCTATAAATATCCTAGCAAATAATAAATAATTATGAAGACGATAATGGTACCAAAACAACCTAGCCCCATTTTCTTCGCTCCCCAACCTGCTATTAATACTTTAAAAAATTTGTTCATAGTAATCCTTGTTATTTAAGTTTATTATTAACTAACAATAACTCGGTAAAAATGTTTGAGATTCAATATCTCGAATTTCCAATTCATTCGAAAAATAGCTGTGAAGCTTACGTCCATCGCCATGTAAGGTCCATATAGCTTTAGGCTTGACCTGCTTGATAAAGTTTAAAATATCTTGCCAGTCGACATGATCCGATATGTACAAACTGATTTCATTCTGCGCTTGTAAACGTTCCCATCCTGAGGCAAACGCCTTCAAAACATTCGTTGCACGTCGATAACTATTGAATGTCAAAGGGGGTACTAAGTATATTTTATTCTGCCTACCCTCTTTCATATGCTTACGATTGTAAATCTGGTAGGATAATGGATGCGGGCATAAGGTATCGTAAATTTTATGCAGTGGTAGCATTTGATAATGAATCAACACCTCTTTATCCGGGCAGTAATCGTTGATTAATGCGGTAATGCGTTGTGCTTTGCCCAAAGAATAACAGCCCAATAAGATGTTCCGTTCCACATTCAATTTTTGAATTTCCGAAACCGGATCTGGATGACGTGTATCTGGATTTGCAAATGTGGTTTCGGTAATTAACACATCCGCTTCAATGACTTGAAGTGCTTCACAAGTTGGATCATACTGCAATTTATAATCGCCAGTATACAAATAACGAACGCCTTTATAAACCATTAAAATTTGAGCACTTCCTAGGATATGACCTGCTGGGTGCAAGCTAATACGCACAGAATTTATCTCAAATTCTTGATCAATTTTTTTTATTAAATAAGAGTTTTTTGCTTGTTTAGCATACCTTACTTGCATAAATGCTGCGGTACCTTCGGTACAATAAATTTGCTGATGTCCAGGACTTGCATGATCAGCATGTGCATGAGAAACCACAGCATGGGCCACCGGATATAACGGATCTATATAAAAATCGCCATATGGACAATAGTATCCTTTATCCTTTTTGATTAAAAAATCATTTAAAATTTGCATAATTAAGGTTTTTGAGGCAGGGTGAATTGATGATGCAGTTCCATAACCTGCTCAATAATACTGTGCTTCGAATCATTATATAGGATAAAATCGGCAAGCGTTGCTTTATCTTCTTCAGGCATTTGTTTTGCCATTCTCGCACGTACAGCCTGTTCTGTAATATGGTCCCGAGCCATGACCCGTTTAATCCTTAAATCCTCTGGAGCAACGACAAGAATCGTGTAATCCAAAGAGCGGTAAGATCCACTTTCAAACAATAATGCCGCTTCCTTTAAACTATACAAAGATGTTTGCTTTTGTGCCCAATCTTCAGCATCTTGAATGACTGCCGGATGTACGATCGCATTCAGCTTAGTCAATTGACTCGAATCTGAAAAAACACGATCAGCCAACCATGATCGATTTAAAGTACCGTCTTCCAGGTAAACCTCTGAACCAAACACTTCAATAAGTTGCGCTCTCACTTCATCACTCTTGGTCATGATAAGTTTCGCTTCTAAATCGGCATCATACGTAGGTACCCCTAATAATTTAAATACCCGTGCAATTAAACTTTTTCCAGTACCTATACCGCCAGTAATTCCTATTTTCAAACCCATGTTATTTTCTTACAAAAAAATCAATATTCTGAGGTTCCACATTGATTATTTTACAAAACTCAGGAACTTTCGTGATAATAACAGGTAAACTTCTAACTTGATGTTCTTTCCATGCATCTAAATCCACTACCGCTTCGAAATCCCTTGAAGACCATTTATTAAAATCCTTAACAGCAAGAAGAACATTTACTTTTACTTTACTCGGCAATATTCGAACAGAAGTATACCCTTTTGCATTTTCAACCTTTATAGGCAATTCAATTATTTTTTCGGTTAATTCACCGACCGGGATTACTACTTCTGCAAAAGTAGGATAGATCGTAATATTAGTTCGTTGCTGTTTATTCAAATACGCTACTGTACGGACATCGGTATTTACTTCTACACCTTTGATGCTATCGGTTTCTAGGTATTCAATATTTGCTACATCTTCCAATGGACCAGTAATGGTAACATATTCAGGATTCGTTTTCGTAGCACCAATAATTCCATATTGCTTTTTAAAATTCAAATGATGCACTACTTTAACAGGTATTTTTCGTTGGGTTTGCTTTGAAAAATCAAAATATAAGGTATCAGGAGATACCCCTACAACGTGATTGTCCGAAGGAAACTGTCGATTAATAAAGCCGATTTGATTTCCAAAAACGATGAAATTTCTTGTTTTTAAGCCACTGATATCCACTTGGATTTTAGCTGTATCAGGCTTTAATTTGGAAAGCAAAACTTGCCAGCCTGTCATTTTTATTTTTATAGAAACAGTATCCGATTGTAATGGATGAAACGCCTTATTTTCAGGCAAATTAACATAGGTCATACTCGCTTTTTTCGTGAATAAATATTCACTGGAAATAGCAAACAAGGTCCATGCTAAAAAAGACAGGATAATACAGCGAAAAAAGATTGCTAATTTTCTACGTTGTACTTTGTTTATCCTTCTAACTGCCATGCTACAAATGTACCAATTTGAATTAAATAATTACATTTTGAAAAGGCTCCTCAAAATCCTGAGCTATTTGGGTATAAAACCCTAAAAACTTAAATCAGCAATCAAGCATATTGTGAAAATATTAATTAACTTTGTACTTTAATTGAAGGACGTTCAAAATTCACTTTAATAATGATTCATTTCTTTGTGAACCAATCGAACACATGTTATGCTGTTCAAACTCTACAAGATTTATCAACCGACGATATCTCCAAACTAAACTGGCTTTTTGGCAACGCTAAACATTTGCAAGAGCAAAGTATTCATGAAAGCTATATAGGGCCTCGCGCAGCGATGATTACTCCTTGGAGTACCAATGCGGTGGAAATCACTCAAAACATGGGTGTTTCAGGCATTGTTCGCATTGAAGAATTCCAACCTGTTTCGGCAGATTTTCAGGAATTTGACCCCATGATTTCTCAAAAGTTTGCTGCCCTATCGCAGGAAATGTTTACGGTAAATATTTCCCCTGAGCCCATTATTGAGATTGAAGATATTGAAGCTTACAATCAATCAGAAGGCTTAGCTTTAAGTGCGGAGGAAGTGGAATATTTAAACAATTTATCGCATAAAATTGGTCGAAAACTTACCGATTCGGAGGTTTTTGCTTTTTCACAAGCCAATTCTGAACACTGTAGACACAAGATATTTAATGGCACATTCATCATCGACGGAGAGGAACAACCAAGTTCCCTATTCAAACTCATTAAAAAAACATCGGAAACCAATCCAAATGCGATAGTTTCTGCCTATAAAGATAACGTAGCCTTTGTTAAAGGTCCACGTGTTACCCAATTTGCACCAAAAACTGCTGATAAACCAGATTTCTATGAGGAGAAAGTTTTTGACTCCGTGATATCTGTAAAAGCAGAAACACATAATTTCCCTACTACGGTAGAGCCATTCGCTGGCGCAGCTACTGGATCTGGAGGTGAAATTCGTGACCGCTTGGCAGGTGGACAAGGGGCTTTGCCACTTGCAGGAACGGCCATATACATGACCGCTTATTCCAGATTATTGCAAGATAGACCTTGGGAAAATGCCATGCAAGAACGTAAATGGTTGTACCAAACACCTATGGATATCTTGATTAAGGCATCTAACGGTGCTTCAGATTTTGGAAATAAATTTGGCCAACCGCTTATTACGGGTTCAGTACTTACTTTTGAACACGAAGAAGATGGTCGAAAATTAGGTTACGATAAAGTGATCATGCAGGCTGGTGGAATTGGCTATGGTAAACTGAGTCAAGCAAAAAAACATGAACCTCAAGCAGGAGACAAAATCGTTATTTTAGGCGGTGAAAACTACCGTATTGGTATGGGAGGTGCTGCGGTATCTTCTGCAGATACAGGAGCCTTTGGTTCAGGTATTGAGTTAAATGCCATTCAACGGTCAAACCCGGAAATGCAAAAAAGAGCTGCCAATGCGATTCGTGCATTTGTTGAATGTGATGAGAACCCGATTGTTTCTATCCATGACCATGGCGCTGGCGGACATTTAAATTGTTTATCTGAACTCGTAGAAAACACAGGCGGATTAATTGACTTGGATAAATTACCTGTTGGAGACCCTACCCTATCTGCAAAAGAAATTATTGGCAATGAATCCCAAGAACGTATGGGACTAGTTATTGCGGAACAAGACATAGAAAAACTGAAAATTGTTGCAGATCGTGAACGTGCACCAATGTATACGGTTGGTGATGTTACGAATGATCATAGATTCACTTTTGCTTCTAAAAAAACTGGTGCAAAACCGATGGATTATGACTTAGCGGATTTCTTTGGTTCTTCACCAAAAACCATCATGAATGATCAGCGTATCGGCCGTGTATATGCAGAAGTCTCCTACCAAAAACAAGATATTCCAACCTACCTTAATCAGGTATTGCAATTAGAAGCAGTAGCATGTAAAGATTGGTTAACTAATAAAGTGGATCGTTGTGTTGGAGGACGTGTTGCTAAACAACAATGTGTAGGTCCATTGCAGCTACCTTTAAACAATGTAGGAGTGATGGCGTTGGATTATACATCAACAGAAGGAATTGCTACAACGGTAGGTCATTCACCTTTAACTGCATTGATCGATCCGGCGAAAGGTTCACGCAACGCAATTGCAGAGTCCTTATCAAATCTAGTTTTTGCACCTATTATTGATGGACTGAAAGGAATATCACTATCAGCGAACTGGATGTGGGCTTGTAATAATGAAGGAGAAGATGCACGATTATACGATGCCGTAAAAGCATGTTCAGATTTTGCCATTGAATTAGGAATCAATATTCCAACAGGAAAAGATTCTCTTTCCATGAAACAGAAATATCCTGATGGCAATCATGTAATTGCCCCAGGTACAGTTATTATTTCAGCTGCTGGAAATTGTACAGATATTAATAAAGTGCTTGAACCCGTATTGAAAAAAGATGCCGGTTCTATATATTACATCAATTTATCACAAGATCAATTTAAATTAGGTGGATCTTCCTTTGCACAAATTAGAAATCAAATTGGTAAGGATGCCCCTACTATACAAGATGCCGGATATTTTAAAAAGGCATTTAATACCATTCAAGCATTAATTAAATCTAACCAACTTGCAGCAGGCCATGATATTGGTTCCGGTGGCTTAATCACTAGTTTATTGGAAATGTGTTTTGCCGATGTAAATCTTGCGGCAAACTACGATTTAACCGAACTTAAAGAAACTGATTCGGTAAAAGCACTATTTAATGAAAATATTGCACTCATCCTTCAGCCAAAAAACAACGAGGAATTTGAAAAAAGTATTGCTGAAGCAGGAATCGAAGCAATTAAAATTGGAGAAGTCATTGAAGGAAATCAAATTACTTTCAAAAATTTTGAAGACTCTTTCCAATTTAATGTGGAAGAAATACGAGATACATGGTTTAAAACATCTTACCTATTAGATCAAAAGCAATCTAAAAATGGTACTGCAGATGAGCGTTTTAAAAACTATAAAAACCAACCTTTGGTTTATACTTTTCCTAGCCATTTTACAGGGAAAAAACCAGCATTCGTAGCTGGGGCTCATCGTCCAAAAGCCGCAATTTTACGTGAAAAAGGATCTAATTCCGAACGAGAAATGGCTAATGCGATGTATTTAGCTGGCTTTGATGTTAAAGATGTCCATATGACAGATTTAATCTCAGGTCGTGAAACCTTGGAAGATATTCAATTTATTGGAGCTGTAGGAGGTTTTTCTAATTCGGATGTTTTAGGTTCTGCGAAAGGATGGGCAGGTGCCTTTTTATACAATGAAAAAGCAAAAACAGCTTTGGAAAAATTCTTCGCTCGTCCTGATACACTTTCGGTAGGTATCTGTAATGGATGTCAATTGTTTATGGAACTGGAATTAATCAATCCTGACCATGAGGTTCATGGAAAAATGCTTCATAACAATTCGCACAAACACGAATCTAATTTTGTTTCAGTAAAAATTCAAGCGAATAATTCCATCATGCTTTCTAGTTTAGCTGGCAGTACATTGGGGGTTTGGATTTCACATGGTGAAGGAAAATTCAACTTACCACAAGCGGAAAATCAATACCAAATCGTAGGAAAATATGCTTACGAACAATACCCGCATAATCCTAATGGATCTGATTTCAATACAGCCATGATGTGCGATAAGTCAGGTCGTCATTTAGTAACTATGCCACATATTGAACGATCTACTTTCCAATGGAACTGGGCAAATTACCCAGCAGGTCGTCAAGACGAAGTTTCTCCTTGGTTAGAAGCTTTTGTGAATGCTCGTCAATGGATTGACAGTCAAAAAGGATAATCTAGCAAATACGCTATATAAAAGGTCTTTAACCGCACTGGTTAAAGACCTTTTTTTTATTCGCTACTCAAAAATTAAAGGATAAACACCTCTTCTATATTAACTAATAGGTTATACTGAAATTCAACAATTCAAACCGGTATCATCTTTGGATATGATTTGGATCTCCTTCGGAAAACTCCAATGCAGATCCGTATGATATCCGATGGAGATCCAAAGTAGATCCGCCTAAAATGCGCTTGTCTTATACTTGTCTTATACTGAATTAGGTTACCAAATTTCGCTGAATCACTATATGGGATTAACCATTTCATTATTCCCCTATATGCAGTTGACATCGACCTCTAGACTAAGTATATTGTATTCTTTTACTTTCCACACCAAATTATTTAGCTTTTCCAGGGCGAGGGACACTTAGGAAAGTGTTTTCTAACTATGGTAGAAACTTTGAGCATAAAAAGAGAGCTCTTAATTTGCAAGTGACATGTGGTCTGAAGGAATTATGACGATAGATTAGCAATAATTCGCTAAATAATTTTTTTCCTCCATTAGGAACGGTTTAACCTGGATTCTTCTAAATCTAAATTATGTTCCAAAGCGCGTAAAACCTCTTCGTCATAGGCTCGCTCATCCATCAATTCATAAACAACTTTTCTTCGGACATCGATCAAATCTTGCATGATTCTTTTATAGAGCTCCTTTTCATTAGCCATCTTTATTTTTCCTTCGCTACTTAAGGTGGTCGCGCTAGATTCTAATCTTCTTTTAAGTTGTAGGTTAATCGCTTTCACCGTATTGCTTTGTTCAAGTTCAAGGGGATATTTATTTTTGATAAGCTCCAATTCTTCTTTAACCAATCGATACCGAATAGCTTCATACTGCACATCTTCGGGTAATTCTTCGGAATTGCCTTCCAATTTCACTGCTTTAATAAGTGTGGGCAAAGTTAAGCCTTGCAACACTAGAGTAATCAATATGACCACAAATGTGATAAATAGAATTAAATTACGATGTGGAAATGCTTGACCATTTGCTAGTACCAGTGGAATAGCTAAAGCAGAGGCTAGAGATACAACACCGCGCATGCCAGCCCATCCGAGTATCAAAGGCAACTTCCATCCAGGGTTACCTTCTCGTTTCTTTATTTTCGCAAAAATAATTCGCGGAAAGTAAAACGCCACATAGATAAAAGCAATTCTAAGAATAATAATCGCTGCCGTAATTATCAAAGCTACTTTGATCGCCCAGTCCATAGACACCGATTCTATACCAGCAATTATAATAGGAAGCTCTAGTCCAATAAGAATAAACACAAAACCATTTAATAAAAAACCTACAGTATCCCAGACTTCTCGAGTTTGGATACGGGTACGATAATCTAAATAATCTTTAGACCGAAAAGATAAAAATAAACCACCAGCCACTACAGCCAACACCCCTGACCATTCAAAATGTTCTGCAACGATATACATAATATAAGGTGCAATAAGTGTAATTGGAGTGGTAATGCTAGAGGACTTGGCAATATATCGCAAAATCAAATAAAGAATATGTGCTATTATTAATCCGACAACTACTCCCATAAATGCCAAGGTGAAAAAGCCGAGCACCGCATCTTGCCAGGCAAAAGTTCCCGTAAGAATAACGGCTAAAGCCATTCTGAAAACGGTTAAGGAGGCCGCATCATTTACTAAACTTTCCCCTTCCAATAAGGAAATTCCCTTTTTAGGAATATTGATATCTTCCAAAACCGATGTTGCAGCGACAGCATCTGGTGGAGATATGATTCCTCCTAATAGAAAGCCAAGCGCTAAGGTAAATCCTGGAATAAGTTGGATAGATAGAAAAGCAACAGCTAATGAAGTCACAAAGACTAAGCCGAACCCCATTATCATAATGGATCTTCTGTTTTTCCAAAAAATAGTCCATGAAGTGTACCAAGCAGCTTCAAATAATAAAGGAGGTAAAAACAGCAAAAATACTACATCGGGATTAATGCTAAATTCAGGTAGACCCGGAATTAAGGATATCATTAGACCACCAATGACTAGAAAAATAGGATAGGATATCTGAAAACGCTTACTCAACACATACAGCATCGCCATAAAGAAGAATAAAAGTAAGACCAATAGTATATTTGATTCAATCATATCGTTATTAATAGATATCTTTGTGATTATATAAAATAATGGAAAAAAAACTAAAAAATCTTCACCCGAAAAATAAATTCAATCAAGAATATGATTTTACCAGGTTAGTTAAAAAGGTACCTAATTTGAAACATTTTCTTCAAAGTACACCAGATAAACGTGTATCAATTGATTTTTCTAATCCTGAAGCAGTGTTCTATTTGAACAAAGCATTAATAGAATATGGATTTGACATCAAAGGTTGGGATATCTTGGAGCAAAGTTTATGCCCATCAATTCCAGGAAGGTTAAATTATATTCATTATTTAGCAGACCTTATTGGGACAAAGGAAAATAAAAAAATAAAAATTTTAGATATTGGTACAGGTAGCAGTTTGGTTTATCCAATTTTGGGTACACGCTCCTATCCATGGTCATTTGTCGCTACCGAAGTACATCAAGCTTCATTAATTCATGCCGGTAAAATTTTAAGCAGAAATCCTGGTCTTGATAAAGTTATTCAATTGCGCGAACAGGAGAATCCAAAACATATATTGAATGGGGTTATTCTTCCTGGAGAGTATTTTGATGCGATTATGTGTAACCCGCCGTTTTACAAGTCTAAAGAAGATTATTTAGCAACGGTAGTCAAGAAAAACAAAAAATTACACCAGACAGAAGATAATTTTAATGCAAATTTCCAAGGACTTTCGAATGAACTTTGGTGCACTGGTGGTGAAAAGAAATTTATTACTCAACTTATTAGTGAGAGTATACAATTAAAAGATCAAATTGGAATCTGTAGTTCATTAGTTTCGAACAAAGAAAATTTAAAACCATTGAAGGCAGTATTGGAATACCACAACATTAAAGGTATTACAGTTACTCAAATGCATCAAGGAAATAAGATCAATAGGATCCTATCATGGGAACTAAATAAAGTGTAACTATCTTATCTGCTTATCTTAGCTGTTACAATCAAGGTTATTCAATTACAGTTTTTAATTAAATTGTATTGATAATGGATTTTTTTTTAAAAAAAGTTTGCTAAAACGTTTTTAATTTATAAATTAGTTTTAACCATTGAAAAATAAACACTAAAACAGAAAAGATGATACAGCAAATTGAAGAACTACTTTGTAGATATAATCTAATGAAATAACCTTTCATTGGATTTTTTTTTGCGAAAAAGAGAATGGACGGAGCCAGTTGCTTAAATTCTATTCCCTACCTTTTTAAAAAAAATAACCAGTTTTTTTAAATTAGGTTAAGTCGCAATACACAAGTGCGAATGAAATTATAAACCAATATAAACAGCTTAGCAGCTATTTTATTTTACAAAAACCATTAATTAACAAATTAAACAGTTCACCTATGAAAAGAAATTATTTACTCAAAAAATTCCCTGTCAGCTAGTTTAAATTAAACAGCCAAAATATAGCCTTATAAGATTAGGCTGTACCTTTCACGAAAGAATTGCTAAAACGATTTTACCAACAAAAGAGCCTCTTTTCGCTGGTGAATAAGTGATTTATATACCTATAAAAAAAACGTATATGTAACTATTTTTTACGCACAAAACTGCTATTAACCAGCAAATCAATTGATAAAGCAGGTATGCTTTAAAAAACTAAACATTATAAATTATTACTAACCCAAATCAAATCAGTATTACTATGAGTGTAATATGGAAGTTCAAAACGTTCATGATGTTGATGCTGTTAGCCTCAGGAAACACCTATGCTATCAAGCTCAGCTACCACAACGTCGCCTACCAGGATACGGCAAAAACTGATTCTACCTTTGGAGTGAAAGCTGTTTACGAGTTCAACTTGCCTAAATTTAATGGAATAAAATCCATGAAAAACACGAGTCTAGTAACGGGGAATGGTCTTCAGCAATTTATTAAAGGGGAATTACCAGGTGTTCATGTCAGCGAACCTACTGGAGAATCAGGCAGCAACATGCCCATGTTTATTCGAGGATTGAGTAAACCATTAATGAGTACCAGAGATATTTATGGTACACAACCCCTTGTCGTAATTGATGGGGTTCCGTTAATTGGTGATCATCCATTTGCATTTGACATTCAAAACTATGATATCGAACGCATTGGACCAGAAACGAATTTACTAGCGAATTTTGAAATCGATAATATCGAAAGTATTCGCGTTTTGAAAGACGCTTCGACCATGTCCATTTATGGTCCCTTAGCGGCAAATGGTGTTATTGAAATTACTTCAAAACGTAAACCAAGAAATCAACAAAAGATTATCACGATCAATAGTTACTTAGGCATGTCGGCTAGACCATCGGTGACCACCATCAATGGGGCATACGAAAATGCTTTCCGAAATCAGTTTTATGATTTGTACACCAGCAATGGACGGTATAATGATGATGATGTATACCCTATTTACTTAAGTGATTCCTTAAATAATAATTATTATGGACCATCGAACTGGACCGATCATTATTATGGAGCAGCTGCAAATCATGGTATCAATGCCAATATAATAGGAGGCGGTGAGAAAGCTAGTTTTCAGTTTTCTTTAGGTAATGTTCGTTCTAGTGGAGTTGCTGATGCTACGAAACTAGATAAATACAATGCACGATTCTATTTAACATTGACACCTTTCAAATGGCTAAATTTCGAAACCATGGTCAATGGTTCTAAGTTGAATCGGGATCGTAATAAAAACCTGAGAAATCGTTTTGCAATGATGGGCTATTTACCAGATTTAAGTGCTCCTCTTGCTCCAAATAAAGATGTTTATGGGTCGTACTTGAATGAATTCGACAAAAGTTTTGATAATAACTTCAATAATGTATTAGAAGGATTTTTCAAATTAGGTCTAAAATTCGACAGATTTAGCTATACAGGTCAATTTGGTATAGACTATAATGAAGGTTACCGGGATATTTTTTATCCAAGTACCATTTTAGAAAATAATAATTTCGCTTCCAATTATTATGGATACAATCAACGAATGATAGTTAATAATAAATTGAACTATGATATCGAAGATGGGGCCAATTATTTCTTTTTTGAATTAGGAAACAGCTTAATTTGGGATAGTTATAAATATAATTACGCGTATGCATTTAAAGGAGTTAATGATTTTATTAAAATTAACTTATTAGAATCTAATCCTAGAAATGATAATTATTTGAATCCTACAGCTTTTCCAAGACAATTAGTTTATAAATTTTTGGATAGGACCAAACACAATATGGTAAATTTCCATGGAAAAGCATCTTATACCTACGACGGGATTTATACAGCCGATGTAACCTTACGCTATGATGGTTCGTCTAATGCGCAACCAACTTCTCGCTGGTTTTTCTCCCCTAGCCTATCCTTAGGATGGAATGGTAAAAAAGCATTATTCCAGGATGAAGATCATATTAGCAATTTCGGCATTCGTGCTAGTGCTGGTCGATTGGGCGTTTACAATGTTTATGACAACTATTCACAAGGACCTAGTTACACTTCAGCCATTGGTTATACTGGTAATGCTACATTACCTGGCTATAATGGTTTTGCAGTTCTAGTTCGTCCATATGATGTTGGATGGGTAGGTTATGATATTCCTTGGTCTTATTTAGATCAGGCAAATATTGGTGTTGATTTAGGTTTCAAGGAACATAATATTCAACTAGGTTTAGATGCCTATATCCGAGATAACAAAGAACAATTAGTGTTATTGCCAGGCAAGAAAGAGTTTGGGTACCAATACGAATATGCGAGCGGTATGGATGTTCGTAATATCGGTTTAGACCTTAGTGTGAGTGCAGATCTTGTGTCCAATAACATTTTGAAATGGAACTCAGGGCTTACATTAGGCGTCAACAACAATAAACTTCTAGCCTTACCAAATGGCCTTGAACAAGTCGAAATTGGCAATAGAATGTTAAAAATTGGCGAACGAATCGATGCGTTTTGGGTATATGAAAATTCTGGCATCTACAATACAGATCAAGAAGTTCCAGGTGCAGCGGGTGATAAAATGACTTATAATGGCATTACGCTAAAAGCTGGAGATCCTATTTGGGCTGATACAAATAAAGATAACAAAATCACCAAAGAAGATAAAGTGCTTAAAGGGAACATCATCCCTAAATTATCTGGTTCATGGAACAATAACATCGCTTATCAAAACTTTGATCTTAATTTAAATTTCTATTTCAACCTAGGTCGTAAGATCATTAACCAAGAAATGGCTAATCGTTTTAACTTCATTGAAAATGAAAACTCCAGTAATATTAATTCCATCAAAGAAATCACTTATTGGGAAAAAAGAGGAGATTATGAAAAATATCCCCTTTATAACCCTTGGAGTTCAGTTAGTCCATACCAAGAGAATCAAACATTATTCCTAGAAAACGGATCATTTTTAAAATTAAGAACGGTTAGTTTGGGCTATAATATGAAGGACATTATAAAAAATAAATTAGGCAAAGGAGGAGATTTATACCTCTACTTAACTGCCCATAATTTATTTACCGTGAGCTCATATTCGGGAAGAGATCCAGAGTTAGTCAATTACTTAGGTTATGATAATGGCTATAGTATGCCATTGCCTAGAACCTTTGCATTAGGATTTAAACTTAAACTGTGAGGAAATCATGAAAATTAATTATATAATACTTTTACTTTTAACCATTTTATTTGGTTCCTGCAAAAAGATGCTGGATGTGAATTCCTCTCGCCTTGTTTCGGAAGAAAATATGTGGTTAAATATGGAGGATTCCAGAGCCGCATTAATGGGTATATATGGTCTTACCAAGGCCGCAATGAACGATCACAATGCACATTGGCTTTATGGAGAGGTGCGTTCAGGTGACTATTCTATTCCCTTAAGGCAAGATTTAAAAGCCATTTCCAACAATGATTTAAATGCTTCATTTGGAGTAATGAATGATCTTAAAAGTTGGAGAAGGTGGTACGCTGTCATTAATGCTTCCAATATCTTTATCGAACGAATAATAGAAGTAAAAAACAATGACCCACGTTATACCAATAATAACATGGAAGTTGATATTGCGCAAGCGAGGTTTCTCCGCGCATTTGCCTATTTCTATATGGTTCGAATTTGGGGAGATGTACCATTGATTACTTCCTCTAAAGAAGGTGGTTTTGAAAGTAAAATAAGAGAAAATCAAGAGAAAGTACTTGCTTGGGCAGAATTGGAATTAAGAGCAGCTGCGGCAATGCTTCCATACAAGTATAGTTCAAATGATGAGCAACAACAAGGAAATTATTATAATGAAGCCGCTTCTCGTTGGGATGGAGCATTAGCCAGAAAATTGACGGCTTATGCTGTACTCGCACATCTTTCTGCTTGGCAAGCAAACTATCCTGATGCCGCTGCGTATAGCAAATTTGTCCTTGACAATCAATCTAGAGGTAGCTTAAGCTTGTTACAGACAGAAAATTTACAAAGTCCTAATGGGTTTTTCTACGATAAAAACAATAACCATCTATTAGCTTTTGGCCATGTTTGGGCGCATGTGGAAGGTTCATTTACTGGACATATTGAAGAATTAACCTTAGCATCTCCGGTAGTAAATAAAAGTACACCAGACATGTACTTTCCAAAAGATAAAATATTGTCTTTTTTCGATGAACCTACAGATCAGCGTTTTAGCATTGATACGCTCGGAAATCCAACAACAGAATACTACTTCCGAAATTTTAATGGACAATATCCAATTTTTAGTAAAATAAAAGTCATTATGGGTGGCGTTACTGATCCAAGTTTCCGAATGTATACGAGTGCTACTGTGTTTACAAGATTAGAAGATATGTATTTACTGCGTGCGGAATCACTTGTGGCATTAGGAGAACAAACCGAGGCTATTAACATCTTAAACATGCTTAGAGAACGTAGAGGTTTAACCAATTATTCTTCTCAGCAACATGGGGAATTGTTGGATGCTATTTTTAAAGAACGTAATCGGGAGTTGATGGGTGAAGGACATCGTTGGTATGATCTTATCCGTCAGGCTAAATTAAAATCTGAACAATCTTCCTTAAAACAATTAATAGCGGAAAATGGAATTTTTTGGCCTTTAGCAAATAATGTACTCACAGAGAACAAGGAATTAATTCAAAACGAATACTGGAAATAAATTAGTAAAGTCATGAAAATAAATACATCATATTTTTATTTCCTGCTACTGGTCATTTTTGGCTCTTGTGCGAAAGATAAAGGATACTTTGATCAAAGTGTTCAAAAAATAAAATTCGACGGCACAATCGCTGAATACCTAGCAAGTAAACCGGGTGTCTTTGACTCCCTAATAAAAGTTTTAGAACGCACAGAAAACATTGGAATATTAAAAGATAGCTCCAACCTCACTTTCTTTGCCCCAACTAACCAGAACTTTCAAATTGCTATTGAAAACTTAAACAATACGAGAAGGGAAGCGGATAAACCATTAGAATACTTATCTAATGTTGAACTTAAACAATTAGACACGATGATTTCTAATTATATAATTAGAGGCGCCTTTTTAAGTGATTCAATGGAATTTAAAGATGGTCTTCGAATATTTGATTTCAAATATGGTAGACGTATGAATGCGAAATTGGTGAATGCCAATTCTGCTGGATTTTTAGAAGGAGGACCAAAGATCATTGAATTTGCAGACACTAAAAATAGTCAGTTCAATAGAAACTGGGTAACAGCGAATACTTCTTCGATAAACATTGAAGCAAAAAACGGAATCATCCACGTAATAAATACAAGCCATGTATTTGGTTTTAATGATTTCGTAACACGTTTAACTTATATACCGCCACCGCCGAATTTATTTAAAGTTGTGGGTGGGGTATTTACAACTTCTAGAGAACATTCAAATGGTCCTAATGCAGTTGAAGCATCTAAATATGTATTCGATGGTAATGCAGAAACGAAATTCTTATTAGGTGATTTTGGTTCAGCTTGGATGAATGCAGAATTAAATGAACCATCTATTTCGAATGCTTATACCCTTACTTCTGCTAATGATGCGCCTGAGCGAGATCCAGCTGATTGGATTATCCAGGGCTCAAACGATGGAAGCAATTGGACGACTTTAGATTCCAGAGCTGGTGAACAGTTTACAGGAAGGTTCCAACAACGCGTGTTCTGGATTAATAATACGGTACCGTATAAACATTACCGATTGACAGTGTTGAGATTACGTAATGGGAATTTATTCCAATTAGCGGATTGGAGCATGAATTATAAATCAAATGATTAACCCTAAAGCAGATGATAAATTATGAAAATTAAAAATAGCTTACGATTTATGGGTATTCTGCTGGCCAGTTATGGATTACTTGGATCATGTACAGATATCTATAATCTTCCTGAAGATCGAGACTTTATTAGTGACGAAATAAAATATGATAATTTAGTGTTAGAGCCTATTTTAGGTCGTACTAACCTGTTTAGTACATTAAATCCAAATAATTCAACATTACCACTAAAATTTGAAATTATCAACGCTCGATATGGTGATGGAAGACCCGTTACTGATCTTTTCCAAAAGGTACCGACTTACGAGTGGATTACGGAATATGATGGTTTGGAAAATTCTTTAGCAGAAATTGAGGCCAAGCGAAAATTGGTGAATAAATCTCTTTTAGAAATAGATTCATTAGGAAGAATTATTCTATGGGGGTCCTCTTCCAATGAATTAATCGCACCAAGACCAGTAGATACGGTATTAAAAACTCAGGATATTCGATTTTTTGATATAAAAATAACGAATACAGGTGGATCCAAGATTTTAAAGGATTTTCAATTAATACCATGGTTCCAACGCGATTATTCTCCTTCAACCGATATTAATCCGTATACAGGAGGAGTCGCTCCAGACCCGAAAAGTCCTAAAGATCCAAGTAAACAAGATTATATTATTCCAGCATGGATTAGTACAAATTTAATTGGTGAACAAACGGAACGAAGATTAGAGAATAATTCAGAGCGGAAAGATATTGTGGTGTATATTCGAAAATTTGAAGGTGGAAACGGGAACAATCTGCGGTTTAAGTTTATGGCCAAAGACGGTACATTTATTAATCCATTGAAATTCAATGAAACCAAATGGGATTTATTGGTTCACGGATTTAATAAAACTGTAAATACAGAATATGTACAATATGATGTCGCATATCCTATTCCATTAACCAATTACCGGACAGATTATGTCAATGGAGATCATGCAAGAGTAGAATTTGCTTATTCGAGAATGGCAAGGAATGGGGTTCGTGAACGCGCCAATCTAGGACTAGATTTTAGAATATTTAAGCAAGGTGATTGGGAGATTATTTTCCATTTCCGTAATGACAATCCAAAATTTGAGGATGATTAAATGAAACCTTCTATGAAATTATTAAGCAATATATTCGCATTCACTATCATAGTACTCTTTTCAGCACAAGCAGCTTTTGGGCAAGCTTTGCAAGTCAAGGGTAAAATTGTTGATGAATCCAATAATGGAATAAGTAGTGCTTCCATTATCAATGTCACTACGGGTAGAGCGCTGACGGCCTCTGACCCAGACGGAAATTTTACAATTTCGGTAAATCCCAATACAGTAATCTTATTTAAGGCCGTAGGCTTTGCTGAAAAAAGAGTGACCATCAAGCCCAATCAAACTACCCTAACAGTGCAAATGAGTTCAACTGATAATGCGGTAGAGGAAGTTGTTGTACGGGGCTATGTAACACGTTCTAAAGAATCGTCCACAGGAGCTTCTACCACATTAGGTCAAAAAGACATCCGAGATGTTCCAGCGGCAAACTTAGAACAATTGATGCAAGGTAAAGTACCAGGATTAAATGTTCAGGTGAATACCGGAGCACCAGGTTTTAGAGGATCTACACAGATTCGTGGTCTTTCCAACTTAGGAACGGCTGGAGAAGGTAGCCAATCAGTGTTGATGCCAACTTCACCATTGTATGTTATTGATGGGGTACCTATGGATGCTGACAGAGCTTCAGAGTTTGGTCTACAGCAACAAGGACCAGGCATTAGCCCACTTTCAATGATACCTCCAGAAGATGTGGAAAGTATTGAGATATTGAAAGATGCTCAGGCAACTTCCTTGTACGGTTCTCAAGGTGCATACGGGGTAATTATTATCAATACCAAAAAAGGAAATTCAGAAGTTCCGAGAATATCCTACGTAAATAATACCTTCCTTAAAACTCCACCAAAACTTAGAGAAACACTAGGTGGTAACTTGGAGCGTCGTTTAAAACTACTCCAAATTATAGATAATGCGCGGTTTCAATCGGAAATAGACAGAATTATGAATAACCCTATGTTAGCAGATAGTTTAAATTCGTATTTTAATAATTCCACTAACTGGCAAGATTTATACTATCAAAACACGTTTAACCAAAGTCATAACGTGACTTTAGATGGTGGTAATCAAATGTTATCTTACAAAAGTAACTTAGGTTATTATTCAGAAAACGGTATCATTAGAAATACGGGATTCAAACGTTATTCTGCTAACTTACGAATGGATTATAAACCTTCTAGAAAATTCAATTTTACAGGACAGGTATTTGCCAATTTAGGAAAGCAAAGTAAAGGAGATGGAACAGGAATTTTGCAAACAGGTGTAGCATCTGGTGGTATGTCCTCTACCCTATTACCTCCTCCCGGATTTTATAATGCATCTGCAGATTACATTGGAGCTATACGGACTAAAAATGATAACAGCTCGAAATCAATTAGACCTTATATGGAGGCGGGTTTTGAAATATTACCAGGTTTAAGAATCAATTCAGCCTTGAGTTATGAGTTTAATTCTGGAAATGAAGAGAAATTTTCACCTGCGGCATCTTCAGGTTCTTTCTCAGAAGTCTATTCTTACGCTGGAAGACGATCTCAATTATATAGTCGTAGTTCCATGACCTTTGCGAAAAGTTTTGCAGAGACTCATGATATTTTCTTCAACTTATTCAATGAGGTTCGACATGTCCAAGAGTTAAATACTGCAACACTACAAAAAAGAACACCAAACGATCAATTCGAAGGTCCTTTGGGTTATGATGGCTATTTTTCAAGAGGTGGTGGTGTATTAAGTAATTTCACAGATGAACGCGCAGCTTCCTTTGCATTTGCAGCAAATTATGGTTATAAAAAGCGCTACATTTTGGATTTAACCTATCGTATGGACGGTTCATCCATCAATGGATTCGAAAATTTATACACGAAGAATCCTTCGATTGGATTAAAATGGAATGCGCATAACGAAGAATGGATTAAGTCATTGCCTTGGATCAACCAAGCTGCTATAAGAACGACTTGGGGTATCAATGTAATGCCATCCAGTTCATTAGAACGTGTGTATGGACGTTATAATATATCTGGTTTTTATAATCAAGAACGTGGTATAGGTATCGATTACAATTTTATTCCAAATCCATCTTTGAAACCAATTACATCTATGCAATATAATGTGGGTTTGGATTTAAACATGTTTAACAATAAAATTACTTTAGTTTATGATACGTATTATAAGAAAGTAGATAATGTATTATTTGAATCCTTCTTAAATAATACTAGTGGATTTTCTAAACTATATTCCAATGATGCAGGTATAATAAATTACGGTCATGAATTTGCGATCAATATTCGTCCAATGCCTAGTGAAAGTCAATTTAATTGGATTTTATCCGTAAATGGTGCATATAATAAAGATATGCTACTAAAATTACCAGCTAGTTATGGAGGTCAATACATTAAATGGGATGCTACTAATGAAGGATTGCATATCGTGAATCGTGTAGGTACTTCGACTTTTTCCAATTATATGTTAATAAATAATGGCGTATACAGTAGAGATGAAGATGTACCAGTAGATCCAGTTACAGGCTTAAGGTATAGAACTGCTGATGGAACGTACTTCCAAGCAGGAGATCCAATTTGGGAAGATAGAAATGGGGATTATATATTAGATGATCGTGATTATGCAAGAACAGGATCTGCCCAACCAAATTGGACAGGTGGTCTGCAAAATACATTTGAATACAAAAATTTCCAATTGTCTTTCTATGCTTCTTATACAGCAGGGAGATCCATTATAAATACAGCCTTAGCAAGTAGAATGAATTTGATGGGTGATCCATTCGGAAGAAATGCCGTTGTCCCTTTAAATGATATCGATATGTGGAGACAACCAGGCGATGTAGCAAAATACCCTTATGCATACGATTATTCTAGAATGAATAATATCAGACCATTAAGAAGTGATCAATCGCTATGGTTAGAGGATGGTTCATATTTCAAAATTAATAACATCATTCTTGCATACAATTTTAATAGAGACTTTTTAAGTCGTTTTGGTGTTCAACGATTAAGAGTGTATGGTTCTTTAGATAATGTGGCTACATTTTCTAAGTATTCAGGTCCAAATCCAGAAAACGTATCCAGTTTAGGAAGAGATATGACAGATGGATACCCAGTACCTCGTACCTACAATCTTGGTTTAAATCTTAGCTTTTAATATTATGAAACGATTTTTTAAATATAAACTTCAGACAATAGGCTTAGGAATATTGATTTCTTCTGCCAGTTTAAGCTGTAAAAATTACCTAACCGTAGAACCGATAGATCGTTTGACAGGAAATAACTACTATAAAACAGTAGAGGATGTAGAAAGTAATTTAGCCTTTACCTATAGTAAGTTTTTTGAGAAAATAAATGAAACATGGGTGATGGGTGCAATAGGTGAAGCTAGATCCGGAGAAATTTTTGTAGCGCCAACGGCTAATAATTTAGATGCAAGAAGAGTTATCGAAGTACTCGGTAAAAATGATATTATGGAAGCCATCAATAATAGCACCTATTCTTGGTATAATATTAATGCCATTACCGATTGGACCAAGTATTATCAAGTTATTCAAAGCGTCAATATCTTATTGGATAAATTAGAGGAAGGAATTCCTGATTTAAGCTCTGCAGAAACGACTAAATACATTGCTGAAGCTAAATTCATACGTTGTTTTACCTATTTCTGGATGGTTCGTTTGTATGGAGATGTGGTCTACTATACCGATGCTTACCATGCTAAATCTCAGGGTCGTGAAAACATGGTAACGGTTCTGAATAACTGTATAGCTGAATTACTTCCGGAAAAAAACAATTTGCCTTGGGCCTATAATGATGCTTCCCTTCGCGGAGCTAGACCGGCTAGAGGAGCGGTGATTGCTTTATTAATGCACATGAACATGTGGAATGCAAGTTTTGATCAGAACAACAAAACGGCATATTATACTGCTGCTGCGGATTTAGGTAAGGAATTAATTGATAGTCGTGAGCATAAGCTAATCCAACCTTTTACGGATCAAAATTGGGCTATTGTAACAAAAGGAAGAAGTGAAGAATCCTTATTTGAATTTTACCGTAGTATCAATTACGGAGATGATGTCGCTGCATTAGCTCCATTTTGGGATCATTTCTTACGTTGGCCTTATAAGTTTCCTAGATATACGAACCAAGTAAGCCATTGTTACTTTATCTCAACTTACATGAACCAAATTTTCCCAGATGATGTAGCAGACAAAAGAAGGGATATGTGGTTTGAAGATATTATCTCGGATAATGGTCAATTCGTATTACGGAAGTTTGGTACGAACGTATATGCTTCGGGTAATGAAGATAAAAACCCAGATAATACATTCTCTATTTTCCGTTATTCGGATGCCATTTTATTGTATGCTGAAGCTTGTGCGGAATTAGGTAGAACTGAATTGGCTATTGGGGCTTTAAACCTTGTAAGAAATCGTGCAGAGGCAACTCCTTATTCAGGAGGAGAATCTGGATTAAAGGATTTTATTTTCTTGGAAAGAAGTCGTGAATTAATTGGAGAAGGGCATCGTTACTTTGATCTGGTGAGAACTAGAAGAATCATGAGCCCCGAATGGACTATGTCTCCTTTAAGTTTAGATCAATTCAATAGAGGTGGTTGGACCTGGCCGATTAACCGAAGTGCACTAAACTATAATCCAGACATGAAATTAAATGAGTATTGGACAACTATAGGAAGATAGGTTATGAACATACAAAACACATTAAAAACAATAGTCTTCATTCTTTGTACAAGTATCCTAATGTATTCTTGTAGTAAGGACGAATATTATTCAGATGGAGGTCAAGCACAAGCAAAATTTGACGGGAGTATTTTAGATTATATGGATTCTAAACCTGTACTGTTTGACACAATTGCTCAAATAATCCGATTAGCAGGCTTAGAAGAGACGTTTAAAAATGACGAGTTTACATTTTTTGCTCCATCTGATCCTGATATTAAAGACTTAATAGGTTCATTAGAAAAAGGTGGATTGAACTCCCAATTATTTGGACTAGGATTAGATACCATAAAAAACTTGTCTGATGTAGATTCCGCGATTTGGAGAAATCATCTATTAAAATATATGTTTAGAGGAAAGAATTTATTAAAAGATTATCCTCAAATAGACTATTCTTTAATAAGCACCTTCCCGGGGCAACACTACATTTCCTTTGCAGGAAATATAACGAACATAGGTGTTGAATACCAAGACGTTATCCAATATGACGGAAACGGTAATGAAACTAGCAGGTTAAAATATATGGGGTATCGTCAATTGAATTTAAATTATATATCTGACGAAACAAATCCAAATAATTTTTGGCAGATCCCTGTCTCAAGTTCAGACATACAACCCAATAACGGAGTAATCCATGTTTTAAATTACACGAAGTCTTCATTCGGCTTGGATAATGGATCATGGGAAATTATTAACGATATTTTAGAAAGTAAGAGGTAACCCATGAAGATAAATCTATTCAATATTTTAGGATTAGCTTTTATATTAGCACTCTCTTCCTGTAATAAGGAAATAGAGTTTCACAGCAATCCTTACGAAGAGGGCAAGCAGGCAATAGGCATTGTGATGGAAAGAACACAATTGCCAAGTCCATCTGTTGGAACTCCCGGAACAGAAGTGAAAATTAAAGCAACAGGCCTTTTAGCCTTTCGGGAAAAACTAAAGTTTTTCTTTAATGGCCAAATCGCAGAGATCATTTCAGTAACAGACCAAGATCTGACAGTTAAAGTCCCAGAATTTGCAAGTTCTGGAATAACCTTTATCAATGTGGATGATATTGTAGTCTATGGACCTGAGTTTGATGTAGTTGGAAAGATTCAAATAGATCCTAGCTGGCAAGCTTTAATAGGTACTAATAATGGAATTAACAATCTTTTTGAAACTCCTGATGATAAAATTATTTATGTAGGTTCATTTACTAATTACGAAAATCGAGGTTTGGTAAAACCAATTAATCGCTTGGTTAGAACTTATAAAAATGGTAATTATGATGTGAGCTGGAGAACAGGAACAGGTGCTAATGGAAGTTTAAATTCCTTGGTACAAATTGGAAATCATTATTATATAGGTGGTGCATTTTCTGGTTACGATCAACGTCGAGATAATATTTCCAACTTAACCAGAATCCATGTAGCTGGACAAATTGATACCATGCCAGTTATTCCATTTAGAAGACCTGACCAAACGGATACTATCAAATATTATCCAACATTTAATGGAGGTTTTGAAGGTTCTGTGAATAAAATTTACAACCACGAGAACAAAATTCTTGCTGTTGGAAATTTCAGATACCATATTAATCGAATATACGGAAAACCAAATTTTATGGAAACCCGTGACTCGGTAATTTTGGATAGTACCGAAATAAGAAATGTGGCTCGATTGAACTTAGATGGAACATTAGATAAAACTTACCGATTCAATAACAACACTGCTTTGCCAGGTGCTAATGGAAACGTAAATTCTTATTTCCATGAGGAAGGAACCTTAAAAGGAAAATTATTAGTATACGGTAATTTTAACAGGTTTGACAATACTCCTGTTGGATACATTACGAGGTTAAATGCTAATGGTACTATAGACCAATCCTTTAATGTCGGTGGCGAAGGTGCTAACTATAGAATATCGAATGTATCTTATAATGAAACAACTGGGAAATATATTCTTGTTGGGGATTTCAGATCATTTAATGGGGTAAATACTCCAAAAATGGTCATGCTTAATTCCGATGGATCTATTGATGATAGTTTTAAAGTTCAAGTTTTTGATACTGGAAGTCCATCATTCGCTCAACAATTAGATGATGGCCTAATAGTAGTAAGTGGACAATTTAATAATTACGGTGGAATCATTAGAAAAAGATTTATGATTTTGGATAGTAGTGGTCAACTAGCTTCAGGTTTAAATACCACAGGAATGCTGAATGGCAGTTTATCTAAAGTGGTAGAAACACAATCTGATGATGGCCGACGCGCACTATTGTTAATTGGATACTTCTCAAAATTTGATGAATATAATCCTCAAAATATTATCCGATTAATTATCGAATAAATGAACGTTATGAAAAAGATGATAAACAAGATAGTTCTAAGTTGCATGCTATTTACGGTTGCTGTTTTATCTCAATCGTGCAATGAAGAATTTAGTAAGATTCTCCCAGAGACTGGTGAAGAAAATGTGGATGTATTATATGGTAAACCGAAAGTTTTACTCATCATTGCTGACGGAGCAAGGGGTGAATCGGTACGAACTGCTAACATTAGTAACTTAAATTCAATAATACCAAACTCCATTTATTCGTGGGTTTCATTAAGTGAAGAGAATGCATTAGCTATTCAATCTAACTGGACTAATATATTAACTGGTGTAAATTATACTAAACACGGTGTTCGGGATAATGATTACTCGTTAAATAAATTGGAAGATTATCCTTTGGTATTTAAACGTATACTTCAGGAAAATGAAGATGCTAAAATGAGTATTGTCAGCCCATCTTCCCAATTCATTGACGAATATGCAACTGGTATTACAGGAGTAAGCGCTCAAAATGATGCCGATGTAACCACAAAAACAGTGGATCAGCTTAAGGCTGAAGATATTGATTTTGTAACTGCCCATTTTACAGATATTGAAACTGCAGGAAAAGAAGTAGGTTATGATAACTCCTTCCCTACTTACAAAGCAAGTATTGAAAAATTTGATGGACAAGTTGGTGAAATATTAGCAGGTTTAAGAAGTCGGAGTAATTTTGATAAAGAAAATTGGTTGGTAGTGATTACCTCTAGCCAAGGTGGATTTGCGGAAATTCCAGATAATCAAAATGATAACACGATATTTAGTAATCCCAATCTAAATACCTTCACAATAATGTATACCCCTAAATTTACTTCTAAATATGTAGGGAAGCCATTTATAGGTAATAAATATATTGGTGATTTTATGTTGTTTAAAGGTCAGAATTACGCAGAACTGAATGAAGGCGATAATGATGTCTTCAACTTAGGCTTAAATGATTTTACCATTGAATTTAAAATCAAAAAGAATAAAGGATCAAATAATACCTATAGTTTTAGTTATCCATCTGTAGTTGGAAAAAGACTACACTGGCAATCCGATTGGGATAGGGAAACAGACGGTATTGGTTGGGTCATTCACCTAGCTGGAGAGTCTTGGATATTCAATGCTCGAGGTGATAAAGGAACTGGTGAAGTTAAAGCTGATAAAAATCTTAATCGAGGCACTTGGAATTCCATTACCGTTACAGGAAGTACTAAAGATGGAGTCAGAACAGTGCGTTTATACACCAATGGTGAATTGTCTAAAGAAGGTAATATTACTGGTTGGGGGGCGATTAACTCAGCTGCCAAGCTACGTGTAGGCTATCTACCCAATAAGAATGGTTGGGCATCCGATGCTTATGTTGCAGATGTTAAAATTTGGAAGGCTGCACTTTCACCTGATGTAGTTAAACAATTCAGCTGTGAAATTGGTGTATCTCCAAATCATCCTTATTATGGATTCTTGGCAGGAAACTGGCCTTTAACGGGTACTGATCAAAATCAATTGTTTGATGACGGCCCATTAGGTAACCACTTGACTACCGGAAGTAACAACTACCCTATCGCTCGTTTAAATGATTATATGTGTGCGCCTACCTCCAGTAGTCTGGCGGCAATGGTGCCTAGAAATTTGGATATTGCCACTCAAATTATCAGCTGGTTAAAAGTACCAAGACAAACAAGCTGGCAATTGGATGGTAGAGTTTGGATCGATAAATAGAATAGCATTATGAAAAAACAGTTAAATCATATAAAAACACTCTGCTTATTATCTGCATTGCTACTTGCTAGTTGTAGTGAAGATACATTACAGGAATTCAACATTCAACCTGGCTCACCAACTTCGGTGAGCTCAGGAACTGTTATAGGTGACATTATTAAAACGAATACTGACCTAACAATTCCAGTAGGATTAAAGTTGAGTAATGCAGCTTCAAAAGCGTTTGAGGTGACTTTTGAAGTCGATCAAGAAGCTGCCGAAGCATACATTAGTAGTTCTAATTTAGGTGCTACCCATGTTGTTGCTAGTTCGGGCTCCCTATTTCTACCGAACTCTACAAAAGTAAATTTTGGATCAGATGCAACGCAATTTAATATCAAAATTACCCGTACAGAGGTGGAACAATATTTTGATAAAACGATTGTAATAGGTTACCGAATTACCAATGCTGGGAAAGGAAACAGCATCGATCCAAATAATGCCAAAGGTGTTATTGTGTTAAAAGTATCTGATCTAATTAGCACTGATGATATTCATTATTTATCGCTAGTGAATGGAGCAGGACAAGTTTTAGAGGCTAAAAACCAAGTAAATTATGAAGGTTCCTCTTCCGGTATGAGTATTCCTATCGGTATTAGCTTGGCAAGCTTTCCAGGTTCTACATTTTTTGTTGATGTGGAAACATCTACAGATACTATCGCTAGCTTAATTGCGCAAGGTATTTTACCAGCTAACACCGTTCCATTACAAACTGGTAAATATACTTTACCAGCTAGAGTACAGGTAGCTAGCAATGCAAAAACAGCAAATTTAAACTTAGATATCCCATGGTCAGTGATCAATGAGAATATTGACAATAAATTAGCTATTGTAGTAAAATTAGCTTCTTCCACCCTACATGTAATTAACCCTGAGAAGAATTATACCATTCTTTTAATAGATTCCAAAAATGTGGTTGAAGTTGATGTTACAGGAGATCGTTCTAACTTTTTTGTAAATAGAGACAATAATAGTGGGCCAAACTCAAATGAAGGTTCTTTAAAATTGGTCGATGGAAATTATGGAAGTAAATTCCTCCAATCAAGTTTTACAGGTGACCTACAGTGTACTTTGATTTTCAATACTCCACAAAAAATCGGTGCTTATACCTTAACTTCTGGGGGCGATGCAAAGGAAAGAGATCCTAATGCTTGGTTTTTAGAAGGATCTAATGATGGTGTCAATTGGACAACAGTAGATACAAGGTCTGGGGTTGATTTTGCTACTCGTTTATTGACAAAACGATTTGATATCGATATTCCACAGGCCTTTACTCAATTTAGATTAAACATTACTTCAAATGTAGGAAATAACTTATTTCAAGCATCAGAGTGGCGTTTAGTTAGATTCCCATAACTATTAATATACGACGATTATGAAATTTTTAAACATATTTTATTGTTGCCTATTCTTCTCGCTTGTATTAAGTGGATGCGGAAAGGAAGAGAAAGTACCTGTTCTCATTGAAGAGGCACCCAAACCAGCAGCTGGATTTGAGTTTGAATTGGTGGATCCTAATGATCCATTTACCTACAAGTTCACCAATAAATCTTCGAACTATAAGGATGTACGATGGAATTTTGCAGATGACAGTACCTCATCAGAAGCATCACCCGTTCATACCTTCTTGTATACTGGTACATTTAATGTGAAATTAGTGGTACTAAACGAAGATGGCTATTGGGCGCAACGTGAGGAAACTATTCGAATTAATCCATCGAGTTTAATTAATGTGATCACGGCTCCAGCAGGAGCTGGAAAGTTAAAGATCAGTTATGAGACCAATATGAATGTTGGAAGCACTAGCTGGTTAGATGGATATACAAATGCTGCTCCGGTGATCTCTAATGAGGATAATACTGAATTAACTTTTGATGCAGGTGCATTTAAAGAGATTAAATTGAATATTAAGACTCCAAAAGGATCTATCGCATATTTAAATCTATTAGTTGCCGAATTAGGTATAATTAAAGATATAACTAATGTAGATAATACCTTCACAATCTCTCATGAAAATGGAGGTGGACCAGATGGAGGTGAAGGTTCTAAAAAACTAATTGACAATAACACGAGAACCAAAGTCTTTTTAGGCGGTGTTGGAAATAATCTTTCCTGGAGGTTTGAGTATTTTGTTCCTCAAATTGTCAATGGATACCGCATGACTTCAGGAAATGATGCTCCAGAACGAGATCCTAAAGCTTGGAGAATTGAAGGTTCTCAAGATGGTCAAACCTGGACTACTGTTGATCAAAGATCCAATGAAGAGTGGACAGATAGGTATCAGTCAAGAACATTCATATTTGATAACAATACCGCTTACAAGCACTATCGTTTTTCAATGACGGAATTACGTTCAGGAACTAATTTCCAAATGTCTGAAGTTCGATTATTTAATATTCCAAAATAAATTATTACTGATGATTTATAGAATCATCAGTAATAAAACATTTAGCCAGTTGAGAAAACTGCCTAGACCGATGATAATTCATTCGGTGACTGTTAGGGGCTGCATTTATGCAGCCCTTTTTTTATATCAGGATGTATTATAACCAATAACTTTTGCATGACTAAAGGACTAATGACCTAGTCCCTTAACAAGCAGCTGATAGCCTATTCAGATGAATGGGTAGGTAAATTAACGCAATGAACAAGGAGTCTTCAAGAGATCAAACAAAACCATCAATAGTGCTTTAAATGCCAAACACATTCCTATAAAAGCATAAAAAGAGCCGTATGATAATCATACGGCTCTTTTTATGCTTTGTTATAAAGTCTTAAGCGAAAGCTTAAGCAGTTTTTTCAGTATTCAAAGCTTTAGAAGCTTCCAATGATATTGCAGATTTGTCAAAACGAATCTTTACACCATTACCTACATCTACTAAAAAGGTTTTATCGCCTACTTCTACAATACGGCCATGTATGCCTGCAGTAGTAACAACACGAGTGTTCACATCAATTTCTTCGATATATTTTTTATGGTCTTTTTGTTTTTTCATTTGAGGTCTTATCATGAAGAAGTAGAAAACCACCACAATAAGAATCATTGGTAAAAATTGCATCAAGCCACTTCCTTGAGCTTGCAATAAAATAGTTGAAATCATTTTTATTTAATTTTAATAGTTTTAAGTTATTAGATTGCTTCTACTTGACCCTTCAATTGTACAGTTACAATATTAGACTCCGCATTTGAAGCAACAGTAATTATCTTTTGTTGTTGACCAGTCTGTCCTTCCGTATTAAACTCTACAGAAATTTCCCCAGACTTACCTGGCAATACCGGTGTTGTACTGTAGGAAGGTGTCGTACAGCCACAACTGGCAGAAACTTGAGAAATAATGATTGGGTGATTTCCTGTGTTTTCGAAAGTAAATACATGTTTTACTACTTCACCTTCTTTAACTTTTCCAAAATCAAATTCAGACTCTTTAAAAGTCATAATGCCAATACCATCAGAAGCACTCGTAGAGTCCACATTTTCTGTTTCTTGAGTGCCTTTATTCGCATCTGCCGATTGGTTACAAGATGCTATTAAAAATGACAAAGACAGAAAACCAAAAAATAATTTTTTCATATGTTTAAGATTATGCTATTAAACCCCTACCCTCTTTTTTAATTCTTTTTTGAGCGATTAGGTCTGCTAATATTTTATCTAAAATTCCGTTAATAAAGGTACTACTTTTTAACGTACTGAACGATTTAGAAAGCTCAATATATTCATTAATTGTCACTTTTACAGGAATCGTTGGGAAATGAATTAATTCTGTAATAGCCATACGCATTAAAATATTATCTAATAATGCGATCCTATCCGATTCCCAGTTCTTTGTTTTAGCAGAAATTAAGTCTTGGAATTCCTTAGCGTATTTAATACTTCCTTTTAACAAATCAAGAATAAAATCCCTATCCTCAATCCAACTAGGTGTTAATTCGGCAAGGTTGTTTTTTGAAGGCACCTCATTGCTGAAATTTTTAAAAGTTTTGGCAATCATCGCTTGTAGCACTTCCTTATCGACTTGCCAATTAATGAAACGCTCTTCCAATGCTTGTTCAACATCAGGAGATTTTAATATAATTTTTTTGAAAATATGCTTTACGATGTCTTTTTCTGCAGAGATAGAACGATCTTCCAGTTTTAAGTAATCCAAATAGGCTTCTGAATCTTTCAATTGAGCAAAAATAGAACGCACAATCTCAGGATCATAACTCCAATCTACATTGAATTTCTTTACTTTCTCAAGATAAGCTCTATTTTGACGTAAAGATTCAATGAAAGTGTTGGTATTTAATTTTGTTGAGGTATAGGATTTATCCTTTTCTGTAGGTATCCATTTATTAGAAATGCCTTCCACATCTTTTAATACATATTCAGAAACTTCATCCAGCAGGTTGAGTGTCCAAATATACATTTCATCTACCTCTTCCACATTTTTAAGTAAACCTTTCTCAAAGTTTACAATGGCTTTGTCGTCTGACAAATTGTAAGCATACAATACTTGCATGACTTTTACCCGTAGGTGTCTTCTATTTAGCATAAATTATTGGTAAGAACGAGTATGAATAAAGAACGATATTATACTACTTATTTTAATTTTTTCATATCAAGAATACGCTTTTCAGCAATCTCTTTAGCTGCTTGATGCGTAGATATATTTTCTTCTTTTGCTTTCTGAATTACATGTCTTGTCGCAGTGTAAATATGTCTAACCAAATGGTCTGTACGTTCTGCTCCATAACCTTCCAATTCTGAATAGCAACTTATTAAAGCTCCTGCGTTGATTAAAAAATCAGGCGTATATAAAATATTATTTTCTTTTAACAGTGCTGTGGTACGTTCTTCCTCCAACAATTGATTATTGGCAGATCCAGCAATTATTTTACATCGCATGCGGGCCACAGTATCCGGATTAACAGTGCCTCCTAAAGCACATGGTGCATAAACATCGGCGTCTAGTTCGAAGCTAGTAGAATAAGTAATAGGTTCCGCTTTATATTTAGCTGCAATTTTCATTTTACGTTCTTCGGTCATATCCGAAACATAAACACGCGCATTTTCCGCTCTTAATAAAGAAACCAAATGTTCTCCAACACTTCCTACTCCTTGAACAGCGATTTTTCTACCTGCTAAATTCTCATCCCCATAAAGCTCTTTGATAGCCGCCTTAATACCGTAAAAAACACCTTTAGCCGCAAATACAGTGGTATCTCCTGAGCCATTTAACGATGTTGGTAATCCAGCAACATAATTAGTCTCTGCATGAATATGTTCCAAGTCTTTTTGAGTTGTACCTACGTCAATAGAAGCGATAAAATTACCATTTAAACCTTCAATAAATCTTCCAAAACGACGCATTAAAACTTCCGTTTTTTCTGTTCTATTATTTCCAATGATAATTGCAGAACCTCCACCTAAATTTAAGCCAGCAAGAGAAGCTTTATAAGTAATGGCTTTAGACAATCGCAAAGCATCCTCAATAGCTTCAGCTTCGGTATTGTAAGGTAACATCCGCACACCACCAATCGCAGGACCTAATGTGGTATCATGAATAGCCACAATAGCTTTTAGACCTACTTCTTTATCATTGCAAACAAAAATATTTTGATGGTCTGAGACGCGCATCAGATCAAAAAGAGAGGAAGAGTCATTAAACATAAAAAATAAAAATTTACAGCTACAAAATTAAGAAATTATTTAGTTCTATTGGCAGTTGATAGAAAATATTAATAATTGCTAAACTATTACATTCATCAGAGGCTTGTAAGTCAAATAATTTAAAATTATACCTTACTTTTGTTTTGATGAAAGAACTGGCCTATCTCAATAAATTTTTTTACAAATATCGGTGGCGACTTATCCCTGGGGTAATATTTGTAATTATTTCCAATTATTTCGGCATTCTTCCTGCTCAAGTCATTCGCGAAGCCTTCGATTTAGTAAAAGAAAACATAGACTTATATCGATTGTATGATGGTTTTGACCGCCAAAAAATCATTTACGATTTATTTGGATATAGTTTGTTGTTTTTCGGTGCCGTAGTATTAATCCTTGCATTATTACGAGGAATCTTTCTATTTATGATGAGGCAAACACTTATTCTGACCTCCAGACATATTGAATATGATATCAAAAATGAAATATACGATCATTACCAACAATTAGATTTTGCGTTCTATAGACGAAATAACACTGGCGATTTAATGAGTCGGGCCACTGAAGATGTAAATCAAGTTCGGAATTACTTAGGGCCTGCCATCATGTACGCGATTAATACCGTTGTACTTTCCATCATGATTATTTATGCCATGTATAGTGTAAATGCGAAATTGGCTACCTACGCGTTACTCCCTATACCCATTATATCGATCATCATATTGTTTGTGAATAAAGTCATGAACCGAAGAAGCGAAAGAATTCAAAGGCAGCTTTCCCAATTATCCTCCTTTGTTCAAGAAACATTTTCGGGCATACGCGTCATCAAATCCTACAGTAGAGAAGAAGATATTATACAGAATTTCAAAAAAGAAAGTGATCATTATAAGACCATCAATTTAAACCTAGTTAAAGTTCAAGCGATATTTTTCCCATTGATCATTTTTCTAGTTGGATTCAGCACCATTATAACCGTATATATTGGCGGTTTGGAAGTAAATAATGGCAATATCACCGCTGGTAATATTGCAGAATTCATCATTTATGTAAATCAATTGACCTTTCCAGCCATGTCTTTGGCTTGGGTCACCTCGCTTATACAGCGAGCTGCAGCCTCCCAAAAAAGAATCAATGAATTTCTTCAAACAAAATCTGATATCGTCGATGGTACACAATCCCCCGTATTATCAGGAGCTATAGAAGTCCAAAACATTTCATTTACCTATCCAGATACTGGAATAACGGCCATTGACAATGTAAGTTTTACTATTCCTGTTGGAAAAACATTGGCTATCATTGGAAAAACAGGATCTGGGAAATCTACCTTAGCCAATCTTTTACTACGCATGTACGATGTAGACCAAGGTCAGATTAAAATAGATGGCTTAGATATTCAGCAGCTCAAACAACATTCCCTAAGGTCTCAAATCGGATTTGTTCCGCAGCAAGTTTTCCTTTTTTCAGATACCATAGCTCGAAATATTGCCTTTGGACTAGACAAACTCCAAATGGACGATGTAGAACAAGCAGCAAAAGATGCAGCTGTATATGATAATATAAAAGGCTTTGAAGAAGGATTTAACACCCACATAGGTGAACGAGGCATTACCCTTTCTGGTGGTCAGAAACAACGGGTTTCTATTGCAAGAGCCCTCATTAAAGATCCCAAAATATTGATATTTGATGATTGCTTATCAGCTGTTGACACAAAAACTGAAGAAGAAATATTATACAATCTAAGCCGAATCATGGCAGGAAAAACAGCAATTATTATTGCACATAGAATTTCCACTATTAAAAATGCCGATCATATCTTAGTATTAGATGAAGGCAGAATCATTGAATCAGGAACGCATGAGCAATTATTAGCTATCGGACAAGAATACGCTTCACTTTATGAAAAACAGTTGCTCGAAGCTTAGTTAATACGTTTAATCGGTTTCATATTTTTGAAAAGATGGCTATTCCAAGCCTTCTAAAAATAGGCGAATGATAAACTTCGGCCTTAGAATTCCTGAATGATAAAAATTAAAGTTTCCCTATAATTATTAGTCATTTAAGCTATTAGTTTATTAAAACATTAAATTCTATATTAACTATACTGTAAATTGTGTTTTTAAAATTGAATTCAGTATATATATTAAGGAATATTTCAAATTCTTGAATTATTAGATAAATAATATTATTAACTTAGTCTTAATTATCACCAATTATTGTATGAAATTTTTAAAAACTCTCATCTTAGCTTTTCTTTGGAGTCCCATTGGTTATGCCCAAGATTCACCAATGCCTAAAATTGAAGCGAATCAATTCACAAATGATCATAGCTTGATTGATACTTCTGCAAATGCGATAGTTCTTTTTGAATATGGACGATCTGAATTAGAATATGTGGAAAGTGAAAGGCAATTGATGGTTTCGCATATCAAACATGTACGTATCAAAATATTCAATAAAGACGAGTCTGAAGATGCAAATATTGTAATCCCTTTGTACAAATATGGAAATACGTTTGAATACCTAAGGGAATTAAAGGGTAAAACCTATAATTATGAAAATGGAACTATTGTTACGACTGACTTGGAAAAAAGCGCAATATTCAACGAGAAATCATCAGAATATTTGAACCTGACCAAGTTTACCTTACCGAACATCAAAAACAATTCAATTATCGAATATAGTTACCGTTTTTACACACCCAATGTACATAACTTTAAAAAATGGAATTTTCAGAGTGATATACCGAAATTATACAGTGAATATGTTGCTGTAATCCCCTCCGTTTTTGAATACAACGTCAATTTGAAAGGACATTATCCCCTAAGTGACCAGAAATCTGAATTACTTTCTAAAAACTTTTTATGGGGTGGTCAGCGTCAAGATTGTTCTAAAATGACTTACATCATGAGGGAGCTTCCTGCCTTTAAAGAAGAGGCCTTTATGTTGGCTCCAGTAAATTACATTTCGTCTATAAATTTTGAAATGAGAACCTTTCATGATGCGAATGGAGGATTTAAAAATTTCACTAGAAAATGGTCTGATATCGATTTAGAACTAATGACAGACAAAGAATTTGGCGGACAAATAAAAAATAAGGGAGCATTTAAAACTATTCTTCCTGAAATTATTAAGGCGGATCAAAATAAATTAGAACAAGCCAAATCGATCTATTACTATATTCAAAAAAATATAGTTTGGAATGAGTTTTTAGGTAAGTATTCCCAAGATGGTGTAAAAAAAGCCCTCGAACAAAAAAAGGGTAATATCGCTGATATCAATTTTAGTTTAATCGCTGCACTATCGGCAGCAGAAATTGAAGCTTATCCTGTGTTATTTTCCACGCGTAACAATGGAATTCCGAGTTATATTTTCCCCGTTATGTCTGATTTTAATGGGGTATTATGCTTAGCAAAGATTGACGGAAAAGATTATTTATTAGACGCCTCCAAATCCTTATTACCATTTGGCGAACTGTCTATTTCCTCCATCAATGATCGTGGTCGCATAGTCTATTCAAAAGATAAATCCGACTGGATCGAATTGATTAATACCGTTCCCTCCAAAACATTCTACAATATTATAGGGAAAATAAATGAGGAGGGCATATTGAGTGGAAATATCCGAATCCAAACAAGCGGTTTAGAAGCTTATCAAAAAAGATTTGAAATTGAAGAATATAACTCGATTGAAGAGTATGAAGAAAAACTAATAGAAAAAACGACTAATTTCAAAATTAAATCCAGTAAACTTGAAAATCTCGAAAATTTAGAAAGTTTTATGGTAGAGACGATCGAGTTTGAATTGAATTTAAGAGATAATTTTAATGAGGCAAGAATCTTATTTAACCCCATATTTTACGAAAGAACAACTAAAAACCCATTTAATCTGGAAGAGCGAAAATTTCATGTGGATTTAGGTGCCGCTAGGCATGAAAGCTATAATATTAATATTTCTATCCCAGAAAAATACAACCTAAGTGGAGGTCCAAAAAACATGTCCTTGGTATTACCTGAGTCTGCAGCAAAATTTTCTTATCGATCTATATTTGAAAACAATCAACTCATGATTAGGCAAGAAACTTTTTTAAATAATGCCTTGTATTCGCCTGATGAATACTTTCATTTAAAAGAACTTTTCTCAAGGATTATTCAACAACAAAATACAGACTTTCAATTCACTAAAAAAAATGATTAATAAGCTGCTTATTTTCTTTCTTACTTTTTTTATTTCAATTGCTACTGGATATGCTCAATTTGACAGCAATTCAATTCCGAAGAACCTATTAAGCCGTGCTTCCGCCACCGTTCGTGATGAAAATAAATCCATATGGATAAAATCACCTACAGAAATGGTAGAGACAGGCAACCGCGTGATTACAATCCATAATAAATCCGGTGATGATTATGGGGAAATTTCATTTTATTACAATAAGTCAAAGCAAATCAAAGAAATCAAAGGAGAGGTATTTGATGCCGACGGTAAATCAATCAAAAAATTCTCAATGAAAGACTTTCAGGATCAGAGTGCAAGTTCCGAATCGAGTCTTTTTGATGATTATCGCGTCAAGTCCTTTCAGTATAACAACATCAATTACCCCTATACCATCAGTTACGAATTTGAGATTAGGCATAATCAAAATTTAGTTATTTCTGCTTGGAGACCAAATTTTTACCACGATTTATCCATAGAAAAAAGCAGTTATAAAATCATCTCCTCCCCCAACGAAGAACTGCGAATTAACACAAAAAACTTGATTTCAGAGGCCGTAACATCGTCTACTGAAAAACAAAAAACTTGGGAATGGAAAGTAGAAAATATTGCTGCTAACAGATTGGAAGCCTATAGCCCTAACCGTGATAACTTGTGTGTTTCTGTAGAAGTCGTTCCTCATACCTTCCAATACTATAAAAGTAAAGGTCAATTTAACGATTGGAAGTCCTTTGGCTTATGGATGAATGAAACCTTATTAAAAGATAAGCGGAAACTACCCGAACCAACCATTGCATTAGTTAAGGAAATGACCAAGGATCTATCTACAGATCGTGAAAAAGCTAAAAAACTTTATGAATATTTACAAACAAAGACGAGATATATCAGTATACAAGTAGGAATTGGAGGATTTGAGCCATTCCCAGCTTCGGAGGTCGATCGTTTAGGGTATGGAGATTGTAAAGCACTAGTCAATTATATGCAAGCATTATTGGATGTGGTGAATATCCCTTCTTATTATTGCATTGTAGAAGCTGGGCCCAGCAAAATTGATGTAGACCCTTCATTTGCCAATATCGTGGATGGAAACCATATCATCCTATGTTTACCTTTTGAAAAAGATACCACTTGGCTTGAATGTACAAGTCAACAGATGCCTTTCGGATATTTAGGCGATTTCACAGATGATCGATTGGTATTAGCTTGTACCAAGGAAGGCGGGAAAATACTTAGAACGTCTATTTATCCTTATAACGAGAACTTACAAGAGCGTACAGCTAAATTAGTTATGGATGAGAAAGGCAAACTATCCGGAGAACTCATCACAAAATTTTCTGGTACTCAATTCGATAATCATTTTGCAAATTACAATAAGAATAAAGATCAACAGATCAAAAACCTTAAAAACTGGTACAATATCAATCGGATCAATTTTAATTCCATCCATTATACGTTAGATAATGTCAGCGAACCGATTTTAACAGAGACTATTCAAATTGACATTGAAGGTTATGGGATCCTGAATGAACAAAATATGACGATATTGCCAAATGTGTTCAATAGGACTCGACCAATACCTACTATCAACAATAGGCAAAATCCAGTAAAAATACATCGAGGGTATACTGATATTGATGAAATTGAAATAACCTTGCCCAAAAATTTAATTCCAATCATTAAACCAATGAATAAGAAAGTAGATTCTCCGATGGGACAGATTGAATTCTCCATAGCTATCCAAGAAGATAAAATGATTTGCTATCGAAAAATACAAATTAAAGAAGGTGAATATCCAGCCGCCTCCTATGAGCAATTTAACCATATGATAACGGAAACTACATTTATGGATGGTACTAGATATAATTTACCTTTAATCAATAAAAAATAAAACTATTTGCTATATTTGGCTCCAGCAAACGGGGGATTAGCTCAGTTGGCTAGAGCGCTTGCCTGGCAGGCAAGAGGCCATCGGTTCGAATCCGTTATCCTCCACAAAATAAAGAGTCAAACTATTCCTCAACTAATAGTTTGACTCTTTTTTGTGCTCTATGAATTTCCTGAATGAATCCAATAGTTTAAACCGTTCAGCATATAATCCTAAATATTCACAACAATAGGATTCGCCGCGAGGAAAAGATCCAACAAAACTACCCGAGATCTATAAAAAAACGGTAAAAAAAATAAAGCCTCCCAAATTGGAAGGCTTTATTTTTTATATTTTGTAATCTTAGTTTTGCTCAGTAGGTAATACTGAAACATAAGATTTATTGTTTGCTTTTTTACGGAAAACTACAGTTCCATCAATTAAAGCATATAAGGTATGATCTTTACCGATTCCAACATTAGCCTCAGGGTTGTGTTGAGTACCGCGTTGGCGAACGATAATGTTACCAGCGATCGCTTTTTGACCACCAAAAATCTTAATACCTAATCTCTTACTGTGTGACTCACGGCCGTTCTTGGAACTACCCGCACCTTTTTTGTGTGCCATTTCTTTATCTTAATTTATGACTTACGTCAGATTAAAAATTCAATTATAAACTGATACCAGTAATCTGGATTTTAGTGAAGTGTTGACGGTGACCGTTTTTCTTCTTGTAACCTTTACGACGTTTCTTTTTGAAAACGATAACTTTCTCACCTTTCAAATGTGACAAAATAGTAGCCGAAACTTTAGCACCTGAGATACTTGGAGTACCTACAGTAAACTTACCACCGTCTTCTGCTAACAATACATTGTCAAATTCAATACTAGCGCCTTCGTCTCCTTGTAAACGGTGTACAAAAAGATATTGGTCTTTTGCAACCTTAAATTGCTGTCCTGCTATATTTACTATTGCGTACATTGTTATAAATAAATTTGTTAATATTTTATGAGTTGCAAAGATAAAAGTAAATTTCCATTTCTACAATTATTTTTTACTTTATATTCCGTAAATCAGGGAATAAATGCTCGTTTTGTCATCCATTTAAGCTCTTTTCACCCCTATCAAACCCGTATATTTATCTCACGCTCCCAAATTACTGTTTAAACTAACCCTTGCCTGTCCCCTATGCGGAGGCTATTATCAATGCTATACAAACAACTCGAAAACAAAAGCTCCCAATCTTATGGAATGGGAGCTTTTTAAATATAATTTTCAGCGATAAACCTTAGCCTACAATTTCTTGAATTTCATTCATGATTTTTTGAGCAATCGCTTCTGCCGCTTCTGGACTTTGTCCTTCCGAATAAATACGAATAATAGGTTCTGTATTCGATTTTCTCAAATGAACCCATTCATTTTCAAAATCAATTTTTAAACCATCTATAGTACTGTGCTTTTCATGAGCATATTTCTCCTGCATTTTAAGCAATAAATGATCAATGTCTAAATCAGGCGTAAGTGTAATTTTATTTTTAGACATAAAATATTGTGGTAGTTCGGCACGGTAAGCAGAAGCTGACTTAGCCAATTGCGCTAAATGCGTCAAAAATAAAGCAACACCTACCAAAGCATCACGACCATAATGCGATGCCGGATAAATAACACCTCCATTACCTTCCCCTCCGATAACTGCCTCCACTTCCTTCATTTTAGTTACAACGTTTACTTCGCCTACGGCTGCAGCAAAATATTCACCTCCATGTTTTTCAGTAACATCTCTTAATGCACGAGTAGAGGATAGATTGGATACCGTATTACCTTTTTTATGTCCTAAAATAAAATCTGAAACCGCAACTAAGGTATACTCTTCCCCAAATAGCTCTCCATTTTCCATCATAAACACCAAACGATCTACATCTGGATCCACAGCAATGCCTAAATCCGCTTGATGGTCTAGTACAGCTTTCGATAAATCCGTTAAATGTTCTTTTAACGGCTCTGGATTATGCGGAAACAAACCATTAGGCTCACAGTGTATTTTATATATTGTTTCAACACCCAAGGATGTTAATAGTGCCGGGATAAATGTACCACCAGTACTATTCACCGCATCAACTGCAATTTTAAAATTAGCTTTTTTGATCGCCTCTACATCGACAAACTCCAAAGCCAACACTTCATCAATATGCTTTTGCATAAAGCTAGTGTCTGAGCTTACTTTTCCTAATTCCTCGACTTGCGCAAAGTCAAAATCTAAACGTTCGCCTAAAGCAAGTACTTCTTTTCCTTTTTCGTCATCGATGAATTCACCTTTCGAATTTAATAATTTTAGTGCGTTCCATTGCCCAGGATTATGAGATGCCGTTAAGATAATACCTCCTGCAGCTCCAAGTTTAGGAACCGCAATTTCGACTGTAGGCGTAGTCGACAGGCCTAAGTCAATAACATCTAAGCCTATACTTTGTAAAGTTCCAATCACTAAATTAGAAACCATCTCACCCGAAACTCTGGCATCACGTCCTAGTACAATCTTTTTATTTTCCGAATTGCTCGAAATGATTTTTCCATAAGCCGCGGTAAATTTTACAATGTCTACAGGAGTTAAGTTATCCCCAGGTTTTCCACCAATTGTACCTCGTATTCCTGATATCGATTTGATTAATGCCATAGTATAAAGTTTATTGCCCGTAAAATTAAAGGAATTCTATAATTATTAAAGATTTTTATTCTTTTTTTAAATTATTTACCTACTTTTGTTGCAACAAAGTTTCGTTTGCAATTATCTGATAGGTATTGCTTTTTTTTTATAGATTTGGTTTAGAATTTAAACCTATCTATTTAGAATTTTTATATGTTAGATAAAATTATCCTATTCGATCAAGATTTTTTTCTCGCCATCAATCAAGGCTTAAGTAACCCCATTTTTGATTGGTTGTTACCCATTTTAAGAAATCCTTACACCTGGTCTCCCTTATATTTATTTTTAATTATATTTTTCATAAAGCATTATGGAAAAACGGGAGTGCTTATTGTTGCTTGTACGCTAGCAACTTTTGGAATATCGGATGCAACATCCTCTCATTTAATTAAAAAAACGATTAAGAGGGTTAGACCCTGCAACGATGTTGTATTTAAAGAGCAGATTACCCTGAGGGCACGATGTGGTTCAGGCTATAGCTTTACCTCTTCACATGCAACGAATCATTTTGCCATGGCATTTTTCTGGATTGTGTTGTTCCGTCGTAAATGGAAACACACCCTATGGCTATGTTTGTTATGGGCCTTCTCCATCTCATTCTCGCAAATTTATGTTGGCGTTCATTACCCATTAGATATACTCTCAGGCGCTCTCCTAGGGGCCCTCATCGGCCTAGGTACAGGGTATCTGTTTCAGCGATTTTATCCGAAGTTTTTTCAACCCAAAACTATTAATCCTCCAATACTTCCATGAGTAGTACATTAATTGTCTCCATTTTATTTTTCTCCGCTTTATTAAGTGGTATCGCTGTTTTCTTTGTAAAAAGAGACAATACACAATTATTAAAATTAATCTTATCCTTCAGTGGAGCATACTTGTTTGCCATTACGGTTCTACATTTAATTCCTGAAGTTTACCATAGTCAAGCTACTTCGGGCCAAGTAATAGGATTATATATTTTAGGAGGATTCTTATTCCAATTAGTTTTAGAACACTTCTCTCAAGGAATAGAACATGGGCATATCCATCACGATGGGCATGAAGGTCAAAAACATGCGTTTCCAATAGCCATTTTAATCAGCTTATGTTTACACGCTTTTTTGGAAGGATTCCCTTTAGCATCTGGGCATCGTAATGAATTGGTGTTTGGAATTGCCATACACCATATCCCTGCTGCATTTGCGCTGGGAAGTCTACTCATAAACACCAAATTAACGAAAAGATCAATAAGCCTTTTCATTGCCGTATTTGCTGCCATGACCCCACTAGGGTTCCTGACCAGCAAAGGAATTAGCGCCGGTGAGATTGGTAATGTAGCACAATATTTCGATAAAATTATGGCTGTAGTGATTGGAATTTTCCTTCACATTTCGACCACCATTTTATTCGAATCTGGTTCTGCTGACCACCATACTTTTAATAAGAAAAAGATGCTTGCTGTTTTATGTGGCGTTTTGGTTTCATTAGCTAATTTCCTGTTCGACGGTCATGACCACAGTCATCACCATCAATTACCAGCTAACCAACCAAAAGAACATCAACATGAGCAGAATGAACATAATCATGATCACGATCATGACCATAATCATGTCCATTAGCTTAGCATTTTAATCATCCATTTTACCTCGAAATTTATCAAGGAGTTCACTTAATTGTAAACAATCATCCGAACTAATGCTGGTTTGTAAGATATCTTCCAGCATCATATCCTGTTCAATTTCACTTAGAAGCTGTAAACCCTTATCGGTAATTAGTAAATCGACGGCACGTTTATCTTCATGATTTTTCGCTCTAGAAGCTAAACCTTTACCGACTATTCGGTCCACCAACCGACTGATATCCGGGGTTTTTGTCAATAATCGTTCCTTCAGTAAATTGTTCGTGACAGGACTTGGAAATTGACCTCTAAGTACCCTTAATACATTAAATTGTTGCAACGTCAGTTGCTTTGCTCCAGCGCGCTTTTCAAGCATTACATTCAACCAATTACTCGTATAAATAACATTAATTGTGACGCGATGCCAAGGGTTAGCGAATTGCTTCACTTTAACCAGTTCTTCAATCTTTGGCATAATCTTAATAATACATTAGTGTGACTTAATTTGCAATTTAAAAGATTTTAATTATATATCTTTGTGATTAATCTTTTTTTTTGAAATAGAAAAATATTTGTAGCCAAATGCAGTATAATAGTAGTCTCGACCAACTTAAAATCGGTGAAATTGTTAAAATAAATGAAATTCAATCCACAGAAATCCCTGCCAAATTTTTTGAACTTGGGTTTTATCCAGGATCCATTGTGGAGGTCAAACACAAGGCACCATTCAATGGCCCCATCTGTCTAAACATATTAGAAAGTAACACGTTAATTGCAATTCGTAAATCAGAGGCTAAGCTAATACAGGCAGAATATATCAAATGAAAAAACCAGCTATTATCCTTCTTGGAAACCCAAATGTCGGCAAGACTTCCCTATTCAATAGATTAACTAAACTGAATCAGAAAGTAGGTAACTACCCTGGTATCACTGTTGAAAAACGTGAAGGAACTTTAATTGCCAATCAGAAATCCTATCATATCGTCGATTTACCGGGCACTTACACGCTATTTCCAAACTCTTTGGATGAGGAGATCGTGTTCAACATTCTGAGCGATAAATCCAACGAATTATACCCTGATTTAACCATTGTTGTTGCGGAACCAGCAAGTATTAAACGATCCATTATCTTATATCAACAAGCTAGAGAACTGGGGCTCCCAGCTATCTTTGTAATTAATATGATGGATGAGATGGATAGCAAAGGAATTGAAATTGATGAAGATCAATTATCAAGCTTGCTAAAAACTAAAATCATTAAGACCAACGCTCGGACGGGAAAAGGCATTAAAGAACTTATTGCAGTTTTAGATGAAAAACCGGCCGGATATTTTAATAGTTTAGAAATTCCTTCCAACTACAAGGAACCCTTAGAGGAGGCTAAAAAATTATTCCCATTAGCGACAGAATATTTAACTTGGCAGTATTTGGCTCAAGAAAATGTGGGTATTCTTCCTATAGAAAAACAACAAGCCTTACTTGATATTCGAAATAAATTCAAGCTAAACACCCATCAAATGCAAAAAGATGAGTCTCTGATTCGTCATGAATCAGTGTCTTTTGCATTATCCAATATCATTCAAAAAAAATCCAACAAACAATCGAATAAAACGAATTCGATTGATAAAATATTATTACATCCAATATTAGGTTATATCTTATTCTTTGGATTGTTATTTTTAATCTTTCAAGCCATATTTTCTTGGTCAGGACCATTGATGGACTCCATCGATGGATTATTTGCAGAAATCACGGCATTTTTAGACGCATCATTACCTGATGGACCATTAACTTCCTTGTTGATCTATGGTATCGTTGCTGGAATAGGTGGTATTGTAATCTTCATTCCACAAATTGTTATCTTATTTTTATTTCTTTCCATTATGGAAGAAACAGGATACATGAGTCGCGTAGTGTTTTTAATGGATCGTTGGTTAAAACCATTTGGTTTGAATGGTAAGTCTGTGATACCATTAATGTCTGGCGCAGCCTGTGCAATTCCTGCTGTAATGGCAGCAAGAAATATTGAAAACCCTAAAGAAAGGTTGTTGACCATGTTGGTTACCCCATTCATGACCTGTTCAGCGCGGTTACCAATCTATATTGTTATCATTGCCTTAATAATACCCGAGGATACTATTCTTGGCTTCAATATGCAAGGAATCGCTTTATTTGTCATGTATATTTTAGGAATAGTAGGCGCTTTACTTTCTTCATTAATATTAAATAAAGTCATCAAAAGCGTTCGTTCGTCTTTTCTAATATTCGAATTACCAACTTACAAATCTCCAGACTGGAAAAATGTAATCACCAATGTATGGGACAAATCTTCTGGTTTTTTAATTGAAGCTGGTAAGATCATATTGATGATTTCTATTATCTTATGGGTATTAGGCAATTTCGGGCCCAATAATAAATTTTATGATGCCCAAGAAATTGTAGAACAACAAAGCCCCAACTTAACAGAAGAAGACTTAGCGCAAGAAGTTGCCTCCTATCAATTGGAGCATTCCTTCTTAGGCTATATCGGCATGGGTATTGAGCCTTTCGTAAGACCATTAGGCTACGATTGGAAAATGGGCATTGGTTTAATATCGTCCTTTGCTGCTAGAGAAGTCTTCGTAGGAACGATGGCTGTAGTATATAGCATCGGAGACGATGTAGACCTGGACGATGACGGACAAAAAAACACGCTGTTATCTAAAATGAAATCTGAAATAAATGCAAACACTGGTAAACCTGCGTATAATTTTGCTTCAGGAATTTCGTTATTATTATTCTATGCATTTGCAATGCAATGTATGGCTACTATTGCTGTGGTAAGGAAAGAAACTGGTTCTTGGAAATGGACAGCAATACAAACCTTATTTATGACTGGGCTTGCCTATGTCGCTGCATTGATTGCTTATCAATTACTTAAATAATTTTACGCATGAGTTTAGTCATACAATACATCATCATTTTTGCACTTTTTATTTTTGCATGTTACGTTGTTTTTAAACCATTTTTTAAACGGAAAAAGAATGAACTTGGATGTGGTAAAGGTTGCGGATGTAGTGCAAACTCTTTGCAAAAATAATAACCCCAAAAAAAACATAGTAAATAGGCTTTTAAAAGCCTATTTTTTTTGTCTAATTTTTTTGATTGTAAATTTGAACCAAGCCATTTGTCTTAAAAAAATCAGACAGGTTACGGTTAGTCCGTCGGTATAAAAGCAAATACAGGAATAAAATCACTATTTCGACAAAATCTAGCCTAAGATTTCTTATTTTCGACTTTCAGAGAATGTGGGTATCATAAAATCTCCAAAATGCAAGCATGAAGTAGTTTAAACATCTTCATCAACAATTAACCGTATTTATTGTGCAAGAAAAAAACGACAACGAATTAAAAAGAGGACTTAGCAATCGACATATTCAATTGATAGCCCTTGGTGGAGCAATAGGAACAGGATTATTTTTAGGGGTAGGCCAAGCCGCCATTTTAGCGGGACCTTCCGTTATTTTAGGTTATGCCATCGCAGGCTTAGTTGCCTTTTTCATCATGAGGCAATTGGGTGAAATGGTCGTCGAAGAACCCGTATCGGGAAGCTTTTCATCCTTTGCAAACAAATACTGGGGGCCCTTTGCAGGCTACTCCTCCGGTTGGAATTACTGGATATTATATATTCTTGTCAGTATGGCGGAACTCACCGCCATCGGTAAATATGTGCAATTCTGGTGGCCTGAAATCCCTTTGTGGGTTTCGACCTTATTTTTCTTTGCTATCATCAATGTGATTAATTTAGCCTCCGTAAAAGTATACGGTGAAACGGAATTTTGGTTTTCCATCATCAAGGTTGTCGCCATTATTGCGATGATAATTTTTGGAACTTACCTCCTTATTTCGGGCAATGCTGGTGATCGCGCTTCCGTTTCCAATTTGTACAATGATGGCGGTTTTCTCCCCCATGGATGGTTAAGTGGAAATGCTGACCTTGGTTATTCCGGTTTGCTTGCAGCCCTGGTCATCATCATGTTCTCCTTCGGCGGATTAGAACTTGTAGGTATCACCGCTGCTGAAGCTGAAAACCCTGAAAAAAACATTCCTAAAGCGACCAATCAAGTATTATGGCGTATTTTGGTGTTTTATGTTGGCGCCTTGTTTATTCTTTTTGCATTGATGCCATGGCGCTCCATTACCGCAGATACCAGTCCCTTTGTCGAAGTTTTTGCAACCCTGAAAGGCTTTGAATTTGAACTTTTTGGGAAAACTTTTTACTTCACTAGCCTTATTGCCAATGTGTTAAATGTAATTGTCTTGACGGCTGCCTTATCCGTGTATAACAGTTGTGTATACAGTAATTCTCGGATGTTATATGGACTAGCAGAACAAGGTAATGCACCTAGATTCTTAAAAAAATTAAATAAAAATCACTCTCCAGTTGCTGCTATATTAGTTTCTGCTGGCATCGTGGCTATCACCGTAATCATCAATAAACTTATTCCTAAAGAAGCACTTGGTATCCTCATGTCATTGGTAGTGTCTGCGCTAATCATAAATTGGATCATGATTACTTTAACGCATATGTTCTTTAGGAAGCAAAAAGACAAAGAAAACATCAAAACTAAATTCCCTACCATTTTATATCCTATAAGCAATTACTTTAGTCTGCTCTTTTTAACTGCGGTCTTGGTGATGATGTGGTTTACAGGACTAAAAATTTCGGTGGAATTGATACCTGTTTGGTTATTTCTTTTATGGATAAGCTACTTGTTGGTTAAAAGAAATAAAGCCAAGAAAAATATAAACTAAACGTTGATGGAAGAGCATAATCAAATCAAAAATTATAAAATTCTATATTTTCAATTCTTTTTTATTTGTTTATTCTTTCTTCATTTAGGAAGTATTTACGCTGATCTTTCTTGGTTAAGAATCGCTACCAAACCATTAATTTGCTCGAGCTTATTGATGTCTTTGGTCCTTTTCAAAAAATTAAACAGCAAGTACCAAAGACTGATTGCAGTCGGCCTATTTTTTGGTCTATTGGGGGATGTTTTTTTAATGCTAGCGGATCAATTTATGCTGGGTCTACTTTCCTTTTTACTTGGCCACCTCTGTTATATTATCGCTTTCTTAAAACAAAAAACGAAGATAAATTTGCTTAAGGATATACCTGCTCTTTTGCTTTTGGGATTATTAATTGCTTTCTCTTACTATTTTTACGGCATACTATCGCCCAGCCTTGGTCCTTTAAAAATCCCTGTACTCCTCTATGTAGTTACTATATCTGCCATGTGTTACTTTGCATTTCGAAGAAGTGGAAGTCGTTTTACATGGAATTTTTTAACAGGATTCATAGGTTCTGTTTTGTTTATTGTTTCAGACAGTGTCTTGGCTTTAAACAAATTTGTAGCTTATATTCCTACCTCAGGTTTAGTCATCATGAGCACCTACATGCTAGCGCAATACTTTATTTATACCACTGCCCTTTCTCCTTCCACCGCTAAGGACTAAAGCCCTGCTATCAAAAAACGGTTTTAGATATCCGAATAATATTCCACAAAACTGAATTTACGTGAGTGTCCATTCCACAAGTTTCTGATTTGCCGGACCAGCATAAATCCTTGAAATATACTCTTAAATATAAACGTGGCTTAAATAAGCCCAGGTAAAAGCTAGGCTAGTACAATGAACGTAGCTCATTGGGATTTAATACGCATCTCCTTCGCAATTTATCAAGGATGTTGCGATGGAGATCCATAGATGCTTCGAAGGAGATCCGAAGGAGATGCGCTAACATGGCAGAACAAATCTATCTGAAAAAGCACCATAGCCTACCTATATCGAAACCGACGATAAGGAAAACCTATATTAAATAACATTAAAATCGATTTAATTATGGGATCTCATGGAATACAAAAAAAGATTGAACCAGTTGGTCCAATCTTCTTAATACAAGTTGATATGAGATAATTGAATTTTTTTAAATCGTAACTTCACTTTTAGATTTCTCATAACTTTCGTTATGTACTGCTGCTACAGCACGTCCAGAAGGATCGTTTAAGTTTTGGAAAGACGCATCCCAAGCCAATGCTTCAGGAGTACTGCAAGCAACCGACTTTACCGAAGGTACCGTACGCGCTGCTGTATCTGAAGGAAAATGCTTTTCAAAGATGCTACGGTATAAAAATTCTTCTTTATTTTTCGGCGTGTTTATAGGGAAACGTTGCGCGGCAGCTGCAAATTCTGTATCACTTACTTTTTCTTCTGCTTGCGCTTTTAGCGTATCTATCCAAGAATAGCCTACCCCATCCGAAAATTGTTCTTTTTGTCTCCAAGCGATACTTTCTGGTAAATAATCTTCAAATGCCTTACGAACAACCCATTTTTCCATTTTACCATCTTTAATCATTTTATCCGCAGGATTAATGGTCATGGCGATATCCATAAATTCTTTATCTAAAAATGGAACACGGCCTTCCACTCCCCATGCTGCTAATGATTTATTGGCGCGTAAACAGTCGTATAAATACAATTTCTTTAACTTACGAACAGTTTCCTCATGAAATTCTTGCGCATTTGGCGCTTTATGAAAATAGAGATAACCACCAAATAATTCGTCAGAACCTTCGCCAGATAGGACCATTTTGATTCCCATAGATTTAATGACACGTGCCAATAAATACATGGGTGTAGAAGCTCTAATTGTCGTTACATCATAGGTTTCTAGGTGATAAATGACATCACGAATCGCATCTAAGCCTTCTTGAATGGTAAAGTTAACCTCATGGTGAATAGTCCCAATATGATCGGCAGCTTTTTGAGCAGCAATTAAATCAGGTGATCCTGTTAAACCAACGGCAAAGGAATGCAACTGCGGATACCAAGCCTCTTCCTCACTATGCGATTCGATACGGCGAGAAGCAAACTTCTTGGTTATTGCTGCAATGACTGAAGAATCTAAGCCTCCGGAAAGCAATACCCCATAAGGTACATCCGACATCAATTGATGATAAACTGCATCCTCCAATCCTTTTCTCAATTTAGCAATATCCGTCACGTTATCTTTTACAGATTCATAAGACTCCCAATCACGTACATACCATTTTTTTGGTACTAAGCTCTCTTTACTATATAAATAATGTCCCGGAGGAAATTGTTCTATTTGATCACAAAAGCCTTCTAAGGATTTCAATTCGGATGCTATAAATAATTGACCTAACGCATCAGTTCCTTTATACAATGGAATAATTCCCATATGATCCCGAGCAACGAAAAACGAATCATCACGACCATCGTATAATGCGAATCCAAAAATGCCATTTAATTCTTCAACAAAAGATACCCCCTTTTCCAGATAAAGAGCCAAAATAACTTCGGAATCTGAAAGCGTTGAAAATTGATAATTTGGTAATGAATTGCGTAATTCTTGATGATTATAGATTTCCCCATTTACGGCTAACACAACTTGACCATCTGGACTAAATAAAGGTTGACTCCCAGATTTAGGATCCACAATCGCCAAACGCTCATGCGCCAAAATCGCCCGTTCAGAACTGTATATACCAGACCAATCTGGACCACGATGTCTAATTCTTTTGGACATTTCTAAGACCTGAGGTCTTAATTCTTGAACCGGCTGCTTAATATCAAATGCACCAACAATTCCACACATATTATTTCAATTTTATCTTTTTAAAACTTGTTTTTGTTTATCAACACAACAAAGGAAAGAATAAAATAATTAAATTCATAATGTTTTTTAATTTTTATTGAAAATTTAACATTCAATTGTGTTAAAAATTATATAATTAACACAAATAACTTCATTTTATTGAAAATAAAAATTTAATAACACTTCTCTATTATTTAATTAGAGTTCATCTGATAGGCCAAGCTACTGTATGTCAGCCTCACATTGGAGCATAGGTATGCTGCATGAACTTGTACAGCATACTTCATTGAAAAGCCATAAGCTGTAGTGTGATTAAGGTGCAGAAAAACATGAAGTCCATATTTCTTTTTGAACCAAAGGCAATCTGGCAGGAGGTCCTTAGGACAATTGCCGTTTAAACCTACTTCTGACCGTGATAATAAGGTAAATCGAACATTCCGAACACTTAATCAAAAAAAACAATCCGCATAACTAGGTGATGCAAACGGTAATATGCATATAAAAAGCCTTACTACATGAGTAGCAAGGCTTTCTTATTTTTAAACAAATTAATTTGTTGTCTTAAGGCTTATTTAAGGATAGGCTTTACACTATATGATGCCATGCAAAGATCCACCTTTCGAGCCCAATTGGTCTACTCGCTTTTCGACTTCAGGATCTTTAATCAGGTCCGGAGCGTGATGAGGTTTTGCACGAGCATCTATAATAAGAGGTCCATGACATCCCCAATGTTTAAATTCCGTAAAGCTTTGGATCCCATAAATATCGTGAGAAGGATTACTTCGTGTGAATGTTGTCCACACAAAATTATTGACATTTTCAGCAACAAAACCAGCATCATCGGCTAAAACAATTAATCCAATGCCCGACCAATCCAAGTCTTGGGATGCCGCTGTCCATTGTGCTAATAAATTAATTTCATCGGCGTAGCTTGTAAACTTGGCTCCTTCCAAAACTAAAACTCCCGGTAAGGCAAGTTTAGCTTGATTAAACGGTCTTGGAAGGTTAAAATGACTAGGAAGTTCAGTCCATAAGGTTCTTTTTGCTTTTCCAACTGCTGCAAAAGTAACTTTAGACCCTGTATTCAGTCCATCTCCCGTATAATCTAGGGTATCGATCGATGTATTGGTGATGAAATGCACATCCCTTTTAAAATCAATGCGCTCCAATATATGTGTAAAGAATCCGGCTATATCATGAATATCCAGTGCTGGATTATCTTGATAATTGGATATGAAAAGATACTTTGCTAAACTTAATTGATTTGTTCCTAAAATCTGATTGGCAATGGTAAGTAATTCTTGAGGTCTATCTACCGCCTGATATGGTGTATACCGTTCACTTCCTATAGCAAATAATAATGGATGTACCCCTGCAGGATCAACTGCATTGACAGCGTGTAAACCTGCAATTTGCTGAGGAATAGCGTTTCCTGTAATTTCATGAATTAATGCCCCAAAGCTGGTATCTTCCTGAGGAGGTCGACCAACCACCGTAAATGACCAAATCGGATCTTTCCGATGGTATACTTTATGCACCTTCATTAAAGGAAATGGATGAACCAACGAATAATATCCAATATGATCTCCGAATGGTCCCTCTGGTTTATTCTCATTTGGATATACGGTACCCGTAATTACGAAATCAGCATCAGCAGAGATGCAAAAACCTTCCTCATCATAAAAATAACGAAACCTACGATTGGCCAGCGTACCTGCAAATATCATTTCCGATAAGCCTTCTGGTAAAGGCATTACTGCAGATAATGGATGTGATGGAGGACCGCCTACAAAAATACTTACCTTCAAAGGTCTACCTAATTCATTGGCTTTGGTCTGATGCACCCCAATACCTCGATGCAATTGGTAATGAAGACCTACTTCCTGATCTTGTATATAATCATTACCAGATAGTTGAATTCTATACATTCCCAAATTAGCATTCATAATACCTGGCTTATGAATATCTTCAGAATATACCTGAGGCATCGTGACAAAAGCACCACCATCCATTGGCCAATTGACAATTTGTGGGAGTTCACTAATTTGAGTTAAACCGTATTGAATAGGTGCTCCAGATTTTTTTTTCCAAGGCAATGCACCTAATGCAACCATAGAAGAGCCTGCATACTGAAAAGGATTTTTCAGCACCGACATGGGGTTCATTTTAATGTCGACTAGCTTTTTAACATGATCTAAGGTATCACGAAACATAAATTTAGAGCGATCTAGCGTACCGAATAAATTAGATACTGCTGGAAATTTGGATCCTTTAATTCGTTCAAAATATAAAGCTGGCCCCTGCGCATCATACACACGCATGTGAATTGCTGCCATTTCTAAATAGGGATCTACTTCTTCTTTTATTCGAATAAGGTGCCCATGTTTCTCTAAATCATTTACACAGTCTCGTAAACTTTTATAACCCATATCGCTAAAATCTTTTCCTGCAAATGTAGTCTAAACAGGGGATAAAATAAAGGATTATACTTATTGATCTGATTTGATCACTTGATCTAGTGGTGTAAAAGAAAATAAAACCACATTTTTCCAACTGGAGTTATCAATGGGATATTCCATTTTCATCAATCGGTTAAATTCAACAATATCTTCCTTATTGATATGGTACATTTTTTTATATAGTAATCGCATTAAAAAGGAAGGCATACGAAAACTTTTCACCGGACTATCTGGATAAAGTTGCTTCTTATACATGCGATACATTTCCTGAATGGTGAGCACATGAGAACCTCCAATTTCGATGATTTCATTTTTAAAACAGGATGTCCAGTCCACATTGTAAATCCATCGTAATAAATCTAATGCATATATGGGACTGAATTTAACATTCGCAATATCCCCATCATAAGCAAGGTATTTACTATTCAGCATCTGTCGCATATACTTATCCAATACGCTCCCTTTGCCGATCGCCAAATTTTTAAGCACAATGGTATACACTAATTTAGAATCCTCTAAAACCTTTTGAATGTAGGGGATAAAAGGTTTATCCATCAACCTAGCGATGTAAACAATTCGCTGGCAATGATTTTTTATAGCGAGTTGAATAAAATTTTGAAGGGTAATTAATTCCAAGTTGAGGTAAATTTTTTCGGCAAGGGTAGGCACATGTGTTATATAAATAGACAAATCAATGCCCCCTTTTACTTCAAACGAATCATACGTTTGGCCTTTACGCAATAAATCCACAACACTTAAACTACCAGTAGGCGGTTCAAATAACCTTGATTTCAATAAATCGAGATCCCTAGCAATTCCATGTACATGAAATTCATTTCTATTCAAATTACTCATGGCTCGTTTCCCTAAATAAGAATTGAGACCGGACAACAGCACTTCCATTGGCTCTCTAATATTTATTTGTATCTATTACTTAATTGAAACAGTAATACGCATTGAAAGTTTAGTGTATTTACAAATTTTACAAATAAACATATTCTTTTGCGCATAAACATTGTCTCATGCATGTAAAAATTAAGTTTTCTGTAAATTTTAACCCTTCAAAAAAGTATATTTGTTTCCAATGCCTTAGCAGCAAATTTGGGGAAATAACAATATGGGTAAAAAAGTAGTTCTTGTTTGGTTTCGAAATGACTTAAGGTTACACGACAATGAAGTATTATTGGAAGCAACACAAAAGGCTGATTTGGTTATTCCAGTTTATTGTTTTGACCCACGTTATTATTCCAAAAACAAGTTTGACAATTATAACACCGGGATTTCAAGGGCTGCTTTCATCATGGAAACAGTAGCACACTTGAAGCAGAAACTGCAAGCTCTAGGAAGTGATTTAATGACTTTCACAGGTTTACCGGAAGAAATACTTACCAAGCTTTGTGCGAAATACGAGGTAGATGAAGTTTATCATCACCGAGAGGTTGCCACGCGAGAAACCCAAATTTCAGAACGCGTAGAGGCAGCATTATGGGAGCTTAAAATCAATTTAAAGCATTTTATAGGTCATACTTTATACCATAAAGAAGATTTACCTTTTCCAATTAAGGATATTCCAGATAAGTTTAATATTTTTCGAAAAAAGATTGAACGTGAAAGTTCAGTCAGAAAACCATTCCCTAGTCCATCTCAGATTTCCAGCCCACAGCATTTGGAGTCTACTTCCATCCCAACATTACAGGAATTAGGTTTTGAGGACGATTTGGTTCGTTCGCATCAAAATGATGATTTAGCTGGAGGAGAGGCTTTCGGTATTGAAAAATTAGAAACACTTTTAGATCCAAATTACCCTGAATTTAAGAATTACTCCTTAATTTCTCCCTATATAGCTAGCGGAGCACTCTCCCCTATCTACATATTCCACCGAATGTATGAATCGAATTTAGCGCAAAATAAAAAACGTTTTGATCGCTTGCTCAGTTCCTTATTGTGGAGGGATTATTTTCGATTTATGTTGAAAAAGTATCCCAATGTGTTTTTTAAGGTAAATGGTGTAGGGAACCAAAAAGAGCAACCTGAAGTAAACAACGAAGAAATATTACCCCTTTGGAAAGCGGGTAATACCGGCGAAGTACAAATAGATGAGTTGATAATTCACTTAAAACAGCAGGGTACACTAACCTATGCTGAGCGGAGGTTATTAGCGACTTATTTTGTACAAGAAATTTCTTCTAATTGGTTGGAAGGCGCTTCCTTTTTTGAGGAAAATCTCTTAGATTTCGCTCCATCCACAACTTATGGGTTCTGGTCGCATATGGCTGGGGTGGGCACAAGCGTCAAAGAGAATAATACGTTTAGCTGGCAAGATTATGCAAAGAAATTGGCTGAACAAAAAGGTTGATTTTAAGGAAATAAAATAAACAACAAACGAAATAAACAATAACAAGGATAGCATGTTATTAAAAGTAGACTATTATTTATTTTTTAGCATGTAATAGCATAAAAAGTGGCAATTTTAGTTGATTTTTATATACATAAAATGCCATAAACTAATTTAATAATTGCTAAATTTGGCAAAATTTTATCTTACGTATCCACATGGACAAATTGACATATTTGAGTAATGCAGATTCGAATTATATCGACGGATTATATCAAGCATACAAAGCGGATCCAAACGCAGTAGATTTTGGATGGCAAAAGTTTTTTGAAGGATTTGAATTTGGACAAGGATCAGAAGGCGGAAACATCGATGCAGAACATGTTTCTGACCATGCGTTAAAAGAGATTAACGTATTGAATATGATTCATGGTTATCGTGACCGAGGCCATTTGTTTACCCATACAAATCCAGTTCGTGAACGCCGAAAATACTATCCAGGCAAGGAATTAGAAACCTTTGGCTTATCCGAAGCTGATATGGACACCGTATTTAATGCGGGTATTGAAATTGGATTGGGTCCTGCAAAATTGAGGGATATCCGTCAATTAATTGAAGATACCTATTGCCAATCCATTGGGGCGGAGTTCAAATACATTCGTAATCCTGAAAAAATCAAATGGTTGCAAGACCATATGGAGGCGAGTAGAAATCAACCTAAATACAGTGTTGAACAAAAGAAAAAGATTTTCAAAAAATTAAATAGAGCTGTAGTCTTTGAAACGTTCTTAGGAACGAAATTCTTAGGCCAAAAGCGTTTCTCTTTAGAGGGTGCTGAAAGTTTAATTCCTGCCTTAGATTCTGTGATCGAAAAAGGTGCAAGTCTAGGAATTCAGGAATTTATGATTGGTATGGCTCACCGTGGTCGTTTGAATGTATTAGCAAACATCATGGGCAAACCATACAAAACAATCTTTTCAGAATTTGAAGGGAAAATGTATGTGGACGAAGATCCTGAATTACAATTTGGTGGAGATGTGAAATACCATTTGGGTTATTCTTCCGACATTACTACAGAAGATGGGAAACACATTCATTTATCGCTAGCACCGAATCCTTCGCATTTAGAGACTGTAGCCCCGATCGTAGAAGGTATTACACGTTCTAAAATCGACATGAAATATGATGGAGATGCTTCAAGAATAGCTCCAATCTTGATTCATGGGGATGCTGCAATTGCAGGACAAGGCGTGGTTTATGAGGTTACCCAAATGTCAAAACTGGAAGGTTACCGCACAGGTGGTACTATTCATATTGTCATTAATAATCAAGTAGGATTTACGACAAATTATAAAGATGCGCGGTCTGGTACCTACTGTACAGATGTTGCTAAAATTACCTCTTCTCCCGTTTTCCATGTCAATGGAGATGATGCAGAAGCCGTAGTTTATGCCATCAACTTGGCTGTAGAATACCGCCAAAAATATAAAACTGATGTCTTTATCGATTTGTTATGTTATCGTCGTTACGGTCACAATGAGGCGGATGAACCAAAATTCACACAGCCATTATTGTACAAAACCATCGAAAAACATCCAAATCCAAAAGATGTATATGCTAAGAAATTAGTAGATGAAAAATCTGTCGATTCCACTTATGTTAAGGACATTGAGAAAGAATTTAAAGATCATCTACAAGTGCAATTAGAAGCTGCAAAAAAAGTAGAAAACCTAGAAGAAGAAATACCGATGTTCGGTGGTGCTTGGAAAGGACTGCATGCAGCTAAGAAAATTGAAATTGCAGCGCATACTAAAACAAGAGTAACAGAGAAAGAATTTTTACAATTAGCGACTGAAATCACTAGTTTACCAACAGATAAGAAGTTTTTCCGTAAAATATCGAAGTTATTTGAAGATCGTTCATCGATGGTCAAAAACGATAGTTACGATTGGGCTATGGGTGAGTTGATGGCTTATGCTACCTTACTAAATGAAGGTAAACGCGTACGTATATCTGGTCAAGATGTGCAACGTGGTACTTTCTCTCATCGTCATGCTGTATTAACGTTAGAAGATTCAGAAGAGAAATATATTCCTTTAGCAAATGTAAATGGAGGTGATCGCTTCAACATTTACAACTCCCTATTATCAGAATATGGGGTATTGGGTTTTGAATATGGCTATGCATTAGCTAATCCTCAATCTTTAACGGTATGGGAAGCTCAATTTGGAGATTTTTACAATGGTGCTCAAATCATTGTGGATCAGTATTTATCCAGTGCAGAAACGAAATGGAAACGTTCTAATGGTTTAGTGATGATGTTGCCACATGGCATGGAAGGTCAAGGTCCAGAACACTCTTCTGGTCGTATTGAACGTTTCTTAGAGTTATGTGCAAGTGACAATATGATCATTGCAAATTGTACTACTCCAGCCAATTACTTCCATTTATTGCGTCGTCAATTGGTGCGCTCATTCCGTAAGCCATTGGTGGTATTTACACCTAAAAGTTTACTTCGCCACCCTAAGGTAGTTTCAAAAATTGCTGATTTCACCAAAATTGATTTCCAAGAGGTAATTGATGATACTTATGCAAAAGCAGCGAGTGTGAAACGCGTATTATTCTGTTCTGGTAAAATCTATTATGATTTATTAGAGAAACAACAAGCGGATAAGCGTAGCGATGTAGCGGTGATTCGCATCGAACAATTATACCCTGCTCCAGTAGAACAATTGGAAGCAATTCATGCGAAATATAAAAAAGCTACCGAATTTATCTGGGTTCAAGAAGAGAATGAAAACATGGGTGCTTGGCCATTCTATTGCCGTACTCTACGTAAAACTGCTATTGAATTTACCGATTATATTGCTCGTTCAGCAAGTGGTAGCCCTGCTACAGGATACATGAAAAAACACGTAGCACAACAAGAGCAAATAATAAATAAATCATTTGAATAAACAAAATATTTAACCAGTCGTTGTATATTTAAGGCATATGACGACCTGGTTTAAAATAAAAACTATATGAGCTTAGAAATCAAAGTCCCTTCGGTTGGAGAATCTATTACGGAGGTAACCTTGGCCCAATGGCTAAAACAAGATGGTGATTACGTTGAAATGGACGAAAATATCGCCGAGCTGGAATCTGACAAAGCAACTTTTGAATTGCCAGCAGAGAAAGCTGGAATTCTACGCATCATTGCTCAAGAAGGTGATACGTTAGAGATTGGCGCAGTTGTTTGTACAATTGAAGAAGGAGGCAGTGCATCCGCAGCAGCTCCTGCAGCGGAAAAAGAAGCAGCTCCTGCACAAGAATCTACGTCTAGCCCAGCTGTAGAAGCAGATGAGAAACCAGAAACTTATGCAGCAGGTACAGCTTCACCAGCAGCAGCAAAAATTTTAAGAGAAAAAGGAATTGATCCTTCGACGATAAAAGGTACTGGGAAAGAAGGCAGAATAACTAAAGAAGATGCGGAGAAGGCACAAGTAAGTGCTGCTAAACCTGAATCTAAGCCAGCGGCAAGCAGTACTCCTGCAGCAGCTACAACAGCTCCTGCAGTAACAGGTGCTCGCAATGAGCGTCGTGAAAAAATGAGCTCTTTACGTAAAACTATTGCTAAACGCTTAGTTGCTGTAAAAAATGAAACGGCCATGTTAACTACATTCAATGAAGTAAACATGCAACCGATCATGGACTTAAGAGGAAAATATAAAGATACGTTTAAAGAGAAGCATGGCATTGGTTTAGGTTTTATGTCTTTCTTTACAAAAGCAGTGACTACAGCCTTGAAAGAATGGCCTGCAGTTAATGCGCGTATTGATGAAAATGAAATCGTATATTCTGATTTTGCAGATATTTCTATTGCAGTTTCTGCACCAAAAGGATTAGTTGTACCAATTATCAGAAATGCAGATGCAATGTCTCTTCAACAAATTGAAAAAGCAATTGCTGAATTGGCTGCTAAGGCTCGTGATAATAAGTTAACCATCGATGAAATGACCGGTGGTACTTTTACCATCACTAATGGTGGGGTATTTGGATCGATGATGTCTACACCGATCATCAATGCACCTCAATCTGCAATTTTAGGGATGCATAATATCATTCAACGTCCAATTGCGGAGAATGGCCAAGTGGTTATCCGTCCGATGATGTATATTGCCTTATCGTATGATCACCGTATTATTGATGGCCGTGAATCAGTTAGCTTCTTAGTTCGTGTGAAACAACTATTAGAAGATCCTGCAAGATTATTATTAGAAGTTTAAACTTCCATACATGATAAAAAATAAGGTCGAATGCAAAACATTCGACCTTATTTTTTATCATGTAACTCCAAATTAGACCCTGCGGATACCGTATAAATGCCTTGATAATTGACTAGATTTCAACTTTATTTTAACTACATTTGAAGGTATTAGAAAATTTACCTTTATCTATGATATTCGACAAGAAGATTTTTTATCCCATCCTCTTAATTTGTACATTTATCTTTTCTACTCAAGGTGCCTATTCGCAGAAAATTGATCTTACGGTTGATTTTTTAGGCTATGTCGATAATCGGGAATTTTCTGCACCTTATACTATTCCTAAAACATTTTTCGGCACGACCATTTCTCCGCAGTTTGGTTTTCAATTGGAAGAAAATCATAAATTATTGGGGGGTATACATTTTAATCAAGAATTTGGAATTAATCGTGAAAATAAAAGCCGGGTAAGGCCCATAGCCTATTATGCTTATTCAGCGAAAAACATACAATTTGCGCTGGGCTTTATGCCTAGGCAAGGGCGTTTGAATGATATTTCTAGAATGGTATTAGCTGACACCTTGCAGTATGATCGGCCAAACATCGAAGGGATGTACTTCAACTATAAAAATGATCGATTTGAACAAACAGTTTTTATCGATTGGTTAAGTAAACAAGGGAATAAAAATCGAGAACAATTTGTTGCTGGCATAAAGGGTAAGTTTAGATTTGGAAGGATGTATCTTGCGCATGAAGGAATGTTGTATCATAATGCTTTAACTAGCAACGATAGTATCGATGAACACATTCAAGATAATGCCGTCTTATTAGGTAAACTAGGGGTAGATTTAAGTAGATTAGGATGGCTAGATTCGGTGAGTTTGGATGCTGGAGCATCGATAGGATTTGATCGTTTCCGTTCCGTTTACGAGATGAGGAAATCTCCCGGTTTTATTGCAAACCTACATTTGGGGTATAGAAATTTCTTTATAGACAACAACTTGTATATTGGTAAAGCTATGAATCTGCCTATAGGAGACTCCTTTTATCACCGCAATCGGTACAATCGATTAGACCTTGGTTGGGTGCCTTTGAAAACAAAACGATTGGAAGGTCGTTTGATGGCAACCTTTCATTTTTCACCTGGATTTATTGATAATCAACAGTCCTTTATTATTCGGTATTCTTTTGGTAAAAAACTCCTCAATTAATCGGCAACTAATTTATTATGAATCATTCGATTATTGTATTGTTGCATAAAAGCTTGTAATTGTTTTAGCATTTTATCCTGAATGATTTGATCTTTTCCCAAAAGATCTTTTTTCATGAATGGATCTTCTTTTAAATTGTATACAGATTTTACCTCCTTATCGCTGTAAGTCAGAAAATAATCTTCCATAAAAAAATTATAGCTATTGCCAATATTGCTCACGACGAAATTATCCGTAGAATTATTAAAAGCATCAAATCCAAAAGAAAAATAGGGTTTATCGTAATTCAGGTAGTTTAAGACGGTAGGCATAATATCTATCTGCTGCACGAGTTTATTGGATAATCCTTTTAAATTACCCCCAGGATAATAAAAAACGATAGGTATAGCAAAGGAATTAGCTATCGTGTTATATTCCGGGAAATGACTCATAGAAGCATGGTCAGCACAAATAACAAATAGCGTATTGGAATACCATGAACTTTTAGACGCGGTTTCGAAGAATTTTTTCAACGCATAATCAGCATAGCCAAGCGGCTCATGAAGTGCTAATGTCCCTTTAGGAAATTTGTCCTGGTATTTTTCGGGAACTTTAAATGGATGATGCGATGATAAGGAGAAGAAACTGCTAAAAAAAGGTTCCTTTAATCCATTGAGTTCCTTCGCCATAAATTGCATAAAGGGCTCATCCCAAATCCCCCAAATACCGTCAAAATCCTCATCGTTGTTATATTCATTTTTTCCGTAATAATGCTTCACTCCTGCTAATTGCATGTACGCAGAAAAGCCCATACTTCCGTTAGGAGCTCCATGAAAAAATGCCGTTTCATAGCCTTCATCTCCTAATAATTTGGCAAGGCTAGTTGTTTTATTTCCGGAGTATATGGATAATACAAATGGCTCTCCAATAGAAGGAATCCCTGTAATAACTGAAGGTAATGCATCGATAGATTTGCGTCCATTGGCATAAGAACGATTGAACGTATAAGACTCTTTTAATAGGGAATCCAAAAATGGCGTGTAGCCTTTATAATTCCCTCCATCTAGTTGTTGATTAAAAAATCCGATGTGTTCTTTTCCAAAACTCTCCAATATTAGAAACACTACATTAAGTTTTTTAAATTCTCCGCTATCCTTTGGATGCTGTATGACAGGATAAATTGCATTTAACTCTTCGTCAGAAAAAAACTTTTCTTCTTTTAACTTTACCGCTTTCAAAGTTTTTAATATGGAGAAAGGGGTATTTAAGACTATGTTCATTTCTTCGGGAGTTTTTACATAATCTCCTGCATTGCTCAGTGTAATTGGTCTTGTGCTATGCGCCCAACCTCCTCGGACACCACCTATAAACAGGTAGGCTACTAAAACTAAGGATAAGGTTTGCGCTGCATAAAATTTCCAGTTTATTGAAGAAGGCCGAACTATTTGAATCCAATCATACGCTTTAAATAAGAACCAGATTAGCAAAATAAATACCAGCAGGAAATACCAATAATCCAATAAGAAATCAAAAAACAACGAAGTTATATTCTCTTCATTGGCAAATTGTTCAAAAACAGTACCGGTGGTTCTTTTTAATGTAAAAGGGTAATAGGGAAAATCAATCAGGTTCACAGCAATACCTATGGTATTGCAAACAATAAACACCCACTTTGCAATCTTTTGATACAAATCCTGGTATTTAAATGGAAATGGTAGCGAGACCATTAATATATACAATAAATTGATATAAAAAAGTGCCACGATATCAAAACGGATTCCTCCAGCCATCATGGTTATTAAACCGGAAATATCCACTTGAGGGAATTGAGCTTTATTAAAATAATAAAACCCAACACGCATGATGGTATAAATAATTAATAAGGTTATAAAACGGAGGGCTAATGCCAAATATGGCGCAAACCATCCTCTTAATTTCAACATATTCTTCTGTACTAAAATTTCATAAAATCCTCATAAACCTGCTCGTAATAGGCTTTAGCCATATTCAACAAACTATCCGTCTGATTTTTAGGGTTTTTGGGATTACTTATATAATTAATGACATTGCCTACCCGATCATATGATAACACCTGATCAGGATGAACCACAGCAAATGCATCTTTGGAATTATAGAATGCAATGGAAGGCAAGGTTGTATTTAATAAATCTCTAGACCAAGTATAGCGATTGGTCGGTAGATTCAATTGCGTTAATAAAGTGTTAGGTAAATCCGTTTGATTGCCAATTACATTTACCTTGAGGCCTCTGTATTCTTCTTTAATTACATCGCCATAAAATACCATTGGAATATGGAAGCGTTTGGGATGATTAATATCGTATTTTTCTGCCGGTAAGCGATGCCCATGGTCTGCAATAAAAACGAATAAGGTGTTCTTATACCAAGGCTCCTTTTTAGCTTCTTCTAGAAAATTAAAGATACTTTCATCGGTGTAATAGGCTGTACTTTTAAACTTATTTACATTGCTGTTATTTCCAAATTTATACGCAGCGTTTAAGGTAAAAGGTTCATGATTAACCAAGGTAAATATACTACTGAAAAAAGGCTCTTGTTCCTCATTTAAGGTTTCCAACATTTTTTGAAAAACAACATGATCATACACTCCCCAAGATGTTCGGGGATCTAATGGAGAAAAATTTATATTGTCCACGATCTGTTCAATACCATGGCTCAACATGTAAGATTTCATATTGTAAAATTCACTTTGCCCTCCATGAAAAAATGAAGTTTTATAACCGGCAGCTTGAAATTCTTGACCTATTGCAGGCATATTCTCATGCTTGTCAATATATTTAATGATACTCTCTGGACCTTGGGCAGGGAATCCTCCAAACACGGCAACTAGTCCTTTGTCCGATCGATCTGAAGCAGCATAGATCTGGTTGAAGGATACTCCACCTTTGATAATTTCTTCTAAGTGGGGGGTTATTCCTGGTTCTCCGCCTAAAGATTCGACCAAATCTGCCACAAAACTTTCCAACAGCACCAACACCACATTGGGTTTTGCAACTTTTAAAATATGTCTACTGGAGTCGGGATTTACCGCAAAAGCTGGTTTCAACAATTCATTCGCCTTTGCAGCGTCGTTCCAATATTTATAAGGCGAACGTTGACGTTGGTTTCTCGTAAAGTATTCCCTCATCAGCGCATATTGGGTATTCACTGCGGCATGATTGTAGAAGGCGGTGGATGAGAAATAGCTTCTACTCGGATTTAAAGGAGCTTTCCCATAACCGCCACGGATAAATGTAAATATCAATAAGCCGATCAAGCAAAACTGAATGGCTATAGTCCATGCGCTTTTCTTGGGATAATATTTTTCTATAGGCATTAGTTTTCTATACAACCAATAACCTCCAATGATCAGGCATACTATCCCCAATATGGGAATAAGTACTGGCGTAGACTCTGCAGAGGCAACTGCTCCTCCAGCATCTTCAAACACCGCATCAATGGCTCTTTTAGAAATTTTATCGCCCCATTCCCTATAAATATTAATATTTACAAAGGTGGTTAAGGAAAAAATAACAATAAGCAACAGTGTGTATATATCCAATGCTTTCCGCATGAATTTAATCTTTGGAAATACCGCCGCAATACAATAACCTAGAAATGGAAGTGCACAGCTATATGCCGCTAACGATAAGTCTAGAGATAAACCATGAAAATAAATCCGCAATAAATCAGTGGGAGTCGACCAATTAATTTTATCATAAAAGCTCAAGATAAAAATGAAACGGTCTACAAATGACATCAATAGCCAAAATCCAAAATATCGGAGGAAGGTTTTCAAATCTGAAAAATGTGCACGCATTATGAGCTCTATGTTAAAGCGCCAAATTTACATTTATTTCATTTCAGGTAACAGTTAATTAATGATAAATTTTCTTTCAATTAATAATACCCAACAAATTGATCGAACATCAATGGGAATTAAGCGGTTAAATCCGTATTTTTGTACTCCTTTTAGATATTGAAATTACAATGAGTATAGCAAAAACGTACAGTCCTAAAGAAGCAGAAGATAAATGGTATTCCTATTGGAAAGAAAACGGATTTTTCCGTTCAACTCCAGATAATCGAGAACCTTATACGATTGTCATGCCTCCTCCGAATGTGACTGGAGTGCTACATATGGGCCATATGCTGAATAACACTATTCAAGATGTATTGATTCGCAGGGCAAGAATGCAAGGTAAGAATGCTTGCTGGGTTCCGGGAACTGACCATGCGTCTATAGCTACTGAGGCAAAGGTGGTCGCTATGCTGAAAGAAAAAGGGATTGATAAGAAATCCATCAATCGGGATGAGTTTTTATCCTACGCTTGGGAATGGAAAGAAAAATACGGTGGTATTATCTTAAAACAATTAGAGAAATTAGGCGCTTCCTGCGATTGGGAAAGAACCAAATTCACTATGGATCCTGACCTTTCAGAAGCTGTAATTGATACGTTTATAAAGTTTTATAAAGAAGGGTATATCTATCGTGGAATCCGTATGGTTAACTGGGATCCTCAAGGAAAAACTGCACTTTCGGATGAAGAAGTAATACGTCGAGAAGTAAATCAAAAGCTTTACTATATACGCTACCAAATTAAGGATAGCAATGAATACTTGGTAATTGCAACTACCCGCCCTGAAACCATCATGGCAGATAGCGCAATCTGTATCAATCCATTGGATGAGCGTTATAAACACTTGCAAGGTAAAACCGTTTCCATTCCATTAATTAATAGAGAAATCCCGATCATACTGGATGAATATGTGGAAATGGAATTCGGTACAGGATGTTTAAAAGTAACACCTGCACACGATTTGAACGATTATGAATTAGGTCAAAAACACAATTTAGAAGTCATTGACATCCTCAATGATGATGGTACTCTAAATGAAAAAGCTAGTATTTTAATTGGTGAAGATCGCTTTGCGGCACGCAAAAAGATTGCTATACTATTGGAGGAAGCAGGACAAATAGAAAAGATTGAAGATTATAAATCACAAGTAGGATTTTCTGAACGTACAGATGCTGCAATCGAACCTAAGCTTTCCATGCAATGGTTTGTAAAGATGGAAGACCTATCCAAACCCGCTCTACAATATGTGGAAGATGGCACCATCAAGCTTATTCCAGAGAAGTTTTTCGCTTCCTATAAACATTGGATGGAAAATGTAAAGGATTGGTGTATTTCTCGTCAATTATGGTGGGGACAACGTATCCCGGCATGGTATAATGACAAAAACGAATGGGTTGTCGCTAAAACAGAAGAAGAAGCCATCCTTTTATTTGAAGAACAAGGCAAATCTAAACTAGGTATTCGTCAAGAAGATGATGTCCTAGATACCTGGTTTTCTTCAGGCTTATGGCCATTATCGGTTTTTGATGGAGTAAGAAATCCTGACAATGAAGAATTCAACTACTACTACCCTACCAATGATTTAGTAACAGCCCCTGAGATTCTATTCTTTTGGGTGGCTCGCATGATCATTATGGGCCATGATTACACTCAAAAACCACCTTTCCGCAATGTTTATTTAACAGGTATTGTACGTGATAAATTAGGTAGAAAGATGTCTAAATCCTTAGGCAATTCACCCGACCCTATTGAACTTATGGAACAATACGGTACAGATGGTGTGCGTGTTGGAATGCTCTTATCATCACCTGCAGGGAATGACCTCATGTTTGATGTTTCGTATTGTGAGCAAGGACGTAATTTCGCCAATAAAATATGGAATGCCTTCCGTCTAGTAAAAGGCTGGGAGTCCGTAGAAGCAGAAGCTACCGACGCACAAAAAACTGCCGCAGAATGGTTTGAAAGCCGCTTTAATCAAGCGCTTACGGAAATAGAAGAACATTTTTCCAATTACCGTCTGTCGGATGCCTTAATGGCTACCTACAAACTGATATGGGACGACTTCTGTGCTTGGTACTTGGAATTAGTAAAACCAACCTACCAATCTCCTATAGAATCCGAAACATTGGAAACGGTAACGCGTCTTTTCCAAAAAGTGCTGACCCTAGCACATCCATTTATGCCTTTCCTAACCGAAGAATTATGGCATGATGAATTGTTTGGAGCACGTGAAGAACAAGATTGTATTATCATAGCCGCATTCCCACAAGTGGAAGGTTACAATGAGCAACTGATTAAAGAATTTGCTAATGTACAGCAAATCATTTCAGAAGTTCGTAGTATACGTAATGCAAAAGGTATTTCTCCAAAAGTTGCCCTTCCATTAGCGATCAATGCGCGCGACATGAACTACCGCAAATACCAAGATAGCATCATTAAATTAGCCAATATTGAACAATTATCCTTTGTGGAGGATAAAGTATCTGGAGCGTTAAGCTTCTTGGCAGGAAAAGATGAGTGTTATGTTGCTTTAGAAAATAATATTGATGTAGATGCAGAAATAGAACGCATCAGCAAAGAGATAGCCTACTTGAAAGGATTTTTACTTGCAGTAGATAAGAAACTTTCGAATGAACGTTTTGTACAAAATGCAAAACCTGAAGTTGTTCAAAACGAATTGAACAAAAAAGCTGATGCAGAAACAAAAATTAACATTCTTGAAGAAAGTTTAGCAAGTTTAAAATAGCATTCCTTATTCAAGCTCATCAAGTACAAAGCCTTTAATTTTCAACAAATTAAAGGCTTTGTACTTGATAAACAATGGTTATTCTGCCGAAACGATAGAGGCTGCATGTTGGTTTAACACAGTTTCCATCTGTTTAAAATGCCTAATCATATGATTAATTAAAAATTGAAAGGTATCACCTAACCTGAGCTGAATCAAATTGCTGATGGACGTTGGAATTTTTATTTTAGAAAGACTGAGCTCCTGAGAACCTTGAATAAGCGCTATTAATTCCTCTTGTTGCACGATAAATTGCTGGATTACTTGTTCATCAACAACCGTATGAATAGGATTCTTATCCTTAAAGGTTTTCATTTTATTTAACTTTTCTTTCGGAAGCATACTCTTTGCAAAATAAGCCCCCAAAAATCCACTCGTATACAAGGGCTCAGGTTGGCTGCGCGAGGCTTCCATTCTCTTCCTAATAACCGGAAGGTAGTAATCGCCATATAAATTCAAATGCGCAAAGCATTCCAACACCGACCAACTCTGTATTGTTGCTCGCCATTGCAAGGTATCAATATCCAATTCTTGGAACTGATTTGCCTGATGAATTAAGGCCTGAACTTCTTGGATTAATCTAGTGCTGAATAGTGAAGTTTCCATTGGTACGTATTACAAGATCAATTTTAAACAGTATTCTAACGATATGCTTTATATCGAATTAAAACCCAAAATTGCCTTGTTTTATTGAAGAAAAACTTGATTTAAATCAAGACTTTTTTAATCTAGATAAAGTTTCAGGACTCATTCTTAAGTAATTTGCAATATGCTTATGTGGAACTTCTTGAAATAACTGAGGACTTCTTCTCAACACTTTAGCGTATCTTTGTTTTGGTGAAGAAGTTAACAGATCAATTTCTCGTTCGTACTGTTGAATAATTAGGCCTTCCATTAATTGGATCCAGAACAATTTATTTTCTTCTTCACGGATGAATGCGCTTACTCTGGACTTTGGAATAATTTGCACTTCCGTTTTTTTGATCGCCTGAATAATTAGAGAAGATGGCTCCTCCTTAAAAAAAGAATCAAGAGAAACAATCAAATTACCAGCATAACCCAAACGAAGAATTTGCTCTTGATCTTCATGACGAATATACACCCGCAAACTACCTGAAATAATGTGGTAAATATGGGTATCTATAGATCCTTCCAATTTCAAGAATTCATTTCTCTTATAGACAACAGATCTCGTAGCTAAAGCCGTAATCTCCTTCATGGCAGTTGGATTAACAACATTTAAAAAGCTTAAGGATTCTTTTTTGCCAAGACTTGCTGTTCTGCTACTAACACTTTTTCCAAGTCACCATAAGAAACCTCCTGTACAGGCAGTTTCTTATCGATAGCAATAATTGCAGCTGCCGCAGCACTTTGGCCTAATATCATAAAGACAGGCTCCATCCGAATACTTCCAAAAGCAATATGCGAACTTGACAAGCACACGGGCACCAGTAAGTTGGTACAATCTTCTTTTTTAGGGATTAAGGAGCGATAGCTGATTTGATAAGGTCCATTTTTAGGCTTCACCCCTATATCCCCTTCATTTTGAACAAATCCATCAGCTTTGATATAGCGTTGCGTATTATGCGAATCTAAAGCATAAGAGCCCATACCAACAGGATCTGCAATTTTACGTTCTCCAAACGTATCATGCTCCGTCATCACATAAGTACCCACCATTCTTCGCGCTTCCCGAATGTATAATTGATGCGGCCAATGGCCATTATCTTTAAACTCATCTTTTGCCAATCCCCAAGTATTAATTTCTTTTTGCACTTCCGCTGGCACTTTAGGATCATTGGCCAAAAAATACAACCATCCTTTTTGGTAATCTTCATGCTCTTTAATAATTTCCTTTCGGCGTTCATAGCTCGCTTCAGGATAATCGTAATTCATTCCGATAAAGTCGGTACTGAAAGGCCCATTATTATTGGTATCCGTTTTCCTATTGGGTATCGGATCAAATTTGTAAAACGTTTCTCGCCATCCAGAGGCAAATACTCGAGCTAGCAATTCATAGTTTGACGCTTGGTAGTTTGCTGGTTTAGGAAAAGGCAAACGATTCTCCGGATGATTGCTTAAACACAAACGAAAACAATAAGCTTGAAGTCTATGGTCTGCTGCACCATATTGACCTGGATCATCTTTTGATACTCCAAACAACAAGCCACTTGAAGGATCATTAGGGATTACATACGGGCTAATATCTTTTTTAAAATAATGATCATGGTGTAGAACACCTACCTGTACGCCGTTCCATTGTTCGCCATATTGGCTATTCGCCTCCCGGCCAACATGGTATTGCACCCCTGCCGCAGCCATCAGATCCCCCTCATACGTTGCATCAATAAATTGCTTACCCTTAAATACCTTACCACTCAATGTACGGATGGAAACGATTTGTTTATTCTTTTTCACAAGCCCATCTTCCCTATCGAGCCATTCATTTCTATAAATTTTCAGCTCATAATCCTTTACGTAATCTTCAAAAACTTGTTCGGCTACATGAGGTTCAAAAATCCACATAGTTCTAGCCGCACCATCCATGGCTGGAGTACCTTGCCCCTTATTTCCATAAGCAGATTTTTCCTGCCAAACCCAAGCCTGTTGATTTTGATAATGCAAGTAGATCCGATGGTAAAAATCCTTTGCGAGCCCACCAATAACGGACTTATCTCCCGTATCACTATAGCCCAAACCGCCAGAAGATAAGCCCCCTAAATGCTGATCCGGTGACACAATAATAACCGATTTATTCGATTTCTTGATTTGAATAGCTGCAGTTATCGCGGCCGATGTACCTCCATAGATTATTACATCTGCTTGGTAACTATCTTTTGCATAGATCATAGACAGCAAGAAATATTGGAACAAAAAGATCAAGGATATAAGCTTAGATTTCATAAGGTTTATTTAGAGGTTATACTTAAGGCTCAATTCAGCGATACTACATGGCGTTTTGAGAATAAAAGACAAGATATAAAATTCCCATGTAATTTAATTGATCAGCTCCAATTAAACCCTAAACTGACCCATTGAATTTCCATTTAATGACTGGAAATCCGATGGGTCAGTTCGTCCATTCAATGAGCAAAACCTGATTAATCTAATGCTATTTTTGGCGGTATTAATTTATAAACTACTGGAGTTACAATCCTAGATAATAGCGTTGAACTAATTAATCCTCCTATCATCACGATGGCTAAAGGAGAAATCAAGGGATTAGAAGACATCGCTATCGGTAATAATCCACCAATTGCGGTTAAAGAAGTCAGAATAATGGGTAAAAACCGAAGCTCACCAGCCTTCTCAATAGCTGTATTTAATTCCAAACCCTCTCTTCGTAATTGATTGGTAAAATCAACCAATAAAATGGTATTCTTAACCTCTATACCTGCCAATGCCACAATTCCAATCGTTGCAACAAAGGATAAGGTATTTCCGGTCAATAATAAAGCAATTACTGCACCCACAATCCCTAGTGGAATCACTGACAAAACAATTAAAGTGCTTTTAAAAGTTTTAAATTCCAACACCAATACCGCTATAAACATAAATACCGTAATCAATATAATTGTCCCAAAGCCCCCGAAAGCAGCTTCCCGACTTTCCACTTCCCCTCCCATTTCGTAGGAATATCCGTCTGGGAAATCAAAATGATCCATTTGTTTAATGACATCTTGAATCACCTCATCATTGCCAAAGCCTTTTTGCACAAAGGAATTTACAGATACGACGCGCACCTTATTTTTATGATAAATATTGGCAGGTGATTCTTCGAACGTTAACTTCGCTATTTGTTGAATTGGGATGGCAGTTCCCGCCACATTATCCACCATAATACCATCTAACGTTTTTATATTGGCTTCCTTGCCTCTAGGCACAGTCACCACAATAGCATAATCATTATTATCCATATTAGGATCCGAATACGTTCCTACGGTATACCCAGACAATGCAACACGTAGTGTTTGATCAATAGCCGCCGAAGGAATACCTAAAGCCATCGCCTTATCCTGCTGTATATCCACCTTTATATCGGTTTTATTGCTCTTTATCGGATTATTTACATAGGCCGTTCCAGCTGTTTTTATCAATAATTCCTCCACTTGAAGAGACAGTTTTTGTAGAGTATCCAAATTATCTCCAATAATCCTTACCTCTACTGGAGATAGCACTGGAACACCTTGTTCAAAATCTCGAACCTCCACCTTTGCACCCAGATAGGATGCCCACCGTTTTTTCAAGCTTTCTATAATTTTTACCTTTTCCTTGTAATTTACATCCTCATGGAGCTGAACAAATATTTCTGCAATTGCCGGATTCTCATTTGCCTGTTGCATATTGTAATAAATTCGAGGATTACCTTTCCCTACATTGGTGGTAAAGTATTTAATCTCTGCTATCTCTTTCAATTCCTCCTCTATAGCCCGGCTTATTTCATCGGTCGTTTGCAAATTAGATTGCAACGCACTTTGAATATGGATCATAAATTGAGGTTTTTCGGAGGGAGGAAATAAACTAAATCCAACCCACGGAATTAAAGCCAAAGACGCCAAAAATATGCCTAAAGCAATAATAGTAGTTCGCGCAGGATGTTTCAAAGCTTTGTCCAACAAGGCGCCATAACTTTTATGGATAATGGATTGCATGGTCCGCAAGATAATATTGCCACCTTCATGTTGATGAGGTTTTAAAACCTTGCTTGCTATAAATGGCACTACGAATAAAGCTATAAACATCGATCCGATAACCGAGGAAATAACCGCTATAGGAAGGCTACGAATAAAATCTCCAGCCATCTCCGGCATAAAAACCAAAGGCATAAATGCAATAACTAGGGTTACGGTACAACCCAAAACCGCCATACCTATTTGTTCCGTTCCTTTTATAGCTGCTTCCATTTTAGAATACCCTTCCCGGAGCCATCGTTCTATATTTTCAACCACCACAATACTATCATCAACCACGAGTCCCAATGCAACGACAAAACCAACTATGCTTAATTGATTGAGCGAGTAACCAAAGAAATTCATAGCAATAACTCCGATACCCAAGGATAATGGAATCGCAAACATAACCACTAAGGAAGCACGCAAACCTAATGGCAATAAAGTAATTAACACTAAAAATATAGCTATTCCAAAATCTAAACTTAACCCACTAAGTCGCTTATTTACATTCTCCGCTTGATCAAAGCTTAATTTCATTGACACCTGCTCAGGCAATGTTTTTTCAAATTTTTCTAAAACTTGTTGATAGGCTTTTTGAGTTTCAGAAATATTCATCCCCTGTTTTTGAGCCGCATTGATCAACACACTTTGATACCCATTCAACCGAGTAGTGTGTGTACTATTCGCAAAACTGGTATAAATGGATGCGACATCTTTTAATAGAATATTTTTACCAGACGCACTCGATATAATGGTATGCTCTATTTCTTGAATGGATTTGTAGTTTCCAGAACTCGTCACACTATACGTCTGCGTTCCTGCAGTGACACTACCGGCAGGAATATTTTGATTTTCACTTTGAATAGCTTGAATTACTCGGTTCATCGGTATCTTAAGCTCGGCCAACTTCGATTGATTGAGGTCTATTCGTATTTGTTGGTCAGGCAAACCCGATACTTGGATGTTTTTTAAGCTTGATATCTTTTCTAATTCTTGCTTTAACTGATCGGATAATTGCTTCATCACTGCTTTCGACGCTGTTTCTGAAACGAGAGCCACCTGTAGCACACTAACCATAGTAGGATCTATTTTTAGTACTTCGGCTTTATATAAATTATCAGGTAGCTCCGGACTAGCCGCATTCAACTCCCGCACTATTTCTTGGTATTTCTCATTGTAATTGATCCCATAATCAAACTCGATAGCAAAAATCGCCACACTATTATGAATAGTGGTTTTTAGTGTTTTAATATGATCTAAACCATAAAATCGAGTTTCTAATGGTTTTACAATGAGTTGTTCCATATCTTTCGGGTTGGTACCCGGATGGATTACAACGACAGGAAAGATGACCGCATTCATATCGGGATCTTCCGCTCGTGGCATAGTTAATAAAGAGGAAATAGAAACTACCACGATCAATAGCACCATGATCAGGGTGAATTGGTAATTTTTTATGGGGTATTTTATCATACTCATAAGATCCTATCTATTTAATGATACGTATGGAAGAACCGTCTTTTAAATATGGACTCCCCGAGGTAATGAGCTCTTGTACTCCTTCTAAACCTTTGCTTATCAGCACCTGATCTTCCAATATACGATCGATTTGAACAGCAAGCCTTTTCGCTACTTTCCCATCCTCGCTTATAAAAACATAACCTTGATTTCCATCTGCATTCATCAATGCAGCATAGGGTATGGACCAGGATTGTCCCGAAGATATGGTTGACGTCTGAATTTTAGCACGACCAAATATCCCGGAAGCCAATTTATACCTGGACTGCGGAAGGATTTCCAAATAAATGGTAAAAGTGCCCGATTGCGGATCTATCCCCTCCGATTTCTTGGCCACCCTCGCAGGTATCGTATCCTGCGGATAGGCGTCTGTATTTATATGGGCTGGATCGCCTTTTCGGATTCGAGACCATTGCTCATCACTTACTCCGACCTTCAAATACCAAATCCCTTTGGCAGCGCCATTAACCTGCAATACTGGAGTTCCCGGACCTACGACTTGACCCTCGTTGGCTAATTTCGCTAATACAAAACCCGATTCTGGTGCATAGATATGGCTGTATTGCTGATTGAAACTCACTGTTTTTATATCTTGTTGGGCGACTTCAAAAGCCGTTTTCGCATTTTGTACTTGTTCCAATGTGGCAACACTATCTTGGTATAATTTTTTTGCACGATCATAATCTCGTTTAGCTTTTTCTACCGCCAAATCGACTTGCCCAGCACGTGCATCAACTTCCGAACTGTGCACCGAAGCCAATAATTGCCCTTTGCGGACAGCATCTCCCTCCTTGACTTTAATACGGGCAATGACCCCTCCATTTTTAAATCCTAACAAGGTTTCATCGTCGGTACTAAATACTCCTGTAGCATCAATAAAAGAGGTAGAGCCCGCCTGTGCTAAGCTCACTGTTTTGACAAGGATGGTGTCTAGAATATCCAAAGGATTTTGTCGCTGTTTAGGTTGACAGGCCATCAATAAAACAGCTGAAGCGAATAGGCTCATAAAGCGATGTAAATGTCTCATAATTTACTGTATTGGAAAAGTTGCTTGTTCTCTTTCTAATTTGGCTTGTGCTGCCAATAATTTATAGGCAGCAATGTTTAAGCTCATTTTTGCTTGCGTCAATTGGGTTCTTGCATCGATAGTTTCCAAATAGGTATTGACTCCTTCATTAAACCCACGAACAATTAACCGTTGGTAAGTAGAAGCTGCATCCACTTGAATTTGGGTACTCTTAAAATTCTTATGCATGGCTTCGAGTTCATTCTTAGCCATTTGTTCTGAAAATTCCAATTGTTGCTGTACTTGCGAGAGCTTATTTGTTGATTCGGCAACCGTTAAGAGCTGCTCTTGAATTTTCAATTTATTACGATTGCCCTCAAATATTGGGAATTTCAATTGTGCACCGACCATGACATAGGGAGATCGACTGTGCAGGCGCATACCCTCCGATTGAGCACCTACATCTAAAAAGGCATTTAACTTTGGGACATAAACCTGCTTACTCATTTGTACTAGGGTTTCTTGTATTTCGATGGTTTTAGTTAAGGATTGTATCTCCTCGCGTTCAGCAATTTTTGAAAAAGATACGTCAGCCAATTGTTCTGCGCGCTCTACCGGATTTGGGGCCACTTTTATTTCCGTATCTGCCCTTCGATTCAACAGCATGTTAAAATAGCTCCTTGCATTTTTTATTTGTTGCTCGGCTTCCACCAGTTTAGATTCATGCTGTGCTATTTCAGCATTTGCTCGAATTACATAGGCCGGTAAACCCTTGCCTGCCTCCAGCAGTTTTTCATTCACCCGCCTGCCTTCCTTCGCTAATTCAAGTGCATTGCCGTAAATTTCATGCAATTCAATAGCACTTAAGTAATTATAATAGGCAATCTTTATATCCTTAACCAATTCACGCTTATAACGCATCACTTCTTGTTGTGAAAGTATTAGCATTCCTTCTTGTATACGCTTCTGATGTTTGATGTCGGTATTTAGCAGTGGTATGCTGGTTCTAACTTTTGCATCATAATAATGTTTTGGCAAGAAATTGATTTGTTCATTAGTTATTTGAGGAAAGGATTGACTATTGGTGAGCTGATTTAAAGTCGTGTAAATCGGATTTATGAGATCACCTATCGGTAAATTTATAGATCGACCTCCTTCGGCATGGGTATACATTACATCAGCAGTTATTTGCGGTAAGTAATAGGATCTAGCTACTGCTAATCCATTGAGTGCCTTCTCCATACTTATATTTTTCTCTAACACGACTAAATTACTATCTAAGCCATGTTGAATATAAGCCCTGAGCAGATCATCTTGCGCTTTACTAAGGGTAGGAACCATGCTGATAACAACAAGCAAAAACAGGTAAGAGGCAGCTTTAAAATTTATTAACACTGTTAAGTTCATAGCAAAAAAATTATTTCTTCCCTTCTAAAAAGGAAACGTATACGTCAAAAATAGCATCAAGTAATTGTTCAGGAACTACTGGCATCTCTTTTATATCCACAATTTTTAATAAATGTTTAGTGATGGCTAATGTCGCTAATCCGTGTACGGAACTCCAAGCTTGCAGCGCAACCATCTCGTAAGCTTGGTCTTTGAAATATCCCTTACCTTGACATTCCTGAATGGTACCTTCTAAAAATTCAAAAACACGCTCTCCTTCTGGCCAATCTTGATCTACACAATGATTCTCCAGGTATTGAAATGGCTCTGACATCAAAAACATAACTGCGTAATATTCTGGATTTTGAACAGCAAAATCAATGTAATTTTTACCTAAGGCTTTTAATCGTTCGAAAGGATCTTCCACAACGGCTAAGGGTAAAAATCGATTCCTTAGCATGATAAAACCAGCCTGATGCAAAGCATAAAAAATATCGTTCTTATCTTTAAAATATAGGTATATCGTCGTTGGGCTATAACCTATTGCTTTTGCTATTCGGCGAATGCTCGTCGCCTGATAGCCATCTTCTGAAAACAACTTTTTTGCTGCTTCGATGATCACTTGACGCAGGTCAACCTTATGCTGTTCTTTTTTACTTTTAGTATTCATGGCAAAATAAAATTACTTAACACTGTTAAGTAATAAAAACAATAAATTACTTTCAGACAATAATATGACAATTCTGATGTGAATATAATTTTTGTTCAAAAAAAAATGGGCAGTGCCTAAACACTGCCCACATCAACTAACCACAATTAATCCTATTTAACCTCTATTAATCTTTTCGCTATAATAGCTTCTTCTTTTTTACCAATTTTTATGGCAAGCACACCATCTTCGTAACTCGCATCAATACTTGCATAATCTACTACCTCTGGCAAAGTAAAAGATCTTGAAAAAGAGGTATAGCTAAATTCTTTTTTGCTATACACTTTAGTATCTTCTGTTTGCTCTTCTTTCTTTTCTACAGAAATAGACATGATGTTTTTGTCTACATTAATTTTGAAATCAGATTTTTTTAATCCTGGTGCTGCTAATTCTATACTAAAACCTTCGACACTTTCCGTAATATTCACTGCAGGAACTCGAGTTACTAAACGATCACTAATGAACGTTTCGTTAAATAAGTTGTCAAATACATTGTTAACAAATGGATTTACCGCATCTGTATTATACGATTTTCCAGGTAATTTTAATAGTGCCATATTTTCCTTCTTTAATAATTTTTAAAACTAATTTTTTCTATTGTTAGTAATCTCTATTCAATCCATGTACCAAACAAGAATACAAAAGATTGTAAGACATATTGTCATTAAAAACAATTACAATACAGACAAAATGTCTTGTAATACAGCAAACAAACTGATTTATTGACAGTTATATAAAACAAAAAAGAAAAAAAAGACTTGTTAATTTCTTTGAAAATGAAGGGAAACAACAGAATTCGCTAAATCTCCCCCAAAAGGAGGATTTACTTTGCGTATAGTTACATCAATGAGATCGACAAAAGCATATTCTTCTAATACTCGATTTAATATATCTTCTGCAGCTGATTCCAGTAATTTGCGTTTAGGACTCATGACCTCCAAAAGAATTCTATACAATTCCTCGTAATTAATGGTGTTGTTTAAGTCTTCCGTGTCTGGATTTTTAAACGGAAAACTAACAGCTATAGAAACAAAAAATTCATTTCCTAAGATTTGTTCTTCATCATAAAACCCAATAGGTGAGTAAAATCGAACTTGATCTAGTGCTATTTTTTGAGTTATTTCTGCCATTGGAATTAAAGTATTCAGATTTTATGATATTAAAAATAAGGAATATTCTTATATTAACACAATTAATCTTAAACCAATGAAAAGACAATTTATTTTGATTGCACTATTGGGTGTTGCAGGAATGGCAAGTGCTCAAACCAAATTTCAACCTCAAGACACTGAATTTTACGAACCTGTACCTCGTGTAGTCAGCACGAAAGCAAACGCAGCACCAAGTGATGCGATCGTGTTATTTGATGGAACAAACTTAAATGCTTGGGTGAGTGATAAAGATGGCAGCACAAGTCCTCAATGGACCATTGCAAACAATACCTTTACGGTTAAACCTGGCACTGGTGGAATTCAAACTAAACAAACATTTGAAGACTTCCAATTGCATATAGAGTGGAAAAGCCCAGAGCTGATTAAAGGCGAAGGCCAAGGAAGAGGAAATTCCGGATTATTCTTACAAGGAATTTACGAATTGCAAATCTTAGATAATAACAATAATAAAACTTACACCAATGGACAGGCTGGAAGTATTTACAAACAAAGACCTCCTTTGGTAGAAGCTAGAAAAGCTGCTGGCGAATGGCATACTTATGACATCGTGTACACAGCTCCTCGCTTTAATAAGGATGGACACTTAATCAAAAAAGGAACCGTAACGGTGCTTCACAATGGGGTATTAGTTCAAAACAATACAGAACTGGAGGGTACGACCGAATTCATTGGATTACCTAAAATGAAAGCACACGGTGCAGGCCCTATCGGCTTACAAGACCATGGAGATTTAGTCTCTTTCCGAAATATATGGATAAGACCACTTTAACATAAAGCATAAAAAGAAGACCTAGATTCGTTTAGGTAGTGCATAAAACTACTGAGTAACTGAAGTGTAATAATCAATTTTGATTTACCTGCTAATGGTGAACAATCAATACCCAATTCACCATTAAAATCATTTACTCAGTGGTTATATAGGTCCTGAAGTATTTTAAGGATCATCAGCCTCCCAATTCAGCGCTAAGCGCTAACAGATTATTTAAGCAATTTCACTTCATACAAATCTTTTCTACGATCCTGTAGAATTTTTACAGTTCCATACTCATGCAGGTCGCGCAAGGCATACAAGTCTACGTCGGCAATCAGTACCATCTCCGTATTGGGCGTGGCTTCGGCTTTGATGGCATTATTTGGAAAGGCAAAATCCGATGGTGTAAATACGGCCGATTGCGAATATTGGATATCCATATTATTCACACGGGGCAAATTACCTACAGAACCTGCAATAGCCACATAACATTCATTTTCTATCGCTCGGGCTTGGGCACAACTGCGTACACGGATATACCCATTTTGAGTATCCGTCATGTAGGGCACAAATAATATCTGCATGCCCTGGTCGGCTAATATTCTACCTAATTCTGGAAACTCCACATCGTAACATATTAACAGGCCTACTTTACCGCAATCTGTATCGAAAACTTTTACCTCACTCCCCCCAACTAATCCGTAATATTTATATTCATTGGGTGTAATGTGAATTTTCTTAAAAAAATCTAAACTGCCATTTCTGTGGCATAAATAACTCACATTGTACAGCTTCCCTCGCTCCATCAAAGGCATAGAACCCGCAATAATATTCACATTATACGATACCGCAAATTGTTGAATGCGCTCGATAATATCTTTGCTATGCTCAGCGAGTTTCTCCATAGCCAAGCGCTCAGGCAACTCATTATATGGACTCATTAATGGGGTATTAAAGAATTCAGGAAACATGATAAAATCAGCACCGTAATCACTCACGGAATCCACAAAAAATTCCACCTGATCATAAAATTCCTGCAAATCTTTGAAAGACCGCATCTGCCACTGCACTAAACCCAATCGAATCGTTTGTTTGGATGCAGAATACGATTTTGCGGAGGGTTCATAATAAATATTTAACCATTCTAACAAAGTCGCAACCTCCATGGATTCATTGTCTTCAGGCAAATAATTTTTAATGATTTTTTTGACGTGAAAATCATTGGACAATTGAAAAGTTAATGTTGGATCGTATATTTCCTTTCTTTTCACTTTTTCAATATAAGTACGCGGAGTCATTTGCTCCGAATAATTATGATAATTAGGAATTCTTCCTCCAGCAATGATTCTTTGCAAATTCATTTGCTCGCATAGTTCTTTTCGAGCATCATAAAGCCGACGGCCCAAACGCAAAGACCGAAAATCCGGATGCACAAAAACTTCTATGCCATACAAGGTATCGCCATCATCATCGTGTTTATTAAATTTGCCATCGTCGATAATGGCGTAGTATTTATCGTAAATATTGGTTTTTTGAGAATTCAATATTAAAGAAAGCGCACATGCCACCACTTTACCATCCACTTCTACAGCAATCTGACCATCCGGAAATATATCAACTAAATCCACGATATTTTCTTTCGTCCAAACATCTCCTAAACCATGATACGCCTCAGCCATAGAGGTTTTTAAATCCTTATAATCTTTCTTACTAAGATTTCTTACTTTAATATCCATAATTTTCAATTTTGATAAAATCCTTATTTCAACAGGCTAATAGCATAACTAAATCAAATCCCATTCCAAGATTGAACTTCTGATAAATCCTCACCTTTTTTCGAGTTAAGAATTAATTTTACCGCTTTTGATAGGGATTTTACAGGGATTTTATAGGGATTTCATTCGAATGCATACGCTTGAAATCTGTAAAAGATCCGAAGAAGATCCAAAGGAGATCCGTAGGAGATCTATATCAATGACAAGCCTTTTGAATACTGACAGTCCTAAAAGCTGGAGTTCAACAGGGGAACTGAAGAGGCTTATACCATGAGGACTAAACAAAAAAGCAGGACTAAATTAGTCCTGCTTTATCTATTTTTATAAAAGTAAGCGGCTTATGCCTCGCCTTTTGCTCCTCCAAAATTCATTGGAAAAGGAAAGTCTTTCGTACTGATAGTGCCATTAATACTTTCAAATCGATTGATATTGTCCTGTAATGCTTTCATTAATTGTTTCGCATGTTCAGGAGTCAATATAATACGTGATTTCACTTTGGCTTTGTTTATTCCAGGCATCAACCGTATAAAATCAACCACAAACTCGGTATGTGAATGCGTAATAATAGCTAGGTTGGAATATATCCCTTCTGCAATTTCCTCCGTTAATTCTATACTGATTTCTTGACCGTCAGGATTATTTAAATTATTGTTATCCATTGTTTTTTAATTTCTAATTCTTTATTTACTAAATGTTCTAAAATCTTGCCCATCTTGAATGGATAAAACCATTTCATAAATGAGTTTGATGACATTATCGACATCTTCCTTATGAATCATCTCGACTGTGGTGTGCATGTATCGCAAAGGTAAAGATATTAACGCAGATGGCACCCCACCATTGGAATAAGCAAAAGCATCTGTATCTGTTCCAGTAAATCTGGATGAGGCCTGACGTTGGATAGGGATATTATTTTTTTGCGCTACTTCGATAAGTTGACGATTAAGATTGATTTGAACGGCCGGTGCATAAGACACCACCGGTCCTTTTCCACAGGCTAAATCACCTTGGGTAATTTTATTGATCATTGGTGTATTCGTATCGTGTGTTACATCGGTTACGATTGCAACATTGGGTTTGATAAATTGGGAAATCATCTCTGCACCACGCAAGCCGATTTCTTCTTGTACAGAATTCACGATGTACAAACCAAAAGGTAATTTCTTTTTATTCTCTTTTAATAAACGAGCGACCTCAGCGATCATAAAACCCCCAGCTCGATTATCCATTGCTCGACCTACATAATACCGATCGTTCAACAACATAAATTCATCCTCATAGGTAATCACACAACCTACATGTATACCTAACTCTTCCACTTCTTCTTTCGAAGTACAGCCGCAATCTAGAAAGATGTTTTTTAAAGTTGGTGACTCTTCTTTTTCACCAGAACGCGTATGAATAGCTGGCCAACCAAATACTGCCTTTACAATCCCTTTATCGGTATGGATATTCACACGCTTTGAGGGAGCAATTTGATGGTCAGAACCGCCATTTCGGATCACATATATCAACCCATCTTTACTAATATAATTGACGTACCACGATATTTCATCGGCATGTGCCTCAATAACGACGCGGTATTTAGCCTCTGGGTTTATGATACCCACTGCAGTACCATAATGATCAATGTAAGTATCGTCCACATATGGTTTTAAATAATCCAACCACAAGCGCTGACCCGCCCATTCATATCCTGTTGGGGAAGGGTTATTTATATATTTCTCAAAAAAAGCCAAAGAATCTGCTGTGACTATCCCCGCTTTTGGTTCTTCTGTTTTGGTCTTTTTAGCCATAATTACAAATTAAGTTTGCAAAATAAGTATTTCTTGAATTATGGCAAAAATAAAAACCGAAACCTTATATTTACTGCACATATTTACACTCTATGTTCGAAATTTTAAACTTTATTACTTGGAATCCAAAACCTGAAATTTTTGAAATTGGTTCTTTTGGAATTCGATATTATTCCATCTGTTGGTTACTCGCTTTTATGTTTTCCTATATTATTATGCTTAATGTATTTAAACGGGAAGGGAAATCGCAGGAATTATTAGATAAATTAACGATTTATATTTTTATAGGCACATTAATAGGTGCTCGGTTAGGGCATTGTTTCTTTTACGATTGGGCGTATTATCGTGAACATTTTGTGGAAATTTTTGTTCCCTTCCAAAAAATTAATAACGATTGGAAATTAACAGGGTTTACAGGCCTTGCCAGTCATGGTGGAGCCATCGGTATATTAATTGCATTATGGTATTTTGCAAAGAATACTAAAACAAATTTTATTTGGATTGCAGATCGCTTAGTACTTACTGTACCAGTAGCAGGTGCATTTATTCGTATTGGTAATTTCTTCAATTCGGAGATGATAGGAAGCCCTTCAAATCTACCTTGGGCCATCATTTTTCAACAAGAAGATAATCTCCCTAGACATCCTGCACAATTGTATGAAGCTCTTGCCTATATTGTTATATTCGTCATCCTTTGGATTATGTATCAAAAAAACAAAAATCCGAAACCTGGCAAGTTGTTCGGTCTGTTTTTTATATTATTATTCAGTGCGCGATTCTTTATTGAATTCATCAAACTTGATCAGGTAGATTTTGAAAATGGCATGTTTCTCAATATGGGACAATTATTAAGTATTCCGTTTATTCTGGCAGGAATCTTTCTGCTGTTTAGAAAAACAAATGAACAAGTTAAAAAATAAAATATGCAGCCCTACCGTATGGTAGGGCTTTTTTAATACCAATAATCGATGAAGAAACTAAAAGAAAACAGGAAAGTGACCTTACTCCTATTAGGTTTATTATCTGCCATTGGGCCATTTTCTATCGATTTATATCTACCGGCTTTTGAAGTAATAGCCGTAGATTTTAACACCTCTATTGAAAAGGTGCAATTTACATTAACCAGTTACTTTATCGGTATCGCATTGGGACAACTTGTGTATGGCCCACTTCTAGACCGATTTGGCAGAAAAAAACCGCTACTGGTAGGCTTAGGCATTTACATCGTTGCATCTGCACTATGTATTTTCACTAGAGATATTAATCATTTGATTGCGCTTCGGTTTTTACAGGCTATTGGTTCCTGTGGTGGTATGGTGGGCGCTCGAGCTATGGTTACAGATTATTACAACAGTCGAGAAGCAGCGAGGGTATTCAGTTTGTTAATGTTAGTGATAGGTATTTCGCCCATACTTGCTCCAAGTATTGGTGCATTTATGTTAAGCCATGTGGATTGGCATTACATCTTTCTATTCTTAACGATCCTAGCAATCATCATTTTCCTAGGAACGCAGTTCTTTCTTCCTGAAAGTAATCCAGGCAATAAATCGTTTTCACTAGCACCTAAAGCAATAATGAAAAGCTTTTGGTCTGTACTAATCAATAAAACGTTTATATCCTACACAATCATTGGATCTATCGCCTCTTCTGCTACCTATGCTTATTTGGCAGGTTCGCCCTACCTGATGCAACAGTATTTCGGATTAACGAAAGGAGAATATGGGCTTGCTTTTGCTTTTGTTGCTTCGGCCATGATTATTGCTACGCAATTAAATCGATGGCTTTTAAAACGATGGACAAGTCCGCAGATTAGTTTTCTTGCGAATCTTTGGCAGGCTTTCATCGGTATAATCATGATCATGGTACTTGCTACTGGCAATCTTCAAATTTGGAACATGATTCTTTTAATTTTTTGTTTCTTATTTGGCTATGGGTTTATTTTCCCAAACACTTCTGCTATTGCGATGGCGCCAATGCGCCCCTTAGCTGGCAGTGCCTCTGCACTTTTGGGTTGTATTCAGATGGGTATTGGAGCCTTCGCTTCGGCGATGGTTAGTGTCTTACACAATCAATCTGCCTGGCCTATGATATCCGTTATGAGTACCGCAGCCATAGGTTCATTTATTATTCACTTTTTTATGCGGAAAGTAGTCCTATCAAGGGATTAATAGGTGATACGAAAGGAATTATTCAAGTGGGGATTAAAAAAAGAACAGGTAAACGGAAGTTTACCTGTTCTTTTTTATTTATAGGGTTCATTTTCTATTTCAAAAAGCTTTCTATGGCTAAACGATATCCATCCAATCCAAAGCCTACAATGATTCCTTTACAGTTTTTGGATAAGTAGGAATGTTGTCTAAAAGACTCCCGATTATGCACATTTGAAATATGCACCTCGATCACAGCTGTATTGATCCCAGCGATGGCATCGGCTATGGCGATAGACGTGTGGGTATAGGCTCCTGCATTTAAAATTATTCCATCGTAACTAAATCCTACTTCATGTATTTTATCGATAATTTGGCCCTCAGAATTACTTTGAAAATAGGTTAAATCAAGGCTATCATACCTTGATTTTAATTCTTGGAAATAACTTTCAAAGGATTGATTGCCATAAATACCTTGTTCACGTACACCTAACAAATTTAAGTTAGGTCCATTTAGGATTAATATTTGTTTCATAACATTAAAATAGATCTTAAAGATACTATTATCCTACATATCTCCATAGAAATTACGGAAACTCGAGCGCAAACCTATATTAAAAACTCCTGACTTTTGAGTGGCAGCACCTTCAATCTGTTGATAGCGTTGGGTATAGCCTACTTCAAAACGTAGGTTGTATTTTGGATTTAAGACATAAGCCGCCTTCAAATCAGCGTAATACAGGTTGTTTTCAATTCCCTGACCTATTTTATTGCCATAGCGATTTGGTGCGGTATTATAACTGTGGAAAATATCACCTCCCATATTTATTCTTCCTCCTAAACTATTGGTTGGATCTGTACCATACAAGCTGTACATCCCTTGCAAAGAGAAATCAAATCGATTGTAAGAATAGTTTAACATTCCTATTATTTCTCTAAAATTGGCGCCACGTGGATGTGCTAAAGGTTCTCCACGATTACTGTAATTGGAAATGGATGTAAAGTGCTGATAAGTGTATGGACGTACGAGATTGTATTCGAATAAACCATTTAAATTTTGCACGGCAAATAGATTAAATGCTTTCACACCAAGTTGTGCACCCCATTTGTTATGCTGGTATCCATTGTTTGCAAAGAATTCTTTTGCTGTAAATTCTCCTAACAAAAACTGACCATAAATGGTGGCATTATTCAACACCTTATATTTGGCATTCAAACCTAAGAACATTTTGTCTGGAGAGGAGCGATTGGAGTTTTCAACGGGTCGCAAAAACAATACTGGATTTAAATAATTGAAATCAAATCCCCGATGGCCAGCCTCTGTTTTATTCGCCCATATCACCGATTGAAAGAATCCTATGGAAAAACGATTGGTCACATTATAATCTAAGTATTGAAATGCGCCCCATTTTATTCCATCACCGTAACGATTAAGGGTATTTAACGAGTCAACTCTTGGGTTTCTAGGATCATTCATATAAGCCCAAATGGAGGTGTACTGTACATTTCCTATTTTACCTGTTAATTTTAAATGTGCATAGTTCGATGAAAAATCTGATAACAATACAGAACGGTATCCATCACCTATAAAGTTTTTGTCATACCCTAAGGTCATTTGAAAGTAGTCGCTAAAATCATAGGTTAAATTGGCAGTTGCATACATCCAATCTTTAGTTTTAGCCATATGTTTTTTAGAGGAAGCCTGCCCTGGTACAACCATGCTTTGTTGGATATACTCATCTACATAGTGTGGAAATACGGCTTGATTTTCAAAGAAATTTCCGTAAAACGTAAACTTATCTTGAATAGTCACTCCTGCTTGTACTCCCCTTGTATTGGTCCAAATGCTTCTTTTGTCTTCATGCATCATTTCTTTACCTATCACAAAATCTGGCAATACGTCTAAATAGAAGGTATGATCATCCTTTTCTACCTCTATCAAATGCTCATTGAAAAGCTTACGCATAATCCAATTGTCAGAAGTCGTAGGGTTTAAAGATTGAATAGAATCCATTTTCTCTAACAATCGACCTTTAAATAATACCGGTTTGGAAGAGGTATGGTAGCGGGTTACTGGTGAATACAGTTCCTCATCATATTTTTGATAATGTTGGTAAGAGTATGGTTGGTTTTTCACTTGTGCCTCAAGTTTCCCTATTACTAATAAGAAAAGGACACAGGAAAGAGAATAAGCTATCAATTGATTCATAAAATACGGATTCGAGATGTTTTCGCTATACTAACAAATTTTATTCCTAAAAATACGATTAAGATATTTAAATACAGTACATGTTCGGCATAGGCACCTAATAACAAGTTAAAAAGTAGCTAAAACGTTAATTCTCTGTACTAAAAATCAATATCATTTTGTATCTTGCTTTTAAAATAAACACAAAACCTTTATAAACGCAAAATGAAAAGAAGAACTTTTATACAAAACTCTGCCCTATTAGGTGCAGGAATGTTAGCAAGTAAGTTTTCTCTTGCTAACAGCACAGCAGATTTCCCTGTTGTCCGAACTGTAGAAAAAGACAGACACTTTACCAGTAAATTGGTAGAGGATATGATTAAAGAATTTCAAAAAAATGTTTCTGACAAAGAACTAGGTTGGCTATTTAATAATTGTTTGCCTAATACATTAGATACAACAGTATTTGATGAAAGCAAAGGAGATCGCAAATTAACCTACGTCATCACAGGAGACATCGACGCTATGTGGTTAAGAGATAGTAGTGCCCAAGTTTGGCCTTACTTGCAATTTATGAATAGGGATATTAAATTGAAAAACTTAATCTTGGGATTAATCAATAAACAATCCGAATGTATAAATATTGACCCATACGCGAATGCGTTTTACAATGACCCAACTAAAAAAGGAGAATGGTTTACCGATCATACAACCATGACTCCAGGTATTCATGAAAGAAAATGGGAAATCGACTCGTTATGCTACCCTATTCGCTTAGCGTATCATTACTGGAAAGAAACGAAAGATACTACGCCATTTGATGATGTATGGGTGAAAGCGCAAGAACGCACATTGCAAACATTTATTGAACAACAACGTAAAGACTCTTTAGGACCTTACCGTTTTGAAAGAACGACTGCTAGAGGCTCCGATACCTTACAGGTGGATGGCTATGGTTATCCCGTGAATCCAGTGGGTCTAATAGTGTCTAGTTTCAGACCTTCTGATGACTGTAGTATTTTTCCTTTTTTAATACCTTCAAATTTATTTGCCGTAACTAGTTTAAGACAATCAGCAGAAATTTTAAAAACAGTAAAAAACAATACAGCACTGGCGTCTAAAATGGAAGCTTTAGCAACGGAAGTGGAAGCTGCTATCAATAAATACGGTATTATTGACCATCCTACTCATGGTCGTGTTTATGCTTTTGAAGTGGATGGTTTTGGAAGTTATTTGATGATGGATGATGCCAATGTACCAAGTCTATTAGCATTGCCTTATTTGGGAGCGATCAAGGCTGATGATGAAATATACCAACGGACTAGAGCATACATACTTTCGGATAAGAACCCGTTCTTCTTTAAAGGAAAATTTGCAGAAGGAATTGGTGGTCCGCATATAGGTCGCGATATGATTTGGCCAATGTCTATTATCATGCGTGCATTTACGTCTAAAAACGATGCCGAGATTCGTGAATGCGTTCAAACCTTAAAGAGAACCCATGGTGACACTGGATTTATGCATGAGTCATTCCATAAAGATGATCCTAAAAAGTTCACACGTAAATGGTTTGCATGGACAAATACTTTATTTGGTGAGTTAATGTGGAAACTGTATAAAGAGAAACCACACTTATTGAAATAAACGATCAATAAAAGCCATAGAAAAAGCCTAGTTGCAATAAGTTGATTTACTTATGCGCTAGGCTTTTTTTTACAAACGTATAAAATTAAAAGAGTCTTTTTTTATTTTCTAGGTTCGGCGACAATCCAATAATAATGATCATCGCTATTATCCGGATTTCGGTGTTCTAAGAGTGCAATAGTTGATTTTTGTGTCTCCCATACAGCAAGAGGTTGCACCCCTGTAGACAACTTATAATTAAAGTTAGCTTTAAATCTTTTAATCAATGCTTCATCAATAGCATTAGTGTTTTTAGCCTCTGCTTTTGCAAGCCCATACAAACTACTGATATATTCCTTTAAAAATAGCTTTGAACGTTCCGCACGATTACCTCGATTTTCTTGAATAGGTTCTGAGGAAAACTGATAAACCAAAGTCGCTAAAGGACCGTTTTCCGTTTGATAGGTTTTAAGATTTAAACTAAAATCTAAAATATTATTATCGTAAGTGATATAAGAGCTATCTTTAACAGCAGTCCAATTAACTCCTAAAAAGTCATGTTTGTTTACAACTTGAATTTCTAAAGAATCTTGATCAACTTTTTTACCATTTTTAAAACCAGCGATATAAAAAGAATAGGTAGCCGGTTGAATAAAGACTTGACCCTTTTTAGCTAAGAAATTGGATTGAGTGCTTTTTTGAACAAATTCACCTGGAATAACCCAAACTACTGAATCCAATAACTCGGAATACATAAAACTATTCATAGCTGAATTCTTTGGAAACTTTTCAGAAGACAATTCCAATAAACTCATATCAAATAATCCTACTTCATATTTATCAGTAATAGCTTTTATTTTGGGAACATTGTTTTGGATTTCATCCTCATCGAATGCATTATCCTCCACACAGGAAGATAACAAGCCTGTTAAGCATAATAGAATTCCGATATAGCAAATAAATTTCATGGTACTTGGCTCGTTAAATAATGGTTGTACATATAAATCAAAGAATTTGTTAGGATGAAATAAACTCCTTCTTTAGGATAAATCAAAGTTAAATGTATTTTACTAATACTTCAATATAATTTACATATTTATTAATAAATTTCTTAAATAAATCTCAAGTGCCACGTTATTTAGGTCAGCACAACAAATTAAAAACGATTAGCAATTCAAAAGAATAAAACTCATCTTTGTACATTCAAGCGATTTTAACTGTTGAATAACATGCGTAATCAAGAAATAGGACCCATAGGAATATTTGATTCAGGATACGGAGGATTGACTGTATTTAAAGAAATAATTAATCAATTACCAGCATATGATTACATCTATTTGGGTGATAATGCGCGGGTACCCTATGGAACTAGATCTTTTGAAACCGTATATGAGTTCACTAAACAATGTGTCTTTAAATTATTTGATTTAGGTTGCAACTTAGTTATTTTGGCCTGCAATACCGCATCTGCTAAAGCCTTGAGAACCATACAACAACAAGATTTACCGGAAGGAAAGAAGGTTTTGGGCGTGATACGACCGACCTCTGAAGTAGTGAATCAATTCACCAAATCCAACAAAGTAGGTATCTTGGCTACCCCAGGAACTGTGAATTCGCAATCATACGTATTGGAAATCAACAAGTTTCATCCGCAAATAGAAGTATACCAACATGCCTGTCCTTTTTGGGTACCCCTGGTGGAGAATAATGAATTGAATAGCGAAGGAGCCGATTTCTTTGTTCAACAAGATATTCAAGAAATATTAAGTTTATCACCAAACATTGACACCATTTTATTGGCTTGTACCCATTATCCCCTTTTAATACCGCTAATTGAAAAGCATACCCCCAAACATATCAATATCATTTCTCAAGGTAAATTAGTTGCTGATAGCCTGCTTGATTACTTACAAAGACATCCAGAAGTAGAAGAACTATGCAGCAAAAACAAACAACTGAAATTCTACACTACCGATGATCCATTGGATTTCAACCTTAAAGCTGAAATATTTTTTGGAAAAAAGATAGACTCCGCATTCCTTAAAGTATAAGACATTCAGCACAAAACCTTGATATAAATCCTGTTAATTAACGTTAATTAGTATAAAACGATTTAAATTATTTAATATGTTTAGGTTCTTTTAGAAACTATTCATGAGGCTTTACCTATTGTTAATATTTATTTTTTATTCACTTGCGACCAATGCACAAAGCATACTTGGAAAGATTAGAGATATAAGGACGGGTAAATTAATCGTAAATGCCAAGGTGGAAAGTCTAAATCATATGACTTACAGCAACAGCCAAGGAGTATTTAACATTCCGATTCAAAGCCCAATAGACACGATACGCATCTCCTTAGCAGGTTACCATACGAAGGTAATACCCGTAGATTCAGCAAATCACAAGTTAATGCTCATGGTCGATTTAGAAGAAAAAGCCATTGCCATAGAAGCCATCGTTATTGAGAAAAACACTAAAAAAGCAGATTCACTTCAACGGTTAACCGTGCATATTCCGAAAGATAGAAAAATGAACCTAAACGGATTAATAAAAGAACGAGCTAGTTTTTCAGATGCGAATCGATCCAAATTTCTTGCGAATGGAAGTACAGCTACCTTATTCACCATAAACGTATTGGCACTACCAAAACTCTTGGGATTTAAAAAAGAAAAAGCACCCAGTAAAGAACAGGAAATTAACAAAAGACAACAAGACATGGAATGGGTTAGCATCTTCTATAATGTAACATTAATAGAAGAGATTACAGGATTAAAAGCAGAACAAGCACAACTCTTTCAAAATATGTATGCGCCTAGTGCAGAAGAAATTCAGAAAATGTCTGATTATGACATTCGATCCTATATTTCAAAACAATATAAACAGTATTTAAAAGAGAATCCGTCAGGATCGAATCGATTGGAATTAAAAAAATAACGCTGCCTGATAATGGGCAGCGTTATGCTCTATACCTTGGTTTGTAAAGCTATAGCATACAATTTCATTTGTTTGACCATAGCCAATAGGCCATTCGCCCTGGTAGGCGACAAATGTTCTTTTAACCCTATTTCTTCAATAAAATACAAATCATTATCTACGATTTCTTTAGGGCTATGACCAGATAAGACTTTGACCATCAAACTCACCAATCCTTTCGTAATCACCGCATCACTATCCGCCGTAAAAAACAACTTACCATCCTTCAATTCTGGAAATAACCAAACTTTAGATTGACAGCCTTTAATAATGTATTGATCTTGTTTATTCGCTTCATCAATTAAAGGCAGCTCTTTACCCAATTGTATGATGTATTCATACTTTTCCATCCAATCGGTAAAAAATGCAAAATCCTCAATTAATTCGTCTTGTATTTCGTTTATCGTATTCATAGTCTATTATATGAGCATATTAACTGCCCTTTTTACACCTGCCACTAAGGCATCAATTTCTTCTTTGGTATTGTATAAGGCAAAACTTGCGCGAATGGTACCAGGAATACCAAATTGATCCATAACAGGTTGTGCACAGTGATGACCTGTACGAACAGCAATACCCAATTTATCCAGAATCACGCCAACATCATACGGATGAGTTCCATCGATCACGAATGATACTACAGATGATTTTTCCTTGGCAGTTCCAATAATTCTAAGCCCATCAATAGTTAATAATTGTTCCGTAGCATAAGCCAATAGCTCATCTTCATACTTCTTGATATGTTCTAAGCCAATCCCTTGGATAAAGTCAATAGCAGCATCTAATGTAATACCAGCTTCAATATTTGGGGTACCAGCTTCAAACTTAAATGGCAATTCATTGTAGGTCGTTTTTTCAAAAGTCACTTCCTTAATCATATCTCCTCCACCTTGATACGGGGGCATTTGATTTAATAATGCTTCTTTTCCATACAATACACCTACCCCTGTAGGACCATACATTTTGTGTCCAGAGAAAACTAAGAAATCAACATCCAATGCTTGAACATCCATTGGAATATGTTGTATGGCCTGTGCCGCATCGATTAACACTACTGCATGCGAGGCATGAGCTAAGTCAATAATTTCCTTAATGGGATTGATAGTTCCCAATGCATTAGACACATAATTGACAGCCACCAATTTCGTTTTATCATTCAGCAAAGTGCGATACACCTCCATATCCAATTCGCCAGCTTCATTCATAGGGATAACTTTCAAAAAAGCACCCTTATCTTCACAAAGCATTTGCCAAGGAACAATATTTGAATGGTGTTCCATAGCGGATATGATGATTTCATCCCCCGCATGAATAAACGCCTTACCATAGCACTGAGCAACGATATTGATGCTTTCAGTTGTCCCTTTGGTAATAATTACTTCATGATCATGCTGCGCATGAATAAATTCTTGAACCTTTCTACGAGTTACCTCAAAAGCGTCTGTAGATATTTGACTTAAGTAATGCACACCGCGATGAACATTACTATTCATATCACTGTAATAATGTATGATAGCGTCTATGACAGCTTGAGGTTTTTGTGTGGTGGCTCCATTATCCAGATAAACTAAAGGTTTTCCATTCACCTCACGTTTCAATATTGGAAATGCAGCACGTATTGCTTGTATGTCGATGTTATCCAATGCTAATCTTAATTTGTAAAAGTTCTACAAAGTTAATATATAATAAAAACATATCGCTATCCTTCGCGTTATTTAAAAGTAATATTCCAAGAATAGCGATATTACTTGCAAGAACCTACTTACATACATAAAGCAGTTAGAATTATTAAAATGTAAAAAGACCTTTCTTGAAATGACATAACACAGCAAGAAAGGTCTGTAATATCAAATCTTATTAATTGGGTTTCAGATTAGGATTTCGGTCTAATTCCACTTGTGGAATAGGCCAATATTCATTATTCCCATTGAATTTCAAGTTTTTATAAGAATCAATAATCCCCCCTTCAAATGCCGAATAGCTCTCAATAACCTGTTTAGCAATACCCCAACGCACTAAGTCAAAAAAACGATGACCTTCCATAGCCAGTTCCAGTCTTCTTTCGAATCTTACTGCCTGACGTGCATAATCCGCATTAGAAAAATGAGGATAAGGACTAACTAAATAATTAGCAGCAGGGCTTCCATTGGCAGTTTTTTTCGCAGGCAACTTGGAAGCCCTCAATCGAACATCATTCACCAGTTTCAATGCATTATCCAAATTTCCTAACTCCACCTCACATTCTGCAGCCATTAAATACACATCTGCTAACCGAATAATATTTACATCCAGACCAGTAATCTGCGCAGCCCCAGGAACAGATTCAGAAGCAAATAATGAGCGTGGAATCATTGTTTTTATTCCAACAAATGGACCTCCAAAACTTGCTTGTCTAATCCATGAATTCCCTGGCATAATCCCATAATCTAAGTATTCAACACCTTTCCTACCCACATTATAATCCAATCTAGGATCAAAAGAAATAGAAACATCCAATACATAAGAAGGAGCATTAAAATCCGATTTATAAGGGTCATTTCGATAAGATCCATCCAAATAGGGCAATCCAGCCCCATCAACTTTGTACGCATTGACTAAATCAAAGGTGGGCTGATAGAACCCGTAACAACCAACAGCCGAAGTATTATGTATCCCAGCTAACATATCCCCTACATTGCCATTATCACCACTCCCATCCTTATTGATTCCATGTTTAGCTACCACTAACACCTCAGCACCATTCTCTTTTGTGACATCAAAATTATTCCAATATGGCATATCCACAATATTTTTCCCAGCCATAACCTCCTGAAATAACAAAAGAGCTTGAGCATATTTCTTTTGGTATAAATAAAATTTACCTAAATACGCTTTAGCCGCATCCACATGAAATCGACCAGCTTCATTATTGTATTTTTCTTTTGTCAGATTCTCCATAGCAAATTTCATATCAGCTTCAATTTGCGGAAGTATATCTTGATCATTACTAATGGTTTTCGCCTCTTCTTCCGTCGTATTTTCATTTAAAATAGGCAACTTTCTAAATATCCTCCATAAAAAGAAATAATAATGCGCTCTTAACAATCGCACCTCGCCTAAGATTTGCTTCGCTCTAGCTTGCGATAATGTTTTCTTTCCCGATTGATCATTATTAACCATTCGTATGGTATTATTACATCTTAACACACCCTCAAAATACACTTGCCACATGCTGGATAAATTATCGTTTACGCTGGTCGTCAAATAGGTCTCTATATTCATCATTGCAGGTTGATCTGGCCCCTCAGACCCCTTATGTGCATTATCAGAGGCGACCTCTCCAAATAGCCATTGACTCGGTGCCGACGCGTAATTTCCCCATGTGCCACTTACATTACCATTCATAATACTGTATGCACCTAATAATGCCCCTTCAATACCTTCTTTATTTTCTAATTGATTATCACTTAGCTGCCCTTGCGGCAATTTTTGCAAAAACTCTTTGCTACATCCTACGATGAAAAACATAGAAATTAACAACTTTATATATATACTATAATGTTTCATAACCTTGATATATTAACTATAAATATTCATTAAAAACCTAAACTAATTCCCAATAAAAATTGACGGGATTGCGGATAAATCCCAAAGTCAACCCCCAAAGCAGAATAATCCGAAGGAGTCGCTGAAATCTCGGGATCCAATCCTTGATATTTGGTAAAAGTTAATAAGTTAGTCACCCCAGCATATATTCGCATTTTATTAAAGTTTCCTTTATTTTTAAAAAGCTTTTGGGTATTTACATGGTATCCAAGCTGCAGGTTTTTTAATTTCAAAAAACTACCATCTTGTATGTAAAAAGAAGAAGAGGCAACTTCTAATTCATTTAATTTCCCATCTGGCACTATCGTAGGAATATCGCTATTGACATTATTCGGAGACCAAGCATCAAATAATCGAGCGCTTTTAGAACCTTTAAACACGCCAAAATCAGTATAATATCGCGTAGCTTCAAATATGTCATTCCCCTGAGATCCATAAAAGAAAAGGGAAAGATCAAAATTTTTATAATTGGCATTGAAGTTTAGAGAATACACAAAATCAGGGTGCGGACTTCCAATAATCGTCCGGTCAGAAGGATCAATTTTAAGATCATTATTTAAATCTGCATACCTTAGTCCTCCAAGACGAGCACCCTCATAATTAGGGAAATTTTGCAGGTCTGCCTCATTTTTTATCACCCCTTCCACTTGATATCCATAGAAGGCACCAAATTCTTCACCCGCTTTTAATAAGGAAGTTTCCATAGATCGAAAATTTCCATAATTAATTTGCTTTATCCCTGGTGATAAAGCAATTATTTTATTCCTATACGTTGATATAGCGCCTGTTAAATCAAATTTAAAAGGTTTATCTCCTTGACGACCATAATGATATCCCAAGGAAAATTCCACCCCACGATTTCGCATTTCTCCAATATTTTGATAAGGCGCTGTTGCACGTCCTACTGAAGTAGCTGGTAGGGGTACACGAAATAGCATATCCGTAGTAGATTTATTAAACCATTCCAATGAGCCATCCAATAAGCCTTGAAGCAAAGTAAAATCTACTCCAGCATTAAGCGACTCCACTTGTTCCCATTTTATGTTATTATTTGGATAGTTACTTTTCCAAATACCCGTTTTTATATCGCCATCTATCGGATACGATGACTCGGTCAGCGAAACCGAATACCTCGACAAATACTCGTAAGGACTGATACGTTGATTACCCGTCACTCCATAACCAACTCTCAACTTCAAATCTTCGATTAGATTATTATCCTTCAAGAAGTTTTCTTCAGAAATCCGCCATGCAGCACTAATTCCAGGAAATACCCCATACAAGTTATTCGCTCCAAAATTAGAGGAACCATCCCTACGAATTGTACCTCCAACTATATAACGGTCTTTAAAAACATAATCTACCTTAGCCATTAAGGAGAACATCGTTCCATTCGTACCATATCCTCGATTACCAATATTGGAACTACCTGCATCCAAGTAAAAATAATCTAAGCTATTTAAAACAAAATAACCATTCCTACTACCGGTCAAATCCCTATTTTTATTACTTATAGCTTCCGTTCCCAGTAATACGGTAAGTTTGTGGTCTTCACTTATTTTCGGAATATAAGTCAGCGTATTGGTCCAAGTCCAATCCTCGTTATAACCGAAATATTCACTCATCCCATTATTAAAGTTTCCTTCAGAAAACTCCGGATTTGGATAGGTTAGACTTATTCCATTATAGTTTTCATACCTCAATCCGAAACTAGAGCGCAGCGTTAAACCTTCGATGACATCAAATTCACCGAAAACATTGCCAAAGAAATTGTTGGACTTATTCACATTATCTTTTGCACGAAAAGATAGTGCAACTGGATTTTGTCCATTTCCGAGTTCATTCCCATTAGTCCCTGCAAAATTACCGCCTTCATCATATACCGGAACTACATTTTGAATTCGATAAGCAAATCCCAAAACCGACCCTTCCCCTAAGTAATCCCCAGCAATATTTGGATTAACTCCCATACCAAAACCCTTGGTAAAACTATATTGTAGGTTCTCACCAAACCTTAATCGATTATCAAATGCAGAAAACTGGGTATTTGACCGTGCATTATAGCGCTTAAAACCCGTATGGATGACCCCTCCTTTTTGATCCAAATAGCCTCCAGAAAAGGTATATCTTGCAGATTCAGTCCCACCGGATGCACTTAATTGATAAGATTGTACAGGAGCGTTTTGAGTCAATGCTTCAAACCAGTTTGTTCCAGCAACATTTGCTTTCGTAATTTGGTAAAACTCCTCCGGATTGCTGAGGTTATAATTGTATTTACTCATATCAGCATCTGCCGCTGTCACGGCTGAGCCTTTATTTTTTCCAGCGAGCAAATATTCTGTCAAAACATTATTCTTATTGTAAAGCAGGTTTTCCATATCCAAAGCTTCTTGAGGACTCATCATTTTTGGAAATGTACTTTTTACTGGAGATCCGGTACCTGCATAAACATCGACATCGATACTTGTTTTGCCAATCTTACCAGATTTTGTCGTGATAATAACCACCCCATTATTTGCTCTAGCACCGTAAATAGATGCCGCTGAAGCATCTTTTAAAACCTGCATTGATTCAATATCTTGTTGATTTAACCAACTCAGTTTTCCTTCAAATGGAACACCATCAATGACATAAAGGGGTTCATTGTTATTAATGGTGCTATATCCCCTGATTCGAATCTGCGGCGTAGAACCAGGTGCACCATCATTCACGATCTGCACCCCTGAAGCTTTACCTTGCAGTGCTTCCACTGCACTAGCAGCGGGTTGAGATTTTAACTCTTTCACATTCACCACTGCTACCGCACCGGTTAAATCTTTTTTCCGCTGTACATTATAGCCCGTTACTACCACCGTTTCTAAATCTTTACTTTCATCTTCTAAATAAATGACAATGGGCTGATGTACTCCTTTAACTTGGTATTGTTGCTTTACAAACCCAATAAATGTGATTTCTAACAAATCACCTTCCATTGCAGCTATCTCGAAGCCTCCATCTTTATTTGTCAATGTACTGGAATTTTTGCCCTGCACCTTTACCGTAGCGCCATCAATTCCTTTCTGGCTACCTTTCTCCAGCACCTTCCCTTTAATTACCTGTTGACTTTGCCCAAAATATGTGGTATTAACCTCCACCGATACTTCTGTAGCTACTCCTTTATTTCCTAAAGCAGTCATCAGTAGAACGATACCTATCCATAGATATTTAGTGAATTCATGCAGCTTAAAACTGCTTTCAAATCGTGTTTTTTTCATCATTTTTTTGATTTTAAACAATACAAGGCCTAACCGACAAATAGCATCAGTTAATTTTATTAATCTTAACAAAATATTACAAACACACTAATATTGGCTTAGAAGAATGCTATGCTTAGTGTAATTATGATCTAATAAAAAACTTGTTAGGTAGGTTTTTTTCGACACTTAAACTTTAACTGGTTCATGTTTAATTCAATTTAATAATATTTAAAATAGTAGTTTATAATCAAGTGTATTTTCTACACCTTAGATTTTTAAAAAAAACATTTTGATCTTACCTCATGGCTTTTAATCAAACACAATTCGTAAAATAAGAATGAATTTTAAAGGTTTATAACAACCAATATATTAATTATTTTTTTAAAAATAAAAACATATAACGTAAATATTTTCAAAATAATTAAAACTATATCAAACTACAACATATTATAGGATTTTATTCAGCATTTTCAGTATAAATTTCTAATGTTAAAAATATTTTACATGAATCAAATTACAATTTTAATTAATTGCTAAAACAATTTAATTAATAAACACAAACCCTTGAAGCATTACAGACTTTTGGCTTACTATAGACTGCACTTTTTCCAAGTTGTGGACTTAGAGGCATTAACAAGAAATGATCCCATTAAAGATTTGTCACAAAATAAGGATAAGAATTACGAACTAAATGAAGTTTAAAACTCATAATCAACAACATATAAACACGGGTTTATCATAGCCGTTAGACTAGCTGGCATACCTTGTGTTTTTATCTTTTATATTCATCCATGGAATAGGCCATTTAGCATGGTTTACAACTACAAATTGAGCTAAACAAACGCTGATTAAACACGCAGTGCTGCAGAGGGAGAAACGACGATGCGATAATCGAATATACTAAGCTTAAAGAAACGGGAGCCAATTATCTGCTAAGCTTATCAAGCTAATCCCGTAATACATCGCGTTGGTAGCAAAAAAAAGGAGCTATTACGCTCCTTTAATTATATTTTTTGGTTAAACCCTTAACCATAGATCCACTTAAAATTGTATTGTTTTTCAGGGATGCTCATCCGGTCCGCCAATCTTAACAGACGATCTGGAAGTCTCATGAGGTAATCTCTTGCTTTTTCACCCTTTTCATTTAAATCAGTCACTTTATCTATTTTCCAATCGGCCAACAGTTCTTTCAAGATGTCGACATAATCCACTGCCGTGTAAACACCAAGACGCTGTGCCGCATCCGAAAAATGCGAAAAGGCCCCACTTTGCGGTTCTCCAGATTCCCGAAGGAAATGCGCAGGCATCACAATTTTCTTTTTCATCATGTCTTCAAAAGCAATCATCACTTCACTAGCATCTACTTTCATCGCTTGAGATATAAACGACATGTACGCTTTTGCATGCCTAGCTTCATCCGAAGCAATCACGCCACACATTTTCGCCAGGAGTTTATCCCCGCTATTTTTAGACAATCCAGCAACGCGACGATGAGAAACATTGGTAGCTAACTCTTGAAAGGAGGTATAGATAAAATTTCGATAAGGATCTGCCCCTGTACCGATATCGAATCCATCTTTAATCAAGTACTGTACGGAAATTTCAAATTGACGCATGTCGATGCGACCTGAAAGGTATAAGTATTTGTTCAAAAGATCACCATGACGATTCTCTTCTGCCGTCCATGCACGAACCCATCTCATCCAGCCCCCTTGTTCATTTTTATCCACATCATCAACCATCGTCAACCAAGACTCATAAGTTGGCAATGCTTCCTCCGTAACGGTATCACCAATTAATACGGCAACTAAATCATAAGGAAGTTCCTTTGCACTTTCCTGAAGATCTCTTACCTCTTCAAAGAAAGTATCTCTAGAAGAATCTGGAAGAAAATCAGCAGGTTGCCACATTTCATCCACAGGTTTTAAATATTCAGACATCTCATTCAGCATGAAAGGTTCTAAATATGTCATCACCTCTTTCCTAGAGCCTTCTGGTATATTTAATGGTAATTCTTGCATAGTACAACAAAGGTAGTAAACTTAAAGTGAATATTGATACTTTAGGAAATTGCAGCATGAAAATCAATCCAGTTAATAACCTATGATTTTTTTCTCCAACATTCATTTACCAAAGGAAGGAGACAAAATAGCAAAAATCAATGTCCCTACCACACAGCACAGGTATCCATAATAAGCAGAATTTCTTAGGGCATGTCCATTTTTTTGCTTAGCCAATATACATTCAGCTAGTCTAGTTCGCGTCAAATTCCCATTCACTAGCTATTCATTCGATACCCCTTTGGATCTTATACGCATTAATACAAGTGAAAACCATTGCATATCCGAGCAAGATCCGAAGAAGATCCAAACAAGAAATGAGCTATTCTTATAAAAACGGAAACAGTAAATTGCTTATTTCAAGACGGTGATTGGCCAAGCATTACGAATAAAATGAAAACAAGCAGGCTTATCCCATGTGCACTTGTTCAACCTGTGAACAATCTTAATTTAATAATTTGGAAAGATGACTAAACTTTTTATAAATTTACTTGTCATACGAATAATTGTTATGCTAATAGAAAAATACAATCACTATTCACAAATCTTGGATCGCACTGCGAGAAGGGTAAAAGCATTTGCACAGACCTCCTTTGCTGCACACGGGATTGATCTCACCGTTGATCAATGGTCAATTCTGAAAACGATCAATGAACAAGGCGCAGTTACGCCTAAAGAACTTGCCGAATTAGTTGAAAAAGACCAACCTACACTTACCCGTATTGTTGACTTATTAATTAAGAAATCCTATGTCGTTCGTGTAATACACCCAACCGATAGAAGAAGTTTACATATACAATTGACAGATTTAGGAAAAGAACAAGTTTGTAGCCTTGCCCCCATTGTATCCACGTTTCGAATGAAAGCCTGGGAAAATTTGACGGAGAAGGATTTCCATGAATTTCAACGGATATTAAATAGAATATATGACAATTTAAACGCAAAATAAGATGATAGAAACCGATATATGTATTATAGGTGCGGGACCTGTAGGTTTATTTGCAGTTTTTGAAGCTGGATTATTAAAAATGAGATGTCATTTAATTGATGCACTCCCGCAAATAGGTGGACAATTATCAGAAATATATCCCCATAAACCCATTTACGATATTCCAGGATACCCTACAATCACCGCACAAGAACTTATAGACAATCAACTTAAACAAATTGAACCCTTCCATCCAAGTTTTACATTAGGAGAGCGTGTGGATCAATTGCACAAGCAAGAAGATGGTTCCTATATAGTCATCAGCGCCGAAGGTACCCAAATACATTGTCAAGTAGTCGTTATAGCAGGAGGTTTAGGATGCTTTGAGCCTAGAAAACCAGAAATAGAAAATTTACTTCAATTTGAGGGCAAAAACGTGCATTATATGGTTAAGAATCCAGAACAATTTCGAGATCAACAGATCGTAATCGCAGGCGGTGGAGATTCCGCCTTAGATTGGACACTCTATCTGAGTGAAATTGCAAGTAAAGTCACTTTAGTACATCGGAACGAAAGTTTTCGAGGAGCACCAGACACTGCTGAGAAAATTTATCATTTAGCACAACAAGGAAAAATTAACTTATTACTTGGGCATCAATTAAAAAGTTTACAAGGGAATGGCAGCTTGCAAGAGATCATCTTGCAGGACAAGGAGAAAAAAGAGCTGTTGGTCAAAAGTGATCATTTTATTCCTTTATACGGATTAAGTCCGAAACTAGGCCCGATTGCAGATTGGAATCTGAGCATTGATAAAAATGCCATTGAAGTCAATACCCAAGACTATTCGACTACGATCGAGCGAATTTATGCCATTGGAGACATCAACACGTATCCTGGCAAATTAAAATTAATTTTATGTGGTTATCATGAGGCTGCATTAATGGTTCAAAGTGCCTTCAAATATGTGTATCCTGAACAGAAATTAAGCTTTAAATACACCACTGTAAACGGAGTAAACGCCTTTTAATATGGATGAAAACATTAAAATCCTGGTAGAAGACCGGGACGGACAAATTCAAGAAGTAGAAGTACCTACCGACATTAATCTAAGCCTCATGGAAATTCTAAAAGCATCGGAATACGATATTTTAGCCACCTGTGGCGGTATGGCCCTATGCGCCACTTGTCATGTAGCAGTTATCGAAGGCTTAGAAACATTAGCAGCGGCATCCGATCAAGAATTAGATATGCTCGACACCTTACCAGATGCTACTGAACATAGTCGGCTTGCCTGTCAGTTGCGATTAAATCAAAACCAAGAGGGATTACACATTCGAATCCTTGGGAATTTAACTTAAGCAAATATAGTGTACTTATAACACTTAGTTAGCAAGCGTTAATCCATTGAAAACAAAACAGATAGGCATGCACAGTAGATTATAAAATCAGATTTGCTAAAATTAATGCAATTAATTGATTAAAAATATCTCAAAATGTCAGATATTTGTACCTTATATTAAAATTCTTATAAAGAGAAAGTATTATGTTACTAAATCGTTCTGAAAGAAACTTTCCAAGAGTCATCGTAATTGGAGCTGGGTTTGGTGGAGTGGAAGTTGCTCGCCAATTGAAAAATAAAGAGTTGGAAGTATTATTGATCGACAGAAACAACTATCATACATTTCAACCTTTGATGTATCAAGTTGCTACTGGAACATTAGCATCAGATTCGATCTCCTTTCCTCTTCGTAAGATGTTTAAAAATCAACAAAATTTCCGCTTTCGTCTTGCAGAAGTATTAAAAATAGATACAGATCAAAAAATTGTACATACTTCGGTTGCCGATTATGATTATGACTATTTAGTTATCGCTACAGGAGCGACAAGCAACTTCTTTGGAAACAAAGAAGTTGAAAAATATGCTTTACCGATGAAAAACATCATTGAAGCATTAAATATTCGGAGTTACTTATTACAAAATTTAGAAGAAGCGGTACTTCGCAAAAATATCTCAGACCGAGAACGTTATTTAAATTTCGTGGTTGTTGGAGGAGGTCCGACTGGCGTAGAATTATCCGGTGCGATTGCAGAAATTCAAAAGCACATGTTGAAAAAAGATTACCCAGAGCTTTCTAGTCATGAGATGAAAGTTTTTTTGGTCGAAGGAACTGGTAAAATATTAGGTGCCTTATCCGATAAATCATCCCGCGATGCAGAACGCTATTTGCAAGAATTAGGCGTTAAAATTATATTAAACACTGTAGTTACGGGCTATGATGGAAATACCGTAACCCTTTCCTCAGGCGAACAAATACCTACGAAAACCGTAATATGGGGAGCTGGGGTAATGGGGCAAATGCCAGAAGGAATTGATCCTGCAACGATAGAACGCGGAAATAGAATTCGTATTGATCAGCAATGTCGTGTAGAAGGAATTCAAGATGTTTATGCCATAGGAGACGTGTCGGCAATGATTTCTGAAGATAATCCACGAGGACTTCCGGGAGTCGCTCCAGTAGCACAACAACAAGGAAAATTCGTTGCTCAACACATTATGAATGTTTTAAATAATGTGGAAAGTAAGGATTTTACTTATTTTGATAAAGGCTCCATGGCTACAGTAGGTAGAAACAGAGCTGTAGTAGATATGGGCAAATTACATTTGAAAGGTTTTATCGCTTGGACTACTTGGATGTTTGTACACTTGGTTTCCATATTTGGCTTCCGAAATCGTCTAGTCACCTTTGTCAATTGGTCAATTAAATTCTTAACAAAAAACTCAGGTATTCGATTAATCATTCATAAATACCAAAGACCTCAAGCAAAAACTTCGGAAACGGAACACGTAAATCCATAGATATACGATATATAAAAAAAAGTCCTGTACATACAGGACTTTTTTTTTGCATTTAATTCGGCCAACAGATTAAATATAATGAACTGTTTACCAAAAACATAAGCCCTAAAAATTACGAATACCATTATATTAACATAAAAAAAGTCGTATAAATTATGTTTTTATTAAAGAAATAAATATTAATTTCAAAAATCAATTTGAATTAAAAACAGATAAACCTAATGGGTGATAAGAATCACTCTAATTAAAAACAAGTTTTAAGGAAGAAAACGATATAATCAGTATTGGTTTTATTTAGTTAATATTGAGTTAATATTGCTTTGTTAATTTTGAGACTACATCATCTATCTACATGAATAATTTTAATATCTATACTTTCACAGATACAGAATTATTATTGCTTTTGGAACAAGAACAACCCGAAGCACTAAAGGAGATTATGCGTCGTTACGAAAATCAAGTGTATCAATCTATTCTAAAATTTACTAAATCTAAAGACATCAGTGCAGAGCTAAGTCAAGATATATTTATTAAACTTTGGGAAATTAGACAACAAGCATCCACCATCAAATCAATTTCAGCTTGGTTATACACTTTATCAAAGAACAATTCGTTAAATTACTTAAAACAACAGCTCGCAAGAAAACAACGAGAGACTAGCTATGCTGATTTATCACCAAGCTGTGTGCAAGGAGAAGATGTAATTGTTCTTAAGGATTATCAGACTGTCTTAAATTCCTTATATGATACCCTGCCTCCCAAACGAAAAGAAATCTTCCTATTAAAGTTAAATGATGGATTGAGCAATGAGGAAATTGCACAAGTATTACAAATTTCTTCCCATACGGTAAAGAATCAACTCAGCAAATCCTATCTTTTCATTCGTAAATTCATAAGCTACCATTTATTCCACCTGTTTTTTCTGACCTTTATTTTATAAAAAATATTTTTTTTACTGTGGAGTAGGAAGGACAGGCATTTAGCTTTGTCATACCTATAGATGAAAATAAATAGGATAAAATACCTGCTACAGCAACATGTGCATCAAAAGCTGACTAAATCTGAATCAGAGGAACTTGAAGAAGGATTAGCAAGTGGAGCACATGATACTGAATTTGAGTCCATATTTCAAGAGGTATGGGAGGAAAATCAGGCAAATAACCTATCAGATGTAGAATCAGACAACCTTAGAATACAACAGGTACTCGAACGAATCGAACCCAAAAGAAGAGTTCGACACCTGCAACCTATGCTATATATTGCTTCCAGCCTATTATTAATTTTTAGTTTCATCAAATGGGGTATCCCTCATCTAAATAATGCAAAGACTACAGAGGAGCAATCCTTAATTACCCAAACCATTTCGATTCCCTATGGCGAAAAGAAGAAGATCGCATTGCCCGATAGCACCATTGTTTTTTTAAATAGTGGTACAACGATCAGCTATTCAAGCGATTTTAATCAAAAACTACGGGAAGTAAACTTGAAGGGTGAGGCCTTTTTTGAAGTCAAAAAAGATACTTCTAAACCTTTTCGTATCCATATTAAAGACAGCTACATCGAGGTATTAGGGACTTCCTTTAATGTTAAATCATATCCTAACGACTTGAACCTGGCAGTGACGGTTAATACGGGAAAAGTAGAGGTTGGAAAAATGGACATGAACTTGCAAAAAGAAGAGATTTTAGGTGTTTTAACCCAAAAAAAACGAATGATTTATGAATTTTCCAATCATAATATTCAAATAGATAGTTTGGAAAATGCAATCGTATTGATGAACTGGAAAGAACAAATCATCAGCTTTGAAAATCAAAAACTTGCGGAAATAGCGCTTGTTTTAGAACGATGGTACAACGTTGAATTTTCTTTTAAAACGGATGAAAGCAAAGACAAACGATATTCTGGAGAGTTCAATAATCTACCATTAAAAAAGCTGTTGGAAATATTGGCACTTTCAAATTCCTTCAAGTATCGAATAGAACAGAAAAAAATAATAATTGATTAAGCATACCGATATGATAAAATAGTGAAAAAATAACCTTCGTATATAATTACGAAAAAAGGTTTTCAGCAAAGTGCTGAAAACCAGTTAGGATTATTGATGTCAAGAGTCTGGTAAACGAAAAACATCAATCATCAAATTAACAAGTTATAAAAACCGATTAATTGATTTACAAAAATAATGAAAAGAACTATACAAATCTTTCTCAAGTATCTTATTATGACTTTTAGATATAGTACACTGATTGCAATAATAATCAGTTTGAGTATGTCGATTTTATACGGGAATCCTAGTAATGCGCAGGTATTAGAGGATCAGGTTTCCGTAGACATGAAGCAACAAACATTAAAACAAGTTCTCAAAGAAATCGAGAACCAAGTACGTTTTCGCTTTGTGTACAGCGATCAAAAACTAACGTTAGATCAACGCTTAACAATTTCTAAAACCAGTAATCTATCCGAAATGCTGGATCATTTAGAAAAAACAACACCCTCAAAATTTAAAGTGGTTGGAAATAACATCGTTGTTACTTACCAATCCTTACAGACTCCAGGAATTTTACAAAGTAAAATTGTGGACCAATTGGGCAATCCATTAGTCGGAGCTACGATAGAAGTCACGGAAACGGGAAAAAGCTATACAACAGATTCCAAAGGAGAAGTTGCTATTTCGTTATCTCCTGGAAAGTACACGGTAAAAGTGACTTATTTAGCTTATGAAACGCAGCAAAAAACCGGAATAGAAATTTTTGCAGGTAAAAATAGCCCTTTACGTATCAACATGGTAGAATCATCCGATGCGTTAAGTGAGATTGTCGTAATCGGTTATGGTACCATCAAAAGAAGTGACCTGACAGGATCTGTTACGGATATAGATGCCGAGAAATTGAAAGATCAACCAACGGCATCCATTGATCAACAATTGGTAGGACGAGTTGCAGGTATGCAAGTCAGCCAAACATCGGGCGCGCCAGGAGCAGGAACATCCATTAAAATTCGTGGTAACGGCTCTTTGGGAGCAGGAAATGATCCATTATATGTTATTGATGGGATGCCTTATGCTTCAGAATCAAGCCAAGACAACAACCCCTTAAACTTTATAAATCCTTCGGATATTGCGAATATTTCCGTGTTGAAAGATGCCTCTTCTACTGCCATCTATGGTTCTAGAGGTGCCAATGGGGTTATTATCATTACCACAAAAAATGCGGGAAAAGAGAAAAATGAATTGAATGTTTCTAGTTATGTTGGTTTAAATCAAATTCCTCAAGCAGGAAGACCAGAAATGATGAATGCACAAGAATTCACCATTTTCCAACGGGATCGTATCACGACGACTTTTAGAAACCGATTTAATAGAAATCCTGAAGAAACTGATTTTCCAGAGGCTTATCGTAATGTAGAAAGCATTGGCGAAGGAACAAATTGGTATGATTTGATTTTGCGTGATGCTATTGTACAAAACTATACTGCAGACATTCAGAAGTCTGTAGATAATTCGAAGTTCTTTTTGGGCTTAGGTTATTTTAATCAAGAAGGAGCCATTTACAATTCAGGATTAGAACGTGTTTCTGCCAACTTCAATTATGTTTTTGATTTCAAGGACAAAATTCAAATTGCGGCATCTTTAAGACCTTCTTACATCATGCAGGACCGTGTAGAAAGTGGAGTGGACCGTGCAGATCCATTAAGTATTGCCTTATGGGCAGCACCCATTGTAGATCCATACGATGAGCAAGGGAACTTAATTCCATATTTCAGTATGCCGACTTCGTCCTATGCATCTTCACCATGGGGATTTCCAAATCCTTTATATATGTTGGAAAATACGAGCAGGAAATATACTGAATTAAGAAATCTTGGAAACATTTCCTTTCAATGGAAAATAACTGACGATTTACGATTCAAAACGGCCTTAAGTACCGTATATAATACCGGCAATTTTAATTCTTATATTCCAAGTACTGTTGGTTCGGCCAATGCTGCACCTCGCGATGCCTCAGGTATGGCTGGAAGAACAAGAAACAATGGTTTTAACTGGTTGGTAGAAAACACGCTAAACTACAATAAGGTGTTTGGAAATCACGAAATTTCTGCCATGGCGGGTTATACCTTGCAAAAAAGCACTGCTAGGTCACTAAACCTAAATGCAGGTCCATATCCTAACGATTTAATTGAAACGATTAATGCAGCACCTGGCGTAACATCTTGGAATGAAGGAGTCAGCGAATGGAGCATGATCTCGTATTTAAGCCGTGCAAACTATACGTTCAACAAGAAATACTTATTTACTGCAACGTTAAGAAGCGATGGTTCTTCAAGATTTGGTACTGAGAACAGATTTGCCCTATTCCCTTCCGCTGCAGTAGCTTGGAAAATTTCGGATGAAGATTTCTTAAAAGACATACAAAGCATTGATCAATTAAAAATTCGTGCCAGTTATGGTAAAAACGGAAATAACAACATTGGTAATTATACCCACCTTGCTTCCGTAAACCCTACACAATATGTTTTTAATAATAAAACATCTTCTGCAGCTACCATTAGCTTATCCAATCCATTTTTAGGATGGGAAGAATCTGAACAAATCGATATGGGACTGGATTTAAGTTTATGGAGAAACAGGGTCACCTTTACAGCAGATTTATACCGGAAACGTAGCGTTAAAATGTTATTAAACGATTACATTCCGACCATTTCTGGATTTTCCAATCAACTGGTAAACAAGGGTAATGTAGAAAATAAAGGGATAGAATTTGCCGTAGATGCAACCCCAGTAGCTGGCGATTTAACATGGACTGTCGGAGCAAATATTTCCTTCAATAGAAATAAAATTCTTTCTGTAAATGAAAATGCAGATTATATCCTTTCTGGAAATGTAGATGGTAGAGCAACGAATATATCAGAAGTTGGAAAACCTATTGGTATGTTTTATGGGTTTATTTTAGATGGCGTTTATTCAACGGCAGATCTAACCAATCCAGATGTGGCTAAATATCCAGGAACAGTTGCAGGATATCCAAAATACCGTGATCTAAATGGTGATGGTATCGTTCAAGAGATCCAAGATTATACCGCATTAGGAAGTCCACATCCAGACTTTATTTATGGATTCAACAGTACTTTAAAATATAAAAACTTTGACTTTTCCATCAGTGCTTCTGGTAGACAAGGTGGATATATCGTGAATGGAATACGCCAAACGATTGACAACATGCAAGGTTTATTTAATGTAGGAAAAGAATGGGCAAATCGATGGAGAGGTGATGATAACCCAGGTGATGGAATACATGCTGCAGGTCCTCAAATTGTGCATCGTGTCAATTCATTGTGGTTAGAGAATGCTTCTTATTTCCGAATTAACAATTTAACAGCTGGATATGTTCTTCCGCAAACTATTTTCCGTGGATCTGAAGTCTTTAAACGACTTAGATTTTATGGAAGTATACAGAATTTGCTGACAGTTACGAAATACAAAGGTGCGAATCCAGAAGGACAAGCAAAAAATGTGGATAGTACCTTGTCACCAGGATATGATGCAAACTCCTACCCTATTCCACGCACATTTACTATTGGTTTGAACGTTAAATTTTAATAATCCGACATGAAAAAAATATTTTATCCAATCATAGCCTTGTTATTAAGTTCTTGTTCCAATGATTTTTTGAACTTATATCCAGAAACAAGCTTAAATGAATCCAATTACTATAAAACAGATGCTGAATTTGTTTCATTAGTAAACGGGAGTTACATTCCAATGCGGAATTTAGCAAAAACGGTACAATGGGATGTATCTGAAATAAAATCCGACAACATGGATTTGCAACCAAGTAATACGAATATTGAACAGAGTAGAAATGACAATTTCCTTATGAGTTCAGCAAGTATCGTACATAAAAGCTTGTGGGATAACTCTTATAAAGGAATTTACTATGTAAACAAAACATTAGGAGCTATGGCCAGTACAGGCTATGTTTGGACTAATGAAAATTTAAAAGCTCGTTCCTTAGGAGAATTACATTTTTTGAGGGCATTGTATTATTTTGATTTGGTAAGGCAGTTTGGTGGCGTTCCTTTAGTTGTTACCGCCATTAACAGTCAAGAGGCCGTAGGCGTAAAACGCTCCAGTATAGAGGAAGTGTATACCCAAATTATTTCAGACTTAACCTTATCTACCGATAATTTTGCTAATGCTGGTGACACACACGAAAATGGACGTGCCAGTTTAACTGCAGCAAACGGACTATTAGGTAAAGTTTACTTAACAAAAAAGGATTATACCAATGCTGAAAAGCATTTGAAAACTGTAATTAATTCAGGTAAACATGCGTTGTTAACCAATTATGCAGATGTATTTAACCCTGGTAAGAAAGATTACGTAGAGACGTTATTTTCAGTACAATTTTCTGAAACATTGGCCGAATTAGCCAATACCTTTATATTCTTCAATGCCCCTTCCACGTCCAAAGGAGACGTTACAGGAAGACCTGCTGTGAATCTATCTGTAAACATTGCGATCAAACCCAGCAATGATTTACTTAATGCCTTTAGTCCAAACGATGCAAGATATGCTGTATCTATCGGAAAATGGACTGGACCAGACGCGAAAAACGTAGTCACAGATTTCTTTTATTGCAACAAATATAAAGGACCTCAAAACGCAATTTTAGGATGGAGTGGAGATAATTTTCCCATCTTAAGATATTCCGATATATTACTGATGTACGCTGAAAGTTTAAATGAATTAAACAAAACCTCAGAAGCTATTCCATACGTAGAATTGGTTAGAAAAAGAGCGGGTTTAATCGATGACATCAGTGGATTAGGAAAAACGGAATTAACCAGCTTGATTGAAAAAGAAAGAAGGTTAGAATTTTGTTTTGAAAATCAACGCTGGTATGATTTAATACGTACCAATCGTGCGGTTCCTGTGATGCGGGCTTTAGGTAAAACAATAGAAAATTACCATATGTTATCCCCAATTCCAGGCGATCAAGTATTAATAAATAAAATTGACCAAAATGAAGGATATGGCTTATAATCAATTGCTCTATAGCAAATTGATTAAAATCGGTCCAATTATACCTATAGTCATTTGGATAGTTATGGGTATGTCTTGTGCGAAAGCAACAACTAGCAAACAAGAACCCATAACTAACAAAGCAACGATGAATGTACTCCTGATCATTGGTGAGAGCCATCGTGCTGATGCCTTAGGCGTTGCCGGCAATACATTTATTCAAACACCGCATATTGATTTATTAGCCAAGCAAGGTGTTTATTTCAAAAACGCACATGTGACTACAGCGATATGCTCGGTAAGTAGAGCCAGTATATTAAGTGGGCAGCATCGTGCTAGACATGGTATTAACGATTTTGTCACAGGCTTTACAGCAAATTCTTTTAAACAAACCCTTCCTTTACAATTAAAGGAAAATGGGTATAGATTGGCATGGATTGGATCTTATGGCGTGGGTACAGCTCCAAATACGGAGGCTTTTGACTTATGGGCACCGAAAATTCCTTGGAATGAAAACGGGCTCCATAATACCGATAATATCACCGCAAAAGCGACCCAATGGATTCAAAATTACCAAGCAAAAGATCCTTTCTTTATGCAACTTAATTTTAATTCGGCTCATGAAATAGATCCTACAGCCACTAAACCTGCCCATTATTTAATACAAGAGCGTTTTAAAAACTTGTATAGCGATATTACCATCCCTACCGCAGCATCTTCCGATCCTGCGGTTTGGAAAAGTTTTCCGCCATTTTTTCAAAATGAGGACAACATCGCTAGGAAAAGGTGGCTTGGTTTTTTTTCTAATGAAGAATTGTTTCAGAAAAACAGCAAAGATTATTATCGTTCATTAACTGGTGTAGATGAGGCTGTAGGGAAATTGATTGCTAAACTAAAAGAAAAGAATTTAGATCAAAATACCATCATTATTTATACCAGCGATCATGGATTTTCATTAGGTGAACATGGAATTATGGGAAAATGGAATGCTTTTAAAGAAAGTACCCATGTACCTCTAATTATATATCATCCACAAGAGTCCAGTTTAAAAGGACTAGTAAATGAAAACAGTTTTGCTTTAAACATTGATATCGCTCCTACTATTTTAGGAATGTTGAAAGCTAAGATTCCGACAGGAATGCAAGGTGTCAATTTAATGGACATGATTTCAGGTAAAATAGCAAATAGGGATCGATTCTTTTATGAACATCAGGTTATTGGATCACCAGGATTACCTCAATCAGAGGCTTTAATAACCAAAGATTATAAGTACATCAAATTCATAGAGCACAATTATGAAATACTATATGATTTGAAAAATGATCCCGATGAAATAAAGAACGAAATCGATAATCCTCAATACGCTAATGTACTTCAAGATTTGAGAAAAACTTATCTAGCAGAAAGACAAAGCGCAAGATAATCAAGATTTTTTTCATTGAAATGGGGCATAAACATTCTAGGTTTATGCCCCATTTATTTTTTCAACTATAAATCTTTTAGGCTTCCAAGTAGCCATGGCTTCGTAAAAAGCAGCATCAAAATAATAAACAGTAGTAATCTCGCCTTCAAGAAGGAGCTTCTGCTGTAAAAGGATCCCTTTTGAAAAAGAAAGAAAAGCGTTTAGTAATTTTTAAATACAAGGGAATACTTCCTCAAGATTTGTAATTTTGAGGATTCACAAGGATAATTGAACATGACAAATAAAGAGATAGCGAGTATATTTAAATTGTGTGGCCAATTGATGGAGCTACATCAAGAAAACGCATTTCGTACCAAAGCAATAGCAGGTGCGGCATTCCGAATAGACAAACTCCCCTTTAAGGCAGCAGATTCCAATTTGGAAGCATTGAGTGAACAACCCGCTGTGGGAAAAAGCACTGCAGAAAAGATCATGCAAGTTATTCAAACTGGAACTTTTCCAGAATTGGAAAGATTAAAAGACAAAACGCCCGAAGGGATCATTGACCTATTAAAAATTAAAGGGTTAGGCCCTAAAAAAGTACAAATAATCTGGCAGGACTTACACATTGAATCTGTTGGTGAATTGTATTATGCCTGTAATGAAAACCGCTTGATTGAAGCGAAAGGATTTGGATTAAAGACACAAGAGGATATTAAAAAAGCGATTGAATTTTCCATTGCAAATCAAGGTTGGATTTTATATGCAAAGACAAAACCTGCAGCAGAAGCGGTCATGGATAGCTTAGAAAAAGCTTTCCCCTTAGCTAAAAAAAGTTTCACAGGCGATTACCGTCGGAAATCAGAAGTATTGCAACAGGTTCATATCCTTATTTCTGGAAATAAGGATGAATTCGAATCGAATTTACATGCGTTAGATTTTGAAATCGAAGTAGAACTATCCCAAGACTTTATACGCTTTAAAGATCAATTCGGTATTCCCTTTCAAATCAACTTTACAAGTGTTGAATCATTTTACAAGAACCTGTTGTTAAGCACCGGTTCAGAGACTCATATTCAACAAATTCAAGCATTGGGCACTATCGAAAATTTAAGCTCCGAAGAAGCGATTTACCAATCGTTTGGTTTAGCTTATATTGAGCCTGAACTACGAGAAGGATTTGGAGAGATTGAAAAAGCATCATTAAATACCCTCCCTACTTTAATCAACTATGAGGATCTTCAAGGAAGTCTTCATAACCACTCGACTTATAGCGATGGCGTACACAGTTTAAAAGATATGGCCATATACTGCAAAGAGGAATTAAAATTAACCTATTTAGGGATTTGTGATCACTCCAAAACAGCTGTTTATGCAAATGGACTAAGCGTTGAACGATTGGAACAACAATGGTTGGAAATCGACCAACTGAATCAAAGTTTAGCACCATTTAAGATTTTTAAAGGGATAGAATCTGATATTTTAAGCGATGGATCACTCGATTATGCAGATGAAATACTAGAAAAATTTGATTTCGTGGTTGCCTCCATACATGCTAACTTAAAAATGCAAGAAGACAAGGCAACGGAACGCCTAATAAAAGCTATTGAAAACCCGTATACCAGTATTTTGGGACATCCTACAGGCCGACTATTGCTGTCCAGATCGGGCTATCCCATTGACTTCAAGAAGGTCATCGACGCTTGTGCAGCAAATCAAGTTGTCATCGAAATCAATGCCAATCCTTTACGATTGGATTTGGATTGGAGATGGCATCAATATGCTTTGGAACAAGGAGTATTACTATCCATAAATCCTGATGCTCACCGTAAAGAAGGATTTTTGGATATGGAATACGGCGTTTATGTAGCTCGAAAAGGCGGTTTGAATAAGGAAAAATGCTTAAATGCTTTCAGCCTTGATGAAATAACACAATATTTCAATTCCAGAAAAAAACAATAATATATTACCTTAAACTAAAATTTAGATATTTTAGAGGACTATTCCATGTTTCATTATTTTGGTTATATAACTGTTAAATCCATGAGTAAATTTTGCTTTACATTGCTTTCTGCAATATTTCTATTTTTTAGTCATACCGCTTCCGCACAATTGATGAAAGCAAAAGAGCTTTATAATCGAGCCGATTCACTTCGTGGACAGTTGACTCCGTTACGGACTTGTTATGATATAAAATACTATCATCTAGATGTGAAAGTAGACATCGATCAAAAATTCATAGCGGGTAGTAATTTATTTAAATTCCAAGTCGTAGAACGGTTTAATAAATTGCAATTTGATTTATTTGATAACCTATCCGTAGATCGCGTAACATATCAGGGTAAGGAGATTCCATTTAGTCGGGAATATAATGCGGTATTTATCACCTTTCCTCAATACTTAGAAAAGGGAAAAATAGATAGCTTCAAAGTAGAATATTCAGGTAATCCAGTGCAAGCCACGCGTGCTCCATGGGATGGTGGTTTTGATTGGAAAAAAGATAGCCAAGGGAAACCATGGGTAGCTACGGCATGTCAGGGTTTAGGAGCGAGTGTGTGGTGGCCCAACAAGGATCATTTATCGGATGAGGTAGACAGCATGCTCATTTCTGTTGCAGTACCAAATGGGGTAATGAATGTTTCCAATGGTCGTTTAATAAAAACAGAAAAGCTAAAAAACAACTACAGCAAATACCATTGGAAGGTTGATAACCCCATAAACAATTATAATGTTGCGTTAAATATTGGCGATTATGCGCATTTCAAAGAAACCTATCTTGGAGAAAAAGGCAATTTGGCCTTGGACTACTATGTGTTAAAAGAAAATGCTTCCAAAATTGAACATCTAAAGAAAAATGCAAAAGAAACCCTGAAAGCATTGGAACATTGGTTTGGACCATACCCATTTTATGAAGATGGCTATAAACTGGTGGAAACAGCTCACCTAGGTATGGAGCATCAAAGTGCGATAGCCTATGGCAATAAATACATGAATGGGTATTTAGGGCGGGATGGTTCTGGCACTGGATGGGGAATGAAGTGGGACTTTATCGTTGTCCATGAATCTGGACATGAATGGTTTGGTAACAATATAACCGCAAAAGATTTAGCAGACATGTGGATCCATGAGAGTTTTACGAATTATTCAGAAGCCTTATTTATCGATTATTTTTATGGCAAGGAAGCCAGTCAAGCCTATGTGAATGGAAACCGTAAAGGAATTGCCAATGATCTCCCGCTGCAAGGCCCTTACGGGGTAAATAAAGAAGGTTCTGGAGATATGTATAACAAAGGTGGAGTCTTCCATAATATGATCCGAACGATGTTGGATGATGATGACAAATGGCGCTCCATATTACGCGGGCTAAACAAACAATTTTACCATCAAACAGTAGATTATCAAGATATTTTAACGTACATGAATCAGGAAACTGGGATCAAATTAGATAAGGCATTTGAACAATATATTCAGCATAAAAGTATTCCTACTTTAGAGGTGATCGAGGTCAGGCCATCAACCTTTATGATCCGATGGATTTCTGAAGTGAAAGGATTCACAATGCCCGTACATATTTTTGATAAAGACGGTAAAAAAATACGCATCGAACCAAAGTCAAATTTTCAATCTTACAAAATAGAAGGCCTGACTAAAGCAAGCTTTAAAGTAGACACTTTCAATTATTATATAGGGGTTTCTATACAATAAAATCCGCTTAAAATCGTTAGCAATACCATATCTAAAAAAATAAAATTTTTACTTGTTAAAAAAAGATTTTTATCTAGGAGTATTCCTTATAAAACCATTTTTTTTCATTAGGTTTGCATTTAAAATTTAATTTATATTTTCACATCCAAATGGGGCTTTTTAATTGGTTTACGCAAGAAGTTGCTATAGACTTGGGAACAGCTAACACCCTAATCATTCACAATGATAAAGTAGTAGTTGATGAACCATCCATTGTAGCATTCGATAGGACGACAAATAAGGTAATTGCTATCGGTCGTCAGGCTATGCAAATGGAGGGTAAAACACATGATAATATCAAAACAGTTCGCCCATTGCGTGATGGAGTAATTGCAGATTTTACAGCTGCAGAGCACCTCATCCGAGGCATGGTGAAATTGATAAACAAAGGTAAATCATGGTTTTTTCCTTCTTTACGTATGGTGGTTTGTATTCCTTCAGGAATTACGGAGGTTGAAAAAAGAGCTGTACGGGATTCAGCAGAAATTGCAGGTGCGAAGGAGGTGTATTTAATCCACGAACCTATGGCTGCTGCAGTTGGTATAGGGATCGATGTAGAAGAACCTGTAGGAAACATGATTATTGATATTGGTGGAGGTACGACTGAAATTGCAGTAATTGCCTTATCAGGTATCGTATGCGATCAATCCATTCGTGTAGCAGGGGATAATTTTGACTCTGACATTGTCCAATATATTCGTAGACAGCATAACATCATGATTGGTGATCGTACGGCTGAGAAAATCAAAATTGAAGTTGGTGCCGCATTACCAGAATTAAGCGATCCACCTCAAGATTTCGCTGTTCAAGGACGTGATCTAATGACAGGTATTCCTAAACAAATCACGGTTTCGTATACCGAGATAGCACATTGTTTGGATAAGTCAATTTCAAAAATTGAAGAAGCTATCTTAAAAGCTTTAGAAATTACCCCACCAGAGTTATCTGCAGACATCTACCAAACAGGTATTTATTTAACTGGAGGAGGAGCATTATTGAGAGGTTTAGACAAACGTATTCAAGCAAAAACAAAGTTACCAGTTCATGTCGCCGAAGATCCATTACGTGCTGTAGTACGTGGAACTGGAATTGCCTTAAAAAATATTGGAAGATTCAAGTTTTTAATGCAATAATCAACATATAAATGTATTCTATACGCGATATAATGTAATACCTTATGTTATATCGCGTACTTATTAACAGCGAACAACGATGAAAAACCTTTGGCTATTCTTGGTAAGATATAATGCCTTTTTTTGGTTTATTCTATTTTTTATTATTTCGCTCTTGTTAGTTGTTCAGCATAATCGTTTTCAACGATCAACTTACTTAAATTCTTCTCATGTTGTCGTAGGATCCTTTTACAGTAAATTGAATTCTTGGAAAAGCTACCTTTCCTTAGACGAGACTAATAAAAATTTAGCTCAGGAAAATGCACAACTTAGGCAACAGCTACAAGCTTTCTTATTGAAAGATAGTAATAACCACGTCGAACTCATCGATTCCATAGCGCTAAATCGCTATCAATTTACGGTTGCTGAAGTGGTTAACAATAGTGTTCACCAAAAAAGCAATTTTATAACCATCAATAAGGGCTCAAAAGACGGTGTAGAATCTGGTTTAGGCGTAATCACTTCGACTGGCGTGGTTGGGATGGTGCTGCATGTTTCTGAACATTTCAGTACAATCCAATCCTTATTGCATCCAGATACCCGGATATCGGTAACCTTGGACACGACTAATGTATTTGGCTCCTTAGTCTGGGGAAATAATGTAGATCCCCGATTTGCCCTAGTTCGCGATATTCCAAATCATTTAAAAGTAGAAAAAGGTCAAAAAATATATACCTCTGGTTTTTCTTTATTTCCAAAAGGAATCGAAATCGGCAAGGTTGAGGAAACGGGCATCACTTCAGGAGAGAGTTTTCTAGATATTAAAATTAAATTGAACACCAATTTTAGCAATTTAAACCATGTTTATGTGGTCAAAGATTTATTGGAGTTAGAAAAAAACAAATTGGAAGAAATAACAAACGACAACAATGGGTAGAATAATCATATACAACCTTCTTCGCTTTGTTATTTTTATAGCCCTCCAAGTGGTCTTGTTTAAAAATATTGGATACTATAATCTAGCTAGTCCATTCCCTTACATCTTAATTTTATTTTTACTACCCATTAATACGCCCAATTTTCTATTGTATGTTTTTGCATTCCTTACTGGAATTTGTGTAGATGCATTTTACGATTCCTTAGGGGTACATGCCGCGGCTTGTGTAGGATTGATTTGGTTTAGAATATTTTTTCATACCATTACGCTGGATGTTGATATCCGAGGAACCTCTGAAACTCCCTCCTTGGGTAATATGGGCCTTAAGTGGTTTCTGCCATACATTTCCATCGGCACCTTGATTCATCATCTGATCTTGATCCATGTGGAATATTTTAGTTTCGCAAATTATTTAAACACCTTGTTAAGTATATTATTAAGTAGTATTTTTACTATATTGTTAATTATGTTAATCAGCCTATTAATATATAAGAGAAAATCAAGGTTACTGGGTAATTAATCTGGAATTCATATATTCATGAACAATAGTTTTTTTAATCGCAAGTTTGTTATTCAAGGTATTTTCATTGCAATAGCCTTAGTTATTGTGGCTCGCCTATTCTATATGCAAGTTATCGATGACAAGTACCTGCTATCTGCGAATAACAATGTGATGCGGAAAGTTATTGTGTATCCAGCAAGAGGGGTCATCTTAGATCGAAATGGAAAAGTCTTGGTACAAAACGAGCCGGTTTATGATTTGATGGTAACGCCACGCGAAGTAAAAGATATTGACACCTTGTTTTTTTGTGATCTAATAGGCATCGATAAAGCAGATTTCATTAAAAGAATTCAAAAAGCTAGAGCACATTCCCCGTATCGAGCTTCTGACTTTATGAAGCAATTATCCGCTACAACCTATGCGCGTTTACAGGAGCATTTGTTTAAGTTTCGTGGGTTCTATGTCCAAAACAGAACGGTAAGAAATTACCCAGACAGTATAGCTTCCCAGTTTTTAGGTTATATTCAAGAGGTAAACGATCGAGATATTACGCGATCCAATGGTTTCTACAGACCTGGGGATTACATAGGTGCTTCTGGAGTTGAACGATCTTATGAAGAACTCCTACGCGGAAAACGAGGCGTAAAAAACATGATGGTCGATGCGCTAAATAGACCGCAAGGTCGATTTATGGAAGGTAAGTACGATACATTAGCCGTAACTGGGGATGGATTAGTATCCTCCTTAGACAAAGAATTGCAAATGCTAGGAGAACAATTAATGAAGAATAAATTGGGCTCAATTGTAGCAATAGAACCTTCCACGGGAGAAATTCTCACCTTTGTTAGTAGTCCATCTTACAATCCAAACTTAATGGTTGGGCGGGAGAAAGGCAATAATTACATGAAAATGTTGAATGACGAAACCAAACCTATGTTTGTTCGTCCCATACAGGCCTCCTACCCTCCAGGTTCCGTCTTTAAAGTAGTAGCAGCCTTAACCGCGCAACAAGCCAATGTAATTAATGAACAGACGGTGTTCTTTTGTCCCGGCGGATATCGTTATGGAGGCGGTAGAGCCATCATGCGCTGTACACATGTGGATGGTTCCACTGGATTAATAAAATCCATCAAAATGTCTTGCAACACGTATTATGGACATGTATTTGCTAAAATGATCGATGGCCGAGGAATGGCAAGCCATGAAGCTTATGATCTTTGGCGTGAAGGTTTATTAAAATTTGGATTGGGCACCAAATTAGGTATTGACCTACCTGGTGAAAAACCAGGGCTTGTTCCTACTTCAGATTTTTACACACGCCGGTATAAGAGCAATAAATGGCGCTCTGGATACAATATTTCCTTATCTATTGGGCAAGATGCCATGGGTATAACCCCATTGCAAATGGCAAATATTATGGCAATTGTTGCCAACAGAGGATTTTATTTTCGGCCACATTTAATTAAGGCAATTGGCGATCAGAAAATCGTTAAGGAGGAGTTTACGGAAAAAGTATTTGCAGGAGTTGACGCTAAATTTTACGAACCGGTTATTGAAGGTATGAGCCAAGCGGTGAATCAAGGAGGAACAGGTGCAGCATCCCGGATTAATGGGATAGAAATGTGTGGTAAAACAGGAACTGTACAAAACCCTCATGGCGATAATCACGCCGTATTCTTTGCTTTTGCCCCTCGTGAAAATCCAAAAATTGCCATCGCTGTATTTGTTGAAAATGCGGGGTATGGAGGTACTTGGGCAGCACCAATTGCGAGTATGTTGGTAGAAAAATATTTAAAAGACACCATTACTTTACCTAAGCATATACAGGATCGTATTTATAATGGTAGTTTATTACCAAAACCTAAAAAGGTTATTAAAAAAGAAGAAACGATAAAAAAAGACAGCAGTTCAGCCGTTGAAAAAAAGGTTTTACAATCTACAGCCCTAGATCCTAAGCGAAAAGAGCCGTCCAGCAGTTTATTAGTACATCATAGCCAAGTAAGAAGATAACATGAATTCCATTCAACAAAAAAGTTTTTTTGGCAGAATCGATTGGTTAACGATAGGCTTATGGCTAGGATTGTGTTTGATAGGGTGGTTTAATATCCATGCTGCCGTTTATGATCCAGACAATCCAGGATTATTTAACTTGGCCACAAACTATGGAAAACAATCCATTTATATATTTACCGCATTTATCATTGGGATTTGCATCTTAATTATTGATTCTCGGTTTTTTATATCCTCGGCACCGATAATTTATTTTATCGTTATCCTTCTATTGATCGCTGTTTTGGTAGTTGGAAGAAATGTTGGTGGAAATCAAGCTTGGATCCCTTTAGGCAGCTTTAGGTTACAACCCTCGGAATTTGGAAAGTTGGCGACCTGTTTACTTTTAGCCTATTATTTAAGTAATCAAACCAATAAAAACCCTAATGTAAGGACCTTATTGATCGGAGCTTTAATCGTATTATTCCCTGTGGCATTGGTCATGTTACAACCTGATACAGGTTCAGCATTAGCTTTCTTTTCATTAATTTTCGTTTTTTATAGAGAAGGATATATTAGTTCGGCAGTCTTAATAATAGGTGGTTTAGCCATTTTCTTATTCGTAATGGCCTTGCTATTGAATCAATGGATCATCATTGGGATCATCCTTTTAATCTGTGGTTTTTTTGCATTTATCATGCGGAAAAAACGTAAGAATGTGATCAATATGGCCATACTCTTTGTGGTCTCTTCTATGTATGTGCTCTGCGTTGATTTTGTTTACGAACAAATTTTACAGCCACACCAACGTAGTCGCATTGATATTATTTTAGGAAAAATAGATGACCCCAAAGGACATGGGTATAATTTAAATCAATCAAAAATTGCGATAGGATCAGGACAATTGTTTGGAAAAGGTTATTTAAATGGTACCCAAACTAAATACAATTTTGTTCCAGAGCAGAGTACCGATTTTATATTTTGTACCGTAGGTGAAGAATGGGGGTTCGTAGGCTCTGTGGCGTTAATAGCTATTTACATCACCTTACTATTACGAATAGTTAATATTGCTGAACGACAGCGAACAGCCTTCGCACGGATATATTCTTATGGAGTTGCCTCTATCCTATTCTTTCACTTTTTTATAAATATAGGGATGACTATAGGCATTGTTCCAGTAATTGGGATTCCATTACCGTTCATCAGTTATGGAGGATCCTCATTATGGTCCTTTACGATCCTGTTGTTTATTATGCTACGATTTGATTCGGCAAGGAAAGGGCTAGTTAGCTTTTAGCGGTAAGCCTTTGCAACACCAATTGAATGGCCTGATCCACTATTTCTGCAGGATTATGACAGAAAGTATCTTGGACACGACTGGCTAATATGGCATTTATAGAAATAGCGTGATGCCCATACATATTACTTAATGCATATATACCGGCAGTTTCCATTTCCAGGTTCGTAATTTGCCTGTTATCAAATTTAAACATATTAGCTTTTCGAATTAAATTAGGATACATATTGGTAGACCGTAAATTTCTACCTTGGGGCCCATAAAATCCGGGAGCAGTCATTGTTATTCCCTTCGGTAAATCGTAAGCCAGTAAATTTAGCAACTTGGGGGAAGCATGCGCGACATAAGGTTTGAAAGTAAGTTCATCAAAAAATTCGATAACTTCCTTTTGAAGGATTAACTCTTCAGGCATGTCTGTCTTTTTATAATATTGCATCAGGGTATCAAAACCGATAGCATATTCGCTTGCTAAGATAGTGCCCATCGCTATATTTCCTTGAATAGAACCTGAAGTTCCAATTCGGACAATATCTAAGGAACTCATCTCCCTTTTTAATGCCCTGGTATTAAAATCAAAATTGACAAGAGCATCCAATTCGGTAAGTACGATATCAATATTATCGGTTCCAATGCCTGTGGAGATGACCGAAAGTTTTTTTCCATTTAAACTTCCCGAATGGGTAATAAATTCGCGCTTGGCTTTTTTTATTTCTATGCTATCAAAATATTTGGAAACTTCCGTTACGCGATCTGGATCTCCAACAAAAATAATGGTATCCGCAATTTCATGGGGTTTTAAATTGAGATGGTAAATACTACCATCGGCATTCAAAATTAGTTCAGCATCATTAATCATATGGTCCGTATAAATCGTAAATTAACACCTTCTATTTTCTCAAACCTGCCCAGAATTTCATTTACTTGTAATTTACGAATTTCAAATTGCAACTTACAACTCGTATCAAATTCTTGACTATAGATTTTCAAATCGGAATCCTTAACGATGCGCATGACATCATTCATCTGTAAATAATCAAACTGCAACTCGTATACATCATTGACCGTACAAGTCAGCACCTCTGCGAGGTCAATAGCTTCTTTTGTTGCCGATTTATAGGCATTGATCAGACCTGGAACCCCTAGTAATGTTCCACCAAAATATCGGACGACAACCACTAACACATTCGTCAAATCGTTGGATAATAACACATTTAAAATCGGTCTACCTGCCGTTCCTGAAGGCTCTCCATCATCATTGATACGAAAAACAGATCGATCGACTGTTAATCGATATGCCCAGCAATGATGCCTTGCTTTAGGATGCATGCTTTTTAACTGTGCAATAATATCTTTTATGGCTTCTTCTTTCTGAAATGGATAAGCGTAAGCAATAAATTTGCTTCCTTTATCACGAAAAACTCCCTCTACGGGAGCTAAAATAGTACGATAGGTATCTTCAAATAAACTCACAGCAACGCAATTAACAAAACCGCAACAACGGCCAAAATTATCCCTATTTTATTTAATATGTTTAATTTCTCTTTAAATATTAAGACTCCCACCAAAGCCCCTACAGTAATCACCCCTATGTTCATCCCGGTAAATACCAAAGAAGGACTATCTGGTAATGCTTGATGGGCTTGCATATAAAATGCAATATTCCAAAAGTTAAAAACGCCCAATAAAGCACCATAGAGTATGGCTCTAGTATCTAATTTCTGCTTTTTTACCAATAATAAATACATTAAAAGACCTAATGCAAAGATAAAAGCTAAGGTAAATACGATCCATAAAGAGGACATATACGAAATCGATGATAGGGTAGCAACTTGTTTAAATAAGACATCGATGATCCCCATACCAAAAAATACAGCCAAGGGATAAATCATTTTGTAGGAGGATTCAATTTGGGATGTCCTCGTCCAACCAATCGAACATATAATGGCTAACAAACCCACCACGATACCAATCAATTTATTTGCACCGATCTGTTCTCCTAGGAAAAAATAGGCAGCCAACAATGGAATAAACAAGGATAATCGCTGAGCGACCTCTGTTTTGACAATACCTGAATATCGAATGGCTAAAGCTATACAGAAAAATATGCTTGGAAGTAATAGGCCTAATGGAATATACAAATGCCATGCTAAGCTACTATCCCAAGGTAGCAGTGTTGGTTTAAGTACAGTATATGTCAATAATAATGCAATAGGATAATTCCAGACAATTAACTGTAAATAATTAATGCGCTGCTGCTTAGCAAACTTGATAATTACAGCAACTGTAACAGAACATAAAACACTAAATAGTACATATAACATAGCCCTTACACCATTTGGATATAAAATGAACCCTTTTACAAAACTGTTTTGATGGCTCCAATTGAGTTTTACAAATATATCCATAATGCCGGACTTAATCTTGAAAAGCCGCTATTTCATAGGTGTTTTAGATATGAATTATTAAATCCTGTGAATTGAAAGTAAAATTTTTACACAGCTTTTTTTGACAAAAAACAAAAATATTGGATTAAATTATTCAAAAATACAGTTCAAAATTTCAGCTATTTACTAAGTAAACTCATCCAATTTCACTAATTTAATATTTAATATTTACTTAAAAATAATAAATAAAATGGCTCATTTTTTAGTAAAAAAACACGCTTAAAATAATTGAAAATAAAAACAATAATTACAAGTAAATATCAACCAACAAGCTCATTACAAACATATTAACTAGCAATAAGCTTTAAAAATTAACAAAATATGGTAAAAATAAACAGTAAAAAACAGGTATTTTTAATGATATTTTTGATGTTTTTTTAACCTTATTTTTAATGCAAAAATTGATTAAAAAATGCTTTATTTAATATTTATTTTGAAAACATTTTGTACTTATTATTTATTCTACTATATTTGAAAACAATTTAACAGGAATGCAAGTACAATATAACTATACAAATTTTTGGTTCTTTTATTTTAAAAATAAGAGCAGGGACTAGTATAGTATATGTAAATTAAGATATCGAGTCCCTGCCAAAAAAGTAAGGGGCTTTTTTTTTGAAACAAAATACACAGTAGATAAGCGTAAAAATAATGAGTGATAAAACGAAGATTGCCATTCAAGGTGTAAAAGCCTCCTTTCATGAGGAAGCTGCCTATAAATATTTTGGTAATGAAATCGAAACCATAGAATGTTCTTCTTTCAAGAAAACATGCGAAATGTTGAAATTAGGTAAGGCAGATTATGTCGTGATGGCAATAGAAAACTCCATTGCTGGCAGCATTTTACCGAATTATAATTTATTAAGAGACTATCGCTTTCACATTATCGGAGAAGTTCATTTAAACATTCAACAACATTTTTTAGCATATCCAGGTGTTAAAATGTCAGATATTCAATTTGTAGAATCACATCCAATCGCCATTCGCCAATGCGATGAATTCTTAAGTGACCATCCAGAATGGATTATTAAAGAAGGAATGGACACGGCTGCTTGTGCAAAGAAAATTTTTGATGAACAATTAAAAAACACAGCTGCCATTGCTTCAGAAGCTGCGGCTAAATTATATGGATTGGAAATTTTAGAAAAAAGAATCGAAACTAATAAGAAGAATTCTACGCGCTTCTTGATTTTATCGAATGAATTGGAAGAACAAAAAAATGCCAATAAAGCTTCTTTATCTTTCCAAACTCCCCATAGCATCGGCGCATTAGCGACTGTATTGCAATGTTTTGCTGAGCAAAATGTAAATCTTAGTAAAATCCAATCTATGCCTGTGGTTGGCCGTAGAAATGAATATGACTTCTATGTAGACGTAGAATGGAAAAAACAAGCTGATTATGACGCAGCTATACGCAAAGTGTTGAAACACACGGTAAACTTCAGCATCATGGGAGAATACCTTAAAAATGAAAAAATTTAACGCAAATTATACTAAAAATATTAAACGATTATAAAATGAAACATTCATTAGACATTCTACCATTAAAATCATGGATCGATACAGGTGATAAACCTTTAATTATAGCTGGACCTTGTAGTGCAGAAACAGAAGAGCAATTGGTATCTACCGCGCATTTACTGGCAAATACAGGTAAAGTTAATGTGTTACGCGCCGGTATTTGGAAACCAAGAACAAGACCAGGAGAATTTGAAGGTATCGGAAGTATCGGTTTGGAATGGATGAAACGCGCTAAAGCAGAAACTGGCTTATTAACTGCGACTGAAGTTGCTACCGCGAAACATGTGGAAGAAGCATTAGCTGCAGGTATTGATGTTTTATGGATTGGTGCTCGCTCGACCGCTAACCCTTTTACTGTTCAAGAAATTGCGGATGCATTGCAAGGAGTTGATGTTCCAGTTTTAATTAAAAACCCTGTAAACCCTGATTTATCATTATGGTTAGGTGCTTTAGAACGTGTAAATAGAGCTGGTATTAAAAAGCTTGGTGCAATTCACCGTGGCTTCTCTTCTTACGAAAAAACGGCTTTCCGTAATGAACCTATGTGGGATTTAGCAATTCAATTAAAAACTATTGTTCCTGAACTTCCTATAATTAACGACCCTAGCCATATCTGTGGTAATCGTGAATTAATTCCTTATGTTACTCAAAAAGCGATGGATATGGACATGCAAGGTTTGATTATCGAATCGCACATCGATCCTTCAGTAGCTTGGACAGATGCAAAACAACAGGTTACTCCTGCTGCTTTAGCGGATTTATTGGATCATTTATCGATTCGTAAACCAGAGTCTAACAATCCTGCATTTGAAGATAAATTAGCGGAATTAAGAGGTCAAATCGATAAATTAGATGATCAAATCATTAAACAAATCGGTGACCGTATGAAAATTGCGGAGAAAATTGGTGAATTCAAAAGAGATAATAACGTTACGATTTTACAAGTGAGCCGTTGGGACGAAATTGTTCAGAAACGTGTTCAATTAGCGAAAGCGTTAAACTTAAGTGAAGAATTTACAGTGAAGTATCTGGAACTATTGCATAACGAATCTATTCGTAAGCAAAATGAAATCATGAATGCTAACCCTGTAACGGAGGCTTAAAAATGTCTGCTGAAAGCATCGTAATAAAACATCATACAAAAAATATTCAAGGTACGGTTCAATTAACAGGCTCAAAATCTGAAAGTAACCGTGCCCTGATTATTCGATCGCTAAGTAATGGATTAGTGGAAATTCAGAATTTATCTGAAGCCGCAGATACGGTTACTTTAGAGGCTGCTTTGAAACTAGCTGAAAATGCTGGCCAGGAAAATACCCTGATAGATATTGGTCCTGCAGGAACAGCTATGAGATTTTTGACTTCCTATTTAAACTTAATCCCTGGTAAATTTACCCTTACAGGTACCGAAAGAATGCAACAACGCCCAATTGGGATATTAGTGGATGCATTGAAAGACCTAGGCGCAGAAATTCATTATCAAAATAAGGTGGGCTTCCCCCCTCTTCTAATTGAAGGTGGGATGTACCAAAGCAAGGATCAGGTAACTATCAAAGGTGACATAAGCAGTCAATATATTTCATCTTTATTGCTTGTTGCTGCAAATCTTGAAAAAGGTTTAAAGCTAGAAATTGAAGGCGAATTGACTTCAAAACCATATGTGAGCATGACATTAGCGATGCTAAAGGAATGTGGAATTGAATCTGAATTTAGCACAAATAGCATACAGATTAATCCTCAAGCATACCAATCGACTACGATTTATGTTGAACCCGATTGGAGCGCCGCTTCCTATTGGTATGCTATAGTAGCCTTGGCACAAAATGCACATATCGTTCTGCCTGGACTTAAAGAAAATAGCTTGCAAGGTGATTTTGCGATTATTGAAATCATGAGTCACTTCGGAGTTAATTCTACATTTAAATCTGATGGTTTACATTTAGAAAAATCAGATTTACAAAGTGATAAAACTTTATTTGATTTTAAGGAATGTCCAGATTTGGCACAAACTATTGTGGTTATCGCAGCAGCACTAAAAAAAGAAGTCTCTTTTACAGGATTGGAGACCTTGAAAATAAAAGAAACCGATCGCATTGCAGCATTGCAAACGGAAATTGCTAAGTTTGGCGCAGCATTGATTGCCGATGGAAACGTTTACCATTTAAAAACTGAAAAAGTTCACGATCCCGGAAATCTGAAATTTGCAACCTATGAAGACCATCGTATGGCTATGGCCTTTGCACCTCTAGCATTAGTTTTTGACCAAATTTGCATTGAAGATCCACAGGTTGTAGAGAAATCTTATCCTGATTTTTGGAAACATTTAAGCAATCAAAATTTTGATTTATTAACATAATTTTGCTAGAATAATTAACATCTATTTTTATATCTTTACGAGCATTACAACAATATGGCAGGAAATTCTTTTGGTGATATTTTTAGAATAACGACATTTGGCGAATCCCATGGAAAAGCTATCGGAGTTATAATTGATGGTTGTCCTTCCATGTTGGAGATTGATGAAGAATTTATCCAATCGGAATTAGATAAACGAAAACCAGGCCAATCTAAAATTACAACTCAACGAAAGGAATCAGATACAGCTCAAATTTTATCTGGTGTATTTGAAGGAAAATCTACAGGTACTTCTATAGCAATCTTAATTCCTAATGAAGACCAACGTTCTAAAGATTATTCCCATATCCAAGATAAATTTAGACCTTCCCACGCAGATTTTACTTATCAGAAAAAATATGGCATCCGCGATTACCGTGGAGGTGGAAGATCTTCGGCTCGTGAAACTGCAGCACGCGTCGCAGCTGGAGCAATTGCTAAAATTTACTTAAGGAAATTTGGAATAGAAATATTTGCACATGTATCTGGTGTAGGTCACTTAGAAGCACCAAATATTGATAGTTCAAATCTTCAACAATTACTAGAAATTAGGGAAAATAATATCGTTCGTGCAGCAGATCCTGCAACTGCACATGAAATGGCAGAATTCATCGATACCATAAGGAAAAATGGCGATACTGTAGGTGGAAGAATATCTACTATTGTAAGAAACGTACCTGTGGGGCTTGGAGAACCCGTATTTGATAAATTACATGCCGACCTCGCTAAAGCCATGATGAGCATCAACGCTGTTCATGGATTTGAATATGGCTCAGGATTTGACGGTTCTTATTTGAAAGGCTCTGAACATAATGATATATTTGTAAACGAAAATAACAAAATTAAAACTTTAACCAATTTTTCTGGTGGGATACAGGGGGGGATTTCCAATGGCATGGATATCACCTTTAAAACAGCATTTAAACCTGTTGCAACAATTATGAAAGATCAGGCAACTATTAATGATCAAGGAAACACAACCAGTATATCAGGAAAAGGTCGACATGACCCTTGTGTTGTGCCTCGAGCAGTAATAATAGTAGAAGCTATGACTGCATTAGTGATTGCTGATCACCTTTTAAAATATAATGCGTATCTAAATAATGCATAATAACGATTATATCCTATCTTGTGATATCGGTGGATCACATATAACATCTGCCATTGTAGATAAATCCAATTGGACAATTGTTGATAATACAATAACACGTTCTCAAGTAAATTCACTTGAAAATGCTAAATCGATTTTTCTTGATTGGACTTCAAACATGAAAGATTGTATGGCTAAACTTGGGATTATTATCAGTCACATTGGAATTGCCGCTCCAGGACCTTTTGATTATGATAAAGGAATCGCCTTAATGAAGGGCCAATCAAAATACGATAGTATTTATAATATACAAGTCAGTCAACCTATACTGGAAGGTCTTGGAAACTCAAAAATAGATATTAAATATATAAATGATGCTGCAGCTTTTTTGCAAGGCGAGGTATTTGGGGCTGGACTTGAAAATCAAGAGAGAATACTCGGAATAACTCTAGGCACCGGCTTGGGTAGTGCTGTATGGAATAATGGGGATAAAGCATTTGATGCTAACTTATGGGATACCCCTTATAAAGAAAGCATATTTGAAGAGTATTTAGTTACTAGATGGTTTGTAAACCGTTTTGAAGACTTAGCTGAAATTAAGGAGGATGGCCTAAGAGAAATAATCGAAAATCATCCTAATCATCCAGCTTTATCAGTGATGATGAGTGAATATCGAGAAAATTTAATTGATTTTCTTACGTTTTTCAGTGAAAAGTATGCATGTAATACGTTTATTATTGGCGGAAATATCATCAAGGCTTGGGATACTATCTTTCCTGACAAATCCATATTAAAAGATTTCAATGTTCAAATTGGAAAGTTTCAAGAGCATGCAGCTATAATTGGTGCTGCCTCTTTATTTTCAAACGATTAATCATAATATAATATATTTCCTCCTTAATAAATAGGAGGAAATATTTTAGGATTATTATCTGATATCATTTTATAAGCGGCTTCAACAACATCATCTACCGCAGGTTTCGTGAAGTAATCTCCATCAGAACCATAAGGAGCACGATGAGCCTGAGCACTAAGCGTTCTAGGTTGTGCATCAAGAAAATAATAGCCTCCCTGAGCTTCTAAAATTTGTTGACTTAAAAATGCAGAAGCGCCACCTGGAAAATCTTCATCCACCACTAATAGTTTATTTGTTTTTTCCAATGACCGAGCACATATATGCTCTCTATCAAATGGTTGCAAGCATTGTGCATCGATAATTTCTATATAGATACCCATTTTATCCAATTCCATTGCAGCTTCTTGAACAATTCTTAACGTAGATCCATATGAAACCACCGTTAAGTCCGATCCCTCTCGGATAAGTTCAGCCTTTCCTATAGGAACGGTAAATTCTCCAACATTATCAGGCATTTTTTCCTTCAATCGATAACCATTTAGGCATTCGATCATTAAAGCAGGTTCATCCGATCTTAGCAATGTATTGTACATACCAGCAGCTTGCGTCATATTTCGAGGCACACAGATATGCAAACCTCTCAAACCACCCAATAATACCGACATAGGAGAGCCTGAATGCCAAATCCCTTCCAAACGGTGTCCTCTAGTACGGATAATTAAAGGTGCCTTTTGACGACCTTTCGTACGGTAACTTAAGCTAGCTAAATCATCGCTCAATACCGGCATGGCATATATCAAATAATCAAGATATTGAATTTCAGCAATAGGACGAAAGCCTCGAACGGCCAATCCCAACCCTTTACCGATAATTGCAGATTCCCGAATTCCTGTATCAAAAATACGTTGATCACCAAACTCTTCTTGAAGACCTGCAAAACCCTGATTAACATCACCGATCTTACCTACATCTTCTCCAAAAGCAACCAAACGAGCATCCTTTTCAAAATTTGCTCTGAAACAAGCATTTAACACTTCCCTACCATCCACGATAGCTGCATCCGACGCATAAATTGGGGATATTTCCTCTACCAATAGTGGGCTAAATTTCGTGCTTGAAAATAATTTATCATTAAATCGGAAATGATTTAATTCCTTTTTAGATTCATACCATGCTAACAATTCCGATTTTCCTGCAGCATCCACTCCCCTCAATTCCCTAACCACTCTCCTAACATTCACATACACTTCTTTTAAAGAAGGTTCAGTTAAAGAAAGCAAAGTTTTCAGCGGCAATTCCACCGAATGATGGTTAATTGTTTTTAATAATTGAATCGCTTCTTCCCAATCCTTTTGCAATGTTTTAACATAATCAGTCCAAGCTCGTTTTTGCTCCTGTCTTACAAAATTCTTAGCTTCAGCTTCCAGGACCACTAACTCCTCTTCAGACGCCATTCCAGACTCCAAAAGCCATTGGCGCATGCGAACATTACAATCATATTCTAGTTCCCAAGACAAACGATCATTGGTTTTATAACGTTCATGAGATCCAGAAGTAGAATGCCCTAGAGGTTGCGTCATTTCAGTTACATGAACCAAGCAAGGCTTAGAATACTCCCTAGCATAGTCACTTGCTTTTTCATAGACCTCACACAATCCAGCATAGTCCCAACCCTTCACTTTGAAAATTTGAAACCCAGCACCCGATTCATTCTCTTGAAATCCTTGAAGCAATAAAGAAATATCTGCTTTAGTCGTTTGCACATCATTAGGTACCGAAATACCATAACCATCGTCCCATATCGAAATAACAACTGGAATTTGCTTAACTCCTGCCGCATTTACCGTTTCCCAAAACACACCTTCCGAAGTAGAGGCATTTCCGATAGTACAAAACACCACTTCTTTACCCTCTTTAGAAAATTTTGATTTATGCGATAAATTGGGGTTCTCCCGATAAAGTTTAGATGCAAGACCAAGGCCCAATACACGAGCCATTTGGCCACCGGTGGTGGAGATATCAGAAAAACCATTGACTTGCGCTGTCTGATCTAGCCAATCCCCCTCTTCATCCAATAGCGCGGTAGAAAAATGCGCAACCATTTGTCTTCCTGCCGAAGAAACATCCGCATCCAAACTTGGATGCGCATACAATTGTGAGAAAAAATTATAAATCGTACTGATGCCTAAAGCAAAAGCGAGTGTTTGATCCCTATAATATCCTGAGCGCCAATCGCCAGGTTGAAAAACCTTAGCCAATGCTAATTGTGCTAACTCCTTCCCATCACCAAAAATCCCAAATTTCGCCTTTCCAGTTAAAACTTCCTTCCTTCCTAACAAGCTAACAAATCGACTTTCTACAGCTGATTTATAGTCCGTAATAAGTAAATGACGAAATTCCTCGTAGCTGATTTTTGCCGAGTTATTTTGCACTACTCTTGTCGTATTTAAATCTGACATGAACGTGTTTCCTTTTTTTTCAAAAATAGTAAAATTAACCTGTTTATCTTAGTCAAACTTTAGGTTTATCACCGCTAAATTTTAATTAAACACTTAACATTAGCACAATATTCAGTACTTTTAACCGTATTTTTTAGAATCTTTATGAGTACGATACATTATTTTGATGCCCATGCTGGTGCTGGTAATTTAGGTGATTTGGAAAAAACAATCACGATCAACAGCCTTATAACAATTCCATTGGAAGAAAGAGACAACCGTTGGGTTGAGGAATTCATAGCAAACATCTCCGACAGCAATTTAGTTTTATCGAATCCCGATGTCATGATTAGTTCGGAAGGTTTTCCCTATTTTAATGTAAGGACGGTAGAGCCAGGTGAAAACTTCCAAGCTTTCGTCATCAACCAAAAATTAGGAACGATCTTGCAAAATGGCTTTGGAATCGCCATTAATGCACATAAAGACCAACCCGATTGGATGTTTACCTATGGCGATATCCTCAACTTGGCATTAAATGAGGAGTTTTATACCGAAGAACACTTATTCTCCCTAAACAGCAAAGATTTTGCGATAGGGGCCGATGAAGAACTACTAGTTGGCCAACCTTCAGAAGATATTTTACCTAGTTATGCCCGTAAACATATTCGAGAATACTTACAGTATATGGGTGTAAAAAACCCGATGCTCATGTTAATCGCTCGAAATTATAAAGATGAAACCAAAGTCTCCCAAGATTTAGCTTTTAACTTAACTCCAAGCAATTTTTCGAATGCTAAAGAGTATCAACATGCCATGAATACCTTGGCTTGGTTCTTACCAAAGCATTACTCTTTAGTTGGAATAGCTTCAGAACAAATTGAAAATGGGTTCGAACCTATTTAATAATTTTGTTTAGCAACCTTTAAATATAATCTGTTACAATCAAAAAAAAATAATAAAATAAACTTTTTAGCAAAAAAACTGAACTAAGAAGGTAAAATAATTAAATCTATGTTTTTATTTAATATTAGGGTTTATGGCATTTTAATGAATGATCGAGATGAAGTACTGATTAGCGATGAACGTACGGAAAATGTCTCATTCACTAAATTTCCTGGAGGAGGACTTGAATATGGGGAAGGAATAATCGATGCCCTAAAAAGAGAATACTTAGAAGAAACTGGGATGCAGATAGAAGTAATAAAACATATCTATACGACAGATTTCTTTGAAAAATCGAGTTTTAATGAAAGTCAAATCATTTCCATATATTATTTAGTCAAAGCATTAAATACCGTAAATTTAAATATTAGGGAAAATTCATTCGATTTTACCGAAAAATCAATTGAGGGGAAATTACAGGCTTTTCGATTAATCCCAAGATTAGATTTGAACGAAAATGAACTTACATTTAAAACCGATAAAGTTGCGTGGGTTGAATTTTTAAAAATAAGAGACAAAATTCAATTATAATATAAATGTTGCAACTTTTATTTGATTTTATAATAAAAGGTTTTTACTTTTACAGTGGGTCTTGGAAATGATATGAAAATAGCGTTTCAAGATCTATGTTTTGAAAACACCTAGTTCTATAGGGTTTTATTAATAGTTAGTGTGATTTTAAGGCGATACTCCCCGTATCGCCTTATTTTTTTTACACTTTCAGTCAATTAAAAACTTCTATTAACTAATTTTTTTAATTATTTTTAAAATAATTATCAAAACAAAAACTTGAAAATCAACCCAATAGCAATTCAATTTTCTTACAAAAGACAATCAAACTTAACTTTCTCGTTGCTTATTTCATTAAATAGGCAATCAATACCACCAATGCTCCACCTATAATGATAATCCATTTATTGACATCTTGACCATGAGCACCTTCTTGGCTTTTATACTTATACTCTCTTTTAAATTTATCTAAGTTCATAGCTCCTCCTTTTATTTATTATAAGATGTAAATATTATACAATTTACATAAAATTTTATTCATGATGATATGGTTCACCTCTCATTATACTATAGGCTCTATACAATTGCTCGATAAAAAACAGACGAATCATCTGATGTGAAAATGTCATTTTTGATAAAGAGATCTTCAGGTTAGCACGCTCATACAACTCGTTAGAAAAGCCATACGGCCCTCCAATGATAAACACTAAACTCGTTACACTGGAAACCATTTGTTTCTCTAAAAAGCCGGAAAAACCTATAGAACTAAATTCTTTCCCTCGTTCATCCAGCAAAATAATATAATCTTGATTACTGAGTTGCTTTAGTATTAATTGTCCTTCGCGCTCCTTCTGCTGAAGTTCAGATAAATTCTTACTATTCTTCAGATCCGGTATTTCAATCTTAGTAAAATTAACGTAATGCTTCAAGCGTTTAAGATAAACATCAATCCCTTCCACAATGTATTTATCATCCGTTTTACCAATACAAATGAGTGTTATTTTCATTAGCTTTTCACCTTCTAAGCCACAAAAATAAGGTTAATAATCAAATTTGTGCAATTTATCCTCTGTAACACCCCTGCAAACCTATTTTCAGCAACCTATTAAAAAAAAAAAGCCTTCGCGAATGCGAAGGCTTTCCTATTATAAAGAGATTCTTATTTTTTAGCAACAAGGTTAACATCAAAGTTAATTTCTTTAGAAATTAAATCGTCAGCTTTACCTGTGTAATTTACACCCCAATCAGCTCTAGTGATGTTAAAGTTTGCAGTAGCTTTGAAGTCTGTAGCAGTAGATTCTGCAACTTTAGCGTCAAAAGTGATGTTTTTACTAATGCCTTTAATAACTAGGTTACCAGCCACTACTAAATCAGCAGGAGTCGCTCCAGCTTTTACTTCAGTGATAGTAAAACTTGCTTCAGGAAATGCTTCAACAGCGAAAAAATCTTCAGATTTCAAATGACCATCTAATTTTCCTTTAGTATCACCTTCTAAATCCGTAGAACCAATAGTAGTCATATCCAACACGATGTTACCACCGGTCAATACACCTTGATCAACATTTAATGAACCAGATTTAACTGCTACAGTTCCAGTATGTTTACCAGTAACTTTAGTACCTGTCCATACAACTTTAGAACTTGCTGCATCTATAGTTAATCCTGTACCAACTACTTCATTCGTAGTAGCTACTGAATCCTTAGTCTCTGCTTTTTTACCTTCTGGGTTTCCTGCACATGATGCTAAAACTAAAGCAGCAATAGCTGATAATAATGTGATTTTCTTCATTTTTATTTTTTTGAACAATTAATTGCAAACAAAATTACTATTGTAATGTGAATTATCAAGTTAAACGAAATATTTTAACATTTAAACGACAATTCCAGCTTTAATGACCCACTGGAGAACTCTCGATCCTTTTGATGTCCGCTCCTAAAGCTTTTAATCGTTCTTCAATATGTTGATACCCTCGTTCGATCTGTTCGATATTGTAAATGGTAGATTTACCTTGAGCCGACAATGCAGCAATCAATAGTGAAACACCCGCACGAATATCTGGAGAAGTCATTTCAATTCCACGTAACTTATTCTGTTTATTTAACCCAATCACGGTAGCACGATGTGGATCACACAAAATGATTTGAGCTCCCATATCGATCAATTTATCGACGAAAAACAAGCGGCTTTCAAACATCTTCTGATGAATTAAAACATTTCCTTTCGCTTGAATCGCCGTAACCAATACGATACTCAATAAATCTGGCGTAAATCCTGGCCATGGTGCATCCGAAATGGTCAATATTGACCCATCAATAAACGTGTCTATTTCATAACTTTCTTGTGCAGGGATAAAAATATCATCTCCACGAAGCTCAAATTGTATTCCCAATCGAGAAAATACCGAAGGAATAATTCCTAACTCTTGAAAACAAACGTTTTTTATCGTGATTTCAGAACCCGTCATCGCTGCCAATCCGATGAACGAACCAATTTCAATCATATCAGGCAACATCCTATGACTAGTACCTGCTAAGGAATCTACACCTTCAATGCTTAATAAATTCGATCCAATACCTGAAATTTTAGCGCCCATACGATTCAACATTTTACATAATTGTTGCAAGTATGGTTCACATGCGGCGTTGTAAATCGTAGTTACCCCTTTGGCTAATACGGCTGCCATTACGATATTGGCAGTCCCTGTTACCGATGCCTCATCCAAAAGGATATAAGTTCCTTTTAACTGCGTAGCATCGACATTAAAGAAATGATTTTCTGCATCATAAACAAATTTAGCGCCCAATTTTTCAAAACCTAAAAAGTGCGTATCTAATCTTCGACGACCAATCTTATCCCCTCCGGGTTTAGGAATTGCCGCTTTACCAAATCTAGCCAACAAAGGTCCAACGATCATAATAGAACCTCGTAAACTCCCGCCTTTTTTCTTAAATTCTTCCGATTGAAAATATTCGATATCAATATCCTTCGCCTCAAATTCGTACGTATCCTCATTTATTCGGTTTACTAGAACTCCCATAGCAGCTAGCAAATCGATTAATTTATTGACGTCTTTAATATCTGGGACATTACTTATTGTCATCTTTTCTGGAGTCAATAATACCGCAGATATTATCTGAAGAGCTTCATTTTTAGCTCCTTGCGGCACAATTTCTCCTTTTAAGGGCTTTCCTCCTTTTATTTCAAATGCATTCATATTCAATCAATTCCTATTAAAAACAAAAACCCTCTAGCATTCTGTAATTATTGGTAAGAAATGGCAAGAGGGTTAAATTTGTTGTATGTATTTTTAATCCTAAACAACCTATGCGAATAAGTCATCTCCGATCAAAATCAGTTTCATTATTTCCGTTTTTTATTATTGTTATTGCTATAACTATTGCTATGACCGCCCCCATGATTATTATTCATAGGTTTTCTCATTTTATTATTGTTGTTATTATTGTTGTTGTTGTTGTTATTATTCTTTTTCTGATATCCACCACTATGTTGTTGACCATGGCTACTACCCCCAGAAGAAGGTCCCGAACTTTTTGAACGATTGCCTGGAGGCGGTGTTCTAAAATCAAGTTTGGTTAATACAGTATCTGCAGGCAACACTAATTCGCCTTGAGACAAACTGCGTAAATCCATCAATATCTGATCATCAGAAACCGTATCTTTATTCCAAGTCAGGTAAGCCATTTTCATAAAATTAGCTATCGACAAGGTCATTTTAAGTTTAGCCTCTTCATTCGTAGTCGCCTTCGCCTTTTGAATCATTTCTTCTACCGTATATCCATAATGCTTAAAACGAATATTATGGTTCGGATAATTTAAAGGTTGTGGTTTATGATATATTTCCTCTTTATTGGGAATTGGATAGGGTGAATCCACTTCAATCTTAAAATCAGAAATAATATATAAATGATCCCACAATTTATGCTTAAAATCTGATACATCACGTAAATGTGGGTTCAACACCCCCATCATATCAATAACCACCTGTGCTAAGCGGTTACGTTCCTCTTTATTATCTAAAGTGCAGATGTAATCCACCATGTTTTGCACATTTCTGCCATATTCAGCTAAGATTAGCTTTGGCCTTGTACTGTTATAGTCAAATATCATATATGTTATACTTTACCCTATATGGGGCAATAAAATTAAATATTTATAATTGATTAATCAATTATTCTAAGTTTTGCAAATTTAAGCAACAATTGCTTCTGTCCCAACTCTTTGAAGAAAATAGTTGCTTTTACATCTTGTTTCACCCCTTCCAGGTTGATTACTTTACCAAATCCAAATCGTTCATGCTCCACTTCCATGCCTACTTGTAGCCCTGAAGTATCCGATGGCGCAAACCCTTCCGTCGGTTTATGAGCCTTTGGCAAAATCGAGGTCGTCTTCATTGGTTTTGGTTTTGGTTTTGAAAACACATCTCCAGAACTTTCTTTACGCTGCCAAGTTACTCGTTCAGCACTGAAATCATCTTGCAAAGCACCTTGTTGTTTCGGTCTAAAATCCAAATCCAAACAACTTGGGTTCAATTCATCCAAAAACCTACTAGGCTCACAGTTATTCAAACTACCCCAACGGTAACGAGATGTAGCATAAGATAAGTGTAACTTCTTCTCTGCTCGAGTCACCGCAACATAAAACAATCGCCTTTCTTCTTCCAATTCAGATCTCGAATTCAATGATAATTGACTTGGAAACAAATTCTCTTCCAAACCTACAATAAATACCACCGGAAATTCTAATCCCTTGGATGCATGAATAGTCATTAGAGAAACCGTATCGGCATTCGGATTTTTATCATTATCATCGTTCGTTAATAACGCAATGTCTTGCATAAAAATGTCCAGACCTTTTTCTTCTAAATCTTCCCGCTCAGAAAACTCTTTAATTCCATTCAAGAGTTCTTGGATATTTTCGTACCGACTTAATCCTTCTACAGATTTATCTTCATATAAATCTTTCAGAATACCGGAGTGTTGCGCAATATACATGGCCGTTTCAAAAGCAGTATTGGTTTTTGCCATGGCCTGAAAACCTTGAATCATGATACCAAAGTTCGTAACAGACCCTGCACTTCGTCCATCTAAAAAATGGGAAGCATTGACCACCACATCCCATAAACGAATTTGTTGCTGATCAGCAGCCACCATTATCCGATCTACGGAAGTATCACCGATACCTCTCCTCGGATAGTTGATCACTCGCTTTAAAGCTTCTTCATCATTTGGGTTAAAAGTAAGTCTAAAATAGGCAATTAAATCCTTAATTTCTTTCCGCTGGTAGAATGAAGTTCCTCCATATAATTTATAAGGGACATTCAGCTTCCTCAATGCCTCCTCCAAAGAACGTGATTGCGCATTGGTACGATACAATATCGCAAAGTCTTTATAATTTAAGCTCTTTAATGTTTTTTCTTCAGTAATCGCTTCGGCAACTATTTTACCTTCTTCATTATCTGAAAATGCCCTTGCCACTTTAATTTTCTCACCATCTTCATTATCCGAAAAAACATTTTTCTCCAATTGATTTTTGTTGTTAGCAATAATGCTATTTGCAGCATTAACAATCATTTTGGTCGAACGGTAGTTCTGTTCTAATTTAAAAACTCGAACGTCCGGATAATCTTTTTGAAAATTTAATATATTTTGAATATTTGCTCCACGAAAAGCATAAATACTTTGGGCATCATCTCCCACTACACAAATGTTTTCATTCACTGCAGCAAGACGTTTGACAATCAGGTATTGCGAAAAGTTCGTATCCTGATACTCATCCACCATCAAGTACTTAAACTGATGCTGATATTTATGCAAAATTTCCGGATATTTATTCAACAAAACATTTGTTTTGAATAATAAATCATCAAAATCCATAGCTCCTGCTCGATAACAACGTTGCGCATAAGTCATATAGATTTGACCTAATTGCCCTCTTCCATTTGCAATATCTTCTGCTAAAATAGCCTCGTTTTTATTGTATTCCTGTGGGGACAACAAATTATTCTTAGCGGAAGAAATACGACTATAGACATGATTTACATTGTATAATTTATCATCTAAGCTCATTTCCTTCAAAATAGCACGCAATAGGCTTTTGGTATCGTCCGTATCGTAAATCGTGAAATTTTTAGGATAACCTATTAATTCAGCCTCTACCCGCAAAATTCTTGCAAAGACCGAGTGAAATGTTCCCATCCAAATATTTTTGGCTTCCGAACCTACCACCTTCGTGATACGCTCGCGCATCTCCTTCGCCGCTTTATTCGTAAACGTTAATACTAATATATTAAACGGATCTACAGCCTTTCTAATCAGGTGTGCAACTCGATAAGTAATGACACGTGTTTTTCCAGAACCTGCACCTGCAACAATCATTACTGGACCTTCGGTCTGTTCTACAGCAGCACGTTGGGTGGGGTTTAAACCTGCTAAATAATCCAAAATTTTCTCCTAATTTTATCTTTTGTAATGCCTCTACTAAGGGGATTCAAATTTAATAAAAATCCGCTTACCTTCCCATATCTTTTATCCACAGAATGAACAATCTATGGAACTCCTCTAGAAATACTTATTTTAGCATAAAAATCCTGATGATGAAATTTTTATTGTTTTTTAAAATCATATGCCTCAGCAGCCTTTTCATGGCTTGCCATACTGCTCGACATCTTCCAAATACCTTCGTAGATTTAAAAAATGAAATCCCGACTTTGATTCTAGACATTCGATATTATGGCTCGCACAATTTTTTAGGAAAACCCGTCGATGGTTATTTTCAACCTAAAGCCATCGCTACCAAAGAAGCTTCTACGGCATTAAAGCACGTGCAACAAGAACTCAAGGCTCAGGGATTAGGTCTTAAAATTTTTGATGCCTATCGTCCTCAACAAGCCGTAAATCATTTTAAGGCCTGGGCATTAGCATTGGATGATACCTTAGCCAAAAAAGAATTCTACCCAACAGTTAACAAAAAAGACCTATTTAAACTAGGTTATATTGCTGAAAAATCTGGACATAGTCGTGGAAGCACCATTGATCTCACTCTCGTAGATCTTAAAACATTAAAGGAACTGGATATGGGAACTGGATTTGATTTCTTTGGAGAACCTTCCCATCATCTATATCAACAACTTTCTAGCGAACAAAAGGAAAACCGCGCCAAACTTAAAACAATCATGGAAAAACACGGTTTTAAATCATATGCCGAAGAATGGTGGCATTACACGCTCGCTAACGAGCCTTTTAAAGATCAATATTTTGATTTCCCAATAAATTGAAATGTGTGGTATAAACTGGGAGGCATCAGATTTCCAATGGAGAGGAATTTTGAATTTCACAATAAGATTCAAAAATATTGCCCTAAAAACTTAGCGATGGCAATAAACACTAAAAACTAAGCTCCTGCCCCATGGCTCACAGCAAATGTCTCAAGCTCCCTTCCCTAAAAAGGGGCATCATCAGGCATATCGTTCATTCTGGATGGCATTGTTATACCGCCTCCAAAATTCTCAAAGCTATTCGATGGTTGTATAGCAGATCCCATGTTTGCGTTAAAATCTTTAAAGCTTCCAGCATCATTACCCATTCCTGAGAAATCGTCTTCTAAATCGACGAACTTAACATATTTACCTATAAAACGCAAAGGAACAATACCTGTTTCTCCATTACGGTGTTTGGCAATAATAACCTCTCCGACACCCACAGTAGAACGACCTTCTTCATCTTCCAATAAGCCATAATATTCTGGACGGTAAAGGAACAGCACCATATCCGCATCCTGCTCAATAGAACCCGACTCCCGCAAATCCGACAACATCGGACGTTTACTATTTCCTGGTCTAGATTCTACCGCACGACTCAATTGAGAAAGCGCAAGCACCGGAATATTCAATTCTTTAGCTACAGATTTCAAAGCACGAGATATACTACCAATCTCTTGCTCGCGGTTACCACCACCACCTTTAGAACCATCTCCTTTACCATGCATCAGCTGAAGGTAATCGACAATCACCATCTGAATATCATACTGTGCTTTCAAACGCCTACATTTCGCCCGAAATTCAAACACATTCAATGCAGGAGTATCATCAATTATTAATGGAGCCTCTGTCAGTCGACCAATACGAGAATGCAATTGTTGCCACTCATGGTCGGCCAAATTTCCTTTCTTTAATTTCTCTTGTTCGATTTCCGTTTCCCCTGCAATCAGACGATTTACCAATTGTACAGAAGACATCTCTAAGGAGAATACCGCAACAGGTCTTTGGTGATCTACCGCAGCATTACGAGCAACCGACAATACAAACGCTGTTTTACCCATCGCTGGACGCGCAGCAATAATCACTAAATCGGAAGGTTGCCAACCTGATGTCATTCGATCTAACGCGGTAAGACCAGATGGAATACCCGTTAAACCATCAGTTCGGTCACGCAAAAGTTCCAATGAGTTGATCGCTTCCCGCATGATATCGTCCATCTTTCTAGAATCTCTTCTTAAGTTATTCTGAGCGATATCAAACAAGGACTTTTCAGCATGATCTAACAAATCAAAAATATCCGAAGTTTCATCGTAAGATGAATTAATGATTTCCGTAGATACTTTAATTAATTCACGTTGAATATATTTTTGAGAAATAATCCGGGCATGGTACTCGATGTTTGCAGCAGATACCACACGATCCGTCAACTGCGTAATATAGTAAGCACCACCAACCATTTCCAATGCACCCATTTGGCGCAATTCGGCGATGACCGTCAATAAATCAATGGGCGATGTTTTTTGAAATAAATTAAATATCGCCTGAAATATTTTCTGATGAGAATCTTTATAAAATGAATCTGGCTTTAGAATATCAATAACTTCACTCAAGGCATTCTTCTCCAACATAAGCGCACCTAACACAGCCTCTTCCAAATCCAATGCTTGCGGAGGAAGTTTGCCCAATCCGCTTACCAGATTGTTTATACTAGCCCTCTTTTTATTGAAATTGGCACGACTTGCCTGTCCTGACGGGTTATTTGTAAATTCGTTTTCTAAAGACATAATATTTTTAAAATTTCTACGGCTTGACTATTCGAGTTTTCAACGATAGGGTAACAAATGTAAGAAAATTTAAGCGCCTCCTATTTTTAAGTTTTAAACAGTTAAAATAGATGCTTCAACAATCATGCTATAGTACTTGCAAATCAAGGCTTAGAAATCCACATCCAATGTGGATAACCTGTGAATAACCAAAAAACAGCGCTTATAATCAAGTAGATACACAAATGTGCATAACATCATGCAATGTGAATAACCTATACCTTGTTGTCCAAAATACACTAAAATTAATGCTAAAAAACACTTCAAATTCATAGTCAGGCAGTTAGGTAATTTCACATCCTCCATCCCTTTAAAACTCTACCGATACCTGCTTAATTTTTTTAGTAGTTTATCGTATATTTGTGCTATGTCCAACGAATCATCCACCGTTAAGCCTTATAGTCAAGAAGGCACTAAAAAGGAACAAGTTGCAGATATGTTTAATAACATATCTAAAACTTATGATCTATTGAATCGATTTATGACTTTGGGAATAGATATCATTTGGCGAAAGAAAGCCATCAAATCCCTAAAGGATCTATCGCCACAGCTGATGCTTGATGTAGCCACTGGTACGGGAGATTTCGCGTTAGAGGCTTTGCGAATATTAAAACCAAAAAAAATTATCGGTGTTGATATTTCCCAAGGAATGTTGGATGTTGCCAAAGAAAAGATCAAAAAAAACAACCTTCAAAACACATTCGAAGTCCAGTTAGGGGATTCTGAAAACCTCCCTTTCCCAGACGAAATGTTTGATGCAGTCACGGTAGCTTTTGGAGTAAGAAATTTTGAAAATCTTGAAAAAGGCTTATCAGATATCATGCGGGTTCTCAAACCCGGAGGTCGGGCCGTCGTATTGGAATTATCCAATCCTACAGCATTTCCTATCAAACAACTTTTTCATTTGTATTTTCACAAGTTTACGCCAGCAATGGGTAAATTAATATCAAAAGACCATCGCGCTTACGAATATTTACCCGAATCGGTCGCTAAATTCCCAGATGGCAACCGTTTTGCAGAAATTACTAAAAAAGCAGGCTTTAGTCATTGTAAAGTAAGGCCACAAACTTTTGGTTTTTGTACTATTTACGAATGTTATAAATCTTAATTATAGGTTTCGAATAGAAAATTATTGATATGAGAACAGTTTTAATAAGCGGTGCAAGTTCAGGAATTGGAGAAGCATGTGCTTGGGAATTGGCAAGCAGTGGAAATTTTCGGCTATTATTATGTGCTAGACGAATTGAAAAACTAGAAGATTTAAAAAACCGAATTCTTGCTACCTATCCTACGGTAGAAGTATATACATTTAAATTAGATGTTAGAAATGCTGAGGAAGTTGAAACGACTTTAAACAATCTTCCAGCAGCGTGGAAACAACTAGATGTTTTAATTAATAATGCAGGACTCAGCCAAGGGTTAGACGCTTTTCAAGACGGTGCTATTGGCGATTGGGATCGAATGATCGACACGAATATCAAAGGCTTATTGTATGTAAGTAAATTTGCGATTCCGCTCATGGCGCAAAGTCAGCATGCGCACATCATCAATCTTGGATCCATCGCTGGAAAAGAAGTTTATCCGAAAGGAAATGTGTACTGCGCAACAAAACATGCCGTGGATGCGTTAAATAAAGCGATGCGCATCGACCTGTTACAGCTCGGGATCAAAGTTACGGTCATAAATCCAGGGATGGTGGAAACAGAATTCTCCGAAGTCCGTTTTCATGGCGATATAGAAAAAGCTAAAAATGTATATCAGGGTCTTGACCCATTAACCGGTAAAGATATTGCCGAAGTCATTGCTTTTGTCTTGAGTCGTCCAGCGCATGTTAATATCAACGATTTATTGATCATGCCTACCCAACAAGCTACAGGAAGTATTGTAAATAGAAAAAACAAGTAATATTATGTCATTAGAAACGACCATTAATCAAGATATCAAAGCGGCTATGATCGCTAAGGACAATGTAAAGTTAAGAGGATTACGCGCCATTAAAGCCGCAATTCTTTTGGCAAAAACAGAGAAAGGCCATAGCGAAGAATTAAGCGAGGACACCGAAATTAAAGTGCTTCAAAAACTGGTAAAACAACGGAAAGAATCTGCCGAGATTTACAAACAACAAAATAGAGAAGACTTATTTCAAATCGAATTTGAAGAACAAGAGGTTATCGAAAACTATTTGCCAAAACAATTAGACCGTTCTGAAATTGAAACCATAATCAATGGATTGATCGTAGCATCTGGAGCATCATCTATTAAGGATATGGGTAAAGTGATGGGACTAGCCAATCAACAATTAGCAGGAAAAGCGGATGGAAGAACTATCTCCGAAGTGGTTAAAGCGCTCTTAAGTTAATAACAAATTGTTGTATGCCTCAATGGTTTATTAAAAGTTTTTCTGCATTGAGTTCCTACGAACTCTATCAAATTCTTAAATTAAGAATAAATGTATTTATTCTTGAGCAAGAATGCTTTTACCCTGACTGCGACGATAAAGATTTTCAAGCAGACCATTTGTTTGCCTTAGAAAACGACATCGTCATTGCCTATACTCGATTATTACCTGCAGATGTTTCCTACCCTCATTGCACCTCTATTGGCAGAGTGGTGGTACATAAGGATTTTCGTCATTTGAAACTAGGTAAAGATCTGATGAACAAATCCATTCAATTCTTATTGGAAAAATACCCCAACCAGGTTATTCGGATTTCTGCGCAAGAATACTTGTTGAAATTTTACAAGGATCTAGGGTTTATCCAAGAAAGTGAAACGTACTTGGAAGACGATATTCCTCATATTGAAATGGCTTATTATCCCGTGTAAAAAAAAGGAGCTTAAAAATAATTAAGCTCCTTTTTTATGCGTCATATTTGAAATACCGAATGATAATGCCATTGATCCTTATCCATAGGAAAATAACAATTAAACACATCAGTTTCCTTGGCTTATCCATTTTGCCCACAAGTAGTCGTTGAAAAAAATTAGTTAAAGATTAGTCAAAAAATAGTTCTCCGAAGTAAGGCCTAAATCAAGCCAAGCCTTTGCTGCAGCATTTTCCTTATACAAATATCCGAACGGAACAATCCTGCTGTGTATAGAAGGCTAAATGGTTGCAATCACCTGGCTTAAAAACTAGAAAAGGCGCATAAATAAATTTATGCACCTAATCCTTATTAACTTGTGATTGTAGGAAATTTTAATTACCCATCCAATAAAATACCTTATTGATATTTCACTTTCAACCATTTCCCGGACAAAGCTTGATCTACTTGGACGACAAGATTGCCTTGTACAATAGACGAGGCAACTGGATCATTTCCTAGGGAAATACTAGCTTGCTTTTTACCTGTTGGGATGGGTATGGAAATTCTTCCAGAACCAGCAACTTGCAGTTCGTAATCTGTAAGCGCTGCATTCAATGGAATGTAGGCAATATTTACAGGTTTATCACTCAATTTGTATGCCACATTATTTAGCGTCAATTGTGTGCATTGAACCCCATTGAAAGCGATCAATCGGCCTTTGGAATCCGCACGAAAGGCAACATTCATTGTACCTTTATAGCTTAACACATGACCATTGACTTTTAAGTTCTTGATATCTAATACATCCGAGGGCATAGGGTTCACTGCTAAAGCTTTTGCATCTTCTTCATCATTACGTGAAAATCCGGCATCCCAATTTTCACGATGTGTCCGATAGTGTTTTACAATGGCCGTTGTACCATTCGGAAATTGAGTAGCGAAAAACTCAGTCGTCCTAGAAACATAGGTAGGGTTATCATTTTCTACAAATTTACCTGAAGATGGATAGGCGTTTGCCGCGTTCAATACTTCAAATAATGTTCTTGTTTCGTACCCTAAACTAGCGGCTTGATCATCCCGCATGCGGAATCCAAAATAATAGGCTGTTCCCTTTCCTTTTTTAACTTTAGTTCCTACGATTAATTTATCGACTTGAGCTATCACTTCGCTTGCAGCCGTCGTAGTGATTGGGTAAACACGATCCACTAAGAAATCGGTCAAGATAACTTGGTCAGGAACCTTGGCAAAGCTTTTTTCAAATTTGACAATTTTTCCTGCGGCAATTTCTCCCATATACTCATCATGCACATAGTTTACCCCAAATAAGGATTGCCATTTTGCAGTTACATTCACGCCTTTGCTATCCAATACGGGAGGCGGGCCACTCCATATGACATTTCCCCCATTTGCGGCCATTTGTTCCATCATATCCAGTAAGCCTGCCTCGGGCAATGGCTCAAAGACCGCAACTACAGTTTTATATTTTTTTGCAGCCACTTGAATTTGTCCGTCGGGCAATACCTTCCCCAATTGCATCAATTTATCTGCTGTCAAATAATTGGCATAACCATATTGCGCCATCCAAGAACCAAATTTTTCCTCTACTGCCACTAAGTTCATCGGATAAATGATCAATACTTCTACATCCCGATGTACATTATCCGTCATCACGCGAATTGGTTTGGAAGCCTGAGCTCCAAACGCATCGTTAATGGTGTTTTTCCAATGTTGGGCTTGTTTCGGAAATCCCCAAGCTGCTGCATAGGCATTGGGATATTTGTTGATTACGCCGATGGATGTGCCCATCGCCGCGCCATAGTAATTTCGATCTCCCCATCCACATTCCGCAAAATCATTGCCTGTAGGTTGCAAATATTCTCCCCATTTAAAATAATCATAACATGCAGCCGAAGCTTGATGCACCGTATTTCCCCAAATAAAATTTGAAGTATACTCATATCTATATGCATTGGTATGCAATTTTTCCGTATCCCATAGATCGATGGTCGGACTTTCTGCCCAGGATGCATGTGCACTGGTTGGCATTTCGTGACCATATATTTTCTCCGCATAATCCTTGGCATTTTTAAAAAGATCGACTACGCCATTATTTAATAATTTATAATATCGGTCTCGAAGTAGAAAGGTTTTATGAATATCTTCCACAGTTGATCCCATCACATAATTGACATTTTTAACGGCTAAAGCGGTTGCTTTATACTGAGGATTTGAGTAGGCAAAATAAAGCATGTGTTTATCCTCTAATTGCTGTCCATAGGTATTAAAATATTGATCGCTAAAACCCTTAGTCAAAAAACGGGTGTTAAATTGACCCGCTTCGTGATGCGAAAAATAAACCCAATCTTGCTGAATATGCATTTCATCTGAATAAAATGAAACTAGATTTACGTCTCGCTGCTTATATTTATCAATTAGCTTACTTAAAAAACCAGGTGCTTTTTCATCAAAATAATCCATTTCGGGAGTTTCATATTCTAAAAGAACCATCACACGGTCGTAACCTTTCAATTCCGCTTCACCATCAGCATAAACTCGTAATTGCCTTACCGGAAAAATCATGTCATTGGATGAATTTTTTATACCATACTCTCCTCCTACATCAACAGTATCTCCGGCTTCGTACTTAATGTTTTTCAACTCCATGATATCATTTGGATTTACCGCAACAAAAGAAGATGATTTAACAGGCTCTTCTTTAAAGGCATACGCTTTGACTCCCTTAAGTTGAATTCTGAATTTTCCTTTATTATTTGTCCAAAATAATTGCTGATTTAGCGTTAAACTGAATTTTCCGTCGGAAGCATTTCGAATACCTACTTTATACGCTAACCACCTGCCCGCTTCATTGGTTTGACTTTTATAAGCGGGTCCTAATTCCAATGGGCTGAGCAAACTCAAACTAATACCCATACCATAGGATTTAGCAAAATCACTTATAAATTTGATTTTTTCTACATATTCATCCATGTCTGGAGTCAACTTCCGCTCGGTACCAGCTTGCGGACGATATTGTCTAAAAAACTCATCAAAAGCGATGGTTAATGTTTTATGACCTTGTCTTTTACCCGATTCACAAACTTCCCGCAAACTTCGAATCGTACGCGTATACCCCGTAGACATGTCAATTTTCTTATCCGGATCCATCAAATCATTCAGTTGCTGGTCACTGGTTAAGATGATAGTTTCTGATTTAGCTTCGAAAACACTGAGTGTAATCAAAGCAAGGATTAGCAATCCTTTGAGGGATTTCCAAATTTTGGATGGACATAAATAATTGATTTGTTTCATCATCGTCGTAATTTAAGTTTAAGTGGGTTCGTTCACTATCCTCCGGTTTCTTAATAAACAATGAATTTAGATATGACTAAATTCTAGAAAAAGAAATCGTAGAAAAATGACCTATTGCTCGAAAGCTTCTGCTATTACATGAAAAGAATTCAATTCCAGTTTATCTTGGAATATGGGTATCAGCTTAAGTTTATAATGACACAATATTAAAATTGTTTCTCAAAAACACATCCTGCGCTGTCCTGTAATGGCTGAATAATTTCAACTAAAACAAGCTTCGATCGTACAGGAAAATTTTCCACTCCTTTGGATCTTGGTCGGATATTCATCGGACCTGGTTTGCAATTGCCTTGAGTAAAAGCAAAGCAGATGCGAAGGAGAAGCGAACAATAATGGATTAATAGTATACTTTAGGCAAATGATATGGTTAGGTTTCCTTATTTCCTATAAAAGGATTGATCCTCATTAATGTAAGGCTAGAATAATCGTATGCCTCTAAAACTAATAATGTTTCAAACTGAAATAAGGAGAGTGTAAATAATTTGAGCTGCTAGGGATCTAAAGGTAAATGGAGTACAGGCTTTGGGTTCTACTCGATCTTAAATCGAAATATACGAATGTACTAAAAGTAAAAGCAAAAAAAATCGGAAGATCCTGATTAGAACCTTCCGATTTGGAAATATTTTTTTTAAAAAATAAATTTAATTATTGTCCTTTTACGTACCGTTCACCATAAACACGGTCGCGTTCAAAAGTAGACATATGTCTTTCTTTTTTTGCTGGATATATATCATCTATAGTAATCATGATTCCCGTTTCTTCTACTTCACCAAATTCATTATTTCTGGAAGTACCAAATACACGCATCGTCGGAGAAAGATTCATGTAGGTATTAATTAAAGGAGGAATATTTTCTCCTAGTTCCCTAACGTGGGTATTTAACACCTTGTATCCATCCTTATATTCTAAACCATCAAAGATGCCTAAGAACTTAGATATATCTGTTTTATAGCCCAAATATAATTCTTCAACAGGACGCACCAATTGTTCTGGATCTGGGAAATAATGATTCATAAAGTAAATCAATAAGTCCCGAGCCTCCTCATTATAATGAGGATACATAGTTACTTTTCCAAAGAGGTATTTCACATCCGGATTTAATAAAACTAAGGCTCCTAAACCGTCCCATAAATTATCTAAAGAAAATATACCCTTACGATTATCGATTGCCGGTTGATATTTCGGTTGTACCCATGATCTCCCTAATTCTAAGGTAACTGGTAGAAAATGCTGATTAAATTCTTCTGAAAAGTTAAAATAATGGGCTGTTGATAAATGTATGGAACCATCTTCTGCAATAGCATCAGCACAGCGAATCACACGATATCCAGCGATAATCTCCTCATCCTCTGCATTCCAAGCAATTAATTGATCATAATTATGAGTGCAGGTATCATTTTCATCAATATCTAAAGGTAATCCGGTACCACCACCCGCATTTCGGAAGGTAAGCTCCCTCAACCGACCAATCTCACGCATGATGTTTGGAGCTGTATGGTGATTAACCAAGTATACTTCATTGTTACCATTATTCGTATACCGAATAAAAGCTTCTTTGGTTAATTCCTCTTTAATTAATTTCCTATCAACAGGTTGTATTACTTCTTGCATAAATTATTTTTTACCGTCGGCCATTGCATAGACTAAATCTTTCATTGCGGCAGCCCATTGGCGTTCATTTTTACTTTGGTCAAATTGGGTATAAGGAATTCGCTTTCCTATTTTAATAACAATGTCTTTACCGCGTTGTGAAAACATTTCATCTGGTAAATATAACATTTCAATATTAGCTTTTAAGCCCAAAAAATTTCTGATTTTCGCTAAATTATAGAAGAAATTTGAATTTCTTCCTTGAATATAAACAGGAATTATATCTTTCTTATATTTTTTAGCTTTATTAATAAAACTTTTTTTCCACTCTAAATCTACAATTTTTCCATCGATCTTTCTAGAGACTAAGCCTGCGGGAAAAACTAATAAAGCATGATCCGAGGCATAGGCATTTTCTATAGCAGCAATACCTGACTTACTTTGACTTCCTATTTTATTTACCGGGATGAACAATGGTTCCAAATTTCGAATATTCAACAGAATATCGTTCACCAAAAATTTGACATCTTTACGGTATTTTCCAATAGCCTGCATAAAGGCTACCCCATCTAACCCTCCTAAAGGATGATTCGACGCAAAAATAACACTGTCATCTATTGGAATATTCTCCTCGCCTTCCAGATGTACATGCACATCCAACTCGCCCAATAAGGAATCAACGAAATCCAAACCCATTTTATCATAATATTTAGTCATGATATAATTGATCTCTTCTTCGTGAATTACTCGCTCTAAATAGTTTACTATAGGCTTAGGTATCCATTTGGCTAACGTTGGACTTTTCTTATGTATTACTTCTCTTAATTGTATAAACTTCTCTCTCTCTAGTAAGTCCATATATGTTACCACTCTTTTAAAGTAGCGTAAAATTACACAAATACTTTAAAGAAGTATTAAAACATCTTTTATTTTATTACAAATTAATATTTCACTACCTTAGCAAGGAGTGAAATTTGAACTCAAAATTAAACGTTTAGGATAAATTCGGGTTTAATATATTAAAAGGTAACATGTATATCGGAGAACACTTATCGACCCTCTATACGGAGATTACACCCAATGACTCGGTGGCGCATGCACTTGAACTCTTAAACGATTTGCATGTGCATCAACTTCCATTAATTTTAAATCAGGAATATCTCGGTATTTTATCTGAAGAAGAACTGTTAAATATTGACCAAGATTCTTTATTGCTTAAAGACATCCAATTTAACCTACCCTTCATTTACGTATACGACTTTCAACACATTTATGATGCGATCCAACTCATCAGCATCAATCAATTGGACTTATTACCCATATTGAATAAACAAAATCAATATCTTGGCGTAGTCACTCAACAAGATCTCCTGTACGCAATAAATAAAATGATATCCAATCAAGAAATTGGAGCCATCATTGTTTTAGAAATGGAAGAGCGCGACCATTCCTTGACGCATATCGCCAACATTATAGAGTCTGAAAATGCTAAAATATGGAGTACTGGAGTCAAACAAGTCGAGGATTCTGATAAAATTGAATTGACTATCAAATTGAATAAAACCAATATATCTTCCGTGTTAGCCTCCTTATGGAGACACGATTATGTCGTAAAAGCAACCTTTAATGATGGTTCAGACCAAAATGATATTCAAGACAGGTATAACCTTTTAATGAATTATTTGAATCTTTAATTCGTTTAGAAATTCTCATCTTTGAAAAAAAACACCTTATAAGACATGAATAAGACGGCAATTGCTGTATATGGAAGAGAATTTAATCAGTCTGTCATTGGCTATGTTTTAGAATTGTTTACGTATTTACGAAATAAAGAGGTAGAAGTATACATCTATCATGACTTTCATGCATTTCTAAAAAACAATTACAATCTAGATTTTGAATTTCAAAAGTTTAAAACCCACTTAGATTTACCATCAAACATTGCTTTTATGCTGAGTCTAGGCGGAGACGGCACCATGTTATCTGCTGCAACAGTAATCAAAGATTCTGGAATTCCGATTGCAGGGATTAATTTTGGTCGATTGGGTTTTTTAGCCAACATCTCGAAAACGAATATTCAAGAAGCATTGGATCAAATATTCGCCAACGAATATCAAATCCAAAAAAGGGCATTGCTTCAAGTAGAAACCAACGATAATACATTTGAAGATGGTCCTACTTATGCACTCAATGATATTACAGTTTTTCGATCGGACTCTTCGGCCATGATTACGGTACATGCGGTCTTAAATAATGAACTCTTAAATTCCTATTGGGCAGATGGGTTAATTATTGCGACACCAACGGGTTCAACAGCGTATTCATTAAGCTGTGGAGGTCCTATTATTATGCCTGGAAGTGGCAATTTTGTCATCACGCCAATCTCACCACATAACCTAAATGTACGTCCCATTGTAGTCAATGAACACATGAAGCTCCATCTGGAAATAGAAAGTAGGACAGAAAAATACATTTTAAGTTGCGACTCTAAAAGTTACATTCTTTCTACTAAAACTTCATTAATCATTTCAAAAGCGCCGTTTGAAACCAATTTGATTCGGTTGGCCAATGACCAATATTTCAATATATTAAGGGAAAAATTATTGTGGGGAATAGACGTAAGGAATTATTAATAAATTGAATTTTAACAGCAATAAAGCTTATTTTATTCCTTTGGATTCTGGTAAAACCTGTATCTTTACTGGAATTCTAGCATTTTCAATATATCATTGATCATACTAGGGCTTAAATAAGTGCTAATTTCAGCTACGATAGACCCCAATAATCGGTTTATCGGGTAGCAATTGAATCCATAATAGTAAGAAAAGAAGAAATTAAAACAAGTTATTTCAACGCAATTAATGCTGACCATAAAGACCTGAGTAGCTATACACATTTTAAAAATTACACAGGATATCTTAAAAGGAAATAGTAGTGTCTACAATTGACCAAATGAGCTTTAAAGAAAAATTAAATAGTACACAGATGCCTCAGCATATTGCCATCATTATGGACGGCAATGGTCGCTGGGCTAGAGAAAAAGGAGAAATGCGTGTTTTTGGCCATCAAAATGGTGTTTCTGCCGTTCGAGAAGCCTTGGAAGGAGCTGTAGAAATTGGCCTTAAATACTTGACTCTTTATGCATTCTCAACAGAAAATTGGAATCGTCCTGAATTTGAAGTGAATGCTTTAATGGAACTTTTAGTCAATTCATTAAACGAAGAACTGCCTACCTTTCAAAAAAACAACATCCGAGTTAATTGTATCGGAAGAACCAGTGATTTGCCAGTCCACTGCCAAGCTACCTTGCAAGACACCATAGATCAAACAAAAGATAATTTGGGTTGCACGCTCACATTAGCCTTGAGCTATGGTTCTAGACAAGAAATATTGGAAGCAACCAAAGCTATCGCCTTAAAAGTAAAAAATAATCAATTAGCTATAGAGGATATCCATGAGGATACCATCAGCCAGCATTTGTACACTCATGATATGCCAGATCCTGATTTATTAATACGTACAAGTGGAGAAGAACGGATCAGCAATTATATGTTATGGCAAATCGCATACGCTGAGTTATTCTTTCTTCCCATCATGTGGCCGGAATTTTCAAGAGAACATTTATTTGAATGTATTTACTATTTCCAGAATAGGGAAAGAAGATTTGGGAAAACTAGTGAACAATTATAATAAATCATTACTTTTGCAACATTTTGATTTAGGCTGTATTAAAGCCCTAATTCGTAATATTTCTTTTAACAAAAATTAACAAGACTTTGCTGTACTTTAGCAGACATAATAAAAAGTAGATGAAGCATATCGTAAAAATTATTTTTTTAATATCCTTTTTAACATTCCATTTCGCCTATGCCCAACTACCTGGAAATAGGCCAGTTAATGTAAATAACTCTGAAGAATTTAGCTATGCTGAACCAAAAAATTATGTAATTGGAGGAGTAACAGTGAGTGGTGCTCAGTACTTGGAAAGTGAGGTTTTAATCACCATTTCTAAATTAATAGTCGGCAATTATATAGAGGTTCCTAGTGAGCAAACCGCTAATGTAATAAAGGATTTAATGTCACAAAATCTTTTTGAAGATGTGCAATTATACGCTACCGATATTCAAGATGAAACAATTTTCTTAGAAATTCGGGTGCAAGAGAGGCCAAGATTGACTCGGATCGATATTACAGGTTTGAGTAAAAGCCAAACCGAAGAAATCAAAAAACGACTCAATACGAGCTCAGGTCGTATAGTGAATGACAACTTATTGCTATCGACGAAAACAACCATCGAAAAATTCTTGCGCGAGAAGTCATTTTTATACCCTGATATCACCATCACGACGAGTAAGGATTCTAGCCAAGCCAATAATGAAATTGTTTCTGTAAAAGTGGATAGAAACAAAAAGATCAAAGTGAATAGTGTCGATTTTGAGGGTAATGAGGTCTTTACAGATAAACAATTACGTAAATTTTTGAAAGGGGTTAAACCTAGAGCATGGTATCGTGTCTTCGGACCTGGAAAATTTAAAGAGGATAAATACGAAGAGGCTAAGGAGAAAATGATTGCTAAAATGCAAGATAAGGGTTACCGCGATGCCAATATTATTTTAGACTCTACTTACCGTCATGACAACAATGAAATAGGCATTCATATGGATGTATACGAAGGTCCAAAATATTTCCTTGGAAATATCGCTTGGTCTGGAAATGCAAAATTCACAGATTCGGTATTAAACATCATTCTAGGTATGAAAAAAGGGGATGTGTATAGTGAAGAAAAATTGAATAGCAAATTGACAGGACCTACTCGTAATTCGGATGACCTCGCTGCTGTATATCAAAATGATGGTTATTTAACCTTCAACATTCAACCTGTAATAAAACGTATCTATCAAGACACCATTGACTTGGAAATACAAATGTCGGAAGGTAAACAATATACGATAAACAATGTGATCCTAAAAGGTAATGACGTAACAAATGATCGTGTTGTCTTGCGCTCTATTTATACCAAACCAGGTCAAAAATATTCGCGTGAATTATTGGTACGAAGTGTTCGTGAGATTTCTCAATTAGGAATGTTTGACGAGCAAAAAGTACAACCCGCACCGATCAATTTAAATTACGAAGAAGGAACAACGGATATCGAATTCTCAGTTGCTGAAAAGCCTTCTGACCAAGTGGAACTTTCTGGTGGTTACGGTGCAGGCCAAGTAATTGGAACATTAGGATTGACATTCAACAACTTTTCTACGAGTAACTTTTTCAAGAAAGATGCTTGGAAACCGCTTCCTCGTGGTGATGGACAGAAACTAAGTATTCGTGGTCAAACTTCTGGAAAAAGGTATCAATCTTACAGTTTCTCTTTCTCTGAACCTTGGTTAGGTGGTAAAAAACCTATTTATTTTGGATTAAGTGCCTATATTTCAAATTCACAACAACAATATTATAATTACCAAACGCAACGATACCAAGGATATGAGAATAATCCAAAGATTCAAATGCATGGGGTAACAGCCACTTTAGGTAAACGTTTGCAATGGCCGGATAACTATTTCCAAATTAATAGTTCTCTTTCTTATCAACGTTATTATTTGGAGAACTACGGTGGATACTTTATCTTCTCGGATGGAGAAGCATACAACATCAACTTTACCCAAGAAATTAGTAGAAACTCGATTGATGCGCCAATCTATCCAACTTCGGGTTCTCACCTGAAATTGAGTGTGAGTTTGACGCCTCCATATTCATTAATGAATAATATTAATTACAGCACTGCTGAACAGAATTTGAAGTTCAAATGGACCGAATACCATAAATGGAAATTTGATTCGCAATGGTATACTAAAATTGCTGGAAAATTAGTTTTGAAAACACAAGCACAGTTTGGTTACTTAGGATCATACAGCAACGAAACGGGTGTATCTCCATTCGAACGATTTAAATTAGGTGGTGATGGTATGCAAGGTTTTGACTTCTTACAAGGATCGGAAATCATCGCGATGCGTGGATATTCTAATGGTAATGTAATTCCTGCATCTACAGGATCTAATATGCAGTCCTATGCCGTGAACTCTGGTAGTCCAATCTATGCGAAATACCAAATAGAATTACGTCACCCAATCTTATTAAATGATCAAGCAACCGTGTTTGGCTTGGCATTTGCAGAAGCTGGTAATACTTGGAATAAATTCAGTGAAGTGAATCCTTTTAAAGTACGTAGAGCGGTTGGTGTTGGTGCTCGTATATTCTTACCTATCTTCGGTATGTTAGGAATAGATTATGGCCATGCTTTAGACCCAATTCCAGGAATACCAAGTAGCCAATGGAAACAGAACTTTACGTTCAGTATCATACAAAATATGGGAGGATTTTAATAATTAAACTTTTTATCTAAAATATTGTCATAGATAATAAATCATAAAAATTATTGATATGTTAGCGAAAAGAATAACCCTACTTGTCACCGTACTTATCCTAATGGGAGGTATGAGCTATGCCCAAAAACTTGCTTATGTAGATTCAGAATATATCATGAAACATATTCCTGAATACGCAACTGCCCAGAAAAAACTAGATGATTTATCGCAGCAGTGGCAAAAAGAGGTTGATAAACAATATGAAGATGTTGAACGCTTGTATCAAGCTTATCAACAAGATCAACCGCAATTAAGTCAAGATCTACGCAGAAGACGTGAGGATGATATTGTGAATAAAGAAAAAGCGGCTAAAGAATTTCAACGTACTAAATTTGGATTCGAAGGTGAATTATTTCAACAACGCGAAGTGTTAATGAAACCTATTCAAGCAAAAGTGGACAAGGCTTTGCAAGACTTGGCAGTTGCAGAACAAATAGACTTTATTTTCGATAAGAAAAGTGAAAATTCTTTCCTATATTCTAATCCGAAAATGGACAAAAGCAATGATGTCATAATTAAATTAGGGCTTAAGCCAAATCCGGCATTTGCAAACTAATTTTTTTTATTATACTTGTGACAGAATTTTAAAAATTAAATTAAACAATTAAAAAACTTATTTAGGATAAGTAATAGACTAACAAAAAAAGCATGAAAAATTTATTGAAAGGTGTAGCATTAGCATTTGGAATTTTATTGGTATCTAATGCTGTTAATGCGCAGCAAAAAGTAGGTCATATAAACACTGGAGTTTTAATTGAATCAACTCAGGATTATAAAAGTGCTGCGGCTACTCTAGAGAAATTGAGAGGGCAAAAAGATTCACTTTTGAATAACTTATATGTAGAGTATCAAAAGAAACAAACGGAAGCAAATGATAAAATGAGAAACAGAAGCGAAGCAAATAAAGATGCTATCGATGCTGAGGTTCAAAAAATTGCTACTGATTTACGTAGCATGGAAGAACGTATTCAACAAAGTCAACAAGCTGCTCAAGAAGAATTAGGTAAAAAACAACAAGAATTGTTTACTCCTATTCAAACGAAATTAAGAAATGCAATTAATGCAGTAGCCAAAGAAAAAGGTTATGCTTATGTATTAGATGTTGCAACTGGATCTGTTGCTTACTTTGATGGTGGTGATGATTTAAATGCAGATGTATTAACTAAATTAGGAGTTTCTCCAAGTGTTGCAACTCCAGCAGGTCCTGCAAAGAAATAATTTAGCTTATTATATTTAAAATATAAAAGGGGCATCGTATATACGATGCCCCTTCTCTTTGTGATGCTTTAAGTCTAAAGCAACCTAATCTTTTAATTACAAGTTTCCCTTCTTTAATTCTTCCATTGCATAATTAGCCGCTCTAGCCGTAAGGGCCATAAAGGTTATGGATGGATTTTGTGTTCCTGTGGAGGTCATGCAAGCGCCATCTGTAACGAATACATTTAAACAACTGTGCACTTGATTCCATTTATTGAGGATGGATGTTTTAGGGTCTAATCCCATACGTATTCCTCCCATTTCATGTATATCTAAACCTGGATTTTGCTTACTATTATGCGTATAAATATTTTTTACGCCAACGTATTCTAACATTTCTGATCCTTGATTTAGGAAGTCTTGCATACTCTTCTCATCGTTGTCATCATAGCCTACTGAGGTTATTAACTGAGGCATTCCAAAACTATCTTTTTTATCTGGACTTAATCGGACATGATTACTTTCTTTTGGAATGGTTTCTCCTTGCATCATCATGCCTACACCCCAACCTCCTACTTCACTTAAGCTGTCCTTAAATTCCGCACCTACTTGTGCTTCGCTGTATTTTCCACGTCCTCGATAGGCTGTGAAAAAGGAAGCATATCCTCTTTGGAAATCCATTTCTTGTTTTTTGACATTTCTAAAGTTTGGAATGATTGGTGCAGTTGGTCTTCTTCCGTAATAATAGTTATCTTCAAATCCTTCTATATTACCTCCCAGGGAGCCGAGGTAGTTATGAAAAGCAATATACTTCCCTAATACCCCAGAATCATTGCCTAATCCATTAGGGAATCTTGATGAAGTCGAATTTAAGAGGATCATATTTGATCCAAGTGTAGAGGCATTGACAAATATTACCTTGGCAAAATACGATGTACTCGCTAATGTTTCTGCATCAATCACCTCCACTCCTGATGCCTTTTGAGAATGATCGTCAAATAGGATGCTGGATACAATCGCGTTTGGTACTAAGGTTAAATTACCTGTTTTAGCTGCCCAAGGTAAGGTGGATGAATTGGAACTGAAATAACCCCCAAACGGACATCCTCGTTCGCACATGGTTCGGTTTTGACACTTTGCCCTACCCTGTTCCAGATGGATGGGTTGCGGGTCTGTAATGTGCGCACAGCGCCCAGCGATCACTTGCCTATCCGCATATTTCAAAGGTATTTTCTTTTGAATCATTTGCTCCACTGCATTTAAATCAAATGCAGGTAAGAATTCCCCATCTGGCATAAAAGGATTACCATCTCTATTTCCAGATACACCAATAAATTTCTCTACATGACTGTACCAGGGTGCAATATCCTGATATCGAATAGGCCAATCTACTGCAAAACCATCTCTTGCAGGACCTTCAAAATCAAAATCACTCCACCGCTGTACATTACGTGCCCACATGAGGGATTTCCCGCCTACATGGTATCCGCGTATCCAATCGAAGGGCTTTTCTTGAATATATTCTTGGTCCTTATCCTTCGTAAAAAAATGCATTGAATCTTCTCGAAAAGCATAGCACTTAGAAGCAATGGGGTTTTCATCTTTCAACTGTTTAGGGATTGTATTGTGGTGATCAAATTCCCAAATATCCATATTTGCTGTTGGATAGTCTTTAATGTGTTTGACATCTGGACCGCGTTCTAGCAAAAGTGTTTTAAACCCTTTTTCACAAAATTCCTTTGCAGCCCATCCTCCGGATATTCCAGAACCAATGACTATGACATCATAGGTATTGCTTTGTACAGCCATATATTATTTATTATCAGTTTAGGTGGATTTGAAAAATTTAGAAATAGAATATGCTCGTATTTCGATAATGATTCTTAATCCTTTAGGTAGTTTTCTATAGCAATTTACAAAACCTTCTTTAGATTAATAAAATTTTTAAAATCATTTTTAAGCTTTATTGCATACTATGTATTGAACTAATGCTCGTATTATGATCAAATCAGGCCAATTATTTTTAATCTTTCAAAATCTTTTATTATGCAAGCATAATAAAAGAGAATGATTATATTTGTTTACCTAAAATGTAAACTATGATTGCTCAAATAATTTTTGGAGTCCTACTCATTGTTGCTTTATATCTTTTTTATAAAAACGCCAGCAAGATTTACAGAAACATCTGTTTAGGAAAGCCTATTAACCGAACAGATCGTGCTTCAGAACGTATCAAAACGATGCTATTGGTTGCATTTGGGCAGAAGAAAATGTTTAAAAAACCCATTCCTGCATTCTTACATCTTTTTGTGTACGTAGGTTTTTGCATTATTAATATAGAGATGCTGGAAATTGTGATCGACGGTTTATTCGGCACTCATCGGGTATTATCCTTCTTAGGAGGTTTTTACGATATCCTCATTTATTCGTTCGAAATCTTAGCCGCTTTAGTTCTTTTGGGATGTATCGTGTTTATGATTCGTCGAAATATCATCAAAGTTCCTCGACTAAATCAGTCTGAATTAAACAATTGGCCTAAAACAGATGCCAACTTAATATTGACTGCTGAAATATTGTTGATGGCTGCCTTTTTATTGATGAATGCCGCAGATCTTAAACTTCAAGGTCTGGGGGCAATAAATTATCATGCGGTAGGCGCCTTCCCTATTAGTCAATATTTAACGGCCATTTTACCTTCGTCGATTGAAAGTCTAATCATCGTGGAGCGATTCTTTTGGTGGTTTCATATCATTGGGGTATTAGCCTTCTTGAATTATTTGCCGATTTCCAAACATCTTCATATTATTCTTGCTTTTCCGAATACGTATTTCTCGAAATTAGAACCTAAAGGGGAATTTAGCAATATGCCTTCCGTGACAGAAGAAGTAAAAGTGATGTTAGATCCTAGTCTGCCTCCCCCAACTGGAGAACCTAGTCGGTTTGGAGTTAAAGATGTTCAAGACCTAACTTGGAAGAATTTATTGGATGCCTATACCTGTACGGAATGTGGTCGTTGTACTGCTGCCTGTCCTGCTAATATCACCGGCAAAAAATTATCTCCAAGAAAAATAATGATGGATACTCGCGATCGATTGGTAGAAGTTGGGAAAAACACAAATGCTCAGGGAGAACCTGTAGAGGATCAAAAATCACTTTTAGACCACTACATCACTCGCGAAGAGATCTGGGCCTGTACAAGCTGTAATGCCTGTGTAGAGCAATGCCCTGTCAACATCAACCCCTTGGAAATAATCATAGGTTTAAGACAATATGCAGTGATGGAAGAATCTCAAGCACCATCGAGTATTAATAACATGCTTAGTAATTTAGAAAACAATGGTGCTCCATGGAAATATGCACAAGCTGATCGTGCAAATTGGACCAACCAATAAAAGAAAATGATTATGGAAAATGCAATACATATTCCCACGATGGCAGAATTGATAGCCAAAGGTGAGGTTCCAGATTTACTTTTCTGGGTAGGTTGTGCAGGTAGCTTCGATGAACGTGCGCAACGCATTACCCGAGACATCTGTAAAATATTACAGCATGTCGGTATAAAATATGCCATTCTTGGAACAGAGGAAAGCTGCACAGGAGATCCCGCTAAGCGTGCAGGAAATGAATTTTTATTTCAAATGCAAGCCATGATGAATATTCAGGTTTTGGATGCTTATGAAATAAAGAAAATAGTTACCGCATGTCCTCATTGTTTCAATACGCTTAAAAATGAATACCCTAGTTTAGGCGGCACCTATGAAGTCATTCATCATACGCAATTAATCCAATCCCTGATCGATGAAGGCAAATTAAAACCTGCCGATGGTCATGAATTCAAAGGTAAACGGATTACATATCATGATCCTTGTTATTTAGGTAGAGCCAATGAAGTATACGAAGCTCCTAGAAAAGCATTAGAAATTTTAGATGCTGATTTAGTAGAATTAAAGCGCTGTAAATCCAATGGACTGTGCTGTGGTGCTGGTGGTGCTCAAATGTTTAAAGAACCAGAACCCGGACTAAAAGACATCAATATGGAACGCATAGAAGATGTCTTGGAAAGCAAAGCAACGGTTGTTGCTGCTGCCTGTCCGTTTTGCATGACGATGCTTCGTGATGGTGTCAAAATGAAAGATAAGGAACAAGATATCCAAGTATTGGATATTGCCGAGATTACCGTAAAGGCAAACCGTTTATAACACAAAGGTCGAGATAATCTCGACCTTTGTGTTATAAAGGTACCCAGAAGCAGATTCGAACTGCCACGCCCATTCAGGCGCCACCCCCTCAAGATGGTGCGTCTACCAATTTCGCCACCTGGGTATTTATAGCGCAAAAATAATCTTTATTTTAAAATATGCAATTATTTTTTAGGAAGCCTTATTGAAAGTTTTTATTTATTAAAGTTTGAATGATACCATCAGCTAATCCAATTCTAGGTGCAGTGATATTTTTCAGATGACCTACCTTCATAATTGTTAAAAAGATTTCAGAAGCTGGTATGATAACATCGGCACGATCTTGCTTCAATTCTAATAAATTGATCCTATCCTTTAATGAATACGAATTTAAAAACAAATAAAGCGCTCGAAGTTTAGCATATGATATAGGTTTATCAGCTTTTTCATTGGCCATTCGAGATAACTTATTAATATTGCCTCCACTACCTATACCATAAATATTTTTATAGTTTTTAGTAATAGACTTCACCCATATTTTCATTTCGTCCCAAGTATCCGGGCTATCTTGATTATCCAGAATACGAATGGTTCCTAAATTAAAGGATTTGGAGGCAACCAATTCTGCATTGGCAAATAAAGAAATTTCAGTACTTCCACCACCAACATCAATGTAGAGATAAACTTTATTTTTATCCATACTGGTTTGGTTGTGTACATTATAGATAATTTGAGCCTCTACGGAACCATCAATGATTTCAATATCAATACCAACATCATGACATGCTTTCACCACATCAGCGCCATTCTTAGCATCGCGCATCGCTGAAGTAGCACAGGCCATATAGTCAGTCACTTTGTATACATCCATCAAATTGCGGAAGGCAGACATCGTTTTAACCATGCTATCAAATTTCCCTTCGGATATGTGTTGATGAATAAACGCATCATCCCCTAATCGAAGTGGAACACGTAATAATGTATTTTTATTGAAGGTAACTTCTTTCTCTCGTTCAATGATATCGGCAATCAATAATCGAACTGCATTGGAGCCAATATCTATAGCAGCGTATCTCACGTTATATTAAATTGAAATGTATACAATGTTAAGAATACTACATTAACTTATTGTAAACATAATATTAAATACTTGTTTATTTACTCGGTTCTAACACTTGTAACTGCCAGATAATGTGATCTCTCTTTACAAAATATGGCTTATTCAATCGGATTGATTCATACACTTCGTCAAACAAAGCCATATAATTACCTGCAATGGCTGGAATGGTAAAATATTCCACTTGACTTTGTTCCACTGCAATAGCCAATTCACCTGCATCTGCCGGATCTTCTAATCCATAAGCAGGATCATTCGGAAACATTCCTGCGATTAGTTGAGCTTCTTGCACATCACATCGTTTCTTAATAAAACTTCCCTTCGTACCATGCAATACAAAACTAGCTTGTGGATTTACAACCGATAAACTCGTTGTGATGTATACATTGACCCCACTAGCATAATTCAACATGAGCATTCCATAGTCATCAACTAAAGAATTAACCCGATAGGTATTTTTCACTTTACTGATTGACTTTGGTCTTCCAAACAACGAAATTGCTTGATCCAATAGATGAGACCCCAGATCATACAATATACCCGCAGCAGGACGAATAGTTTCTTTAAATACCTTTGCCCCAATTTCAGGTTTATATCGATCAAATCTTAAGTGCAATTCAATTGGACGTCCCACCAACTCTTCATCAATGATTTTCTTTAAGGCTAAAAAATCAGAATCATATCGCCTATTGTGAAAAGGCATAATCAATTTACCCTGTTCATCAGCCAATTGAAATAAATAATGAGCCTCTTCAACAGTCGGCGCAAAAGGTTTTTCAATCAAAACATGCTTACCTGCCTTCAATGCCTGAGCGGCAAATGCCACATGCGTGTCGTTTGGTGTATTGACAATGATGCACTCAATCGCATCATCGGCTAAAAGCTCTTCCACCGAATCATAACTCATCACCTGAGGATATAATTCCTGCGCAACTTTCTTTGTACGCTCCACAATAGCATGAAAATGAAACTGCGGATGAACCTCTATAAACGGCGCATGGAACACCCTTCCGGACATTCCATACGACAATATACCTGTAACAATCTTATTTTCAATCATTCAGATCTTTTATGTTAATGATGCCCATGTGCATCTTCTTTTCCTCCTAAAGCAGTATACAATGCCGCTACAGATTCTAATTTAGACTGAGCAAAATTTCTTAAATCTACATTTGTATTACGAGACAATCTTCCCAACTGTTTTTTAACAATAGCAACTTGATGTTGAGCATGTTGCAAATAACCCGCATCAGAATAACCTGTACCATGTGCTGCTCCAGCATGGTCATGATGTGCATGAACAGCTGTAGAATCTGCCGTTGAATCTGCCTCAACAGCTGCAGTTACTGCAGCATGTGCAGAAGGTGCAACAAATTTCTCTTGACCAAGAATAGGAAAATCAAAATGTAGTTTTACCCCTAGCGTATCCATTTGTGGAATCATTTCACTAAAAAATGCTGATACTTTGTTAGCAGCATCTTTTGCCTGTGCATTACCTACCGTTGCAACGTGTTTCGCATAATCCAATTCATAAGGAGCAATTGAGCCTACTTCTCTCAAAATAACATAAGCATCTCCATCAACCAAAGTAGTATGCGTATATTTCAATTGATTCTCATCTGCAGTTTTGAAAACACAAGAAGATAGCGTAGTACTTGCCAAAATGGCCGTAACAAATAAAGTATTTAATTTCATCACATTAATTTATTAAAATCAAAACAAAAATATAAAAATATCCCTATTTATGATCAATTCTGCCTAATTCAAATTCAATCTAAGCTAAATTTCTACCAGCATTTACGACACCATAAATTGTTCTGCCAATTAATTTGCGATAAACTTCAGCATTTTCTTCACTTACTTTTTTATTTTCCAACAAACGAATCGCATAATGTTGAATAATTAACAAGGGAAGAATAATTTTTTCACGCTCCATAATAGAGGCTTTTTCTACTGGATAATTCTCCATCAACTCATTCATACCTGTTAACTTCAACAAGAAGGATTTTGTTCTGTCGTATTCATCTTTTAACATCGTCCAGAATTCACCAAACTGTTTATCTTCTTTCATATAAGTCGTGATATTGAAGTTAGACTTTGTCATAGACATCATACAGTTATCAATCACGGTATTAAACATACCAGAAGTTTCGTACAAGTTTTTCACATAAGACCATAGGTTATTATCCTCAGCCCATTGCAAAGCCGTACCTACCCCATAAAATCCCGGAATATTTTGCTTCAATTGACTCCAAGAAGTCACAAAAGAAATCGCTCTTAAATCTTCCAAGCGTAACTCCCTGTCCGAATTTCTTTTTACAGGACGGCTGGAAATATTAATCGAAGAAAGCGCTTTTAAAGGACTTAATGTTTCCAAGTATTTCAAAAACAAAGGATGTTTTCTCAAGGCTAGGAATTTTTCATGGCTTTCTGCAGCCATGTGATCAATAACATCTTTTTGTTTTGGAGTTAAAGTATCTCCCACCTTTTGATGAAGATCTGAAATAATACCCGCATGAAGCAGTTGTTCAATATTATATTTCGCCGAATCTAAGGAGCCATATTGACTACTGATGGTTTGTCCTTGAATCGTCAATTGAATATGGTTGTTTTCAATTTCTTTACCCATAGATGCGTAGAAACGTTGTGTTTTACCACCACCACGTGCTGGAGGGCCTCCACGACCATCAAAAAACACCAAGTCTACATCATATTCCCTTGAAATGGCTGTTAATTCAATTTTAGCTTTATAAATAGACCAGTTAGCCATCAAATAGCCCCCGTCTTTGGTACTATCTGAGAAGCCTAACATGATGGTTTGTTTATTTGCCCGTTTTTTCAAATGCTTTGCATAAGCCGGATTGCTATATAGGCTACGCATCACATCCGCAGCATGTTTTAAATCATCTACCGTTTCAAATAGAGGAACAAAATCCATAGACAGCTCTTCCTTACTCCAACCTTGCCATAAAAATAATTGCATCAAACCTAAAATATCAGATGCTTTTTGACAATTACTGATGATAAATCGTTGAACTGCACGCTCACTACCAGAAGCTTGTATACCTTTAATTAGTTGAATCACTTTAATGGTATCCTCTACCAAAGGATCTACGGTACCTTGCAAGGCTAGGTTCGCTTCGGTAAATTGGATAGATTTCTCTTTTGCATCTTCATTTCCTTTAACTGCCGTAATATCAATTCCCGTTTCTTCAGGATAAGTTGCTGCAAGCCAATCAAAAGTATCCCGTAAAGCGCTACTGTCTTGTCGAATGTCTAAGGTTGTGAAATAGCAACCAAAAGTTTGAACCTTACGTTTCAAATCTTCTACCAATTCCACAAATAAACCATTATGATCTTCATTGAGCACACGGATTACTTCCGACAGATTAAATAAAATTGTTTCGGTCTCATCGATTGGGTTTTCACTCGGATTGAAACTATTATCATAAAACAAGTTTTGAAGGTTGTCCAAATATTTTTCAACCCCTCTAAAAGTAATTCTACGTTTTACGATTCTAAAATCACGATAATAACACCTGAATAAGATCGTCCTCAATAAGGTGGCTACCTTTTTCGTACTTTCCCAAGTCACATTCGGATTCCCATCACGGTCTCCGCCTGGCCAAAAACCAAGTTCAATAAGTTGGCTGGTATCATCTGCCGAGATCTCTAGTTCGTTATCTATTTTCGCTTGAATCTCCGAAGCGACACGGTAGAATACATTTTCTAAATACCAAGCAAGACTTATTGCTTCATCTACTGGTGTAGGTTTTTCTTTATTGATAAAAGGAGTTTTTCCTAATTGTTGGAGCAACAAATGAATTTGAGGAATATCATTTTTCTTCAATTCATCTATTAAATCATTTATGATAGATAAAACAGGACCAGGATAGAATTGCGTAGGATGTGCTGTTAAAACTAATCGAACAGACATTTCCTTTAAACGTTCTACGATTTGTTTTTTTACTTGCGGATTGGATTGAGCCACTCTAAAGATGGATTCAATACCACCAGTCTCGTCGCTTTTTCCTACAGCCCTAAATGCAGAATCCTCTACCGCATCAAATAATACAACTTGTCTTTCCACATATTGTACAATACGGAATAATAAATCCAAACGATCATCTTCTTGCACGTACTGCTCATATTGTCCAAAAAAACTTTCAATGATAACTTCAGGAGATTGATGCTCCTCTACCCCCTTTTCACAATGGGTCGTAAAGAAAGGCAATAAGGTTCCTGTATGCTTAACACGCTGAAATGGCAATGTTAAGAATAGACTTTTGAATAAATCAAATCTTGTCAATACTTCATTTTGAAAGGCAGCTTTTTTCTGACTTAATCTCATAGTTATAATTTAGTATCATGTAATAAATCCCATTAGCAAGGATTTGCTGGGTACAAAGGTATCAAATTAATACATTTTTATCAGACTAATTGTAATTTTTACACTTTTCAAATAATTCCATTATTAATTTTACAAATATTATTGCGTTTTTATAGATGAATTTATTCAGAATAATTATAAAATTCAATCGTCTTTCGACCGATAATTCGTATAGGCTTATGTATCTTTGCAACGTAAAGTAATGAAAAAGACGAAAGAAATAAGCAATTTTTTTTACGGGCAGTATTTTGCTGATGGATTACGCATCACCATAGGCTGTATTGTACCTATTCTCATCTGCGCAACGCTAGGAAAATTTCTATTAGGCACCTATATTTCCCTTGGTGCACTATTAGTTGGTTTATCCGATACCCCTGGAGCACCGAGTCATCGACGTACAGGGATGATAGCGAGTTTTATCATTTGTCTTGCTACACAATTTCTTACCGTGCTCGTGAATGCGAATATGTGGCTAATGGCGATCCTCCTTGGAGGACTCTGTTTTATATACTCCATGTTTGCCGTATTCAATGCACGTGCGGCAACTGTAGGATCCATGGGCATCCTGATTATGCTTATTAATATCGAGGATTCTAAAACGCTGGAAGAAGAGTGGCTATTTCTTCTGTACTTTACCATAGGAGGTTTGTGGTACATGCTCATTAGTTTTTCCATCACCCAAGTACGGCCATACCGGCTCGCTCAACAAGAACTTTCCGAATCCATTCGGCATGTCGCCGATTTTATACGATTAAGAGCCAAGTTTTACGATACCCGCATAGCGATTGATGAGAACTACAGTAAGCTTATTGAGAAGCAGATCGTCGTGCATGAACACCAAGAAAATGTGCGTGATTTATTGTTTCAATCAAAAAGATCCATCAAAGACACCACCAAAATAGGTCGTTTTCTAACCCTTACCTTTAACGATGTAGTCGATTTATTTGAACAAGCGATGACTACACATTACGATTATGAACAAATACGAAAAGTATATGGGCATACTGGTATTTTAAAAGATTTTAAAATAGTATTGATAAAAATTGCCAGTGAATTAGATCATTTAGCCTATCAATTAAATGCAAATAGGGTTCCTAAACCGATGTATGATTTTAATGAAGATATCGATCACCTTTTAATATCCATTGAAAAAATTGATCATCGCGAAGGCTTAAATACCATCCCTTTAAAAAAGATTTTAATCAGCATTCGTAGCATCAGCATTTTTATTCACAACATTTACAATTATTCGGTTATTCGTCCCAATCAAATCCAGAAACAGGAAATTGAAGAAGCAAATAAATTTATTCAGACCGAACATATTGAATGGAAAAAATTCAGAAATAATTTAGCCTTAGATTCCAGTATTTTTAGGCATGCCTTGCGCATGGCTATTGTCATGTCAGGCACCTACATTATTCTCAATCTAAACGATTTCAATGCAGGAAATATGGGGTCATTTTGGGTTTTACTCACCATCATGGTGATCTTAAAGCCTGGTTTTGGCTTAACCAAAGAGCGTAATGTTCAACGGCTATTAGGCACGGTGATCGGGGGTGTTATTGGCGCATTGGTGCTCATGACGATTCATTCCGAAGTCATTCGATTTATTCTACTGATTTTCTTCTTTCTCACCGCATATAGCTTATTTCGGGTGAATTACATTATGGCTGTCCTATTCATGACACCATATGTCTTAATCATGTTAAGCTTTTCAGGAGTGAACACTGTTGATGTTGCCAAAGAACGAATTTTTGACACTTTTCTAGGAGGAATGATCGCTTTTATTTCCAGCTACATTATTTTTCCCAACTGGGAAAGTTTCCAAATTAAAAGCAATATTCGAAAGTTATTGATAGCGAATTATCGATATTTAGCACAAGCGATTCATTTATTGGCCGGCGAAGAAATATCGGTAACCAATTACAAACTCACTCGAAAAGAAATCTATATCAGCTCTGCCAATATGGGATCTACTTTTCAGCGCATGCTTTCGGAACCCAAATGGAGACAAAAAAGCACGAAAGAAGTAAATAAAATTGTCATATTAAACCACATCCTTTCCTCCTACGGTGCTACACTACTTACCAGTATTAACGAGGCTACAGACAGTAATTATACCAAAGAGCATGTGGTGTTATTAAAGAAAATACTTTCTAATTTAGCCAAGTCTATTGAAGCCGTCATGGAAAAGGATGACATTAGCTTTCAAGAAGAAAAGAATTTCCCCGAACTTACGGTGGAAACCTTGGATCCAGCAGAATCCAAGTTAATTACAGAACAACTGCAATTTTTAAATAAAATAACAGCAGATTTATACAAATCCACGCTAGAGGTGATTCAAAAAGAATCTGTAGAACAGGAACAAATGGCAGCTATAAATGGATAAAATCATCGATGTATTGATTGTTGGAGCCGGACCCATCGGGTTGGCTTGCGGCATAGAAGCGATAAAAAATAAACTAACTCATGTGATCCTTGAAAAAGGCTGTTTGGTAAATTCTCTTTTCAACTATCCCGTAAACATGACCTTTTTTTCTACTTCTGAACGGCTAGAAATTGGGAATACTCCTTTTGTCACCACCAATCCCAAACCCAGACGTAGTGAGGCCTTAGAATATTACCGACGCATAGAACAGCAATTTCAGTTAAACACCAAATTATTTGAGGAAGTTATGGAAGTTGTTAAAAAAGATGGGCTTTTTTATGTGCAAAGCACAAAATCAAATTATATCGCTAGACATGTCATTATTGCCACAGGTTTTTATGATATTCCAATGAATTTAAATGTCCCTGGTGAAGATTTGAATAAAGTAAAGCATTATTACGATGATCCGCATTATTACGCTAAGCAACATGTAATTGTAGTGGGCTCTAGCAACTCTTCAGTAGATGCCGCATTGGAGACCTTCCGTAAAGGTGCCCAAGTTACCATGGTTATTCGCGGATCAGAAATTAGTCCCAGAGTAAAATATTGGGTAAAGCCAGATATTGAAAATCGAATCGCATCTGGAGAAATTAAAGCTTACTTTCAATCTTCTATTATAGCAATAGCAAAAGATTCTGTACAAATTCAAACAGCATCAGAAATACGAACCATTCCCAATGATTTTGTTTTAGCCTTAACCGGCTACCGGCCAAATTTTGAATTTCTGAAAAAGATTGGTATTGACTTGCAAGAAGATGATGCTTGTATTCCGACACATAATCCGGAAACTATGGAAACCAATATCAACAATCTTTATTTAGCGGGGGTGGTCTGTGGTGGATTAAATACGCATCTATGGTTTATAGAAAATTCGAGGATACATGCAGAACAGATTGTACAACATATTGTTCAACAAAAATTACTTTCTTAAACCATCTATAAAGATTTTACCTAATTTCTTTTGTAAGGTAAGGATGTAATCAAATTCTTCCTTGGAAGGTGGGAAAAATATATTTTTATATTCTTTTAGCACCCCTACCCGCATTCCCAATAAAGAAATCTGCAATAACTTTGCCGTTAAATCCAAATCTTCTATAGGCTTCAGTTCTCCATTCACAATGCCTTTCTCCAGAAGGTCTCGAACTTGTAGAATCTGCTTTTCAAATAATACAGGTAAAATATTTTCCAAATCTACAGGCATATCATTTCGCAATGAAAATGGAAACTCGAAAATGTTGTAATTTTCCTTGATAATACGCAAACGCACATCTAAAAAATCCTCTAATGCAGACATGACATCGGTAGCCTCTCGAATAATGACAGCACACTCTTGTAACACCTCTTCATTGGCCATTTCCAATACCGCGGCATATAAGCTATTCTTATCCGGAAAGTAATAATATAAAAGTGCTTTAGAAAAACTTAAATCTTGCGCGATTTCTGCCATGGTCGTTTTCGCTAAACCATAATGTGCAAATCGCTTTTTTGCTGCTTCTAAAATCCTTAAACGTTTAGCATCTGTATTCTTAGCCATGAACAATTAAATTCGATAATAAAACTGTGTTTCCCTATATTTACAGCCATATAACTAAGGTAGCTGATTTTTTCGAACTTTTAAAAGATTCGGTCAAAAAAATGAAAAACGAAATCCAACAACAATTCCCACTTAAACCCCTGAATACATTTGGTATTGAGGCAAACGCCGCAAAATATATCTCCATAGAAAATGAAACGATGCTACCAGCATTGTATAATACAGGAGCATTTTCTTCAAAATTCTTTGTTTTAGGTGGAGGAAGCAATGTTTTATTTACCCAAGATTACGATGGTCTTATTGTTCATATGCGTAATAAAAGTATTCATCATTTCATTGAAGGTAATTTCGTTTACGTAACAGCTGCAGCCGGGGAAATATGGAATGACCTGGTTTGGTATTGTATTCATCATGATTTTGCGGGTCTGGAGAATATGGCTTTAATACCTGGCACAGTAGGTGCATCCCCTATTCAAAACATTGGAGCCTATGGGCAAGAACTCATGCACATCTTTTACTCCTGTAGTGCTTTTGATACACAAACTGGAGCTTTCGTCACGTTCAACAATCAAGATTGCCAATTTTCTTATCGAGATAGCATCTTCAAAAAAGAATGGAAAGGACGCTACATTATCTGTAGTGTAACCTATAAACTACCCATACATGCAGCCATCAACATAAGTTATGGTGCTATAACCTCCGAATTAAACCATAGAAATATCGTACAGCCGACTATAAAAGACGTCGCAGAAGTAGTTTCTTTTATCCGTGTTGAAAAATTGCCTGATCCATCAACCGTTGGCAATGCAGGAAGTTTCTTTAAAAATCCGATCATTTCTCAAGAGCAATTCTTAGAGCTACAGCATAAATTTCCAGAAATAGTACATTATCCCCTTAACAACAACGAATATAAATTAGCTGCAGGTTGGCTTATTGAAGCTTGTGGATGGAAAGGAAAACAGATAGGACAAGCAGCCGTGTGGAAAAATCAAGCTTTAGTATTAACAAATGCGGGCGAAGCCACTGGAAATGAGATTTTTAATTTATCGTCTAGAATTGTAGACGATGTGTACCTACAATTTGGGGTAAAATTAGATCGGGAAGTAAATATATTGTAAAAGTTTTCCACATTTTCGTAACGACTATATTTTTTAGCTATAACTAAAATAACTAAGATTACTCATACTTAGACGTAATAGATTTTTAAATTTTTGATTTCTTATAACGAAATTCAATAAAAATTTTCCAAATTTTCCACCATTCACGAAAATTTCAGCACAACTATTGTCCTTATAGCGTACACTCATATTCAATAATAAAGACAAATTATTGAATAATGTTTGCTAGAACATTTAACTATACTATAATCGCTAATTGTATGAACAAACATGAATTTAATGCCCTAGTTATTCAGCAATCGGAATCGTTGAAAATGTATGCTAAAAACTTTACACGCGATCACGAGGATGCTAATGACTTGGTGCAAGATACGTTGCTCAAGGCAGTCACGTATTTTAAAAATTTCAGAGATGGAACAAATCTTCGCGGATGGTTATACACCATTATGAAAAACACGTTTATTAACAATTACCGTCGGGTAGTAAAAACCAATTCTTTTATCACGAAAGAGGATGAAATTTCCCAAACAAATTTAGTCGTGTCTGCGACGAAAAATAAAGGGGAAAATAAATTTGTTATCGAAGATATTCATTATGCCTTATCCAAACTATCTGATGAATATTACATCCCATTTACGATGTATTTCGAAGGGTATAAATACCATGAGATTTCCGATCACTTGAAAATCCCTATAGGTACCGTCAAAACACGCATACACGTGGCGAGAAAATCAATGAAGAAAACTTTGTCGGCTTATAAATATGAAGTGGAATAAACTCCCACTTCATCGCTAAAATTGTGATTTTATTTGAAGTCTAAATAAAATCTAGTACAATATATTTTTTTACTGCTTTAAATTTGAGATAAGCTATTATTCGCTTATCTCAAATTTAGCTAATTGCACAAATTGTTGAATTCGTGTTGCAATTTCAGCCTCGCTCAAATTTTGTATTTTTTCCGTTCCAAATTTCTCAACACAGAAAGATGCTAAAGCCGATCCGAAAATCAAGGCATTTTTCATATTGTTAAAGTTTACGGATTGTAACTTAGCTAAGTAGCCAATAAATCCACCAGCGAATGAATCGCCAGCACCTGTAGGATCAAAAACATCAGCTAATGGCAAAGCCGGAGCAGAAAATACTTGACCTTCCCCAAACAACAATGCACCATGCTCTCCTTTTTTAATAATGAGGTATTTTGGACCCATTTGAAGGATTTTTTCTGCTGCTTTCACTAAAGAGTACTCTCCAGACAATTGGCGAGCTTCAGCATCATTAATCGTCAAAACATCAACCTTCTTTAATACCGTTAATAAACCGTCCAAGGCAACATCCATCCAGAAATTCATGGTATCTAACACCACTAACTTCGGTTTATTTTCCAAACGCTCTAAAGTTGCTAGCTGTACTGCAGGGGTTAAATTTCCTAATAACAAATACTCACAATCTTGGTAAGAAGCAGGTATTTTAGGGTCAAAGTCTGCTAATACATTTAATTCGGTAACCAAGGTATCCCGACTATTCATATCATTGTGGTATTTTCCAGCCCAGAAAAATGATTTACCTCCAGGAATAATTTCTACTCCTTCGGTAGTGATGTTTCTAGATTTTAAGATATTTAAGTTTTCTTCACCAAAATCTTCACCAATAACACTAATTAATTTTACGTCTGGGAAAAGATACGAAGCTGCTAAACCTGCGTATGTGGCAGCACCGCCCACTATTTTATCTGATTTACCAAATGGAGTTTCAATGGCATCAAAAGCAACTGTTCCTACGATTACTAAACTCATCGATATAGTTATATATGTATAAAAAAAATGCCGACTAAAAAGCCGGCTTTATTTAATTTTTGCTCCTGAAGCTGGGCTCGAACCAGCGACCCTCTGATTAACAGTCAGATGCTCTAACCAACTGAGCTATTCAGGAATTTGCTAGGAATAACAACGTGTTATTCTGAAAGTGGTACAAAAATACGCTTTTAGTTATTAAGGTGCAAACATTTTGTTAAAAAAATAAGAAGTAAAAGTGCATTTAACTGCAACCGCATCAGTTTGAATAGGTTATCGGTCTATTTTTTTCATTTGATTGGAGATCATTGATTAGAAATTCCGTTTTTTCATACCTTACAACTTCTTCTTTAGAAATAGGCTCCTTATTTTATTTCTTAACTGCGCATGCATAGTTGGTCATTTTAATCGATGCTGGAACATATTTATTAAAAAAACTTTCAAAAAAAAATCAATTTTCCGATTTAATATTTTCTCCAATTCTGATCTCCCTCGGATCTCCTTCGGATCATCTACGGAAATTAGACGCAACAAGCACGGTAAAGACCGAACAAAATCCAATTAAGCTCCATTCCAATCCCTAAATAGAATTGGGAATAACAGCGAGATATCGTAGCGGATTAATCCTGCTGACGGCTGTGTTAAGGGCATAAAAAAACCGCTAGTTGCCTAACGGTTTTTATTAATCATTATTTACTAATGGGTAGAATTACACTGGATGGGAATTCCTTAGAAAAATAGATTCGCTGGTTATGCGTTTCAAAATCTTCCGCATTAGCTTTATAGATATTGACAAATTTCTGAGGGTTTCTATCGACCAAGGGAAACCAAGAACTTTGAATTTGAATCATTATCTTATGTCCTTTTTTAAAGACATGAGCCGCATCTTGCATATCAAATTTAACGTGGCTTACTTCATTCGGTATTAAAGCTTCTGGCTTAGAAAAGCTTTTTCTATATTTTGCACGCATCACTTCCCCTCGTACTAAACATTGGCAATCTGATAAGACCTGATCTTTCTGGTAGGGATGAACATCAATCAATTTCACGATAAAATCGGCATCCGTGCCGGTACTACTCACAAATAAATTTGCTTGAATATTACCCATTATTTTCACATCCTCTTCCAAAACTTCCGACTCGAATACGACCACGTCGGGACGTTTACTAGCAAAAGACTGATCTTCAAACATATATTGAAAACCGCGCATCAGTGTTTTTTCGGCAGTATAAGGAACCGGTTTATTAGGATCTGAAGTGTATTCCACAAAGGTATCTGCTTTATTCACGGTAGGCTCGAAAGATAGGGCATTTCCTTCCCTAAAATATAGGGATCGGTACTGAACTTCTTTTATGGGCCAAGTTACCCCATTGTTCCATTCATTTGCACCGGTAACAAAAATAGATACAGGTTCAACTTTTTGACGAACATCATTTTTAAGGTGCTTTTTAAAAAATGCTAGTTCAATCGAATAGCGATAATATGGATTGACCTCAGAACCGAAATCTAAGTTTCCTAACTTTCGACCATCCGCACGAGTCCAAGAGCCATGATACCAAGGGCCCATAACGAAAGAGACCTTATTTTTCCCTGATTTTGCTAAGGCTTCATAGGTTTTCAATGGTCCATATAAATCTTCTTGATCGTACCAGCCTCCTACGACTAATACGTTTGGCTTAACCTCCTCCAAATACTTGGTATAGCTTCTTTCTTCCCAATAAGTATTGTAATCCGGATTTTCCATCATCTCATTCCAAAGGACACTTTTACCTTGTAAATAGTATTCATTGAAATTCTTTAATGGTCCAGATTTCAAATAGAATTGATATCCATCAGTTGTATTATATTGACCAAAACCGCCAGGATGTGTTGTACCTATAGAATCTCTCATCTTCCCAAAGGAAGATAGAAATGAAAAGGTGCCCATAAGCATAAAAGCTCCATTGTGATGCCTGTCGTCTCCCAAAAACCAATCGGTGACTGGTGCTTGCGGAGAAACTGCCAATACATTAGGATGCGCGTCAATTAGAGCCATGGAGGCGTAAAAACCTGGAGAAGATACGCCCCAAATTCCTACTTTTTTATTGGATTTGACATTTTTTATTAACCAATCTACACTATCATAAGCATCAGAAGATTCATCAGAAACCCGTTTAGGTTTTGATTTTTGGTATGGTCGATTGGCAATAAAGGTGCCTTCAGACATGTATTTTCCACGAACATCTTGATAAACAAAAATAAATCCATCCTTTGCAAAATCCATACTTGGACCTAGTGTTGGTCTAAACTTATCTTGCCCATAGGGTGCTATGCTATACGGAGTACGTATCATCATGATCGGATAGGTTTTAGACTGATCCTTTGGCTCATAGATGGCCGTATACAACTGAACCCCATCCCGCATCGGAATGTATACTTCGCGCTTATCGTAATGTGCTTTAATATAGGCTGCGTCTTCAGGATTCTGTGCAAAAAGAACCTGAAAACAAGCGATTAAAAGCAGTAATAAACTGTATTTCATGAATTTAACTTTTATTTAGCAAGTGTAGAACGATGCAATATGACTTGTTTCTTATGCTTCTTAGCAGGCTCCACAAATTCATTATTGATCATCGAAGCATTTTTTACTTGATCCATTACTACTGCTGGACGATAATCTGCCGCTTTTGCTGTCAATTTTACTTGTTCAAATTTTACTCCATCTACATGCCTCAGGTAAAATCCCCATGCAGGTAACTCTTTAAATTGTGAAAACTCTGGATATGCCGATTCCATTTCAGGTATGCTATCCAATTCCTTCGCTGTTATGCCTCTATACGCATAATGCGGATTTGAAGCACCAGGGTACACAATTTCGATGTTTTTTAAGATTACATTTTTAATGGGTTGATTTTTTAAACCCACAATACTTGCTGGAGAGATATTCCGTGGATGATCTTCAACAGGACCTTCATACGGATATCCTGCATCAGGTTTATGGGCAGGAACTTCAATATAGACATTTTGAATCGTGACATCCTCGATACTTCCTACGCGATCTTTTTGACTACGACTTCCAATTCGTAAGTAAATAGCATTTCCCGTATTATAAGCATATAAACTGTCTACCAACACTTGTTCTACCCTCGCGCCATCTGGGGTCGCAATGGTAAATGCTGAACGGAAGGTGTCGTACACTTTATTGTTTATAATTTTTATGTTTTTATAGCCTCCAGCAGATACGGTACCAAATTTAATTCCATTGGCACTTGATCTAGCCACATTATTGCGAATGACAATGTTTTCATTTCTTTTGCTACGATCATGCGATTTCAAACAAATAGCATCATCTGCAGCGTCAATAAATGAATTGCTCAACACAAAGTTTTTGCAATCCACGATGTCAATACCATCATTATTCCAGAATGCTTTACTATCTATCGTTATACTATCTACCAAAACATCTTCGCATTGATCATATACTGTTACCCAATCTGCGGCATCTTTTACAGTGATCTTTTTGATCAATACGTTTTTACATTCTCTTAAGTAAATGGCTTTGGGCCTGTTGTTACGGGGTCTATCGTAGTCAAGTGGATCTTTAATGATTCCTTTATGAATATTATCTAACAGGTTGTAGGCAACCTCTTTTCCTTGACCGTCTATCACTCCCTTACCTATAACAGCAACATTTTCTACACCTTTTCCATAGATCAACGCATTATTGGGTGTCCCAACGTTATAATCATTAATATTTGTAGAACCTACCAAAACAGCCCCTTCCGAGAAGTTAAGAGTCACGTTAGATTTTAAATGAATCGTTCCTGTTAAATAACGGCCCACGTAAAAGTTTAATTGACCGCCCCCATTCGCACTGATAAAGTCAATTGCTCGCTGTATGGACGTCGTATTAAGCGTAGTTCCATTGGATTTAATTCCAAAAAAAGAAGCATTATAGTCCTTGGCCATTAAGGGAGAAATCCCCAATAATGCAACAAGTATTAAACTTATATAAAATTTTATTTTAATCATTTTAATCCTATTTAATAGATTTACCATCTTTATTCACACTTGCTTTAATGGAAATATCGTTGCTCAATCCATCTTTAATTAAAGCTTTTCCTGTTACATCAACGTACAATTTTTCCAACAGGATTCCATGTACTGCTGTTAAATTCACAGCATTGGAGGTCGCTGTTGATGTACTATGAATAATTTGATTACTCAGTACAATGTTGGATGATTGTTGAATCGCATAGATATCTGAGGCCGCATCTTCTAAATGAATGCCATCTATAGTCACATCTTTACAATTTAATAATCCTACTAAGATGGGTTTCGCAACTGCAGCATCTAGGATTCCATTTTGCTGTAGTTTTTGAATTTGTTGCAAAGTAGCTTTCGCTTGCCCCAGGATGACGCCCTTCCCTATAATTTTTAGGTTCGTTTGATCTTGAGCAAAGATAAAGTAATGTTTTCCTTCGTGCTTTATAAAGTCATAAAACGATGGATTTGCCAGTAAAATAGCTCCTTCGTGCAATTGGATTGTGACATTAGATTTCAAGGTTAAACCTCCGGTTAAATACCTCCCCACGTAGAAATTTAAAGTACCTCCACCTTTTGAAGAAATAAAATCTATCGCAGCCTGTATCGACTTGGTATTATTAGTTTGACCATCGGAAACACAACCAAAAGCTGATGCATTGTATTCTACAGCAAAAGCTTTAGAAAAAGTCAATGTGAAGAATAATAGAATGAATGTAATTTTATTCATGTTGTTTTTAAGGTTGAATTGAAACATTTTTGCTATTGTGAAGGAATATCTGTTGTTTATCCGCGGCATTTTCTTCTTCAAATTTCATTTGACTGAAGGAGCCAGAATCTAAGTTATCAGTGACAATCGCTGGACGGTAATCACTTTTTTTAGCAACAAATTTCACATTTTTGAAATTGACATTTTTTGCATGGCGGATATAAAATGCCCAAGCTGGCAATTCTTTAAATTGAGAGAATTCTGGATAAGCAACTTTCATATTAGGGATACTATCCAATTCTTCTGGAGTAAGTCCACGTTTTGCATAAAATGGATTTCCAGCACCTGGATATACAAACTCGATGTTTTCTAAGGTTACATTTTCTATCAAATGGTTTGGTAAGCCTACTATACTTGCCGGAGATATATTTCTAGGCATATCTTCAATAGGTCCTTCATAGTTGTAGCCTTTATCAGGTTTGCTCATTGGAATTTCCGCATAGACATTTTTGATCGTAATATTGCGCATAACAGGACGTTTTCCTTTGCTCCAACGATCTCCAATGCGTAAATAAATAACATTTCCTGTATTGATGGAGCGAACACCATCCACCAGAATGTTTTCTACAATGGCTCCATCTACCGCAGCAAATGTAATGGCTGAACGGTAGGTATCGTACACCGTTAAATTTCGGATTACAAAATTGCGAAATCCTCCTCTAGAAACTGTACCGAATTTTAGTCCACTTGCACTAGAGCGAGCGGTACAATTTTCTACCAATACATTTTCGCAGATGGAATTTACATCATGAGATTTAAAACATATTGCATCGTCTGCTGCATCAAAATGGGAATTTCGAATGATGACATCTTTACAGTCTACGATATCGATTCCATCGTTGTTCCAATAGGCTTTACTATCTACCGTGATGCTATCGACTAATAAGTTTTCGCATTGATCGTAAGTTTGATTCCAGCTTGCTGGATCTTTTAGGGTTATTCCAATGATTTTAATGTTTTTGCATTCACGGAAATAGATGTTTTCAGGACGATTCCATTCGCGAACACGGTCATATTTTAACTCATCTTCTATAAAACCCCTATGCACTAAATTAAGGGTGTTAATCGCATTGGTAAATCCTCTACCATTGATCATTCCTTGTCCGGTGATAGCTATATTTTCTTGTTTGATCGCATATATTAATGATTTCCAATTGATATATGGATCTTTATCAAAATCAAATGGATTTAAAGAGGCCACAATGCTTGCTCCTCGTTCTAAGTGCAGGGTAACATTAGATTTTAAATAGATGGTACCGGTGACATATTCTCCAGCACTAAAAACCAATCGTCCACCTCCTTTTTCAGTCACATAATCTATGGCTGCTTGTATAGACTTCGTGTTTAGGGTACTACCATTACCTTCTATTCCAAAATCACTTACTGCGTAATCTTTGGAATAGCTTACTACACTCCAGAAACAGAGAAGTAAGGCTACTAATTTTTTCATTTTTATCATGTTTATTTACTATATAATTCTACTGGACCTACAATACCCATGGATTGTATTTCTTGTTCTCTACCAGGTCTATTGACCCAGTTTTGAACATTCTCATTGTCCTTAAGTGTTTTTAAATAATTACCCATTGTGCTGGTTAAATGTATTTCAATATCATTTTTCCCAGGTTTTAAGTAAGTGGATAAATCGTAAAGTCGACGACCAAACCATTTGACCCCAACGAGTTGCTTATTAATGTATAAATCCGTGATTCCAAACACCTTTCCAAGATTTAAAACTAACTCTTTTGGGTCGGCGATTTCAATTGACTTTTTATAAATGACTGTTCCGGAGAAATCTCTTAAATTTTCATCCTCTTTCATGTCCAGTAATTTACTTAACGAATAGCTTTTAGTGGTCTTTTCTTGAGCGTGTTTTAATTCTAATTTCCAATCGTCATTTAAGGTAATACTATGGGCACCTGCCGTTTTTAGAGGTACAAATGGGTTCCCTTTTTTATGCTGATCAAATACCACCAATAGGGATTCCGTAGGACCGAAATCATAATTAAATCCATGGTTAGCATCTAATTTCAACTTCCATCGCTCGCCGGTATCGGCATCCCAAATCCATGCTTGCTTACCTTTGCTGATGCTAGCATCAAATTGAAGGTAAGTTTGATAGCTATCAAATCTATGGGCATTTTGGAAGAAAATAAACTCGCTACGATCATCTCGAATGTACCTATTCTGCATAAAAAACCGATTTGGTTTTTGGATTGTTACATACTTAGGCAATTTTTGTGCTTGATGGAATGCTTGATACCACTCTAAAAATTTATTGTTTAGCGGTTTCTCAACATAGACAAAGTTTTTGCCTAGGTTTTCAATTTTTAACATCCAATCCTGAATTTCTAAATCGCGAGCTTGCATATCCTTAAAGCCTAAGCTTTTACTTGGAACATACTCTATACAAATTAGTTTTCCTCCTTGCTGTACAAAATCGTATAATTTCTTGACGGTATCTATTCCTAAGCTTTTAACGCCAGGTAAAAACAATACCCCATAAGCTTTCTTTCCATAGGTAATTTTACCGTTTTGTACGCTTGCATCCTTAAGAATAAGCTCGGTCACATAATCCACTGCTCCACCAGTTTTGTGAATAGCTTCCCAAAGTAAGGAGGTGTATGGCACATTTAATTTTTCGGGAAAAGGATCTGTTTGTACGCCATTTTCTGCCCATAAATCATAGTTTGCAGGCAAGATAGCCATATCGGTATATACATCTGCATGCTGCAGCTGAGAGGATAATCGCGCTTTATAATTGTTGAGGTATTTGAAATAATTCCACCAGTTATTCTTTTCGGAATAATAGGAGCCGTACTGTACCCAACCTGGAAATGGAGCATCTTGAGGAGAATAATTGAAACCATGCCATATGGAATGGGTAATCCCAGATAACAAACTTTGATCGGAGCCTAATTTCAACAATTCCAAGGTGGCATTGAATACCAAATAGGTATTCGTCATTTCTTCGCAACTCACGACACGCTTGCCGGTTAAGTGTGCTGCTGACGACACATATTTATTAATCATCGTGTATCCTCTTCCACGTCTGTAATCTTCATCGGACATTTCTTCGCCTAACTTATGTCGAAGGTAATTCGTAGTCCATGACTCTCCCTCCGGAATATCATAGCCTAAAGATGTTTCTAAAGGAAAAAATCCTCTTCCATAAGCTTGCGCACGTGATTTGACCGCTTGTTTTTTACACCAAGCCAGGTAAGTTTCTGTAAATCGTTCACGTAAAAGACAGGCTTTTACATATTCAAAATCAAACCGTACTCGGTTTAATTGTTCTTTAAAGGTTGCTGATTTTGCGGCACCATATTGTTCATCGACTACCGCACCTAAACGCCCTACCTTAAACATAATAAAAGGTAAGAATGGCATTAAATCATACCCACAACGTTTTTGAAATTCTGCGGCAAAATCATGAGTCCAGTTACATCCTTCCAGTTCCATACTATCGGTAAAAAAGGCGCGAAAATAACTCTTTAGAGCGCCAATTTGATTTTCCATCGTATTGGACATTCGGTTTAAGTAACTTTCAACAGCTTGTTTATCCATGTGATTCAAAATAGAACCTGAGGCTCCCGGAGCACCATTGATTACTTGTGCAAAAGCATTAAATTTTACAACAGCATAAAATACATGGGCTCCTTCAGGAACTTGAATGACAATGCTTGGATCATTTTTTTTAGTTGAAAAATCTATTGCATTTTCCAAACTATCCATAGGATCTTTCGCCAAGTGTAAAGAAATAATTTCTGCTGTTCTCATCGGATTTTTGTCCGTCACACCAGGATCAACGGCATCAAAAATATGAAACTGAGAGGTTTCATATTGCATAGGCCCATTGATTTTATCTGCAAAAAGAACGACCACCTGTGCTCGTTCCTCTTCTTTTAAATCTTCCGATCCAAATGGCCATCCAGAACCCACGATTAAATCACTAGTCATATCCAATGATTTGGCGTCGTTTGCAGCGTGCTTCACTAAATCAATCCATTCCTTACTTAACCACTTCACCGATGGAATCCCCATATCGTCTGCCCGTTTAGGGAAGGCAATCGGATTGATTTCAACCCCACCTATTCCAGCATCTTTCAAAAGACGTAATTGCCTAGAAAGCTCTGTTGCTTGAACCTTATCACCATTCCACCACCACCGCACAAAGGGGCGATATTGGCTGCTTGGATTTTTAAATATACTGTACCAATCTTCTTTATTAGTAAAACTATTGGCATAGGCAAATGATTCCGTTAAATTGGCTAACATGAAACCTGTACCTAATAAAGAGGAATTTTTTATAAATGATCTTCTATTCATGAAATATTAAATATCAAATGGTTCATTAAGTAATTTTTGATCCATTTATTTTGCCTCCATTGTTCTTCATAATCCTGCTCCAGATTCCCAGAGCTTATTAAATAAGGTGGAGGCCCAAACTCAGTCGTAAAAGTGAACTTACTACGACCATTTGTTAATTGTAAATTTACATACTGTTGCCATACTTCCAGATGCTTTCCAACGATCCATGCATTGCTTTCAAGAGTGACATCCGGAATCTGAGATCCTTGAGTATGCCCAACTCGAGTATGTACATGATGTACATGGGGCAGTAAATCCAGCACAAGGTCTTGTTGATCTTCCAAGTAACTTTCGGAAACACAATACCAATGCGAAATATCTAAGGTTAGTTTTAATTCTGGAAAAGCCATTTTAATTGCAGGAATTCGATGAACCCCATAAGTCCATTTATTACGATGTGTTTCTTGATAAATCGGGATACCTGACATTTGTTCCACCTTTGAACATATTGCCAAACAAGTTAATATTTGTTCTTGACTAAAATATTCCCGACCTACTTGTGCACTAATAAATTGTGGGGCTATACCATATTGACCAAGGAATGCCATTTCAAACAATTGTTCTTCCAATGCAATAAGATATGCTTCAAAGGAGGGAGTTTCTCCAAATACAGCAAAAACAATACTAAATTGCAATCCTCGGTCGGCCATGGCCTGAAAGATAATTGGATAATTATTAGCCTCTTTTTCAGCGAAAGGGTACCATTCCATTCCATGATAACCCTCTTCCGATACACGGTTTAAAAAATCAATCCAAGGTACATGTTCAGCTCCCCAACGAGGGTAAAAGAATTGTACATCTACCATTCTTTATGATAAATCAGTGGATTTTGACTATCATTATTTAATACATCACCGACCTTTAAAGTCGATAAGTACGCTTCAGGTAATATGTTTGCCTGACCATTAAACACATTGCCATCAGGCATATATGCACAGGTCATGGCTCGGCGAAATCCATTGGTCATATTAGGACCTGCGCCATGTATAGTTAATCCATTATGGATCGAACAACTTCCTGCTTTTAAAGGTGCAGAAACAGGATTTATTTGTGCTAATTCAGGGTATACTTCAAAAATACCATTCATGTTTTTACCAATTCCAATATTGGTAAAATCAGTAACTTTAAAAGACCCTGGAATAAAATACATGCAGCCATTTTCTAATGTTGCATCATCTAATGCAATCCATATAGAAAGCGCTTCTCTATCAGAAAAAGACCAAAAAGGCGTATCTAAATGCCATGCCGTTGGATTGGCAAATGGACGTTTAAATAAAGCCTGATCATGCCAAATACGGACGCCATCAGCTTGCGCTAAGTTCGCTATAAGTTCCCCAATGCGCTTATCCAGCATCAATTCTTTAACTCCGTTATCCGTTTGCCAAAGATTTAATAATTGATCGAAAACTTTTCCAAAGTAATCAGCGTCTTTATTGATACCATCTTCTTCACCTACTTGCGTATTCTTGCCTGGCATTTTTTGACCGGCACGCATTTCAACAGCATTAAAAACGACTTTTCTCCAATTTTCCAATTCTTCAGGAGAAAGAAAGTCTTCAATGATTAAATATCCATTTTCACGGTAAAAGGTTACTTGCTCGGAATTAATTTGATACTTCATATTATTTCGTTCAATAGATAGAAAAAAAAGCAGGGTCTCTCAACCCTGCTTATAGTTGTTTAATTTTGTTGCATTTTATCGTTATACAGAATTTCATCCAATGGGATTTGTAAGGTCATCCTGTTCACTGGATACTGCGATTTATCGATATGGTTCGTAGATGTAGTACGATTGACCGGGTTATTCCAACGCTTGTTGTTGAAGAACTCACGTCCACCCTCTCCCCACATTTCAATACGGGTTTGCAATTGAACCATCTGAAGAGGCGTTAAACCCGCCATTCCAGGATAGTTATCGCAAGTTAAAGTTGCAGAACCAGCTTGCGTTCTAGCAGCTAACAATTGGTTTAAAGTAGCTTTTGCTCCTTCACCATCATTATTATGAGCCTGCGCTTCTGCTTTCATTAATAAAGCTTCCGAAGCACGGAAGTAATATGCAGATGTTCTACCTACATTCTTCTTATCGTCAGAACCTAAACCATGTGTAGCAGCAAATTTCAAGTTTGTAAACGAAGGAATTAAACGAATTTCTCCATTCGTTGGGTAAGTATAATCACCCCATTCACTTGCCATGAAACTATTTTTACGGAAATCTGAAGAAGCAATAGCATCATACAACCTGTTATCTATACGTTGATAGCCACGAGATAGTCCACCATTACTTTCCGCAAAAGGGTTCATCCATAAATTATGAGTAATTAAAGCTTCCCCTAGCGGAAAACCAAAGATAACCTCTGGATTCACAGCATTATTTAAGAAACCATTCTTTTCAGGTCTCATTATTGGGTTTGCTTGAGTTCCATCATTGGTAGCTCCATAAACGGACTGCCCCATTAATGTAGGGTACTTTGCCAAGATATCGTTTGTAGTAGCAATAACTTTTGCCCAATCACCTGTCCATAAGTACACTCTTGCTAAGATGAAATTAGCAACTCCTAAATCAAAATCAGACAGGTTGCTTGTGTACCCAACCCCAGCATCTTTCAACAATTGAACCGCAGTTTCCAAATCATTTTTGATGAACGTGTACGTTTCTTCTGCAGTAGATCGCGCTTTGCTTTCTTGAATAGGCAAATACTTATCGTATAATGGCATTCCTAACTTAGCATTTCCACCTTGCGTATAAGCATCCTGGTAGTTTTCCATTAAATAGTTATAAGCATATCCTCTAAGGATTAAACCTCTTGCTTTAAACTCTTTTAATTTAACGTTATTTCCTACGGTAGCATCATCCAAGAAATTCAACATCTTGTTTGCTGTAGTAATAGCATTCCAAGCATAAAACCAGTAAGGACTATTGCGATCAGAAGATTCAGAAATAAAATCTTCAAAACGGTATTCCGCACCTCCAAATGAGGTAATGGACTGATCCCCAAACACAATATCATTACCTTCTAAGTTTCTAACGACAAGTAAACCTTGCGCATCAACATAACGTAAATCTGCAGAACCAACACCGTTTACACCTGTAAAATTCAACATTCTTGGCATATTATTCGCCATACTACCTAAGATCAAATTGATCGTAGCTTCATCTCCGCTTTTAAGCAATTCTTGAATTTGCTCGTCGGTGATATTATTTGGTGGAGCAACATCTAATTTCTTGTTACACGAGAAAAACAATGTTCCACCTATTAAGAATAAAAATATCTTTTTCATAAAATTTCGTCCCCCTTTTTAAAAATCTAAATTAATACCAGCTGAGAACGTACGCATGGAAGGATAGCTAAATGCACCAACTTCCCAACCACCTACAAGAGACATTCTTGGGTCAATTCCACTGTGGGAAGTCACCATGAATAAATTATCTCCAGAAGCATACACTCTTAAACGTTTAAACTTAGTTTTTGATAAGATTTGTTCAGGTAAAGTATAACCTAATGTAATGTTCTTAAAGTTCAAATAAGAAGCAGAGAACATCGCTAAATCAGAATACTGCCAACTACCGGTAGTCGAACCATTGTTGAAAGATCCATTGTAGAATGTCATCGGGAATTTCGCACCTGGATTTTCTGGAGTCCAAGTATTTCCAAGTAATTCTTCAGATAATGCTTTTGCAGGAGAATCTGTTACATATAAGTTATTTGCATATTCGATGCTTAAGAATTTACCTCCCAATTGGTAAGCAAATGAAGCGTATAAATCAAAGTTCTTATAACGTAAAGAAGTACTAAATCCTCCAATCCAATTTGGAACTGCAGAACCCATCTCGTAACGGCTAGCTTTTGAATAATCTGTAGTAGCCACATCTTCACCTACTTTAGCACCATTGTATAAGCCTTGATTAACATCAGATTCCGTAACCTTACGGTAGAACTGTGGTAATCCAGAATTTTGGTCAACACCCGCATATTTAAACAAGTACATGTTGTAATAGTCCTTACCAACTCCACGTAAATAAGCAATATTACCTGTAGAACTTGTTCCTGCAGAACTCCATCCATCTACTCCACCAGTCCAGTTACCACCCAATGCAGCAGAACCAACACCTTTAGGAACTTCTTTCAAAGTTGTTCTATAATGCGTACCATTAGTTGACACTGTCCAGTTTAAATCTTCGCGTTTGATTAAGTCAACTGATAATTCCACTTCAAAACCGTAGTTATTTAAGCGCGCTGAGTTAGCTAAAATAGAACCTTGACCTTTTGAGAAAGACATAGGCTGACTCCAAATAGCATTGGTAGTCGTTCTACTGTAATAATCAAATGATCCTCTTACACGGTTTAATAATGCAAAATCAATACCTGCATCAAATGTGCTTATTTTCTCCCAGGTTAATTGATCATTTACATAGGCATTTTGATTCAATACATAAGATGCAGGAATCCCGTTACCAGCGGTAGTCGATTGGTAAACTGCAGAGTAACCCCAAGTTTGGTAACCTGAATAGTTGGAAACACCATTTTGGTTTCCAATAACCCCGTAACTCGCACGAACTTTTAAGTTATCTAACCAATCGGACGTATTAGCCATAAAATCTTCAGCGTTGATTCTCCATCCCGCACCTACTGACCAGAAAGTTCCCCAACGTTTGTCAGCCAATTTGAATTTAGAAGAACCATCACGACGCACGGATGCTTGTCCAAAATACTTATCTGCATAATTGTAATTTGCGCGAGCAAAATAACTTTCCATACGACGAGTATCTAAACTACCCCCTGGATTGGCAAATGTACCACCGTTATAACGGCCTACATAATTAGCATAGGTAGGGAAATTATCGATTAATGCATGGGAAGAATTGTAGTTTAATCCTTCAAAATCGAATGAATCGTACTCATGACCCAATAAACCTTCAATACTGTGTTTATTAATAGATTTATTATAGTTCAACAATTGTTGAGAATTCATGATGGTTGTCATGGTAGAAACCTTTCCGAATGCACCCACACCTGCTGATTGTCCTGATTCGCTATTCCAATAACGTGTTCTCCAATCGATAAATTTATCTAATGAAAAATTTGCTGTGAAGGTAAAATCATTTAAGAATTTTACCGTACCATACGTTCTTGTACTTATATCATCGGCTGTACGCGTATCTATATCGTTATCCAAGATCGTTAAGATGTTTGCAGAACTTAATGAATTGGCCGTTAAACCTAGTGGAGAATAAGTGTCTCCAGCCGCCACATGAACTTTGTTCCGACCATTCTCTTGAATGATGTTACCATCTTTATCACGCGCATACAATTGAACTAATGGGCTTTGACCATTGATAAAACGGAACACATTGGCTACTACACTACCTGGATTACGACCAAAACGTGTCGCTGGTGATTGCGTATTACGATTAGCATATGCAACGTTTGTTCCTATTTTTAACCAGTCATACACTTGCGCATTTACATTTGCACGACCATTGTATCTTTTAAATGCTGAGCCACGGATATACGATGGATCTTCTAAATATCCACCAGACACGAAATAATCAACTTTATCCGTTCCACCTGCAACAGACACATTGTATTCTTGTCTTAACCGGTTTTCCAATAAATAATCATCGTAACGATCGTTGTATAATAAGCGTGCCTCTGGATTCAACTTACCATCTGTATTAACCAGGTAAGCTCCAGTCATTGTAGAAGAAGCACTAGCACCTGACCCTGTAGGGGTATAAGTTGCGCCTGGAACATCATACAGCATCCAGTTACCCAATTTGTTTACTCCAAAACCACCATTGGTATTACCCGTATAATTAAAAAGGTGTTCAGATGCGAATTTTGCAGCATCCTCATGTGACATGTTTGGATTTTTTAAATTCGTCGTGTAATCTTTAGTTCCGCCATTTCCGTTATTTCCATAACGAACAGAATTGTAAATAGATTGCCATGTAAATTCGTACACATCTTTAGGATCAGAAATCTTATCAAATTGATAAGGTCCTACTTGGTTTACACCAGCTTTGGCCTCAAACCCAACACGGGAAGTACCCTTAGCTCCTTTTTTTGTAGTCACTAACACAACTCCATTTGCACCACGTGAACCATAAAGAGCTGTTGAAGCTGCATCTTTTAAAATGGTTACACTTTCGATGTCTTTAGGACTGATAGAAGAAAGTGGATTCTCATTTTGAGCAGGAACTCCATCAATAACGACTAAGGCATTGGAGGTGTTTTGGTTCGCAGAACCTAAACCACGAACACGGATACCCATATCCACTCCTGGTTGACCATCTACAGCCGCTACCTGAATACCTGGAGCTGCACCTTCTAACGCTCTACTCACCGTAGAGTTTGATTGTAAACTTAACACTTTGTTATCTACTGTAGAAACAGAGCCTGTCAAGTCTTTCTTTCTTGCCGTACCATACGCTACGACAACCACCTCTTCCAATTCAGATTCATCTTCCGAAAGCTCCACGCGAATATCGTTGTTTGCTCCAACGACTACTGTTTTGCTAAGAAAGCCCATAAACCTAAATGATAAAGTCGAATTTGTTTTGGTACCAATTTCAAATGATCCATCATTTGCAGTTGCGACTGCATTTTTTGTTGCAGAATCAGAAATCGACACCCCCCCGATCGGCGCACCTGTTGTAGCATGGACAACAGTTCCTCGAACACTACGATCTGACTGGGCAAATGTGAGGTTTGTAATAAACACAAACAAAATTCCCAGTAAGAAAGAATTGTTCTTTCCTAATTTAAATTTGAGCATAATTGTTATAAAAAAGTTGTTGATTTCCAAATATCATGGATTAGAAAAACCCAACTGTCCTGTGGCATCCCGCCTCTAGCTAAAACCTTAAATCATCCTAATTAACTAAGAATTCCCTATAATTAATTGCTCAAGAACAAGGTTCGTAAAATATCCTAAAGGTTTAGAATTTTCAAATATCAATTAATTAATACAACAGAAATTATTCATAAAATTGCTTGACTATTTTTACAACAGTTGGCGAAAAACCGGCATAAAAACACATATTTTTAAAAAACAAGTGAAATTCATACGAATTTTAAACTTATTTAGTCAAAACGATTAAACCGAATTATATTCAATAATTTTATCAAAATCACTTATTCTATATTAAAAACATAGAGATTATATATATTTAATTAGGATATAGTTCAACTATACCATCCATCATTCGTAAAAACTACCTGATTTAGCAAAGCCAATTTTTACCATATCTGCCTTTTATTAGCTATGCAACCTATTGATAATTAACAGGTAATGATTTATACAATAACTAATATTTTATAATTTCTGCTCAATACGAATTGACAAGGCGCTCTAAATTAATCTATTAAACAATTACCTCCATCAGGTACTTGTCTTAAATGTATCTATTAATTAATACGACCAATTATGCTGAGCATGCATAGGGATATTCATACAGGATACTTCAAGGTGCATCTACTCCGCTTTGATTGCAGTATACTATGAAAATTCACAAAAAAAATATCCAAAATTTTTAGATTTTGCCATAACGACAATTGTTAAAAATCACGGTCTATTTTAAAGTAAATCTTAAGAAGATTTACAATGCATGCTCACTCGAACGCATCTCCTTCGGATCTTGTTCGGATCATACACGGAAATGCAATGCAAAATTGCGAATAAGAACCGATGAACCTACATTCTTGCTGCGCTAGATCCTTGACAGGCTACAAATTACAGCCAATAGAATTCACCTATTTAAATGAATTGATTGAATACGTAACAGACCATGATTAGCTTAAGCTGTAAGAGGTTGAATAACTGAAAGGAAACCTAAATCTTCGGAATAACTCTTTAAAAAATGCAGTAGAAAGAATAGAGACATCAATTCAGAATCGGACAAATAAAAAATGGCAAGCAGATCACGCAAATCCGCTTGCCATTGGTAAAATGATGGGCCAATTATTGATTATGTTAATCGAAGTTCATTCGTTGAATTCGAATGGCATTTAAGATAGCGAGTAAAGCAACGCCGACATCAGCAAAAACCGCTTCCCACATAGTTGCCAAACCACCTGCACCAAGAATAAGCACGATAGCCTTCACTGTAAATGCTAAACCTATATTTTGCCATACGATTTGTTTCGTTTTCTTACCAATTTGAATTGCCATCGGTATTTTAATTGGTCGATCATCCTGAATCACTACATCGGCAGTTTCTATGGTGGCATCAGATCCCAATCCACCCATCGCTATACCCACATCACTTAACGCTACAACAGGAGCATCATTGACTCCATCGCCAACAAATGCAGTTGATTCCTGTCGGCTTATAATTTCTTTTAAGCGATTTACCTTATCCTCTGGTAGTAGATCTCCATAGGCCTGATCTATACCAAGTTCTTTTGCCACAAATTGTACGACAGCGTTTTTATCTCCACTAAGCATCGTTGCCTTAACCCCTAAAGCATGCAATCGTTTAATGGTTTCAGCAGCATCTGCCTTAATTTGATCTGCAATGGTTAAATAACCGATAAACTTTCCGTCTAGTGCAATCGCGATACTCGTGTAAACAATAGCATCAATATCAACAGCATAAGCAATACCAAACTTATCCATCAATTTGAAATTGCCAACTAGCAGCAGCTGATCTTTTCGCATTCCACGCAATCCAAGGCCTGGTATTTCCTGTACATCCGTTAAAGAGATGGCCGGATTTATGGGGCCTACATAATCGTGAATAGCACTAGCCACCGGATGCGTACTATGACTTTCGATCGCATTGACCAGGTCTAATATTTCTTGTTGATCATAGGAAGGATCTATAAAGAGTTCCTGAACTTTGAAAACTCCTTCGGTCATCGTGCCTGTTTTATCCATCAGCACGTGCTTGATCGTTGCCATAGCATCCAAAAAATTACTTCCTTTAAATAGAATCCCTTTGCGTGAAGCCGCCCCTATACCCCCAAAATAACCTAGAGGAATCGAAATAACTAACGCACAAGGACAAGAAATAACTAAAAACACCAAAGCGCGATATAACCAAACTTTAAACTGATAATCTGTCGCAAAAAAATAAGGCAATAAACAAATCATGACTGCTAGCAATACCACAATAGGGGTATACACCTTCGCAAACTTGCGTATAAAAAGCTCTGTTGGAGCTTTCTGGGAACTGGCATTTTGCACCAATTCTAAAATCTTACTCAACTTACTATCTGCATAGGCCGTAGTGATCTTCACCTCGACTACATGTTGCAAATTAATCATACCTGCTAAAACAAGGTCCCCTTTATTTTTAGTATCAGGCTTACTCTCCCCTGTTAACGCCGAAGTATTAAATGAAGCGGTATCCGTCAATAATTCCCCATCCAAGGCAAGCTTCTCGCCTGGTTTCAATCGAATTGTTGATCCAACGGCAACAGTCTCTGCTTTCACTATTTTTAAACCGCTCGACTCCAGTACAGTTACTTCATCTGGTCGTTCATCCAATAATGCTTTGATATTTGATTTTGCTTTAGACACTGCCAAGGTCTGAAATACCTCTCCAACTGCATAAAACAACATGACTGCCACAGCTTCTGGATACTCAGCAATAGCAAATGCACCAAAAGTTGCTATACTCATTAAAAGAAACTCGGAGAAAAATGCGCCCTTTAGGATGCTTTCCCAGGCCTCCTTTATCACTGGTAAACCGACTGGAATATAGGCCAAAATATACCAAGCTATTCGGATCCAACCACTAAACCAAGAAAATACAAACACATGATCAAAAAGTAAACCCGTTAAAAGAAAGACTAATGATAGGATGGCAGGGAGGAAAAGTTCAAACGTAGATTTACTTCCTTGTTCATGGGCATGTTCATGGCCTTCATGGTCTTCTCCTTGCTCCCCTTGATGTTCATTAGCGTATTCGGCAGCCGTATACCTATTGCTCATCGTATTTGTTGTCTGTGTATGATGATGTTCTAATCGTGTTGATGCATCCGCATTTTTATATATTTTCTTTTCTTGGGTACAACAAAGTTGATTCCCAGATTCATCATATTTATGTTTATGTTCCATAAAACAATCTTAAATCGTCTATTTATACTTATGCGGCCGGCTATTTGACCGTAAATTCAATATTGAAATTACACATTCCTCCGTAATTATTTCATCTTTAAACCTTTAATGCGCATGCTCATGACCTACCGTACTCATTTTTGCATTGACAAAAAAGGCTGACTTTACGACTATTTGTGCTGCTTTGGGCATTTCTTTAACTGGCGTGATGGCTGTATACCCCATTTCAGAAGCTCCTTTTTGTATTTCAATCCGCTCAAAACGCATTCCTTTTTCATCGGCATGGGCATGATCAGGAGCTTCCGTTTCCTCATGCACATGCTCCTCTCCCGCTTGAACCAAAAACACATAATATTTTCCATCAGCATTGACGATTGCATCGTCAGGAACCGCATCTGCTAACTGCGTCCCCTGATGCAATAAGCCTGTCACATTCATCCCATCAATCAACCCTGATTTATCACCAATAATTCGACAATGTACGGCAATGGTCTTATTGTTCCCGTCAAATGAAGCACCAATGTTATAAAGTTCTGCTGCATATGTTTTTGATGGATTATTAGTAATGACGAAATCTATTTTTTGACCAATATGAATGTAAGGCATATCTTTTTCAAACACCTGCAAATCGAGATGCAAAGCTGTATTCTCTACGATTTCTATAATAGCTGAAGATACATCCACATAACTACCAATTTTAGCAAATACTTGACTTATTACACCATTAATAGGACTTTTTACTAAAATTGTCGATTGAAGATTTGCATTGGATATGGAGGAAGGGTTTATTCCCATCATTTGTATCTGTCGGCTTAAAGAAGATTTCCTCGCTCTCAATGCATTTAGTTCAGTGGTCGCTGCTTGCAAGTTTTTCCTGGCCCCTACATTTCCATCGTATAATTCTTGTTGCCGAGACTGCTCTTGTTCTGCTAATGCCAAGCGACTATTGATCGTAATATACTCTTCTTGTAATTGAATAAAATCTGGATTTACAATACTCGCAATCACTTGGCCTTTTCGGACTTGATCACCCAATTCTACTTTTAAGGTTTGAATAACTCCCGAGAACAAGGAAGTTGCATTAGCTTTATTTGTATTTGGCACGGTTAACAGCCCATTTACTTTGAGATTGCCCCCAAGTTGTTTCTGTTCAACATACCCCAACTCAATCCCTACAGACTTCATTTGTTCCGCAGTTAGGGTAGTGACCCCTTCTTCATGATTTGCTTCATCATGATCACTTTCTTCCTTAGTTTCTTCCGGACTGGAAGCGGCTTGTTGGTTAGAACTTGATTGACAAGAAGCCATAAACAGCAGTAATATACAGGCTTGCAGGAAGAAACGAATGAGGTATTTGAAATGATTGCTCATAGTATTAGTTGTTAATGATGAATTGGATTAATGCAACAGACTCATTGATCTGCTGAATACTTTTTAAATAATTTAATTGGATATCGGTAGACGTTTGTAGGGTATACAGATAAGTAACATAAGAAATTTCTCCTGTACGATAACCCAATTGAGCGGCCTTGATCATTTCAGCAGCATTGGTTAACGCCTGATCTTTAAAATAACGGTACTGAACCAAATAGTGTTCATATTGATTTAAAGCAGTCCTAAGTGCTGTAGAGAGTTGATGTCGCTGCCACTTTGCATCGGATTGCAAAGCCTGCTTTTGCAGGTCAATGGATTTCATTCTCGACTTAGTAGCCCCATAAGTCAATGGTAGGGAGAGTCCAACTTGAAAGGAGTTAAATCGTTGTCCTCGACCATAAAATTGTTCTACTCCATTTTTACGATGATTGCCGACTAAGGAAATATTGTTATAGCCTAAAGTAAGTTCTGGCAGCCCAGATGTGCGCTCCACTTGTTTTCGCTGTTCCATAACGATTGCTTCCTGCAACAACAGCTGTATACTGGGATGATTGGAAATATCTTGCTCGCTCAAATTCTCTGTCAATAAGCTAGGTTCATAGTTTGCATCTAATGCAATTTTAAAATCAGAAGTTATTCCTGTCAAGAGTTGCAATTGTTGAAATGCATTTTCCCGAAATACTTCATTTTGCTGAACAAGCAAATTGATTTCTCCTTTTTTAGTAATGGCTGTATTCACATCCAACTTTGCTATATCTCCAGTTTTGTACCGTAGTTCGGCCACACGAATAAAATCTTCATATATTTCCAGCAGTTTTTTTAGAACGTCGGCATTGTGTAAATAATATGCTAAATCAGAATAAGTAGTTCTTACTTGTTTTGATAGTTCCTGTTCCGATAATTTTTTTTGTTGTTCTTTGTTTTTCACTTCCTCCTTAAACAACTTTCTTTTGGCAGAGAATAAACCTGGAAAGGGAATGCTCTGCGCAATTTGAATACCATCGTTCTTTTCAAATCCATCAGTATTTCCATATTGAAACTGAACATCCGTCTTAGGCAATTCGAAACTTGAAGAAATTAACTGTTTTGAAGAAGCTATAGCTAAAGTCTTTGCCTGTAGGTTACTGTTGTTTTTCAAGGCACTATCTATGGCTTGACTTAATGTTATTTCCTGCGCTGAAGCACTTTCCATGCCACTAAACCCGACACATAGTGCAAGGAGAATTCCTAATTTTGCAAGCCCTGAACGAAAGGGTTTATTTTTTACACGCATAACTACCAAATACAATAAGGGTAAAACAAATAAGGTTAATGCAGTCGCAGAAATTAATCCACCGATGACCACGGTGGCTAAGGGCTTTTGTACTTCAGCTCCTGCAGAATTGCTTAATGCCATGGGTAAAAATCCTAAGGAGGCAACGGCAGCAGTCATTAGTACGGGTCGTAGTCTTAACTTCGCCCCTTCCATAATTCGAGGTATGATATCCTTCCATCCTTCTTTTTCCAATCGGTTAAAAGTGGCTATTAACACGATACCATTTAATACTGCTACTCCAAATAAAGCAATAAAACCCACTCCTGCAGAGATACTAAATGGCATATCTCGAATCAACAGGGAAAACACGCCTCCGATAGCACTCATCGGAATTGCAGTAAAAACCAATATAGCCTCTTTGAAAGACCGAAAAGTGAAATATAAAAGAATGAAGATGAGCAATAACGCAATAGGTACTGCAACCAATAGCCGATTGGAAGCTTTTTGAAGATTCTCAAATTGGCCCCCATAGGTAAAATAGTACCCATTTGGTAGTTTGACTTGATTAGCCAATTTTTCTTGGATTTCTTTTACCACACTTGCTACATCGCGATCTTGCACGTTAAAACCTACATATATACGTCTTTTGCCACCTTCTCTACTAATTTGCGCAGGCCCTAATTTAAAGTCAACATTTGCGACCTGCGATAAAGGAATCTGCTCGCCGTTGGCTAGGCTGATGAATAAATTATTGACGTCATCAATGGAACTTCGATAGGATTTATCTAATCGAACGACGAGATCAAATTTTCTTTCATTTTCGTAAACAACACCGGCTTTTTTACCAGCGAAGGCGGTACTGATTAAGTCATTGACTTGATTTACTGTTAGCCCATAATTTGCCAAACGTACCCGATCATATTCAATATTAATCTGCGGAAGACCCGCAACTCGCTCCACCTGAGGGCTCGTCACCCCATTTATTTGCTGAATAATCGCTTGTGCTTGATTGGCGTATTGTAATAACGAATCTAGATTCTCTCCAAATATTTTAACAGCAACATCCTGCCTTATCCCTGTCATCAACTCATTAAATCGCATCTGAATGGGTTGATTAGCTTCAAAAAACACTCCAGGGATTACTTCCAATTTCTCCATCATCTCATTGGCTAATTCATCGTAGCTTTTGGAAGTTTTCCAATCTTTTTGAGGCTTTAATATGATCATCATATCCGTTGCTTCAGGAGGCATAGGATCGGTTGGTACTTCTGCAGCACCCGTTTTACCTACGACCATCTTTACTTCGTCAAACTGCTTTAAAATTTTAGAGGCTTGCATGGAGGTTTCTAAACTTTGACTTAAGGAAGTCCCTTGTGGTAAAATACAATGAAAAGCAAAATCTCCTTCGCCTAATTTTGGCAGAAACTCGCCTCCCATACGGTTAAAAAGCAGGATACTGATGCTAAACAAAACAATAGAGAAACCAATAATCCAATAGTTAAATCGAATAGCTTTAGCCAACATGGGTTGGTAAAGCTGCTGCAATTTCTCCATCATTTTATCGGAAAAGTTCTTTTTGACCTTTGGCTTCTTAGACAAGCATAGGGCACTCATCATAGGAATATATGTGAAGGATAAGATTAAAGCGCCTAGAATTGCAAATCCTACTGTTTGAGCCATTGGTGCAAACATTTTCCCTTCGATGCCTACTAAAGTTAAAATAGGAATGTACACGATCAGAATAATAATTTCACCAAATGCAGCACTGTTTCGAATTTTCCGAGCTGACTCATACACTTCCTCATCCATCTCTTTTTGACTGAGCTGATGTGTGCCTTTTCGCAAGCCTAGATGATGCATGGTGGCTTCGACGACTATCAATGAACCGTCTACAATTAAACCGAAATCAATGGCCCCAAGGCTCATCAGGTTAGCACTCACATCAAAAAGGCGCATCATCGCTAAAGCAAATAAGAGGGAAAGTGGAATGGCAGAAGCTACAATGAGACCTGCACGCATATTGCCCAAAAAGATGATTAACACAAAAATGACTATTAACGCGCCTTCGATGAGGTTGCGCTGAACGGTACTGATCGCTCGACCTACTAAATCTGTTCGATCTAAAAAAGGCTCGATGACTACATCTTCGGGAAGAGATTGCTGAATGATTGGTATTTTCTCCTTAATTCGATTGACCACTGCAGCACTATTTTCGCCTTTCAACATCATCACTATGCCTCCTACGGCATCCACTTCCCCATTGTAGGTCATGGCGCCATAACGAGTAGCATATCCAAATTGCACGGTAGCAACATCTTTTACATAAACAGGAACAGATCCCAACTGTTTAACCACAATATTTCCTACATCTTCCAAACTGCTGACTAAACCTACGCCACGTATGAAATAGGCATTGGGTTTCTTGTCAATATATGCACCGCCCGTATTTTGATTGTTAGCCTCTAGGGCAACGAATATTTCTGAAATGGAGATATCCATCGCCTTTAGCCTTTCGGGGTCTACAGAGACCTCGTATTGCTTTAATTGCCCCCCAAAACTATTCACCTCTGCAACACCTGGGGTGCCATACAGCTGTCTTGCGACTATCCAATCTTGCATCGTCCGTAAATCCATTGCAGAATACTTTGATTCACTTCCTTTTTTAGGATGCAAGATGTATTGATATACTTCCCCTAAACCGGTACTTACAGGTGATAATTCAGGCACTCCTATGCCGTCTGGAATTTCTTCCTCTGCTTCTTTCAATTTTTCATTGACCAACTGCCGGGCAAAATAAATATCGAGGTCATCTTCGAAAACTACCGTGACTACCGAAAGTCCAAACCTGGATATACTACGGATTTCTTCGACCTTTGGAAGGTTTACTATACTCTGTTCTACAGGAAATGTAACTAACTGCTCGACTTCCTGACCTGCCAAAGTAGGACATAAGGTGATGATTTGTACTTGGTTATTGGTAATGTCAGGTTGCGCATCGATGGGTATTTTACTAGCACTCCATACACCCCAAATAATTAGTAATAAGGTCATTAATCCAATAATAAACTTATTATTTATAGAAAATTTTATAATCTGATCTAACACAACGTATTGATAATTAATTAAATAAATAATTAGTTAAAACAACCTGCTTAAGCATTAGAAAACTCGATGCTTCAAGCTAAATACAGCAAATTATGCCTGTAGGTAAACTACAAACATGAGAATGCATTGTTCTATGAAATTAAACGATAAGTTGTGGCGGCTGCCATATTTCAGCCATGTAGGAAGGGATATAAATGAAACTATAGCTAGCTTCTGTTTTAGGTAAATCGAAGGATTTTACCTTGAAATCAAATGTATTAAAATTCCAGTGATGAAAAACAGCGGACAATACACCACAACAACCGCAAACACAAAATGGGGAACAGAAATCAGAATGCTCCTTGTGCTGATGTACTCCTTGATCGGAAAGTTCTTGGGAATTTGTTGGATAATTTAGCGCATCTTGTTCAAACGAATCAGAGCATGGTATTAAAAACAATACCAACATATAAATGGCCATGATTGATGAAAAGATTTTCATATTCAAAATCAAAGTTACAAAAAATTAGTATAGTGTATATTTTAATATCATATCGCTTAAGGATTGCCTCCTAAAATAAAAATATTGGGAACGAAAAATGGAAAAAGAAAAGGCATAAAAAAAGGTCATCCATGAATGATGACCTTTCTTCTTTTGCTCCTGAAGCTGGGCTCGAACCAGCGACCCTCTGATTAACAGTCAGATGCTCTAACCAACTGAGCTATTCAGGAATTTGTTATTCCCTTTTGTTTTGGTGATGCAATTATCGGAAGATTCAATGAAAAGTGCAAATATTTTTTTATCAAATTATGCAAGTTATTCAGAACCAACAGGAATAATTAAAATAGCAGATCGCCTAGTATGAAAGTTGTAAATGAAAAATAAATAATTAAACCGGTTACGTCCAAAATCGTGGATACAAATGGAGCGGATGAGCTTGCTGGGTCAGCACCAAATCTTCGCAAAATAAATGGAAGCATCGCTCCAACCAAAGAGCCCCACAATACCACGCCCACTAAAGAAAGCCCGATTGCTGTACCGACCAAGTACCAATATTCTCCATAAGCATGTTGAAATGCTTCTTCTGTAGCAATTCTCAAAAATCCTAACACGCCCAATATTAATCCTAAGAGTAAACCCGATAATATCTCCCTGCGCATGACAAACCACCAATCTCTTAAAGTCACTTCGCCCATAGCCATCGCTTGAATAATCAGGGATGATGCTTGGGTACCTGAGTTCCCTCCGCTAGACATGATTACAGGCATCAGGATAACAAGAAGTGCATTGAACTTAGACTCGTAGTTCTTGAGTACGAAAAACGTCAACAGCTGCCCTAAAAACAACACGATCAGCCAACCTGCTCTTTTCTTCACCAAATGAAAAACCGACACATCCAAGTAAGGCTCGTCCAAGGCCTCTGTACCCCCTAACCGTTGCATGTCTTCCGTGTACTCTTCGTTGGCAACCCAAAGTATATCATCAATGGTCACGATCCCTAACATGATGTCATTTTCATCTACCACCGGCAAGGCTACTCGATTGTTCATCCGGAAGATGGTCACGGCCTCTTCTTGGGGTGCATTTGCTAATAGGGAAATCAGTCGATTATCGATCAAGTCCGAAACTATCGTATCGGGCTCTGCAACGAGAACATCTTTTATCCGAATATCGTCTATCAATTTTCCTTCGGCATTAATGACGTATAATACATCGATCGTTTCTGAGGCACTTCCATAGCGACGAATATGATCCAATACACGAGGCATGGTCCAATGTTCTTTTACCGTGATATAATCGGGCGTCATCAAACGACCGACGGAATCTTCTGGATACCCCAATAAAGACAAGGCTTCTTTTCGTTCTTCAGGTGTCAACAGAATAATGAGTCGCTTGACCACATCGCCCGACAACTCCGAAAAGAAGGAAGTCCGGTCATCTGGAGGCATCTCATTTAAGAGTTCTCTGATCTTAGAATTTGGAAGTTTTTTGACGATCCTTTCCTGAGTTGGAAAGTCTAGAATTCGGAAAACGTTAACCGCCCTTTTGAGGCTTAAAATTTCAAGAAATAAAGGGCCACTTTCTGGAAGTTCATCGATGAGCTCTTCAACATCAGAAATGTTCAATTCGTTCAAATATTCTGCAAGCTCGGCTCGGTCACCACGATCAATCAGTTGCTCTACATGTGCTACAAGCATTGCTAATTCTTCCATACGACTCCTTTATTTATTCAATCCTACATTGGTGCTAAAAAATCATTTTTGCAAAAGTCGCTTTTTTTACTGTAAATAAATAATTAAATTTTTACTAAGCATTCCTTCTTTTTCCATTGAAAAAATCATGCCTTTTATTCCTTTTCAACTTAAGCGATTCAGCTAAAAATTAGGCTTCTGAGCCTAGGGATTGTTCAGGCCTAAAAACAAAATACATGTCAGTTTGTCATTTAAGAGTTATTGCAATTGGAATCTAGGCAATGACTTAAAACCGATGCTTACATAAACCAACTTACTAGGGTACAAAGTTCAACTGTCAAACGGTAAATATAGAGTCTATTTTTACACGTCCACGAAAGTTGAAAATATCGACGGACTTTCTCCTTCCTAAAATCGCTCAAAATAATCCAAGGAAAAATTCTTTAAAAAATCACAACTAATACGGTTTTTAAATTTAATATTTCATACATTTAATCGCGCATTATTCGTAGCAAAATATTTCTATGGAAGTCTTTTAAAACTGTATAAAATACGCGTAATAGACCTGATTTATTGAATATTTTAACAAACTTAATATTAATCATATAATTCTTTTTATCAATTCATTACATAACATTTATTAAACACATCATTCAATAAAATAAGGTTATTTCTACTAATATATTTAGCAAACCATAAATATGATCAAAAATAGTCTATATAAACTCATAATATTCAGTATTTTAAGTTCTTTTCTTTCAATATTACCTTTACCTATTTTAAATGCGCAAATAATAGACAATGAACAAGCGCATTCGAGCATTAAATGGAAGCAAATTAACAGTCCAGATTTTCAACTTATTTTCCCCATAGAATTCCAATCCTCTGCCCTCCTACTCGCTGAGCAAATTGATAGTATGCTCATCAGGACAAGTCAAGATTTAAAAGTAAAGCCTAAAAAGATTTCGATAATTTTGCAAAGCAACCACATCGAACAAAATGGTTTTGCACAACTTGCACCTAGAAAAGTAGAGGCATTTACTACACCTGGCCCTGCAAGTGACAACACAGAATGGTTACCTAATTTAGTCATTCATGAATTGCGGCATGTTGCTCAATTTGACAAATTGACAGGTCGTATTCAAGGTCCTTTTTTACAACAATTAGCCCTAGCTTTTTACGGACTTCATCTTCCAGCATGGTACTTTGAAGGGGACGCCGTTTCGATAGAAACTCAATATTCCAATGGCGGTAGAGGAAGGTCGTCTTCCTGGATGATGCCCTATCGAACCAATCAACTTTCGAACAAAAAGTACAATTTAGACAAAAACATCTTGGGTTCTTTTAAAGATAATACTGCAGGTTATTACCTCACGGGTTACCTCTTAAACACCTACCTCACGAATCATTATGGGTATGGAATTCATGAAGAAATCATGCGGGATATTAGAGCTCATTTATGGAGGCCATTTAACTTAAATTATGCGCTTAAAAAAACCACCGGACTCCGCATCAACAAGCTCTATAAACTGTCGCAAAAACAGCTAGATTCTACTTGGTCAAGTTGGTCAAACTCGAGCATTTCTGCCGAAGCAAAAGCTGATAAAAATCGGTTTCCTACCGATTATTTTTTACCACAAACAACGACAGCAGGAACTCTATTTTACCTCAAACAATCTCCTCAAACAACGCCAGCACTCATTAGAAAAATCAATGAAAAAGAAGAAAAACTGGTGAATATAGGCTTTCAATTGACACCATATTATCAGGTGAAAAATAAATTTATTGTTTGGGATGAAATCAGAAAGGATGGCCGTTTTGGTAAACAAACCTACAATATTATTCAATTATACAATATCGAAACAGGCAAGATCCAATCCTTATCCAAGAAATCACGCTTATACAGCCCTATATTGAACGAAAAAGAAGACAAGGTCTATAGCATCCAAGTAGATAAAAATAATCGATCTAGCCTCATATATATCGATGTAAAATCTAAGAAAATCGTCAATTTGATTGATTTTCCAGTAAATATTTTCATACAACAGCCAAATTTAAATAGTGAAAACAACAAAATTATTGCGATCGCAATGAGTGGGAAAGGGACTAATTTAATAGAAATTGATCTACTTAATTTAAGCTGGAATCTCCTATTTGACTGGTCAAATTTCGAATTTAACAGACCCATTTACCATAAAGATAGGATCATTTATAAGGCCAATTATGAAAAAATTGACAATATTTTTGAATATAATCGAGAACAAAAAACCATTCATCGACTCACCGACGCCTCCTTTGGAGCCTTCTATCCCAGCGTAAATGGGGATGAAAATCTGCTCTATAACGACTATCAATACAACGGCTATAAGGTAAATTCAATAGGATTAGACCAGGATAATAAGCCTGTATTCAAACCTAATTTATCTTCCTTAAAACTGATTGATGAGCAATTAAAGGAGTTCAATCCACCCCTATCTAGAGGAAAAGACAAAGCCTATGAAGTAACAAATTACAACAGTTTAAGTCATTTATTCAACTTTCATAGCTTAAGTATAAGTGCAAATAACTTCGAAAATTTCGACAATTATAAGCCAAGTATTTACTGGTTATCGAACGATTTGTTGAATACCACACAACTTAAATTAGGCTATGAGTATGATCTAGAAATGGAGAAAAGCAATTATTCAGCAGAGATTTCCTACAATAAGTTCTTTCCAAAATTTACCCTAAAATACCTAAACAGAGGTCAGATTGGTCAAGCTAAAGTTGGCAATAGCAATCAAATCATAGGCTTTGATTTTAGAGAAAACGTATACAGTTTCGATATGCAAATCCCGATCAGCATCTATCGAGGAAACCTGCTTTACAGCTATGGATTAAGCTTTGGCACCTCTTATCAGCAGCGATACGATTTAAGCATCAGTACCCTTAGAAACTTTAATTATGAATTCTCTTTCCCCTTAAACTATTTAGTGTACTTCAATAGAAATACCAGAAGAAGTCAATTAGATTTAATACCAAAATGGGGTCAAAATATCAATTTCACCTATAGACATGTGCCTTTTGAAGATGCCGCAGATGGCCAAATGTTTGTGCTAAAATCGAATTTCTATTTCCCGGGCATCTTTCATAATCATGGATTTCAAGCGAGATTCTCCTATCAAAGCAGCACAGGGAGGTACGAGGGCATGTACGAAATTCCTTTAGTTTCTGGCTTTTCATCATTTAATGCTGGAAAGTTTAATAATACCTTACTTTTAAATTACCGTTTCCCAATAGCCTATCCGGACTGGGCGATAAGCTCTATTGCGTACATTAAGCGATTTCATGGGTACTTTTTCGCAGATTACCAAGATATACAAAGAAAAACAATGGCTCCAGTTTCCTTTGGTATTGGTTTATCCGCAGACTTCAATTTATTTCGATATATACTACCCGATTTTGGTATAGGCACCAAATTTAGCTATATTAATCACCCCAGTGCAAAGGGCAAGATCGTACCTAGCTTCAGCTTTAATTACAGTTATTAATCAAGTTTCAATCGTCATAAACTATAAAGGAGAGCCAATGGCTCTCCTTTAACATATATTTGAATTCGTATAATATATACTAATCTAAAATCGCTTTAACACCTGGAAGTGTTTTACCTTCCATATATTCTAGCAAAGCACCACCACCAGTACTTACGTAGCTCACATGCTCCGTCATACCAAATTTAGATACTGCAGCTGCTGAATCTCCACCACCAATTAATGAAAACGCACCTCTTTCTGTTGCTGCAACTACCGCATTGGCTACTGCTCTAGTACCTTTTTCAAATGTTTCCATTTCAAATACCCCCATAGGACCATTCCATAGCAAGGTATTAGAAGCGTTGATTACATCAGCAAAATGCGATGCAGAATCTGCACCTATATCCAAACCTTGTAATTCAGCAGGAATTTGATCATTAGGACCATCGTATACGACCGCATCATTAGCGAAACGATCAGCGATTTGAGCATCAGTAGGCAGTACTAGATTAACACCTTTTTCCTCAGCTTTCTTAACCAATTCATTAGCCAAGTCCAATTTATCCAATTCTACTAATGACTTACCGATTTCACCACCTCTAGCTTTCACAAATGTATAAGCCATACCACCACCGATAATTAAATTATCCACTTTATCTAGTAAAGCTTCAATAAGTTCTAATTTATCAGACACTTTAGCTCCACCCATGATCGCTGTAAATGGTCTTTCTGGACGACTAAGTATTTTTTCAGCATTATCAATTTCTTTCGCCATTAAATAGCCAAAGTATTTATTTCCAGGGAAGTTTTCTGCAATAATTGCTGTCGAAGCATGCGCGCGGTGCGCTGTTCCAAAGGCATCATTTACATACACATCGCCTAATGCAGCTAATTTCTTCGCAAAATCTTGATCACCTTTTTCTTCTTCTTTATAAAAACGAAGATTTTCTAACAACAACACTTCTCCAGGTTTTAAAGCCGCTGCTTTTTCTTTTGCTTGTTCGCCAATACAATCGTCTGCAAATTGAACTTCAACACCCAGCACTTCTGACAAGTAAGCTACAATATGTTTTAACGAGTATTTATCTGTAGGTCCATCTTTAGGTCTACCTAAGTGAGACATTAAAATAACAGAACCTCCATCTTTTAAAATTTTATTGATTGTAGGTAATGCACCTTGTATTCTATTATCGTCGGTAATATTAAAATTCTCATCAAGTGGCACGTTAAAATCAACTCTGATTAACGCTTTTTTGTCATTAAAATTTAAATCTTCTATAGTTTTCATGATATATTATTCCTTGCGGTTGAGTTTAGAGTCTAAAGATAAAAAAAACTTTCATTTTTCCTTATGCCTGTATATTAGTAATAAAAATCCCATTTCTTTAATAGCCTATGGAATTAAAACAAAACGCTGATCTTAATCAGATCAGCGTTTTGTTTTAAATTAATAAATCTCGACACGATAGGGTATCCTTGCCTGAACACCCGTCTGCGAAGTTATTTTCTTTATCTCTTTGAGGTAATTCACATAAGCTCCTAATTCATCCTCTAGAAACCAAAGTTTGATTTTATCTTTCGAACTCGACAATAAATTAGCAAAAGGTTCTTTTGTTCTTGGATATTCAGAAACACGATAATCTGTTAATTTCGCTTTACTAGCAGCAGCTTCCACCGCCTCATCCAAGCCCGCTAACTTATCAACTAAACCCAGTTTAAGAGCTTGTTCACCAGTCCAAACACGACCTTGCCCAAGGCTATCTACTGCTGCTAAACTTAACTTACGACCATCTGCGACACGTTTCATAAACACTTGGTATATTTTATTTACACCAGTTTGCAAAATAGTTTTCTCTTCTTCTGTCAACGCTCTATCCATATCCACATCCATATCAGCAAATTTCGCAGTTTTAACCGCATCAAAATGAATCCCTAACTTATCGTTAAACAAGTTTTTAAAATTAGGTATCATTCCAAAAACACCAATAGAACCCGTAATTGTTGTTGGATCAGCAAAAATAGAATCCGCAGCAGCAGCTATATAATAACCCCCTGAAGCAGCATAATCTCCCATAGATACGATGACAGGTTTAACCTTTTTAGTCAATTCTACTTCTCTCCAAATCGATTCAGAGGCTAATGCTGATCCACCAGGAGAATTCACACGCAAAACAACAGCTTTCACTTTATCATCCGTACGTAAAGCTCGCAGTTCTCTAGAAAAATAATCACCACCGATTTGCCCATCAGAACCCTCTCCATCTACAATGTCTCCATAAGCATATAAAACTGCGATGCGGCTCGCTCCTGCGGCACCTGCATTCGTTTTATTTTTATAATCCACTAAAGAAACATAAGGCACTTCCTTACCTTCAGCAAGGTCCAATTTCTTTCTCAAAAGGTCTAAAACTTGATCCTTATAAAACAGATCATTAACAAAACCATATTTCTTTGCGTCTTCAGGATCACGAATCAAATATTGATCGGCGATGTACTGTAAAGAATCTGTAGAAATGTTTCGAGAATTTGAAATGTCCGTTAGAAAAGTTTTATTTATACTTCCTAAATAAGAATTAACTTGTTCCTTATTAGCCTCACTCATTGCATTCATCATAAAAGGCTCCACGGCACTTTTGTAAGTTCCTACCTTTAAGATTTGAACATCAACGCCCAATTTATCCAATGCTTCTTTAAAAAACATAACCGAAGTCGCCAAGCCCCTAAAATCCAAGGTACCTTGAGGGTTCAAATAAATCTCATCAGCCGCTGCATTTATATAATAACTCTTTTGTGTCATTACATCTGCAAACGAAACAACAAATTTACCTGAACTTTTAAAATCTATAATTGCTTCACGAATAGCCTTCGCCGTTGGAAATCCAACATTTGCGCCTGAAACATTTAAATATATACCTTTAATATTTTGATCAGCTTTTGCAGCTTCAATTCGCGCAAGGATATCATTTAAACCCAAGCTCTTCGCGCCACTAAATCCTGGCATATCTAAATCTTCAAATGGATTTGGTTCAGTTTTTTCCGTAATCACATGATCCAAATTAATGTACAACACGGCATTATTGGGTGTGATAGCCTCTTTTCCGCTCCCTACTGAATTAACCATTGAACCTATGATGCCCACTACAATAAAAAACAATAATAGTGTAGAAACCACAATACCTGTAATTGTAGCTAAAACATATTTAAAAAATGATCTCATACAAAATATTTAGTTGAGTGTAAATTTAACGTATTATTCCAATTATACTAAACTATTCCTATATTCAACCTATGAATTTTGTCTACATCCTACTTGGTGCTAATTTAGGGAATCCAATCCAGCAGTTAAAAGAAGCTATCATTGAACTTTCCACACAAATAGGTCATGTCACAAAAATTTCAAGTATTTATGAGTCTGAAGCATGGGGTGTAGAAGATCAACCGAAATTTTACAATCAAGTTTTAGCCTTAGAAACTCCATTAGCCGCTTTAGATGTATTAACTATTGCCTTACAAATTGAGCAAAAACTAGGAAGAGTAAGAACACAACATTGGGGAGCAAGAATTATTGATATTGATTTATTATATTTTAACGATGAAATTATACAACTCGACCATTTAATCATCCCACATCCATATTTACATAAACGTAATTTCACTTTAGTCCCTTTAGTAGAAATCGCTCCCAACTTGATCCATCCAATACTTGGAAAAACGAACACACAACTAGAACAAGAATCAGAAGATAACCTAAAAGTCAACAAAATCTAATATGAGTACATATCAAATTATTAATCCAGAAATGATTTTATCAAGTATGATGAACAACCTGGATATTGTAAAACAAATGATCAATTTATACCTTACTCAAGGTGTAGAAGATTTCCAAAACCTAGAACAAGCTGTAAATCAAAATAACAACGAAACCATAAAAGCCTCAGCGCACCACATAAAACCGACTATGGAATATATTGGTGCATCAGATTTACGGTTGAAAATGCAACAACTGGAGCAATTAGCATTGTCCAATGAAAATTCCTTACCTATTCATTCTCTTTTTCAAGAAATAAAGGTAGATTTCCAAAAAGCGATGCAAGAATTAGAAGCTTACTATCAAACAATCGCTTAATTCTTCATTGAATTAAAATGTATTTTAGATAGTACGATGTAAAAAACCAAAATAATTGGAAGAGCTAAAAATTTAAATACAAACAATAACAAAACACTCAACAACAGAAATATGTATTTATATTGATTGATCTTCCAGCTCAAGCTATCCAATTTCATCGAGAACAATTTAATTTCTGATACCAATAAAAAACTGGAAAGAAAAATTACAGGAATCAAAACATATGGACTTAACACCATTGGGTAATTTTCTGCAATAAATGGGATTGACATAATAACAAAGGTATTCATCGGCGTATTTACTCCGATGAAATCAGTTGTTTGACGCGTATCAATATTGAATTTTGCTAAGCGCAATGCGGAAAATACAGTAACTATAAATCCCAAATAAGGCACATATGGATGTAAATCTTGGCTCTTCAACAGCATATACAATAAGGCCCCAGGCACGAATCCAAAACTAATGACATCAGCCAACGAATCCAATTCTTTGCCAATTAACGATTTCACATGCAACGCCCTTGCAGACATTCCATCAAAAAAATCAAACACACCAGAAGCAACCACACAGTAGAACGCATTCCAATAGGAACCTTGCAAAACAAACAACACAGCTATACACCCGCTAAATAAATTCAGGGAGGTAATCGTATTTGGAATATATTTCTTCATAAATAAAAAAGCCATCTTTATCGAAAAGATGGCTTAAAATTATTAATTTCTTATGGTTTTTTAGCCATTCATACTAATTAAAAATTCATTATTGGATTTAGTACCTCGCATTTGCGTCAGTAAAAATTCCATAGCTTCTTGTGAATTCATATCTGCAAGGTGATTTCTCAATACCCACATACGTTGTAATTCTTCACGGTCAACCAATAGATCGTCTCTTCTTGTACTAGATGCTGTTAAATCAATAGCAGGGAAAACTCGCTTATTCGCCAATTTACGATCCAATTGAAGCTCCATATTACCGGTACCTTTGAATTCTTCAAAAATTACCTCATCCATTTTGGAGCCTGTTTCAGTAAGTGCAGTTGCTAAAATAGTTAATGAACCACCATTTTCTATATTACGTGCAGCACCAAAGAAGCGTTTAGGTTTGTGTAAGGCATTCGCATCCACACCACCCGACAAAATCTTACCAGAAGCAGGTGCTACGGTGTTATACGCTCTTGCCAAACGTGTAATAGAATCCAATAAGATAACCACATCATGACCACATTCAACCATACGTTTTGCTTTTTCCAAAACAATGTTTGCGATTTTTACGTGACGGTCTGCAGGCTCGTCAAAGGTAGACGATACCACTTCAGCGCGTACACTTCTTGCCATATCGGTCACCTCCTCTGGGCGTTCATCAATTAATAAAATAATCAAATAAACTTCCGGGTGATTTTTAGCAATAGCGTTTGCTACTTCTTTTAATAAATTCGTTTTACCAGTTTTAGGTTGAGCAACGATCAATCCACGTTGACCTTTACCTATCGGTGTAAACAAATCCATTATCCTAGTAGAATAATTTCCTGTTCCTAAGTCAAGATTTAATTTTTCATCAGGAAATAAAGGTGTCAAATAATCAAAAGGAACACGATCGCGCACTTCTGCAGGATCTTGTCCATTGATTGCTTCCACACGAACAAGAGGAAAATATTTCTCCCCTTCTTTTGGAGGGCGAATACAACCGCGTACATTATCTCCCGTTTTTAATCCAAATAATTTAATTTGTGATTGCGAGACATAAATATCATCTGGGGATGTTAAATAATTATAATCTGAAGAACGCAAGAAACCATAACCATCCGCCATAATTTCAAGGACGCCTTCGTTGACTATAACATTATCGAAATCTGTTTGGGATGATGACTTAGTTGGAGGGGTTTCTATGATAGGTTTTACCTGTTCTACTTTTTCTATTTCCTGTGCTACGGGAAGATCCAATATGATTTGTTCCTCCTCAGCTGTTGGCTTTTTACGACCGACTGAAACGGGTTCTGCGACTTTTACAGTTCGCATTCGTTTTCTAGGTCGATCGGAACTGTCTGAATCGGCAGCATCTTCAGCTACTTCTTCCGGCTGTGCCTCTTTAGCTATTTCGGTAATACGATCAATCAATTCCTGTTTTCTTAATTTCTCAGAATCAGGAATGCCCAGAACTTTCGCAATCTCGCGTAATTCAGACACGAGTTTCGTATTCAATTCATTAATATCCATTAATTTTATTTATGATTTAAGGATTTTTACTTTTATCGAAATTGTATCTTTCAAATCTTCACCTATTGAGGATGTAGATATCGATGTTTGTTGAAACTATTTATGATTTCTTTCTACCCTCTTTGAAAGACAAATTTTAAGAACTGCCACAAAGAAAAAAATAACTAATGTAAATTCAAAAGAAAAATAGGTTTTTTTTTCAACTTATTTCAAAATTGTAAACATTTATTTCTAATAAATTGTTTTAGCAATCCATATATATACTTCAAAAAATCAAAAAAAAATTCTTTATTTGTAAGGTCAAAAACTAAAATCAGTTCTATTTTATATGAATAACCAACAAACAAACACAAATTACCCAGCACTATACACCCTAATTGTCGTGTTTTTCTTCTGGGGCTTTATTGCCGCGGGAAATAGCGTTTTTATCCCTTTTTGTAAAAACTATTTCCATTTGGATCAATTTCAATCCCAACTTATAGATTTTGCCTTCTATACGGCATATTATATAGGGGCGCTCCTATTATTTATTTTCGGAACCTTATCAGGAAAAGACTTAGTCGGCAAATGGGGCTACAAAAAAAGTATCGTTTATGGCTTATTATTTTCAGCTCTAGGTGCAGCAGCAATGATTGTAGCGGTTGAGGTAAATGTCTATGTAGGTATGCTTATTGGTTTATTTATTGTTGCTTTAGGCTTTTCACTCCAACAGACTGCGGCAAATCCTTTTGCGGTATTATTAGGAGACCCAAAGACGGGTGCTTCCCGCGTAAATTTAGGGGGAGGTATTAACTCGTTAGGAACAACCATAGGACCACTGATCATTGGTTTCGCATTATTTGGAACATTTGAAACCGTTTCAGATTCTCAAATTGCCAACTTACCTTTAAATAAAGTCGTATATCTCTATGTAGGTGTTGGTTTATTATTTATTCTAGCCGCTGGATTATTCCATTTCTCGAAAAAAGTTCCTGCAGGATTTAATTTAGAAGAAATGGAACCTGCAAACAAAGCGAGAACCACCTTAATTGTGATGACCGTTTTATTATTAGTTGCATTTATTCCAGTTTTCACTAGCTACAATTCCGATGCCGCTATCCAAATAGAACAATTGAAAGAGCAATTGAAAACAAGCTCAGACATTAGCCTAACAGCCCAATTGAAGGATATTACCCATGAATTAGAAATTACCCGCATGCTCTGGCTATTAGGTGCCCTAGCAGTTGTGGTGGGTGGTTTACTTTTCGCGTACCGCAGTGCACAAAAAAATGCAGAAGGATGGGGAGCAATGAAATATCCTCAATTAGTACTAGGGATGCTGGCTTTGTTTGTATATGTAGGTATTGAAGTTGCTATAGGAAGTAATTTAGGCGAGTTATTGACACTAGAAGAATTTGGAAACTTACAATCATCCCAGATCACGCCATATGTATCCATGTATTGGGGCGGTATGATGATTGGTCGTTGGGCTGGTGCCATTTCTGCCTTCAACATGACTTCATCCAAAAAGCAAATATTGTTAATCATAGTTCCATTAGTAGCTTTCTCTGTCATCGTTGGTGTAAACGTATTAGCCGGGTTTGATATGTCGGTATTGTATTTTTATGTTATTTGTGTCCTTATACAAATTGTTGCTTTCTTCTTAAGTAAAGATAAGCCTGTTCGTACCTTAATTATTTTCGGTGGTTTTGGCTTAATTGCAATGGTTGTAGGTTTATTAACATCCGGAACAGTAGCCATATATTCATTCCTAGCAGGTGGTTTAGCGTGTTCGATTATGTGGGGTTCTATTTTCAGCTTATCGATCGTAGGTTTAGGAAAATACACTGAGCAAGGATCTGCCTTTTTAGTCATGATGATTTTAGGTGGTGGTATCATTCCTCCTATCCAAGGTAAACTATCCGATATTATTGGAATACATAATTCCTATATCATCCCAGTTATTGGATTTATCTATATTATCGTATTTGCGGTCCTTGTTCGTAAGTTCTTAACGAAACAAGGTATTAACATCGATGAGGTAGAAGCCGATGCAGCACATTAAATAGCTAACTAATTGTAATTTTTACACTAAGTTATAACACCTATTTTTAACATACAAAACCCTCTTAATCAAAAGATTAAGAGGGTTTTGTTTTTGAAACCCAAGCAACAAATCGCAATTTTTTTGATTATATGTAATAAAAATTCTTATTTTTATTATTAAATCGTTTATTTTGGATTAAGAACATTAATAAAAGCCATTGTAAAACACAAAAACAAGTTACTTAAATTAAATATAAAAAATAATGATAATAATTGCAGATGGAGGGTCTACAAAAACAAACTGGTGTTTGTTAGATGATTCTAATAAAAAAATCTACTTCAACACCGAAGGATATAACCCATATTTTGTAGATAGCGATTACATTGTTGCATCCCTTAAAAAAGGACTACCTCAAGATATTCCTTTCGAAAAAATTACTGAGGTAAATTATTATGGTGCTGGTGTACATAATGAAGAGAAAGCCAAAATTGTGGAAGAAGCAATTCAAATTGTATTTCCTCAAGCTAAAGTAGAAGTAGGTCATGATTTATTAGCAGCGGCACGTGCATTGTTAGGCACTGAAGCTGGTTTTGCAGCAATCCTAGGTACTGGAACAAACACCTGTATTTATGATGGTAAAGATATCACACACAACATTGATTCCGCAGCTTATATTTTAGGTGATGAAGGAAGTGGTAGTTACATTGGCAAAAAACTACTAACAGATTTTATCCGTGGTTTAATGCCTAAAGAAGTAGCTGAAGCCTTCTTCGACATGTATAAACTTACTCCTGATGAAATCATGGACAATGTCTATACAAAACCTCTAGCAAATCGCTTTTGTGCAAGTTTCAGCAAATTTGTATACGATAACAATACGAACATTCAATATACTCGTAAAATTGTTGATGATGCATTCGAAGCCTTCTTCAATAATTTAGTAAGTAAATATCCAGATTATCAAAGCTATACATTCAACTGTATTGGATCAGTAGGATACAATTTCAGAAATGTTCTTGAAGACAAAGCTTCTCAATATGGAATGAGAGTAGGAAAGATTTTAAGATCACCTATTGACGATTTAGTTCAATTTCATATCAATAGATCAAAAAGTACTGTTGAGTAATTCAACCTATTCAAATAATTAAAAAAAGTCCTTTAGAAATTCTAAAGGACTTTTTTATGCGTTTTACGCACTGATAAAACAACAAACGACGCTCAAGCGCTATTTATCCTTGTAAATTTATAAAGGATAAGTCTCTCCTATTTTAGGTAAAATCAAGTTCAAGCCAGCTTCAGCAAACATTACAGCCGTTTTGTCTAGATCTATAGCGATCGGCGGAAATGAATTAAAGTGAACCCCAACGATATTCGTACATTGTATGAAATCAGCTGCAATTATTGCATCTTCAGCATCCATGGTATAATGTCCCCCAACTGGTAAAAATGCCCAATCTATAGCATACCGCTCAAGCAATTTCATTTCCAGGGTAAGTGCAGTATCTCCAGCTAAATACAGGGTCTTACCATTCACAAAAAACAAATAGCCTACTGGAAACCCACCATAGCTCCCATCTGGCAAACTATTGGAATGAACAGCATAAACCATTTTTACTTTACCAAAAGGAAGGTTCAATGTACCACCTACATTAAACTCAATCACTTTATCCTCTGGAACCCCTAATTTTCTAGTCCAAGCTGCAATTTCAAAAATTCCAGCCACTGTAGCTCCACTTTGTGCTTGAATTTGCTTTAAATCAGCCACATGATCCTGATGACCATGGGTAATAAAGATGTAATCGGGAGCTATTTGATCCACAGCAATCTCCGAAGCTAAGGTATTGTAGGTAATAAATGGATCCAATAAAACTTTAACACCATCAAACTCTAATTCAAAACAGGAATGCCCATAATAAGTAAACTTCATCTTGCCTATTTTATTTACCAAATAAATTACCCAAACCGCCTAATCCACCTAGAAGGCTCTGAGAAGCAGCCTGCATTTCCGTATTGCTGATTTGTTCAGCCTGCGTCAAAGCCTTGTTCAAGGCTACGATCAACAACTCTTCCAAATCTTCTTTATCTAAATCCTTGAAAAAATCAGGATCAATATGAATTTCTTTAATTTCTCTATTTGCGCTGGAAATTACACGAATTTTACCACCTTCCACTTCTCCAGAAACCGACACATGGTCCAATCTTGTTTTAATTTCTTGTGCTTTTTGCTGCGCTTCTAATAATTTATCAAACATAATTATTCAATTTTATACCTTTCCAAAATACAAATAATTTACTAATCTCCCCTATTATTTAGGTTCTTTTGTAAACCTTAAGTACCTTTGCAAGATAATTTAAATAGCATAATGAGTCAACTCCAACATTATCATTCTTTAGCTAAAGATCTTATGGTACAAGATCCGGCAGCCTATGAATACCTTGAAGAAGAAATCAATATCATAATTCATAAATTAAAATTTATTCCTCAAGAAAATAGACCGCGTGTCAACCTGATCGTACAAAATCAGGCAAACATAGATACTAGCTATATAACGGAATTATTAAGTGTTGCTGGCGCTCAAGTCCAAGAGCAAACGCAAGAACAAATGCAAGAAGATATCGTATTATTTATTAATGACAGCGATTCTTTCTTAAACGAGATCCCAAAATGGCTTGGTCAACAAGTTCAAATCTCTAATGCAGTCGCTAACAACCAAATTTATGTGATTCAGAAACCTCAGTTTGCACAAATAAGAGAAAATTTCTTAGTCGACACAGAAATTTTAGCAGAGATTATTCAATCCAAATACTTCCACTACGGACATGAGGGACAATATTGGATTAAATTTGATTTACTTTAAGAGTGTATTGGTTTATAAAGGCTATGCTTTAAAACCTAAAAGAATAATAAAAAGAAAGAGCTTGTTTCTAACAAACAAGCTCTTTCTTTTTTATATCATTTCAAAAATTAAATGAATTTTTTTCTTAAAATTCCATATAACTTATCTACCGTTTGCGGTTTAGCGGACCAATTATTTTTTAAGGCATAATTGCTTTGTAGAAACGCATCTGCTTCCGCAAAATTATCAAAGCGGTTTAACAGCTCGATAGCTTCACTATAAGCCAAACTATAACCATTGAACAAATCTTTAATAAACAACAGTTTATCATTCAAACTAACACCTGTCTTCAAATCGACCACCGCATCCACAGATTTACTGGATTGCGTTACAAATTGTTGCGCATTAGTTACTCCAGCTTGTTTTTGTTGCTGAATTAACTCATTCAAGGTCAAAGGTCTATTTGGACGAACCTCTGCTTGCTTAGCCAAATCATTTAAAGTTACATCCTCCTTTGTTTGTTCTGTAAGATTCACTTGTTTTTCTTCAATGATTACCTCTTTCGTTTGAACATGCTGTTCAGGAACAGGTGTAGAAGACCAAGAATTTGCCGTTGATGGGAACGGTTCAGGAGTTTTCTCCGATTCGGTAGAAGGTGTTTCTTGAATAGCTTGCTCTTCTAATTCATGAGCCGACTTGACCGCTGTATACTCCGAACTCGACGTATGTATTGGGCTAGCTGGGGTAAATGTATGACTAGCAGAAGTAAAACTCTCCTTAGGCTCTTCCACATGGGTTGCAACGACTTCCGGTTCAACGACAGCAGCGATTTGATCGTCCTCCAGCTTCTCACTTTCATGGTCCACAACTGCCTCAGCATTCGTATGGGAAACTTCAGGAGTTACGGTTTCGATTTCCGGTAATACTTCAAGCTCAGGGTTTTCTTCATACACAAACTCTTGTTCTTGAATTTCTTCAATCACGGGTTGATCATCTGCTTCCTCTTCTGCTATCAAAACAGCAGGAGTGAAAACTTCTTGACTTGCAATTTCGACAGATTCCTCACTATTAGGGCGTAATAGCGCAGACCATAAATCCATATGAGCTGCTAAAAATTTTACTTTTGCCGCTAAAAAATTCACCTCATTTGCAGGAAGATTGGAGCCATTCTTTTGTATAGAAGCAAATTGCTCATTGACATCGACCAATAAATCACCAATTTTACCTAAAATATCTTGTTCTGTATAAGCCATAGCTTTAATCTATTATTTTCAAATTTTGTTTGTGTAGCTTGTTGATGTACCCTAAATCAAATAGGCTGATAGCTAAACTCTTTGAGTTTTTATTTGTTCTAGTACAATCAAAAATAAGATTAAATTTCGATATTCGTACCCAATTAACGACAACAATTTTAGTTAATTATTAACTTTTAACGGTTCATTTGTCGATAAAAAATAAAATCCATGATGCTATTTTCAGAACATAATTTCATAGAAAGGCGAGACCGTGTAGGGAGTATAGAAGTTATTTGTGGATCCATGTTTTCTGGAAAAACAGAAGAATTAATCCGACGATTAAAAAGGGCACAATTTGCCAAATTAGCGGTAGAAATTTTCAAACCTGCTATTGATATACGCTATGCGGTCAATGAAGTCGTTTCACACGACAGCAATTCGATTCCATCTACACCTGTCTCAAATTCCTCATCCATCTTACTATTAAGTGCAGACACGAAAGTCGTTGGCATTGATGAGGCTCAGTTTTTTGACGATCAGTTGCCTCAAGTTTGTATCGAATTAGCCAATAAAGGAATTCGAGTAATCGTAGCAGGCTTAGATATGGATTATTTAGGCCAACCATTCGGTCCTATGCCTAATATGATGGCGATTGCCGAGGAAGTAACGAAAGTCCATGCCGTTTGTGTACAATGTGGCGCTCCAGCAAACTATTCTTACCGTAAAGAAATGATTGAATCCCGAATATTATTAGGTGAAAAAGAAAGTTATGAACCTAGATGTCGAAGTTGTTATTACTTACTTGACTCGAAATAACTCCTAAAAAGAAACCCCATTTACACGTAAATGGGGTTTCTATAAATCCTTTATTTTTTTAGATATTGCGTAATCTCATTTGCCAATGGGTTCACCTTAGAGCGATACCGGTGCGCTAATTTTCCATCTTTCCCTACCAAGAATTTTTCAAAGTTCCAATTTATATCCCCTACAAAATCCGGGTTTTTTGCCGTAGTAAGGTATTTAAATAGAGGATCCGTGTGCTCTCCTTTCACGTCAACTTTCTCGGCTAACATAAACGTAACTTCATAATTCTTTTCACAAAACTCCGCAATCGCTGTATTGTTTTCAAATTCCTGATTGCCAAAATTATCCGAAGGAAAACCTATGATCACCAATTGCTTCCCATAAGTCTCATGCAATTCCTGCAATTCCTTATATTGTTTCGTAAAACCACATTTGGAAGCTGTATTTATGATTAATAATTGCTTACCCTTAAACTGCGAAAAAGAAACCTTCTTACCATCAATAGTTTTAAAACTATAATCGTAAATGCTTGGCGGATTTAATAGCATACTGAACATCAATAACATAGAATAAATCATATCGTTAATTTTAAAATTATAAAACAGCTTTTAACTCTCTGTTCACTATATAATGAAATAATGCTTCAATTGGACTTTTCAAAATAACCCCAACTTTAACTCCATGTAATGCACATATTTCACGCAAGTGAATATCAAAATGATAGGCGATACGCCCCACAAAATGGCAAGGGTATTCCCAATAATTTGGATAGGTCATAATATTGGTTCTTACAAATTCATCAAAACCATTCCTGAGCAAGGTATCTATATAAGGATGAGAACGATTGTCCGCCATAAAAGTTGCAAAACTTGCCAAATAGGCATTCGGACGATCCTTTTGATACACGTTTTTAATGATCACATCCTTATTAATAGGATGAGACTCTTTAAACTTTCGCATTAAATCCCTAGGCATCGACTCGTAGAGGTAAGTCGTGATTAAGTGTTTACCAAACCATGCCCCCGATCCTTCATCTCCTAATACATAACCTATTCCATGAATACTCGATGATAACACTTCCCCATCGTAAAAACTAATATCAGAGCCTGTACCAATATTAGCTATTAGGCCTTTCTCTTCACCAAAGGTGGCATAAGCAGAACCTAACAGATCACTCTCTACAGCTACGAATGAATTTGGAAATATTTGGGATAAGGCATTTGATACCAGCTCTCTACGATCTGGTGTCGAACAACCCGCCCCAAAAAAATAAACTTCTTGTATTTCAGCGATATATGGAATTATTTCTTGAACCTCCGATAAGGTGGATGTAATCTCCTTTTCACTAACAAAGAACGGGTTTAAACCTTTGGTACTAAAACTTAAAGGTTTGCTGTCTGGAAGATGAAGCATCCAATCAGACCTAGACGAACCACTATCTGCAACTAATATCATAATTTACTATTATCATCCTATTCAAATATACGAAATTACCTAGTAACCAAAAATAATGCAGCGGTATTAAAAATTTCCAAAATAAACCGATAAATAGTGAAATAATCAGCAAAAAACCCATATTCCATTAATATAATTCAATTACCAAGCCCTATTTCATAAAAATTATTGTAAAAAGTATAAATAACCAAACTTTTACAAGAACAAAGGATGATTATTTATAGCATTTACCTATATTTATCAAAAAAACCAACCACATCTAAACATGAAACGCACATTTACTCTCCTCAGCGTAATGATTTGCTTAGTTGTATCTATAAAATACAGTTTTGCACAACACATTACTAGTCCAAAAACACATTTTGGTTTTGAAATCGGTGAAGATTATCAGCTAAGTAATTTTTCACAGACAGAAGCCTATTTTAAAAAATTAGATCAAGAATCCCCAAGAGTGCAGTATGTTCAGATCGGAAAAACAGAAGAAGGGCGAGATCAGCCGATGTTAATCATTAGTTCTGAAGAAAACCTGAAAAAATTAGATCATTACAAACAGATTTCCCGCAGTTTAGCTCGTGCAAAAATGAGCAATGAAGAAGCCAAGATGCTAGCCAATGAAGGTAAAAGTGTCGTTTGGATTGATGGAGGATTACATGCTAACGAAGTGGTAGCAACCAATCAATTGATTCAAACAGCCTATTCTTTGGCAACGATGAACGATCCAGAAACTCTAAACATCCTAGAGAACTGCATCATTTTAATGGTACATGCCAATCCAGATGGGCATGAAATGATGGGAAACTGGTACATGCGAGAAGAGAATCCGACGAAAAGATCAACGAATTTTCTTCCTTATTTATATCAAAAGTATGCCGGACATGATAACAATAGGGATTTCTTTATGCTAAATTTAAAAGAAAGTCAAAACCTAGCCAAACAATTATTTATTGAATGGGTCCCTCAAATTATGTACAATCACCATCAGACGGCACCAGCTGGAGCGGTGGTAGCAGGAGCTCCTTACCGAGATCCATTTAATTACGTATTCGACCCCTTGTTAATGTCTGGTATAGATGCCTTAGGAGCAGCAATGTCTTCAAGATTGAATGCAGAAAACAAACCTGGTTACACTGCAAAAAACGGATCTGTATTTTCCACTTGGTATAATGGAGGCTTGCGAACAACCACCTACTTTCACAACATGATTGGATTATTAACGGAAATTATCGGAAACCCTACCCCCTTTGAAATCCCAGTGGTACCGAGTCGATTAATTCCGTCTAGCAATACACAAAACCCAGTATTACCGCAGAAATGGCATTTTAAACAATCTATAGATTATTCGGTTTCGCTAAATTACGCGGTAATGAGCTATGCGAGCAAATATAAAAATGAGGTTTTATACAACATTTATAGAATGGGGAAGAACTCGATCGAACGAGGATCTACCGATTTTTGGTCCTTATCGCCTTCCAAAGTTGCTTTAATTGATTCTGCACTAAAAAAAGCGATTAAAGCCAATCCCAAATTAGCTGCAAACCGAACTGAGGAACGTAAGGTACTTCAAGAACTTTATGGCAATCCAGCAATGAAAGATCCAAGGGGATATATCATTAGCGCAGATCAACCAGACTTTACTAAAGCGATTAAATTTTTAAATGCGCTAATTCAAAACGGTATAGAAGTTAGTAAAGCCACGAATGCGTTCACCGCAAATGGAAAAAACTATCCTGCAGGCAGTTATATCGTCAAAACAAATCAAGCCTTCCGTCCGCATATTTTAGATATGTTTGAACCACAAGATCATCCAGATGATTTTGAGTATCCTGGAGGCCCCCCTATTCCACCGTATGATGCCGCAGGATGGACCTTGGCTTATATTATGGATGTAAAATTTGACCGCTTATTAACAGATTTTGAAGGCCCATTTGAGTTATTACCATATGGACAACAAATAAGCCCTACCTCCTTTGCCATTCCAAAAACCAAATACAGTATACTTTCCACCGCCATCAATGAAACATTTGCAAGGGTAAACCAATTACTAGAACAAAAAATTCCAGTTTGGAGAGATCAGCAAACAGGAAATTTTTATGTTGAAAGCAAATCGCTAAAACACTCAACTATTCCAGTTCAAGCCGAGAATAAATTGCCTAAGACTGCACAAAAAATCACAAAGCTGCGAATCGGCTTATGGGATACATACGGAGGAAGTATGCCCTCTGGTTGGTTGAGATTAATACTAGAACAACATCAGTACGATTTTAAAGTTGTGTATCCAACAGACATTGACCAAGGAGACTTACACAAGCAATTTGACGTATTGATTTTTCCAGGTAATTCCATCCCTCGATTAGCCGGAACGACAAGTAACTCCAATGCATACCGCCCCAGCCTAGAAATGCCTGATAATATTCCAAGCCCGTATAAAGAACGTATTGGCCGATTAACTTTAGAAAAATCAATTCCAATATTAAAAACGTTCCTAGAACAAGGAGGTAAAATTGTTACGATAGGCAATAGTTCTGATTTAGCCCAACACTTAGGCTTAGCGGTACAAAGTGCACTTGTTTCTGCTGATCAGCAAGCCCTTAAACGAACAGAATTTTATACACCGGGCTCTGTATTAATGGCGAAAGTAAGCCAAGAATCAGCAAGCACCAAAGGGTACGAAGGAGATATTGACGTTTACTACAACAATGATAACGTTTTTAAGCTGAACCATCCCGATATCAAACCACTAATATGGTTTGACAAAGGCGCGATATTGAAAAGTGGCTGGTCATGGGGCGAAAAATATTTACAAGAAACTGTTTTAGCCTTTGAAGCCAATGTGGGCAAAGGAAAATTAGTAACCTTTGCTAACGATATTACTTTTAGAGCGCAAACCCAGGGTACTTTTAAACTATTATTCAATCAGCTTCAATAACAAAAATTAGCATTACAATTACCGGTATCATGAACCTCTTATTCTAAAAATAAGGGGTTCATGATACCTTTTTTATTGCTTTGTGTTTGATCTCCTTCGGATCTTGTTCGGAGATGCAATGGATAATCAAGGGAAAAGTTCGAAGGAGATCCGAAGGAGAGGCGCAGAAGATGCACTGAATTGGACAATAAATCATCCGGTAGACAAAAAGTGGTTCAGGCTGTTTTTGATTCAGATAGCAACAAAAAAAAAGCGGAAAATTTATTATTATAAATTTTCCGCTTTGTTAAGCTTTATGAAAAGATAATAATGGTTTTATTGAATTAGCAAAGCTGCTTCAATCAATTCAGCATAAAAATCAGACTCATTTCTACCTGAAGCCCTAACTTGCTGTGGAATGAAACTTTGAGCTGTTTGTCCAGGAATGGTATTGATCTCAATAAAATAAAATTTATCCGTATCATTTTCTAAAAAGAAATCTACACGAACCATACCTCTGCAATTCAGTCGCACATAAATCTCCTTTATTATAGCATCCGCACGGTTTTTTTGTTCATTTGTCAAATCAGCAGGTGTAATTTCCTCTGTTAATCCAGGCGTATATTTCGCTTCAAAATCAAAAAATTCCCGAGTAGTTTTTACTTCTGTGGCAGGCAACAATTGCAATTCACCTTTGGAATCTCTAAATATACCTTGAGAAAATTCACGCCCACTTACGAATTCTTCCACCAATACTTGATTTCCTGTATTTTCTGCTTGATAAGCATTTTCCAATGCTTGAGGCAATTCTTCCCAGCTATTTACTTTGCTCATACCGATACTACTTCCACCCGCATTTGGTTTCACAAATAAGGGAAGTTTCAGTTTATCTTGTACGATATGAAACGCTTGAGATTCATTTTCTTGGAACAAAAGAACAGACTGCGCAACATATAAATTCGACAAATCTTGAATAATGGCTTTAGTATATCCCTTATTCATGGTCAATGCAGAAGTCAGTGCATTGCAAGAAGTATAAGGCAATCCTATCATATCAAAATAACCTTGCAATCGACCATCTTCTCCTGGAGAACCATGAATAATAATGAAGGCAACATCAAAGCTTAATTTTCCAGCCGGGGTCGATATGGAGAAATCTTGCCGATTTATTTCATGTTTAACACCTTGATTATCCTCATAAAACCAGCTATTGATCCCAATGTTAATTAAATAAACATCATATTTGTCTTGATCTATTTTTGAATAGACAAAGGCTGAGCTTTTATAGGATATTTCCGCTTCTCCGGTATATCCACCCGTGATTAATGCTACTTTAGTTTTCATATGTATTTATCAAGTAACAAATATAATTTGCGATACGAGGAAAAACGAATATTTTTGCCTTAATATTACACTCTCCACAAGTGAATAGCAAAAGTGGAATTAATATTGTTAGAAGATATACCAAAAAGCAAGATATCAATGTCTAAATTCTTTTTATACTTACAAACCGCAGTTTTTAGAAAAAACCTAATCGGCGGATTAATTTTCTTATTATTCCTATTTGTTTTAATTTATTTTGGTCTACAGATGTATACCAAACACGGAGATTCTCAAGAAGTCCCAGTATTAAAAGGATTACACATTAGTAAAGCATTAGAGATTTTAGATCAAGCAGGTTTAGAATATGAAATCGACTCGGTGTATCAATTGGATGCCAAACCAGGCATAGTGATAGATCAAGATCCAGATCCCCAATCCCATGTTAAAAGTGGAAGAACTATTTATTTGACCATTATTACCCAGAGTGCTCCAGAAATCGCTTTCCCGGAAATAATCGACAAGACGTTCATTGAGGCTTCCGCGATATTAAAAAATCATTCCTTAAAAATTGCAGATACATCTTATATCAATGATATCGCTAAGGATGTTGTATTGGATGTAAAATTTGCTGGGCAGCCATTAAAAGCAGGTCGAATGGTTTCAAAAGGGTCGAATATCAGTTTGATTTTAGGAAATGGACGTGGAGATAGTGAAGTGGAAATTCCAAATCTTGTAGGATTCTCTTTGGATGAGGCTAAATTTGCATTGGCAGGAGTTGGTTTAACGTTAGGCTCTGTTAGTTTTTCTGACGGAATAAAAGACAGCATTAATTCGGTGATTGTTCGCCAAAACCCAGACACCAGCGCTCGAATTATTTCCATTGGAAGTGCTGTCCATGTTACTTTATCTAAACCCTCAACTCCATCGTCTACTGTTCCACAAACACCATAATATGCCAGAGCACAAGAAAAACAATAAAGGGATTTTAGCCATCGGAATTTTAATTTTCCTTGCAGGCATTACCGCTGCAGCATTAGCTTACTACACATTTTTTGCAGCAAGTATTGCGACAAAGGAAAAGTATTTCTATGTCCACAGTGAAGAAACGTATGAGCAGGTGCTCCAACGAATCGAATCGGAAGGAATCGTCAAATCCTTTCCGTTATTCACCTATGCAAGTCAGTTGATGGATTTGAAGGAATCTGGAATAAAAGCGGGTCGATACAAACTTTCTTCCGATTTAAGCAACCGAAGATTTATAGGTAATCTACGGGCAGGATATCAAGAAGCAGTAGCCTTTCGGTTTCAAAACATTCGATTAAAAGAAAATTTTGCAGGTTTACTAGGAAAAAACTTCGAATCTGACTCTACTGTATTTATAAATTTATTAAATGATCCTGCGTTGGCAGCACAATATGGATTTACAAAAGATAATTTCTTTTCCATGTTTATTCCCAATACCTATGAAATTTATTGGAATAGCGCACCTCAGGAAATTGTAAAACGATTTGCGAGCGAATACGATAAATTTTGGAATGAAGATCGAAAAGCCAAAGCTAAGGCCTTAAATTTAACAACGCAAGAAGTCAGTACACTTGCTTCGATCGTAAAAGGTGAAGCCTTACATGTTAATGAAATGCCTAAAATTGCAGGTCTTTACCTCAATCGATTAAAGAAGGGAATGCTATTACAAGCGGATCCTACTGTGATATTTGCAAACAATGATTTTACGATTCGTCGCGTATTGAATAAACATTTAACCATTGATAATCCATACAACACGTATCGGTTTAAAGGTTTGCCTCCAGGGCCTATCATGATGCCTAGTATCGCATCTATCGATGCTGTACTGAATTATGAGCATCATAATTACATATACATGTGTGCGAAAGATGATTTTTCAGGATATCATTTATTTGCTGATAATATGGCTGATCACTTACTAAACGCCCGTAAATTTCAAAAAGCATTAGACGAAAGAAATATTAAGAAATAAATAATATGTTCTCCTTTCAACATCAAATCCGTGTCCGTTACGCAGAAACAGACCAAATGGGCTATGTCTATTATGGCAATTACGCTAGTTATTATGAGGAAGCTAGAACCGAAATGTTACGCAGTACCGGGCTTTCCTATAAGGAGCTGGAAGAGATGGGAGTTATGCTTCCTGTGGTTGAATTACTATGTAATTTTATAAAACCCGGAAAGTATGATGATTTAATTACCATTAATATCTATATTCGACAAAAACCAAGTATTCGAATTAAATTTGAATATGAGCTATCTAACCAGGATGGAGAATTATTAAATACCGGTTCTACTCAATTAGTTTTTGTGGATATGATTAAAAATAGACCCTGTAGACCTCCAAAAATTTTCCAAGAGAAGATGGCTCCGTATTTTGGAGAATAAATGAAAAAAATTCATCAACGTCTATTGTATGTAAAGCCATACGATCAACTGATCGAATGGACTAAAGGAGCTACTTTGCCAGGTTTTGGCAAATTGCCCCTATATACGGTGATGGTCTTTTTTTTTCAAGAAATTGCTCGTGAATCCATTATCAATAAAGCGTCTTCCCTGGCCTATAATTTTATGTTGGCCGTTTTCCCCGGAATTATTTTCTTATTTACGCTAATACCTTATATTCCAATTGATAATTTTCAAGAACAATTGTTGGATTTAATTCAGCTGGCTATTCCAGACAATGCCTTTGCTATACTTCAAGCTACTTTAGAAGATATTATTAAAAGGCAAAATGGAGAATTATTATCAGCGGGTTTTATCTTATGTACCTTTTTCGCCACCAATGGCATGACGACCCTCATGATGACTTTTAATAAATCATCTTTATCGAAAGAATCGAGAACTTGGGGTCAAAGGCGAATCATCGCATTGGGTTTATCCATAGCGATCGTTTTTGCATTGGCCGTAGGCATTGCCTTATATGCCTCGTCAAATTATTTGATTAATTATTTAAAAACTCATATAGAATACGATCTTAAATGGTTTTGGGCTATGTTAATCAAACTAGCTCAATGGTTAATTTTATTCAGTATTTATTTTTTTACCGTAAGTTTAATATACAAGTTTGGACCAAGCTCTAGTAAAAAATGGAAGCTTTTTACACCTGGAGCAACTTTGGCCACCCTTCTTGCCATGTTATCTTTTTCCTTCTTCACATTCTACATCAATAACTTTGGAGCTTACAATAAATTGTATGGTTCCATAGGCACGTTAATCGTGGTCATGATCTGGATGTATATTAATGCCCTTATCTTAATTATTGGATTCGAATTAAACGCAAGCATTGCCCTATCAAAACAAAGCATTAAAATTGTAAAACCTAGAGTTTATAATTCTTTTAAACCCTAAAATTATTACCCAAATGGGTTAATAATTTTAATTGAAATCTACAATCATCATCCATGGAAGATAAAGAATTGCTCAGTAATAGTAAGCGCAACAAAAAAGTTAGAAATGTATTACTCATATCTATCTTAATACTATTTGTTACTTTCCTAATAGTATTCATTTTTTCGTATATCCAGTATAAATCTATTCATACCCGAATACAGAATATTTATCATGCGATCAACAACGATAAAAATGATTTTAGTGAATTATTAAACTTATTTAACGAAACCGAAAATCATTTTAGAATTTTCTCGATCACCTATGATCATGAGGATTATTTATCTTATCGGGAGCACTTAATCAAACTAAAGTCTTCTGTAGATTCATTAAGCCAGCATAGAAATGCGATTCAAGCGAATCAAAAATATTCGAATGAGCAGGAATTAAAGATCAAAGAATTAGTACCGAAATATCAGTCTTTAAATACTAAACTTGACTCCATCCTTATGGCGTCTGAGCAATTGAAGGATTTTCATTTAGAAAATAACGATAAAAAGCTATTTCAAATTCCAGGCACTCAAAAAACTGTAACTAACATCCAAGTTCAACCAAAGTCCACGGAAGTGGTCATTGAAAGAAAGCCTTTTTTCAAACGTGTATTTCAAAAAAAGAAAGATACCATCCGCATAGACAATTTTGATTCTTATCAAACCCAACAGACGGAAGTAAAACAATCCTATCAAAAAACAATCAATAAGAATAATGCACTCACGAAAGCGAAGTTGAATGAACTTCAGATGACCTTATCTGAGTTGCGCAAAAATGAACGGTCTTTATTAGCAGATAACTTCACGTTATTGCGAAGTGCGAATCAACTCATCCGGGTAATTCATGATGTAAGGATACAAATACAACGCGAAAACACCGATCGGGAGCTCAACACCTTAATCACGAATACAGATACGTTCAAATGGCAAATTATTATTTCCCTCACCTTCGTATTTATCATGATTTGTATTTTGGTTTATTACCAATTTTTCTCGGCGTATTATGAACGTAAATTAATGGAAGAGCGCATTTACGCATCCAAACTTGCCGAACAGAAAACAGATATCCTAGCGGAAATAACGCATGAAATTCGAACACCATTAAACTCACTTATCGGAATCGTTGATCTTTTAAAAAGCCGTAAAGACCTGTATGAGGCCAAAGACATCTTATTATTGGACTCCGCCTATTCAAACATTGTCTCTACCTCCAAAACCATCAATGATATCTTAAATCTGAGTAAAATTGATCAGCACGATAGTATAGAAGCAAATTACTTTGATATCAATGATTTATTTTCAGAAATAATTGAAAGCCATCAAAATCAGGCCGAACAAAAAAATATTCGATTAGCGTATGAGATCGATGGCCATAGCCCCTCGATCGTATTTAGTGATGAAATAAAAATTAGGCAAATTGTAAGCAACCTAGTTAGTAATGCCATTAAATATTCCGCCAAAGGAACTGTTAATTGCAACATCCATATTACGGAGGATCATATTTTAACAATCGTTGTTTCTGATGAAGGCCAAGGGATACCAGATAATCTTAAGAAAAATATCTTCAAAAAATATTATACCGTAAATAAATCCACTAAAATTGAAAGTGGTGTTGGCTTGGGATTATACATTACTAAAAACATTGTCAACATGTTGAATGGTAAAATTACGTTTAAATCTACCTTTGGATCAGGCACCACATTTACGGTAGAATTACCCATACCCGAACCAAAATTCAGACGTAAAACCACGTTAAACATCCATAAGATAAATGATTTGCCAAAAGACATCAATTGGCTAATCGTAGATGACAACGCGTTAAACTTATTATACCTCAAACAATTTTTCTCCGCACATGAGCACGTTTTTACTGCGATCAATGGAAAAATAGCCTTGGATATTATCGAGAAGGAAACCATTGATGTGGTGGTAACAGACATTAACATGCCGATCATGCGGGGGGATGAATTACTTTGGAATATCCGGAATAACCCAGTCCATAATCAAATCAAAATAATTGCTACATCATCTGATAATGAGCAGGTTAAAAAACTAGAGAAAGAAAGAAAGGTGAAATTTGACGGGATCTTAATCAAGCCATTTAATGAGCGAAAATTAACCGAGGTTATTTTGAAAACCATCTATCCAATATTTGAAGATTCGAATGAGGTCTTAGGGATTAAAGGAGTTAAATAAAACTTTTTTTCATCTAAACTATTGTAAATAAAAGTTTTTCGTATCTTTGCAGTCCCTACACAGTAGGGAAAAGGAGATTATTAATTAATGGCAAAAAAACAAGAAGCAGAAAAAGAATTAGCGGCGAAAAACGCAGAGCTACAAGGTGCTGACACAAAAGTTGTGAAAGACACTGAAAAGATTGAGTCTGAGGCAGATTCAAATTTAATCGATCAGATTAAATCTAATACCTGGAGTACTCCAACAGGAGACTTCGACTGGGATCTTGATGAGAAGGCTTTCGGTAATTACAGCGAAACAGAACGTGCAAAGTTAGAAGAAGAATACGCTGGCACATTCAACCAAATCAATCAAGGCGAAATTATTGAAGGTATCGTGGTATCTATCAATAATAAAGATGTTGTTTTAAACATCGGTTTCAAATCAGACGGTCTTGTAGCATTATCTGAGTTCCGTGACTTACCTGACTTAAAAGTTGGTGATACGGTTGACGTATTCGTTGAGTCTCAAGAAGACTTAAACGGTCAATTGGTATTATCACGCAAACGTGCTAAAACACAAAAATCTTGGGAAGATATCAACAATGCATTAGAAAATGATGCAATCATTGATGGTTTCGTTAAATCACGTACTAAAGGTGGTTTAATCGTAGATATCAAAGGTGTTGAAGCATTCTTACCTGGTTCACAAATCGACATTAAGCCTATTCGTGATTACGATGTTTATGTAGGTAAAACAATGGAATTCAAAGTGGTAAAAATTAACCACGAATTCAAAAACGTTGTTGTATCACATAAAGTATTAATTGAAGACGATTTAGAAAACCAAAAATCTGAAATCGTTTCTAAATTAGAAAAAGGTCAAGTATTAGAAGGAACTGTTAAAAACATTACTGACTTCGGTGTGTTCATCGATTTAGGTGGTGTTGATGGTTTACTTCACATTACTGATATCTCTTGGGGTCGTATCGAGCATCCAAAAGAAGTATTAGCATTAGATCAAACGATCAATGTGGTAGTACTTGATTTTGATGATGAGAAAAAACGTATCGCATTAGGATTAAAACAATTATCTGAGCATCCTTGGGAATCTTTAGATAAAGGTTTAGAAATCGGTTCTAAAGTAAAAGGAAAAATCGTTACTGTAGCTGATTATGGTGCTTTCTTAGAAATCATCCCAGGTGTAGAAGGATTAATCCACGTTTCTGAAATGTCTTGGTCACAAAACTTACGTTCTCCACAAGAGTTCTTGAAAGTTAGTGATGAGATCGAAGCGGAAATCTTAACTTTAGATCGCGAAGAGCGTAAAATGAGTTTAGGTATTAAACAATTGACTCCAGATCCATGGAAAAACATTACTGAGCGTTACCCTATCGGTTCTAAACAATCAGCAATTGTTAAAAACATGACTAACTTCGGTGTATTCGTTGAGTTAGAAGATGGTATCGATGGTTTAATCCACATCTCTGATTTATCTTGGTCTAAGAAAGTTAACCACCCTAACGAATTCACTAAAGTAGGTGAGAAATTAGATGTTGTGGTATTAGAATTAGATGAAGATAACCGTAAACTTTCTTTAGGTCACAAACAATTAGAAGAAAACCCTTGGGATACTTTTGAGACAATCTTCACTGAAGGATCTGTTCACGAAGGTACAGTAATCAAAGTTGGTGACAAAGGAGATATCGTAGCTTTACAATATGGTGTTGAAGGATTCTGTCCAAACAAACACTCTGTAAAAGAAGATGGTTCTTCATTGAAAGTTGACGAAGTTGCTGAATTCAAAATCATTGAATTCAACAAAGAAAACAAACGTTTAGTGATTTCACACTCTCGTATTTGGGAAGATGCTAAAGCAGAAGCTCGTATCGAAGAGTTCAACGCTCGCAAGAAAGAAGCTAAAGCAGCTAACTCTGCAGTGAAGAAAGTGAAAGATTCTGTAGAGAAATCTACTTTAGGAGATCTTGACGTTCTTGCTCAATTAAAAGAGCAAATGGAAGATGATGAAAAAAAATCTAAATAATTAGATTTTCAAATATTCCTAAAGCCCCGATCGTTTTGATCGGGGCTTTTTTATTGTTGGAATAAATCCTTAGTTTTATGCTAAAAATGTATTAAACCATGAATACTTCCCCTATTATTTCAGTTTCAGAAGCTGCTGATCTTATTCAAAAGGGCGCTATACTGTTAGATGCTAGTATTGATAAAGTCAATGAAAAATTAGACAACAACCCTATCGAGCTCCTACCTAATTCGTATTTTTTTGATATCGAAGGTGCGCTCTCCGATCATAATACCGGTTTGCCCCACAGCATGGTCAATGAACAGGTTTTCACTGCAGTGATGCAGGAAATAGGTATTAATCAAGATTCAGTAGTTATTGTCTATGATCGATGGGGCCTGTATTCCAGTCCTCGGGCATGGTGGATGTTAACCTACATGGGGCTTGAAAAAGTATTTGTGCTACATGGAGGACTGCCTGCGTGGAAGGAAAGTGGTCGATCGATAGCACATGCGTATAGCAAAGCTTCAAAACCAGGGAATTTCACGGCAAAAGCTCAGCAAGCATGGCTAACAACAAAAGAAGCTATCGAGAAGCTTTTGGATTCGAATACCTCCCAAATCTTAGATGCCAGAAGTGAAGGTCGATTTGACGCTACAGCTGCAGAACCGAGAGCAGGATTACCCTCAGGTCATATTCCTGGATCAAAAAATCTTCCTTTCGATAAGCTCCTTCATGGCTATTATTTTAAAGATGACCTCGAATTGAAAAAATTGTTTGAGGATCGTATTCAACGCGATAAGCCAACCATATTTAGTTGTGGTTCTGGCATTACAGCTTCCATTTTAGCATTAGCTGCTTATCACCTAGGTCATAGGCAAATTTCAGTTTATGATGGTTCATGGACAGAATGGGCGTCAGATCCCAAGGCTAGGATAGAAAAATAGCATGCTAGTAATCTAATCCTGAACACGAGTTCATGGTATTCAGGATTAGTTAGCTATCGAAATGTAGGCTTACCCAGGCAAAGGCACATAGCCATCGTCATCTGGTACTGCTGGAAATTCATGATTCTTCCACTTCAGCTTAGCTTCCTCAATCGTTTCTTTACTCGTGGCTACAAAATTCCAATAGATGAATCGTTCTTCAGGAAAAGGTTCTCCTCCGAATAAATATACCGTTGATCCTCCTTTCAATGTGAATGAGCATAAATGAGCATCTAACGTGATTAGAATCTGCTTTGCGCCATAACTGATGTTATTCTGTACAACTTCCCCCTCTAAAATATACAATCCACTTTCCCCATACAATTCATTTGGGATGTCAATAAATGTATCTTCAGCAACCTTTATTTCGATCATATACAAGCGACTGTACACTGGCACTGGTGATTTTCGACCAAAAGCCTCCCCTGCTATCAGTTTATAGTGAACGCCTTGATCAGTCCAAGCAGGAATAGTGGCCGCTTCGATGTGGTGAAACTCAGGTTCCATAAACTCCAACTCTTTTGGTAATGCCACCCAGATTTGTAGTCCATGAAGGAACTTGTCTTTCGTTCTCAAATATTCAGGTGTACGTTCGGAATGCACGACCCCCTTCCCTGCGGTCATCCAATTTACCGAACCCGGTTGAATTTCTACCGCAGTCCCTAAGCTATCTCGATGAAAAATAGATCCATCGAAAAGATAAGTCAATGTAGATAAACCGATATGCGGATGAGGACCAACGTCTAAATTTTCATGATCTGCAAGGCAAGCTGGGCCCATATGATCAATAAAAACAAAAGGGCCAATCGATCTTTTTTGGCGAAATGGAAGTAATCTCCCCACCATAAAATTACCAATATTAGCCGCTGTTTCTTCTCTGATAAAATCGATATTTGACATATTATGTACTTCTTAGTGTGAACATTCTTTAAAGCTAACAAAAACTTAGCGTTTTTGAACAATCTGAAAAATGAGGTCTGCCGCTAATTTAGCGGTTCTATGATCGATATCAAATCGCGGATTATACTCGGCAATATCAACAGAAATCAAATTGGGCAATTGCAAAAGGGTGGAAAACAAACGATGAAAACTATGATCTGGTATGATCCCATTAAAAGAAATCGCACTCACTCCAGGGGCATGTGCTGCAGAAAATGCGTCTAAATCAATAGTCAAATAAATATGATCGACCGATTGCGCAAACGCTAAGATTTGATTGATCAAGGCAGGTAGCTTATCGGCATAAATATCTTCCCTTTTTATCATGGCCACTGATTTAGCGGCTGCATAATTAAAGAGTGCTTTGGTATTTGAAATATCCTGTATACCGATCGCTAAATAATGAAATTCCTCATTGTTTAAAGCTGCCTCCTCAGCTATTTGATAGAAACTTGTTCCTGAGTTTCCTTGCTGATGTTCTGTTTGCCGTATATCTAAATGGGCGTCTATATTTATGATTCCAATTTTTCCAGCTTTGGCATTACGAATACCTTTAAAATGTCCGTAGGTGATTTCATGCCCACCACCTAATACAATCGGAAATGCATGAACCTTAATCAGGTATTCCACACACTGGGATAGCATTCCTTGAGCTGCTTCCATCTCCTCCTCATGACAACTAATATTACCAATGTCCATAAGCCTTAATGTAGGAGAAAAATGAACTGGTAAGCCCGCTAGAACTCTCCTTAGATGATCTGGACCTGCTTTAGCTCCAGTTCTTCCTTGGTTTCTTCGAACTCCCTCATCGCAACAAAAACCTAAAAATACCGCAGCTCCTTGCATATCGGGATTTTTACGTATATCATGGACGCCGATGACTTGATGCCAACGTTGATAATCCGTTTCATCGCCATCTATTCGACCCTGCCATAGATTAATGTCTACTGGCTCGTAACAGGTTTCCTGATCTCGATGCATATTAAACTTGTTTAAATAAATCTTCTATAATTTGATCTTCTACAATCCTTGCTTGGGTAATTTTAAAATTAGGACTACGTTCAAGTTCCGTAGTCAAAGCTTCTTGCGCCTCCTTATTTCTAGCCCAAGCTCGTCTAGTAACCCCATTATTCACGTCAAAAAACAACATTTGCCGCAGTTTATCGGCACATGCTACACTGCCATCTAATAAGAGTCCGAAGCCACCGTTAATCACTTCTCCCCAACCTACGCCACCACCATTATGAATGGACACCCAAGTAGCTCCTCTAAAACTATCGCCAATGACGTTGTGAATGGCCATATCGGCAGTAAAGCGACTTCCATCATAAATATTACTGGTTTCACGATAAGGAGAATCTGTCCCACTTACATCGTGGTGATCTCTGCCTAAAACTACCGGTGCCTTGAGCAATCCATTTCGAATAGCATCATTAAATCCCTCAGCAATTTTCATTCTTCCAAGCGCATCTGCATACAATATCCGTGCTTGAGACCCAACGACTAGCTTATTTTTATCGGCCTCTTCAATCCAACGGATATTATCGGCCATTTGTTGTTTAATATGATCGGAAGAATTTTGATGTAGCTCCTGAAGGATTGTTAATGCTATCTGATCGGTAACCTTTAAATCTTCAGGATCTCCAGAAGTGCATACCCAACGAAATGGACCAAAGCCATAATCAAAACACATGGGGCCTAATATATCTTGAACATAAGATGAATACCTAAAATTGACTCCATCCTTTGCAAATATATCGGCATTTGCACGGCTGGCTTCTAACAAAAAGGCATTCCCATAATCAAAGAAATAGGTTCCTTTCGCCACATGTTTATTGATCGCTTCTACCTGCCTAATTAAACTTTGCTGTACAGCGATTTTAAACTGATCAGGATGATGAGCTAACATGCTATTTGCGTCTTCATACGATAGTCCAACCGGGTAATATCCGCCTGACCAAGGATTGTGCAAAGAAGTTTGGTCTGATCCTAAAGTAATATAAATTTGAGCATCATAAAAACCTTCCCAAACATCCACAATATTCCCAATGTAGGCGATAGAAATAACTTCCTTATGAATTACAGCAGTCTGTACACGGGTCACCAATTGGCTGAAATCCTCGATTAATTCATCTACCCAACCCTGTTCAAGTCTTTTACGTGCAGCGATAGGATTTACCTCCGCACAAACTGTAATACAACCTGCGATGTTACCAGCTTTTGGTTGCGCCCCACTCATACCTCCTAAACCAGAAGTCAGAAATACTTGACCTGCCATGGAATCTGACGAATTTAAGACCTTACGAAAGGCATTCATTACGGTGATAGTCGTGCCATGAACAATGCCCTGTGGACCAATATACATATAGGATCCAGCAGTCATTTGACCATATTGAGTAACTCCTAGCGCATTGTATTTCTCCCAATCGTCTGGCTTGGAATAATTGGGAATCATCATTCCATTGGTCACCACTACCCGAGGGGCCAACTCCGAAGATGGAAATAAACCCATAGGATGTCCACTATACATATGCAAGGTTTGTCTATCATCCATCATCGCTAAATACTGCATAGTCAAAAGATACTGGGCCCAGTTTTGAAAGACTGCACCATTTCCGCCGTAGGTAATCAATTCATGCGGATGCTGCGCAACTTTAGGATCTAAATTATTTTGTATCATCAACATAATTGCAGCTGCTTGCAGACTCGTGGTCGAATAAGCTGTAATGGGTCTAGCGTACATGTCGTAACTTGGTCTAAATCGGTACATGTAGATTCTTCCATAGGTTCGTAATTCCTCTAAAAATTCGATCGCCAATTCCTGATGCCAAGCTTCAGGAAAATATCGTAATGCATTACGAATAGCTAACTTTTCTTCTTCGAAATTCAATATGGATTTCCGCTTTGGAGCATGACTAACGGTTGGATCCAATGGCAACTTTTCGGGTAAATTTAGGGGTATACCTTGTTTTATGAGTTCTATAAACGTGATTTCTTTCATTAGCTTTTGGTTTTATTCGTATAGATTAATTGCCCATTCTTCCACACTTGTTCTGGTTGAAGACCACCTTGCAGGTACGTAATATTTTGATAATTAGCTGTTTTGTACAGCATAAAATCAGCGATTAAACCTACCTTGAGTTTGCCTCGATCTGCTAATCTTAAAGCCTTCGCAGCACGGTTAGTTAGTGCAGAAAGTACCTCCGCATTAGACAATTTCTCCATGCTGGCCAATATGCTTGCCCCTTCCATCAATCTACCCATTGGTGCAGATCCGGGATTCCAATCGGAGGCAATAGCTAAGCAGGCACCTGCGTCCAGTAATTGTCGAGCAGGAGTAAATGCACATCCCAATCCTAAAGATGCTGCTGGCAATGCGACAGCGACTACATCAGAATCGGCAATTCGATTTATTTCAGTCGTTTTAGAAGCTTCTAGATGGTCTGCTGATACCGCTTTTAATTCCACTGCTAAAGCAGAACCTGCATTGGTAAATTGATCGGCATGTATGCTAATATCAAATCCTAGATCCTTTGCCCGAAGCAAATACCCTTTGGCTTCTTCTGCAGTAAATGCAGATTCTTCGATAAATACATCCATACGATGGGTTAACTTTTCAGCGATTAAAACAGGAAATAGCTCCTCAGCAATTTCCTGTAAGTAAGCTTCTGCAGAACCGTCAAAATCTTTTGGTTTCATATGCGCCGCTAGGCAGGTACTAATTAAGTCTACTTCGCAGGCTTCATTGGCTTCTTTAATACTCCTCAAGATCTTTAATTCTTCCAGTATGGACAATCCATAGCCGCTTTTGACTTCTATGGTTGTAATGCCTTGCTTCATTAAATCTCTGGACCGCATGATGGTTAAATCGCGTAATTCAGCTTGATGACAGGCACGGGTATGTGCCACAGTGCTCCATATGCCACCCCCTGCAGCGGCAATCGCAAGGTAAGATTGTCCTGCATTGCGCATGGCAAAATCTTGGGCTCGATTTCCTCCAAATGCAATATGTGTATGACAATCAATATATCCGGGTAAAGCAACATAATCAGCTTCCAAAACGATCATTTGCGCCTGATTGGCCCATTTGTCCTGGAGCGCTTGGAAATGGCCTATATCGATTATTTTTCCATTTGAAATACAGATAGCAGCTGCATCAATAATTTCCAACTGAGCGTCTAGAATTGCTCCTTTTTCAGGAAGATGATCCATCGTCAACAGTTGTTTAAATGGACCTATCAGTTTGATTTGATTTTCCATAGCTAGTAGTTTTCAAAGGTAGATGCCTCGATAGGAACTAACAAGGTTGCTTGTTGCTGTTGGATTTGCTTCGCCGTTTCAATGATTTCCCCTGACTGTATAAGTCGCAAGGCCTCAGTCAGCATATTTTCCATGGCTTGATCTTCTTCGATATGCGGAATGGTTTTACGAATATGTTGGTGGATCGCTTCCATGATAGGTGTAGATTTTAACGGTTGATGATAGTCTTTAGCTTGAGCAGCACAAAGCAATTCAATACTCAAGATTTTATCAACATTGTCAATCACTTGAAGTAATTTTCTTCCAGCGATTGAACCCATACTAACATGGTCCTCTTGGCCTAAAGAAGTCGGGATACTATCTGCACTTGCCGGAAAACACAAGCCTTTATTTTCACTTGCAATCGCGGCTGTAGTGTATTGCAAAATCATAAACCCTGAATTCAAACCGGTACTCTTCATTAATAATTTAGGTACTCCATTGGTTTCGCCTGCCAAGGATAAATAAACTCTTCGGTCGGATATATTACCTATTTCAGAAACAGCAAGCGTGGCATAGTCCATAACCATAGCAATGGGTTGCCCATGAAATGAACCTCCACTGATCGTCAATTCATCGTTAATAATAATAGGATTATCCGTAACCGAATTAATTTCAATTGCTATGGTTTCTTTCAAGTGTAGCCAAGCATTTCTACTGGCTCCATGCACTTGTGGAATACAGCGTAAGGAATAAGGATCCAGTACACGTGAACAATTTTTATGCGATGCCAAAACATCAGATCCATCTAATAGCTGAAAGATATGAGAAGCTACATATCGATTTCCTTTAAAAGGCCTTAAATCATGTAACTCGGCAAAAAAGGGTTTTATAGATCCATTGAGGCCTTCAATCATCAAGGTAGCAATGAGGTCTGCATGATGCATTAAACGCTTCATTTCAGCCACCGCTTTAACTCCGTGAGCCGCCATAAATTGGGTGCCATTAATGAGTGCAAGACCCTCTTTTGGCCCCAAAGTAATGGGTTGTAAACCATGTTTGCTTAAACTGGTACTTGTAGAAACTATTTCTTGATCTTCCCATACCCTTCCTAAACCAATCAATGGAAGAAATAAATGGGAAAGTGGTGCTAAATCTCCGGATGCACCAACAGAACCTTGTTTGGGAACTATTGGAATAACATCCTGATCAATATGCCATAATATTCGTTCAATGGTACTCCATTGGATGCCTGAATACCCTTTAGCTAATGCATGCACCTTTAGGATGAGCATCAATTTACTCAACTCTTTACTAATAGGTTCTCCTAGACCAACTGCATGGCTTTTTAAAATGTTTTCTTGCAATTTCTTGCTGTCTTGTGCATCAATAAGGGTCGTACATAAAGGTCCAAAACCTGTATTAATCCCATAAACTACTTGCCCTGCATCGACAATGGCCTGCACATAGGTTGCACTTTGATGAATGCGGATTTTGGTTTCTTCGGTTAAAATTCCCTGAACATTGCCCGATGCAATATCCAATGCTAATGAACTAGTTAAATAGTCTTCGCCGTATCTAAATATTTTCATATTGTCGTATGTATTTATCAAAATTAGCGGGTATATTTGATTATAAATAATACCATCTTTATCAACAATTGATAACTATGAATTATCAAATAGAACTTAGACACCTTCAATATTTTGCGGTATTGGCGGAAGAATTGCATTTCAGGAAAGCAGCGGAACGCTTGTTTATTTCACAACCAGGCTTGTCTCGTCAGATCAAAGAATTGGAACAGTATTACCAGACAGCTTTATTAATCAGAGATAACCGGAATGTTAAATTGACGGATGCAGGTGTATTTTTGAAAAAAAATCTAGAACAGCTTTTTTTAGATTTAGCAATTATTAAAAATCAAATTGGAAAAATAGATTCGGGTTTGATCAAAACCCTCCAGCTTGGATTTATAGGTTCTGCTGTACAAGTCATATTGCCAGAACTATTGGTTACGCTTAAGAAAGAACAGCCACAGTTGGAAATATCCTTGAATGAACTACCGAACGAAAGACAATTGGAGATGCTCATGCGCAATGAGCTGGATTTTGGGTTTGTACGGACAAAGAATTGCCCTCAACCCCTAAAATCTATACCCATCATGACTGATCCATTCGCCTTAGTCGTTCCAAAAGGTTTCAGGAATAAACTAAACAAACCTGTAGACCTACGTGATTTTAAACAGGAGTCGTTTATTCTCTTTTCTAAAGATTATAGTAATTCTTATTATGAATTGGTGATGAGCATTTTTGAAGATCATGGATTTGAACCTCATGTATCCTTAAAAACAGTCAATGCATTAAGTATATTTAATCTGGTTAGTCAAGGCTTAGGCGTGGCTATCGTGCCGACATCCCTAAAAAAAGGTTATTATACACACGTAGATTTTATCGAATTGAACCATATACCGCAGCGAACTACCTTATACTTAATCTGGAATAGTGATAATCTAAATCCAGCAGTTCCCTTTGTCCTAAACACCATTAAAAAAATAAAATCAGCTACTCCATAAATGGAGTAGCCTAATCTTTTATAAAACACATCCAGTTACACAACCTACTTCCAGTCCCGAATAAGGGGTAATTTCTTTAAAAAAACCAGCTTAAAACCGCGCAATCCACCGATCTGCAAAATAAGCTAAGTCCTTAAAAATCTTCGCTCTAAACACACGTTATTGATAAAAAAATTAATAACTTTAGAAGTAACCAAATAAACTTTCTATGGAACAATTTATAATCTATTTACCGGCTTGCCTAGCGGTTTTAGGCTTACTTTTCATGCTTTCGAAAGCAAGTTGGGTGGCTAAACAAGATGCGGGGGACGGTCGTATGCATACGATCTCCAAAAGTATTCAAGATGGTGCATTAGCCTTTTTAAAGGCCGAGTATCGAATTTTATTTATTTTCGTAATCATTGCTTCAATCGCACTATTTGTAGTTTCTACGGTCGTGGAAACCACACATTGGATTATTGTTGTTGCCTTTGTGTTTGGTGCCTTTTTCTCCGCCTTGGCAGGCAATATCGGGATGCGCATAGCGACACGAGCAAATGTGCGAACAACACAAGCCGCAAGAACGAGCTTACCTCAAGCCTTAAAAGTTTCCTTTTCAGGTGGCACTGTGATGGGACTGGGGGTAGCTGGATTAGCCGTTTTAGGTTTAAGTATCTTTTTCCTATTATTTCTAAACATGTTCATCACCGATCAAGGTAATTTCAATTATGAAATGACCATAGTGCTGGAAGCATTAGCTGGCTTCTCTTTAGGTGCGGAATCCATAGCCTTATTTGCGCGTGTGGGTGGAGGTATTTATACGAAAGCGGCAGATGTGGGCGCGGATTTAGTCGGTAAGGTAGAGGCCGGAATTCCGGAAGATGATCCAAGAAATCCAGCAACAATTGCGGATAATGTAGGGGATAATGTGGGTGATGTTGCAGGCATGGGTGCTGATTTATTTGGCTCATACGTCGCAACGGTATTGGCATCTATGGTATTAGGGAATTACATTATAAAAGAAATGTCGGAATCTACTGGCACCGTGTACACTGATGCTTTCAACGGTATGGGACCTATCTTATTACCGATAGTGATTGCTGGTGTAGGGATATTAGCCTCCATCATAGGGACTTTCTTTGTTAAAATAAGCAATAACGACGCTAAAGAAGCGCAAGTTCAGAAAGCCTTAAATATGGGTAATTGGGTTTCTATCTTATTAACGGTACTGTCGTGTTTTTTCTTAATTCAATACATGCTTCCAGAGGTTATCCATATGAAATTTTTCGGTGAAGGATTTAAAGATATTCCTAGGATCAATATTTTTTATTCTACCATTGTGGGTTTAGCAGTGGGAGGTTTAATTTCTGCATTTACGGAATATTATACAGGATTAGGTAAAAAACCTGTACTTAATATTGTTCAAAACTCCTCGACAGGAGCAGCGACTAATATTATTGCTGGTTTAGCTACAGGGATGAAATCCACCTTTTCTTCGGTTTTATTATTTGCCTTTGCTATTTGGGGTTCGTATTCCTTAGCAGGGTTCTATGGTGTAGCCATAGCAGCTTCCGCGATGATGGCTACTACAGCCATGCAATTGGCTATAGATGCCTTTGGTCCTATTGCTGATAATGCTGGTGGTATTGCCGAAATGAGTGAGCTTCCAAAGGAGGTACGTCAACGCACGGATGTGCTGGATTCGGTTGGGAATACGACTGCCGCTGTAGGAAAAGGTTTTGCGATTGCTTCCGCAGCCTTGACTGCCCTCGCTTTATTTGCCGCCTATGTTACTTTTACGGGCATAGACGGCATCAATATTTTCAAGGCTGATGTATTAGCGGCTTTGTTTATAGGCGGGATGATTCCGGTGGTATTTTCTGCGCTTGCTATGCAATCGGTAGGTAAGGCTGCCATGGACATGGTGAATGAAGTACGTAGGCAATTCAAGGAAATTCCTGGTATTTTGGAAGGAACTGGAAAACCAGATTATGAAAAATGCGTGGATATTTCGACCAAAGCTGCATTGCGCGAAATGATGCTGCCGGGAGCAATGACCATCATTACTCCTATCATCGTAGGATTTGTTATGGGCGCAGAAGCTTTAGGCGCTTATATGGCGGGAGTTGCTGTATCCGGAGTGTTGTGGGCGATATTTCAAAACAATGCCGGTGGAGCATGGGATAACGCGAAAAAATCCTTCGAAGCAGGTGTTATGATCAATGGAGAAATGACCTATAAAGGTTCAGATGCCCATAAAGCGGCAGTGACTGGAGATACGGTAGGTGATCCATTCAAAGATACTTCAGGCCCTTCCATGAACATATTGATTAAATTAACTTGTTTGGTAGGTTTAGTCATTGCACCTATTCTTGGAGGTCATACAGTAAATCATGCAAAAAATAACAGTAAAGAAATCCTTAAGGAAAAAATAGTCGTGGTTGATCAATTAAAAAAGTAAATTATTAACCCGTAGCTATTCAAAAGAAAGGCTTCTGAATTACATTCAGAAGCCTTTCTTTTGAATAGGTATTTCTTACGTATTATTCTTCGATGGTTAACATGATGTTTTCAGACCGCGCATTCACTGTTGGATCATACATACAGGATATCGTCGTTATTCCTGAATTAAACACGCCTACATTATTTGTCTTCACGATATATTCATATTCGAATTTCCCTTTATTCATTACATCAAAGAAATAATTATTCGAGGCATCTTTCTGCGTGAAGTAATACCCTCTCCACCAGGATTGACCAGAGGCTACAAACTCAGGTTCAACACCCGCCGGCCTGTTATCTTTTAAGTGCACATACTGAATTGGGTTGTCATTGATCACCGTTATTTTCACTTTCACTTTCTCTCCTATTTTTGCCGTGTTTGTTTCCACCCAAACAGCATTTCGTTCCACTAAGAACACCTTACGAACAGATATGCTATTAGCACTACTTTTTATATCCTCTGCGGCAACAAAATATTGATGGTAGATTCCTCCATAAATTGTCCTAATATTATTGTTCTTAATAGCAATTAACTTATTTGAACTTAAATCCTCTTTCTTTAGTACTTTCTCCACTTGTCCTAAACTGGATTTATCCATCGGAACTTCTTTAGCATCTACCCATACATTAACGGTATTTTCCATTGCAAAATCTTCTGGATTATTCGCTAATAACAAAGCATATATGGCATCAACAGTCATCCAAGTACTATACCAGTAAGTAGATTCTTTCTTATAGAACAACCATTGTGTAATTTCATTTAACTGACTAGGGTCATTTAATTTATAAGCTTCTACCATGTAGGAATGTAAACTGACATTGTTATACCTCCTATCATTACTTTCCCAATACATCCCCTTATCTGCATCAAAGATCACTTCTTGGCTTAACCGATTCTTAATTTCATTGGATTGTTTGCTAGCACCAAATAGTTGATTGACAATCCATGCTTTCGCAGCTAAACCTGCAGGTTGCTCCGCAGTAAGAAAAGGTGCTGCAGCAATTCGTACTTTTAGTTTTTCGATATTTTTTTCTTCAAGAGGGAAGAATGCCGTCCAATATTTGCGTGCAAATAAATAATCCAATGCGACCTCTGCTGAAGCTTTTGCTGCATAGATCTCTTCATTTTGATCCAAATATTCACTTAATTTCTTCATAGCAGCATGCATTTCATTCCTAACAAGCGATTTGTCTAAGTACAGAACCTTTCCAACGATCTCCAAAATACGAATGGAAATGGAGATGTTTTCTTGACCGCCATCAAACCAGGTAAATCCTCCAGATTTCAATTGTTTTTTAAACATTTTCTTCTCTAAATCGGAGATTTCCTCATTGATATTGCTATTGAATAATGTCGCTAATTCTTTGATCTTCTGCTCATCGTTTTCAATTTCCCTTAACCATGGCATTTCATTCAGCTGCAGTTCACTAAGTGAGCTACCCTTCGATAATTTACTAGTAGATTCTTCTACATTCAATGACTTGAAGTATGTGGAGATCTTTGGATAAAACTTATCTATGTAACGAACCATTTGCAGTCCAAACCATTTACTGGTTAATTGCTCCGAACATTCATATGGATAATTTTTCAAGTAATCCAATGCTGAAATAATTTCTAAAATTGGATTGCTTTGAATTTGTATTTTAGCCTGCACATTATCCTTGGATGTGATTTCCAATTTATATTCTTTTTGCTGACTCGATTTTAATATTACTTTCTCTGAATCTGTAATAAAGATTTTATTGGAAAGTATAGGTACTTCTATTTGTTCGCCATCCGAAAACTCTTCATTCGCTGCAATAATTTTCACATGAACCATATGTTGATGTTCCGGAATTTTTATGCGCCATGAAACGATTGTATTATTCTCAGCAGCAACTTCAAATTCAGTTGTAACGCTAGTCAATTCAAATTTTGCATTGATATTTTGATTCGTTTCAGGATCCAATAGTTCAATTCTAGCGACGCCTTTCAACCCTTTTTCACTGAGGTTTTGAACCTGCGCTTTGATAACTATTTCATCTTTTTCCCTAAAATATCGAGGTAAGTTCGGTCTTACCATAAGCTGTTTTTGTGTTTGAGCGAAAAACATACCTGAACTCGCCTCTAAGTTCTTACCATGTGCAAATAATAACAATTTCCACTTCGTCAATGCCTCTGGGCTGTCAAACTGAAAGCTAACTTCTCCTTTTTCATTCGTATACAAGGTTGGATAGAAGAAAGCTGTTTCTTGCAGATTGGTTCTTGCTTGGACTTGATTTAAAAGGTCCGACTTCTTTTTCCCAGATTTGGTAATAATCAATATGACACCATTAGTTCCTCTAGAACCATAGATCGAAGTTGATTTTTCATCTTTTAAGATCGAAAAACTTTCGATATCCTCTGGATTTATTGACTGCATATCACCTTCAAAAATCTCACCATCTAACACGATTAAAGGCTTCTGATTAGAACCAAAGTCGTTATTACCTCGAATAAAAAAATTGTTACCGGGACTGCCTGCTGATTGATTTACTGCAAGACCAGATACCCTACCTTCTACTGCACCGACTACAGACTCTTTTTTCAACGATCCATATCCGACTACAACCACCTCATCCAATGAATTTTCACTGTCAAATTGAACGTTTCTTCCAATTTTTCCGACAGAATAGTTCATAAATTTATGGATATACCACAGATTGAAATTATTGATTTGAATGATTTCATTTCCTCTTGATAATATATTTAAATCTTGATTAAAAATGTCGTATGAGGTTTTAAGATCATAAAATTCATTGGTTATATGATAGAAATTAGCATAACTAAAATTAGGATACTTTCTCATAAATTGAGAGGGGAATGAATGGTTCCTAAAGTCGTCTAATGAACTATCGTACATTGTTGCTAGAACTTCGGTAGCTATTACTGTATCCTTTTGAAGTACTGTAAAACTCCAAGTTTCCTTTTGACCAGGAGTAATTTTATCTCGAAAAGTTGTTTTAGTAATATGAAGATTTTTATCAAAACGGAAAATAGGAACATAAATATTGACATTTGACAACTTGTTTTCTACTAAGAAAATAGACTGAAAGGATAAATTTAGATCCGTTTCCTCCTTACTTAATTTGAATTGATGGGTTATTTTACCCTCCTTCCATGGATGTAAACTCAGTTCTTTTTTACCATTACCCGTTAATTTATATAAATACAAAACCTGTGCTGCCTTGGCATCCGTCTGAAAAGTCAAAGTAACTATATCCCCTTCGTCATAAAATTCTTTATCAAAATGATACGTGAAAAAGGTACTGCTGTCAGATTTTTTTGTTATTGGATCTAAAATTGAAATATCTCGGACTGTACGAATTGTATCCTCTCCTTGCATCGTGTAAGCCTCCAAGTAATATTTCCCTGAAGTAAATAGATTGGAATCAAGCCGCAAAACACTCGTATCTCTGGTGTCAAAATTATACGATTTAATGAACTCTTTTTTATTACTATCTAAAATCAGTTCATCGAAAATCGTAGGGAAGTATTTTTTATAATCGGCAGTGCTTAACAAATGATACCCTGTGTTGGCAAAAAATAATCGTTCCTCATTGGTGATTACAGCGTCAGTGCTTTTGTATTTATACACATCAACTTTTCCTGAAAATTGAAAAGGTTGACCATTCTTATTCGTGGTATTAATCTTCACTGATTTCCAATTTGGATATTCTAACTGATTTGGGGTTTCAATAGATATCATCCAAGGTTTAGAACTGTAAGTATAATTCATCCTGGTAGATTGTAACTCACCAGTTTGATTAACCACATCGGCAACCAATTGAATAGTGAATTCCTTAAAATCTTTGAATATCGTATCCATCAATGGAATGCGTATTACAAATCGTCCAGACTCATCGGTAAACACAGTACTATCTGCATATAATTGATTTCTATACCATGGTTGAATACCGTTGATATGAACTTTATAGCGCACCTCTCCATTAATCACTTTAGCACCTGATAACATTTCAGCGGAACCAATAAACTTCGCGGTATCCTTCTTCGTATAAGTCTCTTTATTGATCTCAAATTGAACCTTATAAGTTGGTCGTTTATATTCTTCAACCTGGAAACTTTGATTTCCTAAATCATCTTCCTTATCTTTTATTACGATTCGAAACCATCCATTCAAACCTATTTTAGGAATAAAAAAGCTACTATCAGCTGACCCAAAAGCATTGCTCTTTATTTCAATAGTATCTACAGCCTTTCTATTGGCATCTAATAGAATCGCTTTAAATTTTTTATTGGCCAGTACCGCGCCTTTTGTATAATGATTATTATATAGGATAGTTTTAAAAAAAACTTGCTGTCCTGGTCTATAAATGGCACGGTCAGTTAATACGGTAGCAACAAGATAATCGTTGTTGTCAATGTGATTTTTATTTGAAAAATCATCTGAAATATGGTTCAGTTCAAATAAATCTATTAATTGTTTTTCATCTTCGAGGTATAACAAATAATCATCTAATGCTGAATGATCTTTAGCATCTTTTGATTTAAATTCAAAGATACCTTGCTGATTTGTTGTTAATTTAATAATTTTTTTTAGTGGTTCATCTTTGTACAATTCATATAACTTCACATGTTTATTTGCATATGGTTTACCGGTTTTCCTGTTAATTAACAATGCATTGAAAATTTGAATGTTCTTTGATTCTTTTTCCAAGCTGCTTGATATAAAAATATCGGATGAATAAATTTCACTTTTTGAGACTTCTTGGTATAAACCATCATCTATAAAATCTTTATTATTAGAAATATGTACAGTGTAATGGCCATATGGTAATGGATTCAATTTATAAATGGTTTCATGCAGCAATTCATCATCGAAATGTTTTAATTTTAGTATTTCTTCATAAACGACTTCTGCTGCCAAAGTAACACGATGACTTAAAGAATCATACTTTGTTACAATTTTCTTCGGATTTTTGAGTGTTTGTTTCGTGTTGAAAACCCTAATATATATTGAATCAACATTTTTAACAGAAATTTTAATTGGAATGTATTGATCAGCAGGATGAAAATTTTTATGAGAATGAGATAATTGAACTTTTTTGATTTGCTTATACAAATTTTCCAAATTAATTAACCAAGGTGAATTAGGGTAATTTTCACGTCCTTCATCAATTAAATTAAGGATCTCTGAGGCCTTAGAAATAAATCTTTTGGCCGTTGCTAGCTCATACAATAAAAATACATTATAATCACTTTTATAAGAATCAATCTGCTTCCTGATAGCTTCAAACCATAGTAGATTATTTGATTTTAAATCTATCAAGCGTTGAGATCGAAGAAAAGATTCCGCATCAGGAAAGTTCCTACTTTCATTGATTGTTGATAAACTTGCGCTAATTGAATCAATTTTAGGTTGATTTTGCTCAATCGTCGAAGTCCCTAAGAAATTAATATAGTTATAGCCTACATAATGGAATAATGTAGGGGTTAAAATCCTGTTTGTACTATCCTCAAATAATTCTAACCAATCTTTTGTCTGTTCATTTTCCAATAAGGTTTTCTCTTGAATTGACAATTGAAATAAAGAATCAATAATTCGCGTTTTACCCTTGTTGTTTTCCTTAATAAAAAAATGATCACTTTTACTCGCATTTCGATAGTTATTAGCCAGTAGGTAACTTGCAAAAAGGTTATAATACAAGGCTTTTGTAACGCCCTTAGCGTTCCCTATTTCTTGCTCAAAACTTTCAACTACCTTTTCAAAAGATAAGGCATCTCCGTTATTAATTTTGAAAGTATGGAATAACGCAAGCGTCGCTTTGATATGAGTAGCCTCATCCTTTTCTTGCTTAGCTTGCGCTTTGATATCTTGTAAGATAGGCATCGTTTCTGCATAGTTCTTTATGCTAATTAAACGTTCAACTTCTAACCATCGTTTTATTTGTGTAGAATCCGTTTTATTAGTCTGCCCCATGATTAAAATAGGAAGCATGAAAACAAAAATCCAAAAGACTTTTTTCATAATTTAAATGTTAGTTTGATAGAACAATTTGATACATGTTCCTTATGGATGCAGAAAATAACGGGATTCCACAACGCTAATTAAAAATAGTGTATTTTACTCAATATTAATAATTTACCAACTAAAAACAGTATTTACTAGTTGGCAGCTAAGGTAAAATTAGATGCATTCCTATGATTACTTGGACTAAAAATAGTTAGAATGCTTTCCAAGAGTATAAATCATTATCGACTAAGATTTTTTCTTGATCTATTAACGTTCTGAGGACTTTTAAACGTAAACTTTCCTTTCCTACAGTGGCTGACTCTATTAAATTATGTAAAGACAAAGGCCTTTCAATCAGCAAATTTTTGAATTGCTCTTCAATTACTTTAGCTTGATTAGTTTGATGTACCCTAACCAAACATAAATCACATGCAGCACAAGGTTCATCAGTTTCTTCTCCAAAATAGCGCTGTAAAGCAATACTCCTACAGGTTTTCTGATCTAAATAACCGTATATAGCTTTTACTTGTTCCTGCTTTAATTGCCTTCTGCTGGCTATGAATTGGGCATCAATGTGTAAATGTTTATAATCTACTCTTGACGCTAAGAATTGCAATTGAGGAGAATCTTTTTTTGCGATATAGGTAGCTAATTCAAGCTGTTGTAATTTTTGGAGAATTTGTACAATTTCATCATAGGACTTGCCTAATTTCTTCGCTATTTCAAATTCATTAATAGGAACAAAAAAATCAAATACTCCCCCATAAAATCTAAGGATAGCCTTAATAATGGGATCATAAATTGCACTTTGAACTTGAAGTTTGTATAACTCTTGATAATCTACCTCAAATTTAAATCGTGCTGGGATGTATACCGCTTCTGTCAATGTGATCCAACCATCCCCTTCCAAAAACTTTAACGCAGCAAGAGTTTTTAAAACTTCCAATTTATACCTCTTCGAAAAATCCAGCACATCAAAATCAAAGGTCATATTTTTACCAGCTCCAAAAGCGATTTGAAAATAATTACAAAGCTGATGATACACTTGTTGTATAAATGAAATTTCCGGAAAATTTAATTCAATATTTTCCCATAGGCCATCGCGATCCGATTGATTATATAAGAGAACTGGATAGGCCTTCTTACCGTCCCTTCCTGCCCTTCCAGCTTCCTGATAATAAGCCTCTAAAGAGTCCGGAATATCCAGGTGAATTACAAATCGAACATCTGCCTTATCAATCCCCATTCCAAATGCATTTGTGGCGACAATGATTCTAGTTTTCCCTGCAGTCCATGCCTCTTGCTTTTTCATTCGAATAGCCAAATCTAAACCTGCATGGTAATAATCTGCGGAAACACCATGATTGAAAAGATATTGGGCGACCTCTTGCGTTTCTCGTCGGTTACGAACATAAATGATGCCTGTGCCGCCCATTTTCTGAACGATACGCATCATTCTACCCATCTTATCCTCTTCCTCAAAGATCATATATCCTAAGTTATCTCGCTTGAAACTTTTAGAAAGAACATGCTGCTCTTTAAATCCCAACTTTTCTTGAATATCTTCCACAACCAAAGGCGTAGCCGTAGCTGTTAATGCTAGAAAAGTTGTTTGAGCTTGTAAGTCCCTAAGTTTAACCAATTCTAAATATGGCGGTCTAAAGTCATAACCCCATTGAGAAATACAATGCGCTTCATCGATCGCAAATAAATTAACCTTCATATGCCTGATGCGTTCTTGTACTAAATCAGAATATAATCGTTCTGGGGATAAATAGAGAAACTTTATTTGACCAAATATGCAATTATCTAAAGCGATATCAACCTCCCGGGGAGACATGCCCGAAAAGATGGCGATAGCAGGAATATTCCTTTTACGCAAGTTTTCAACCTGATCCTTCATCAAGGCAATCAAAGGTGTTATGACGATACAAATCCCTTCCTTTAATAGGGCGGGTACTTGAAAGCATATGGATTTACCACCACCTGTTGGCAACAAAGCAAGGGTATCTTTTCCTAATAATACATCATGAATAATTTCTTCTTGTAAAGGACGAAATTTATCATAACCCCAATATTGTTTTAAAATTGATAATGCCGTTTGTTCCATGATAACTACCTATCCCAAACATACGCAAAATTATCCTTCAATAGGTAATAGGGTTGCTTTATGGAATCCATTTTCAATTTAAGTTGGACTAGGTATTCATCATGGTTTGAACCATCAAGAATACATATTTTTGAATATGGTATGGAATCCAACTCGCTATTATTGCGAATCAATAAGACATCAACCTCTGGAATCCTTTGACAAGTTTGGTTCAGTATAAACAATTTTAAAGAAGATCCAAAAGTCAACAATTCATTAACATTTTGATTCCGACTTAATTTGATCAATTGATTATCCTTCCAAGGTTTAAACTGTTGATATCGATTTAAATGAGGCATTACTGCATACTGAAGTTGATTATGCTGAAGGGAATCAAAAGTTGATACCAATAAGACTTCCCCTTGATGGATATATGAAATTGCAATATCCTTTTTCACTTGGTAAAAAATCAATCCTTTATACACGGCATCTTGATAAATACCAAAACAGAACAAGACGATCAAAAAAAGCATGAACATTTGGGCCAGTAGAAATAAATATTTATACCTTAACGCATATGAAAAGAAAAATGCCAACAAGGCACCATAGCTTATTATCATCATGGAAAAGCTAAAATGAATACCTTCAAAACTTGAAAATGGAAGTCCTTCTATAAATTTTAACAGCATATGAATTTCTTCTATCAACTGAGTCATGCAAGTTGCAAGTATTTCATTTAAAACCTGAAATGGAGAAAGCATAAGAATTAAACTAAGGTATAAAATCACTGCTGATGGAATTGCCATCAAGATATTTGCAGCGAGAAAATAAAGCGGAAACTGATGGAAATAATATAAGGTTAAAGGGCTGCAGATGAGTTGAGCTGCAATAGCACTGTAAATTAAATTCAGTAGTGATTTTTTCCATTTTTTAGAAGAGTAGCCTATTTTTTGAAAAATGGGAACAAAAAGCATGATTCCCAAAATCGCTAAATAGGATAATTGAAAACCTATATCATAACGCATATCTGGATCTATGATTAATAAAATCCAAGCAGAGGCAAATAGCAGGTTAAACGAGATAATGGATTGATGTTTCCAATACCCATATAACAACAAGCTATACATCACCGTAGCCCTCAAAACTGCAGGTGAAAACCCACAGATCATTGCATAAAACCAAATGAATAGCATAGTCAATAAAAACCTCATATTTCGACCATGATTAAGGTAATCGATTGGTTTTAAAAGAAATGTTAATACTAAGTACAATAAGCCTATATGCATGCCAGACACGCTCAATACATGGATCGTACCCGTATTAATATAGGTTTTCAAAAGTTGCTTTGAAAAATCTGTCCTTAAACCAATACTAATGGCAGCGATGACTTGAAATACCTCTTCCTCTTGAAAAAATTTTTTATACTTTTCCGCCAGTATTTGTTGAATATGCTGACCTGTATTATAAATAGACCATGAAGTAGACTTCCTTAATAAACGGAGCTCTTTAGCCGAACCTTGGACTTGAAACCTAATCGATTTCCCTTTTAAATAATTTGCATAATCAAATTCCTGGGGATTTAAAGGCCCTTGTACTGGCGTCAATAGTCCTTCAAATTGAATAAGATCTCCGCTTGAATAGTCCTGCATATTTTCAGCATCCTTCCAGAACAAGGCCAATGCAGGGATACGAATAGCATGAACCCCTGCATCTTTGATTTGTTTTTTCAATACAACCTCAACCCTAATTTGATGTTGCGTTTCAGAAGCTAAAGAAACAACTTCCGCAATAAACTGCCCTTTGTTAGCTGTTTCATCATATCCCATTGCATAATTTTTGGAACCACACAAGAGGGATAGTCCGAACAATACAAAATAGCAACTAAATGTCAAAACCCTCTTCTCCCCGAATGCTTGCAGCATCAAAAGGATGATTAAGCTAAAAAATCCAGCAACAATAAAATTTATTTGAAGGTTTTGTGTCCAGGGTATTCCTGATCCCAATTCTAAACCTAGCATATAAATCAATAATATGCGCAAAAAAGGCAGGTGCCCAATGGAAAGTTTCCGAACATCCATAACTACCAGGAATATCGAATTTGAAACTTAATTTCTGATTTATTCGGCCCCTTGATAATATCCAGCCCAGAACCTAAGGATTCTTCATTAAAATAATTACTCCAACCAAACTTAGCCCAAAAATCAAGGTTTCTTATTACTTTAAATCGATGATTACTGTAAAGCCTTATTCCCTTTCGATAATATGCGGGAAAAGAAAAGGCATGCAATACATCCCGTTCATAAATATAAATTCTTGAATTATAGTCCGAAGTATCAAAATAGGAAAAACGAATATTGCCATAAAAGCAGTTCCATACATTCTTCCATAAAATATCTTGATAAATTAAATAGCCTTGAGAATCATCTTCAGCATCCTTGGAGAAAAATTTATATTCAAACCCATGAGCAATATGCCAAGTTTCCGTTAATTTAAGTTGATTCATCACTCGAAATTGATGCCTAGTCACCTCCGCCAAACCCTCAGGAATTTGAAGGTTAGACCGGTAATTCTCTTCCATGGATTTAATCTGATATTTCAATTTTAGAATTCCTCTTTTATGCCAGCGATACGTATACTGCGATTGAAATCGCCAACCATAACTCGGTTCCTTTGCACGAAACCTAATTCCCGGAGCGTACATTCTATCTATACTATGACTCCAGGTCATCCATTTGGAAGGATGATAATCAACCACCAAAAACAAGCCGCGTTCATTTCCCAAATTACTTTGTTCTTGAAATGATTGAGCAAAAAATTGCAGGTAGTTTTTCTGGTAATCCCGATAACTCACAGCGATAGAAAACTTCTCTCCCAATCCAGTAATCAAACCGTAATAATGCGCAAATCCAGCTCCCACACTATGTGCGGATTCCCCAAAAATTAAAACCTGCTTCCAGTGGTATTGAAAGTCTAAAGAGAAAGATTCCAATTGATCTCCCTGAAAACGATACCCTAAATTATTGCTGGTATTGGGCCTAATTTCCTTATCAAAAAACAAACTGGACCATCCAGTTCCAAATTTCCAAGAACCTGTCGTAAACAAAAGATGAGTCCCCATAACCCACTGCCCCAAAGCCTTTCTATTCCGTTGTTCACTCGGGGTACGATGCAATCCAGAATAATTGATACTACGCACAAAACCATCCTCATGTTGTTGAACCGTAGCGCTGTATTGATTATACGCCAAAAATGGGGACAGCATCAATTGTCCAAATGTTACGCTGCTGGCAACTCCCCGCATAAACCTACTCTCTGCCATGCCGGTATGCGGGATAATACCATTTGGATGACTGATTACTTGCCCAACACCTTCCCCTGCCGAATATCGATTCCCTGTCCACAACCAAAGGCCTTGTCCAAATTGTAAATTATAATCCCCAACCAGTACTTTGTTTATTCTTTTTCCAGGTCTAACTAAAATGGATCCTGAATAATGATCAAATCCCATTCGTTGTTTATAGGCAAAGAATGGCTCTCCCGCATCTTTCTCCATATTCAAAGACAATTGCATATACTTTTGAATGGACATCCTCAATCGGATGGCTAATCGATCAGGACTACCCAAATATGCAGACCGATGAGGGTCGGTTATTTCATATCCTCTTTGCGATTGTAAAACCCGGCTGTAAGTGCTCATTAAAGAACCATTAATATTGGATTTCCAATTCGTATTCATCAATTTACTGCTGGAAACACCGGTTCCTACCTGTACAAATGGCAGCATCAATTGAATAGTTTCTAACGTAAAACCTGGAATGGCTTGCAATTCCAATGGGGAAAAGAAAGGCCCTGCAAACGATCGATAATCTAGCAACTGTTGAATCTGATAAGGACTAAGAAAAAAAAGATAGGCTAAATTTTCTTCGTTTACCTGGTTTAAATCCAACGGATGAAGGATCAATTCTTTCAATCGTTCAGAATAGAATTCATAACTTTCTTCATCCTTCATAGATGCCAACAATTGAAACGCCAAAACGTCCTCCATATCCTGTTGGGCAAGAATTCTATGGGATGCAAGAAAAAAAACAATAGTCAACCAAAATGAAGCAGACATACCTACAAGACAAAATAATGAGCAAAATCGATCATTAGACTAAAGGTAACTGACTTAAATTTACTTGAAATTAATTATCTTTTAAATTAATAATATTTGACTTAAAAGTTTGGTTTAGCTGAGTGGCCTAAATCGATACAAAAAATAAAGCCGGCTATAAATAGCCGGCTTTACTTTAAATTATATTTCATTGATTAAATATCAATTTTTGCATATCGCGCATTATTCTCAATAAACTCTCGACGTGGAGCAACTTCATCGCCCATTAACATCGAAAATATACGATCACATTCCGCCGCATTGTCTATCGTAACTTGACGTAAGGTACGTCTATTTGGATCCATGGTCGTATCCCACAATTGTTCTGCGTTCATTTCTCCAAGTCCTTTATACCGTTGAACGTGAACGCTATCTTCTTTTCCAGCTCCTCTTAAGCGCTGAATGGCTGATAAACGTTGATCCTCAGTCCAAGCATATTCAAACTCTTTCCCTTTTTTCACCATATATAAAGGAGGCGTAGCAATGTAAACATATCCACGCTCAATTAACTCTTTCATATAACGGAAGTAGAAAGTCAACAATAAGGTAGCGATGTGAGAACCATCCACATCCGCATCCGTCATGATGATGATTTTATGATAACGCAATTTATCTATATTCAAAGCCTTGGAATCCTCAGCAGTACCAATACTAACGCCTAAGGCAGTGAACATATTTTTGATCTCTTCGTTTTCATAGATCTTATGTTCCATCGCTTTTTCAACATTCAATATCTTACCCCTTAAAGGCATAATTGCTTGCGTTTTACGATCACGACCTTGTTTTGCAGTACCCCCTGCAGAATCCCCCTCCACGAAGAATATTTCACATTTTACAGGATCATTATCAGAACAATCGGCTAATTTACCAGGCAAACCAGAGCCACCCATCACCGTTTTACGTTGAACTAACTCTCTAGCTTTACGTGCTGCTGCACGTGCTTGCGCAGCAATTACTACTTTCTGAACGATCTGCTTCGCTTCACGTGGGTTTTCCTCTAAATAGGAGCTTAAGATTTCACCTACCGCTACATCCACAGCACCCATTACTTCAGAGTTACCTAATTTCGTTTTTGTTTGTCCTTCAAACTGCGGTTCAGCAACTTTTACAGATATTACAGCGGTCAATCCTTCACGAAAATCATCTCCTGTAATATCAACTTTCAAATTCTTTAACAAACCCGAGTCATCCGCATACTTTTTAAGGGTACGGGTTAATCCTCGACGAAAACCAGCTACGTGTGAACCACCTTCTATCGTATTAATATTATTGACGTAAGAATGTACATTCTCCGTATAGGTATCATTATATTGTAAGGCCAATTCCACAGGAACCCCTTGTTTTATACCCTCCACATAAATTGGATCTGGTATTATGGATTGTCGGTTACCATCCAAAAACTTAACAAATTCTTGAAGTCCACCCTCAGAGAAGAATACTTGTGATTTAAGCTCACCATTATCCAACACCTCACGCTCATCCACAATAGTCAATGTAATTCCTTTATTTAAGAAAGACAATTCGCGTAAGCGATTGGCCAATGTATCGTAATTATAAACAACGGTTGTGGTGAAAATTTCAGGATCTGGATGAAAGGTTACTATTGTACCCGTAACATCACTTTCGCCAATTTCCTTCACATCAAATCTTGGCTTACCCTTTTCATATTCTTGAACATAAATCTTTCCATCACGATACACTTCAGCACGCAATAGCGTAGATAATGCGTTCACACAGGAAACACCCACACCGTGCAATCCTCCAGAAACTTTATAAGTATCTTTATCAAATTTACCCCCAGCATGGAGCACAGTCATTACTAATTCTAATGCTGATTTATTTTCTTTTTTATTGATACCAGTCGGAATACCGCGACCATTATCTTTTACAGATATGGAGTTATCTGGATGTATAGTGACTAGAATATCGTTACAATAACCCGCAACAGCTTCATCGATGGAGTTATCGACCACTTCATAAACCAGGTGATGTAGGCCTTTAACCCCAGTATCACCTATATACATAGAAGGACGCTTACGTACGGCTTCTAATCCTTCTAAAACCTGAATATTATCGGCAGAATACGTTGATGCTTTTTTATTTTCTTCGCTCATGAAAAACTATTAAAATTACTGTTGATTAACTTTCAAAAATACGAAATTAATGGCTAATTATCAAACTTTAAGATGTCAAATAAACAGCTAAAACACGCATAAAAAATAACCCTATTATTCTGCTATTTTTTCATGTTTTAATCCTGCATTTGTAAAAATTCATTTTATTATCTTAAGTTTGTTGTTTAATAAAAAATGAAAATACGATAAGAATGAATAAATTTTTAAACCTGACTTTAGGAATTGTAGCTACTGCAGCAATGATGTCTTGTAATCAAAAGCCTAGTGCTGAAACTGCGGCCACAACGCCTACTGCTTCTACTGAAGCAACCCCTCAACCAGAAAAAATTGTATATGTAAATTCTGACACCCTTTCAGAGAAATACCAATATTTTAAAGATATCCGTGTTACTCTTGAAGCGAAAGTGAAAAAAGCACAAGCTGACTTACAAGCTAAAGGCCAAGCATACCAAAGAGAATTAGCAGATTACCAACAAAAGGCTGCGACTATGAGTGCAACTGAACGTCAAGCAACTGAAGAAAGATTAGTGAGACATCAAAATGATCTTGGTAAAATGGACCAGAATGCTTCCTCATCTATAGCGCAAGAAGAACAAACTGAAATGACGAAAGTTTATACCGCGATTACGGACTACATGAAAAAACATGCCGAAGAAAAAGGTTATAAAATCGTCTTGACCTATTCTAAAACAAATCCAACTGTACTTTATGCAGATCCTGCTATGGATATCACCAGCACTGTTGTAGATGCGTTAAACAAAGAATACACCGAGAAAAAAGCGGCTAAAAAATAATTAAAATAGTAAATGCCTTTTTAAAAGCGTTGTTTGAAGAAATCAAACAACGCTTTTATTTTTTACGATCAGCAAGGACTTTAACTTTTTAAGTCGATAAAATTGAATATCGTTTTGAATGTTGATAAAATCTATTTAATTTCCTATTTGTAATAACAACTTATGATAACTCAAATCAATAGTAAAGAAGAGCATGGTTATGATTGGTATGATATCTTTAATCCAAGCATGGAGGATTTTGAAACCCTTAAGGACAAATTCAAACTGCATGATGCATCCATCAAAGATTGCTTAGAAATAGGTCATTTGCCAAAAATTGAAGAATTTGAGAATTATCACTTTTTGATTATTCGCTCCATTGCTGAAAAATTCCCTGAAAACTCCGATACGCTCACAGACTTAACCAACAGAATTTCCATTTTTTACAATGAAGATTTTATCATTACGGTCCATCGGCATCAACTCTCTTTGCTTTCTGAACTCATCAACCTAGATAAAACAAACAAACGATTAAAATCTAGCAAAAGTCTCGTAAACTCCCTGGTATCTTCTTCAATAAAAACCTTTGAGAAGCTCATTATTGAAGATTTATCGCTGAAATTAGATGATTATGAGGAAATCGTATTTTTACATAGTCGAAGGAAACCATTTCTCCAAAAATTATATTACCTCAAAAGGCAGATTGATCTTATCCGAATCATTATAACACTTTATAAAGACATTGTAGATTATTTTCATATGCCGGAGTATAAAAACATCTATACCCAAGATCTACGCGATATTTACTCCAGGACAAACACTTTGTATAGAAACACTGGAGAAAATACCGCCCAATTACTTTCCTTATATTTCAATATTGAGTCGAACCATACAAACGAAATCATGCGTATTTTGACCATTATTTCTGTATTCTTCATGCCTTTAACCTTTATTGTAGGCGTATATGGCATGAATTTCAAAAACATGCCTGAATTAGAATGGTATTATGGTTACCCTTTTCTAATGGTCGTGATGATCTTAATTTCTTTTATCATTTTCATCTGGTTTAAAAGAAAACGATGGTTATAACAAGATTTTCTTAGGCTGAGTGGCAATAAAATCTTTCAAGTAATAAGGTTCAAAATAAGCGATATCTTCAAACTGTTTAGCCTGATAGCAGGCATAAGCCATTTCCATCTGGTACGATGCTAAACTTTCAAATTGAGGTATAATTTGAATTTGCTTATTGTTTTCAAATAGCGGGATAAATTTATCTGCCCCAGACCCAAATAACACGGGCTTCCATCCCTGATCTGTGTAAGATGTAAACGTATCTGCATCTACAATTAATGCATGTGTTTCTTTTATTAAACCAAGTTCTCCATGCTGCATAAGGGTATAAACTTCTTGTCTTCTCGCATCAATCATCGGACAATACAAAAGGTTTGTATCATCATTCGGATTATTCGACCGGTAACCCCCTAACATTGCCGATAAACTATTGATCCCTATTAATGGAATATCCAATGCGTAACATAATCCCTTTGCCGCTGATACTCCAATTCTTAATCCGGTATAAGAACCAGGACCTTTACTTACGGCAATGGCACTTAGTTGATTAAACGAGACTTCCGTTTCATCAAGTAATCGCTGCATGCATAGGGTCAACTCATTTGCATGCATATTTTCAGCAGATGCGCGAACGGTATGTATTAGCTGTTGCTCCGAGAATAAAGAAACAGAACACACAGGAGTAGCAGTTTCTATCGATAAAATATAAGTAGTAGACATAAATTAAGGTACTGGATCATGACCATGACCACCCCAAGGATTACAACGAACAATTCGCTTAAGCGTTAACCACCCCCCTCGAAATGGACCATGTTTTAAAATTGCTTCTTTCCCATATTGAGAACATGTTGGTGTATACCTACAATTGGCCCCCAACAATGGAGATATAAATAGTTGATAAAACCGAATAATAAGAAGGAAAACCCACTTAATAGGTAATTTAATCCCCTTTTCCCAAATTAGATTTATCCAATTCATTTGCTAATTTATCTAATAGCTTATGCATCTTTTCTCGAAGTTCCTCATAGGGAAGAACCTCTTTCCCGATGTATTGCATAGCTAATAACAAAGGTAAGGATTGATCCGCCAAAAAATCATATAGCTTGTGTTTTTCTAAACGATAGCATTCGCGCATCAGACGCTTTATCCGATTACGAGCTACTGCACGTTTAAATCTACGCTTTGAAACTGAAATGATGGCTTGAATTGCTCCTGTCGATTCCTGGGAGGAAACAGTATATACAATCCTAAAAGGATACACAACAAAAGAAGAACCATTAAGGAAAAGGTAGTCTATGCTCCTTTTACTGCATAATCGTTCTTCTTTAGTAAATGTATTTTTTTTCATCTCGATGACCATTAATCCGGCTATATTAGCGCGGTCTTCCTATCACCGGCGAATTTAAAATTAACCTTTGTGACGGTATTCGTCAGAAACTGAAAGGCGTTTTCTACCTTTAGCTCTACGAGAAGCTAATACTCTTCTACCATTAGCTGAGCTCATACGCTCTCTAAAACCGTGCTTATTTCTTCTTTTTCTTTGTGAAGGCTGAAATGTTCTCTTCATGACGCTTGTATGCTTGTTTTAATACGTTTATTCAATATCTGTCCCTAAACAGGAATGCAAAAATAAAGTTTATTTCACAATTCCGCAACACTATATTGGATTTAAATTTAAAAAGCAAGTAAATCCAAGCCATTAATCTTGGTTTACTTGCTTCAAAGCTTGAATATCAAGCTTATTTATTCTTTAAAATATCTCTGATTTCCGTCAACAATGCTTCTTCCTTAGTTGGAGCCGGAGCCACCTCAGGTTCCGCAGGCTTCTCTCTCTTCATCGAGTTCAACCCTTTGATCACCATAAAAATACAGAATGCAACAATGATAAATTGGATTAATACATTGATGAAATTACCATAGTTTACCGCTACCTCTGTGACGCCAGCAGCTTCATTAGCTTCCTTTAATACATATTTCAATGCAGAAAAGTCGACCCCTCCAGTGACAAATCCAATTGGAGGCATAATAATATCATCCACTAATGAGGTCACAATTTTACCAAATGCCCCTCCAATTACCACACCGACTGCTAAATCAATGACGCTACCGCGCATTGCAAATTCTTTAAACTCTTTTAAAAATCCCATTTCCTATATTGAATTAATTGTGAATAAAATAGCTAATTGCAACTATTAAAATATAAAATTTTAACAAAAAAAATGCTTTAATACCGTAAAATAAAATTATTTTAAAAATAAATATTACTTTAGAATTTTAATTAGCTTACTAATATCAAAAAAAAATTAAAACCATTCGAATATGACTAAATTTATTATATTTGAAGAAACTAATTAACTGCTAAAAACAATTTTTCAGCCGCTAAAACTTATTACACTTCTTACTTGAAAATATATTTAGCTAGTAATGCGACAATCAACATATGAAAAAAATTCTAATAGCTGACGACCACATTATTGTACGCTTAGGAGTTTCGACAGCAATTAAAGAAACCATTAAATCTGTCGAAATCACCCACGCTCAAACTTATGACGAAGTTTTTGAGCAACTTAAAAACAATAGATACGATCTTTTACTTTTGGACATCAACATGCCAGGAGGAAACAATATAAAGGTGATTAAAGAATTATTAGAAATTCAACCTGATTTAAAGATTTTAGTTTTTTCTTCTTATGATGAAAGCCTCTATGCCTTAAGGTATATTGAAGCTGGAGCTGCTGGATACGTCAATAAAACCACCAGCATGACTGAGTTCACCAATGCCATCAATACCATATTCGAAAGAGGAAGGTATATGTCTGATGCCATAAAAGACCTTTACGTTCAAAAGTTAACAACAAGCAAATCTAAAGTAGACAGTTTAAACCCTTTGTTTAAATTATCTAACCGCGAAATGGACGTTGCTAGGCATCTGATCGAAGGATTAGGTATCATTGAAGTGTCTAGCCGTTTAAACCTCAGCTCTTCAACTGTGAGTACTTATAAAAGCAGAATATTTGAAAAACTAGGGGTTACCAATATTCCAGATTTAATATCCCTGTTTAAAATGAATACCGAAAAGGAATAAGTTTAACTTATTCCTTTTTTTTATCCTTATACAACTAAAATTCGGACATGGTGCGCACAGGAATATCTGCGCGATTAATTTCCTTCAGCGCTTTTTGTTCAGTATATTGATACCCCTCTTCCCCTAATTCCCAGAGCAATGGTGCTAAGAAATTTATACAGGCCTTAGCCCCTTGATTGATCGCCGCCATATTATGCGTATCCTTGGAATTCTTAGCCTCATTCTCAATTTCAAATACACCCGCAAATCCTCGCTTATGGAGAACGTTCACAAAACTGCTCCAGTCCATATGGTCTGTTCCGCCAAAACCCGGCAGCATGGCTGTATAATGGTGTCTATCCCAATCATGCTGCGGAATACTTACCCCAGCGATCGCTGCCAAGTCCTCATCGAGCATTTGCATCGGATACATCCCTCCCCACTCGGTCAATGATTTCCCATGATTCATTCGAGTGGTCTTGACATGAATGCGTTTTAATCGATCAATATCCATTAATTGAATTACGTCCACAGGATTGGTATTTTGCCATATATCATGCGAAGGATCATAAATTTCCCCATGAGCAGGACTAGGGATCATCGCATACATTATTTTGCGTGCAGCCAACACCCCAGGCAAATTATTATAGGTCGTCGAATACCTCGCTGAACGCCAACCTTCCATCGGACAATTCTCATACACAAGGGTTACCCCTAAGTCTTCCGCATACTTTACAATCGGAGAAAAAACACGCTTATACTTGTCTAAATTCTTCTGAAAGCCATCAATCTCATTACCAAGTTCATGATTATAGCCTACAAAAGTTCCAACTTTAACATCATTTTCATCCCCGCCTAGTAAATAAGCTATGCGAATCAATTTTAACAAATGATTTTGATTCTTTAATTGCTCGTCTTCAGGACCACCAATCATATTTTCAAATGCTCCTAGCGATAAACGAAGACCAGCCTCATTAAACTTTGACAAGGTGACTTTCGCTTGTTCCAAGGCAAAGCCCTCATAGTCTAGGTGGGTCGCTGTATGATCCACACGAGATCCATCTTTTCGAAAGACACATAGATCGATCCCTTGAGCTCCACTTTCACGCGCACTTTGCAACAATTCATCTTGTGTCAGTTGGTTGTATGCCGAACTCATCAACCAGATCGGATTTTGTATTTTATTCATTCAATTTTTTATAATTTCTGATTTAAACAAAAATAACCAGTATTAACCTAAGTAGGAAAAGATTAACAAGCCTAATTTACAGCTAGCATTACAGAAAAAAAGCCCATGAATGGGCTTTATTGTACATAGTATAAAAAATACTATTTCTTATTTTTCAACTCTTGGATTCCCAATCGCAACGATTGCGACAAATTTTTAATGTCTTGCAATCCTTTCCTGATTCGCGTACCTGCAGTACTATTTCCTTTGCTGTAAAATTTATCCGCATCACCCTCCAAACCGTCTATTAGAGACTTCAATTCTTTAAACTTATCAATACTTGCCATAACTTTAAGATTTATTTATTAATTTATAGTAACTACCTTAAAATTAATATCTTTTTTGATATTTAAAAATAAAAAACAAAAAAGGGCAATCCGAATGATTGCCCTTTTTTAATTAAATAGGATTATGTTAATCTACATTATCATGTAAGAATGAATTGTTTGGTCTAATCTCTGTTTCACCATCATCAAATGATAATGTAAAACGAGAAACTTGAGACTGTGAAGAATGAGGCACATCATCTAAGGTCTTTTGTTTCCTTTTGTAAGCTGGCTCACTTTCCAATTCTTGAAGGCCATTTGAAGACTTCAATTTCATGCTTAATTCTTTCAAACGCAAAATACGTTCTTTAGTTTTTAGCAGTTGATCTTCAAAATTAGACTCTTCTATTTTTGCTTCTTCTAATTCTAGTTCCGCTTTGGGTTGAAATTCTTCTAATTCTTGTTCCTCTTGCGCAGTAGATTGGTAGGCATCAAATACGGTAGGCAACTTAAACTCAAATAAAGATGCCGAAGTTTTTAACTCAAATCCATGTGGATTAGGGTCTTCTTCTACCTCTTCCATATCTGATGTTTGATCCATTTCCAAGGTATGGCGAATCAACTGAGGATCTGCACTTTCAACAACAACCGCTTGTGTAGGTACATTCACCTTGTTTGAGAACAAATCCGTTTGAGGAGGTTCTGGTGTCGTCGTTTCTACCGGCTGAGCTGCTTTCACAAAATTACTTGGATTAACAGCCGTACGTTCTGCAAATTGATTCGTTACTACGGGCTTTACGAAGGCTGAAGTTTGCACTTCCGGAGTTAAGGGAATAGCAATTTTCTCCTTTTCTTTCTCTTTTACACGCTGTTCTGCGGTTTGAAAACCCGTTGCAATAATGGTAACAGAAAGTTCCTCTTCATAATTTTCATCAATACAATTACCCCAAATTAAATCAGCAGATAAGCCTGCTTTTTCTTGGATATAATCTGTAATAATAGCCACCTCATCCATCGTCACTTCACGCGTTCCAGAGGTAATGTTTAATAAGATATAGCGAGCTCCTTCGATTTCATTATCTTTTAATAATGGCGAAGCTAATGCGCCAGTTACCGCTTCCAATGCGCGATGTTCACCTTTAGAGACAGCATTACCCATAATGGCGACACCACTATCATTCATAACCGTTCTAACATCTTTAAAATCGACGTTCACATAGCCAGGAATGGTGATTATTTCAGCGATACCTTTTGCCGCTGTAGTCAAAATATCATCTGCTTTTGCGAAAGCAGCGGTCATCGTTAAATTACCAAAGATCTCACGCAAACGATCATTTGAAATTACTAAATAGGAATCTACATACTTACGCAATTCTTCCAAACCATCTTCGGCTTGCATGCGTCGTCTTTTTCCTTCAAATGTAAAGGGAGTAGTAACTATAGCCACCGTAAGGATACCTAACTCCTTCGCAGCTTTCGCTAAGACAGGACTGGCTCCAGTACCGGTACCACCACCCATACCCGCAGTAATAAACAACATCTTGGTATTGGTACCTAACATACGTTTGATATCTTCAATACTTTCAATCGCTGAGTTCTCACCTACGTCTGGATCTGCACCCGCACCCATACCTTCTGTCAAACTAACTCCTAATTGTACCTTATTTGGAATCGGGCTTAATTCCAATGCTTGCGCATCCGTATTACATACGATGAAATCTACACCACTTATTCCTTGCTTGTACATGTGATTAACGGCATTTCCACCGCCACCACCAACACCAATTACCTTGATAATTGATGAATTCTCCTTTAACATCTCAAATTGTATCGACATATAATTTTCCTATTTAATTCTTCATCAATCGATTACGTTTACGTATCTTGACTCAACAATTCTAATGTAATATTAGCAAATTCTTAACAACAGTTTTCCACATTTGTTAGAATGTGGAAAAAACATAGGCATGTGGATAATTATTTTTTTCCGATAAAAGTATCGTCATCAATGTCGGCACCATCCTTAATCCAATCTCCTAAAATACGAGTCAACCAACTGTCTGTTCTGTTCTTCGTATCCATTATTTCTTTAACGCCAGCTTTCGCTTTTTCGTTTACAGGACCTGCTTTTTTAACAATTTTCTCTTCATTCCGTTTCTCATCTTCCTCAATGGACTGAATACCTTTTATTAATAAACCAATACCTGTTGCATATAGTGGACTCTTTAATTCTTCCAATGCTTGTTTATTCAGCATGTCCGTTTTCGCTAAATACTCATTTGGATAACCGATTCTACAATCGATCCCTGTAATGTATTCCACCAACTGAACTAAATGCTTTAATTGTGCTCCACCACCAGTGATTACTATACCAGCAATCAATTTATTTTCATACCCAGAAGATTTAATTTCATAGTATACGTGCTCGATAATTTCTTCCATTCTAGCTTGAATAATATACGCTAGATTTTTAATCGAAATCTCTTTTGCATCTCTACCACGAATTCCAGGAACACAAATCACTTCATTATCTTTATTTTCATCCGCTAATGCCGAACCATAACGAACCTTAAGTTGTTCTGCTTGGTTACGTAATACAGCACATCCTTGACGAATATCTTCCGTCACGATGTTTCCTCCTAAAGGAATTACAGCCGTATGACGAATTATACCTTCATGGAAAATAGCGACATCCGTAGTACCACCACCAATATCCACGAGTACAACGCCTGCAGTTTTTTCTTCCTCATCCAATACAGCTTCAGAAGAGGCTAAAGGCTCCAGAATTAATTCTGAAACTTCTAAATCTGCATTGTCTACACAACGTTTAATATTTTTAATGTCGGTTACACGACCAGAGATGATGTGAAAATTCGCTTCCACACGTCTTCCAGCCATTCCAATCGGCTCCTTAATTCCCGGTTCATTATCGATGGTAAATTCCTGAGGCAAAACATGAATAATTTCTTCTCCTGGAGGTAAAACCAATTTGAACATATCCGAAATTAATCGTTCTATATCCAAACGACCGATTTCATCATCGTCATTTTTCGTTAAAATTCCCCGGTGCTGAATACTTTTGATGTGCTGCCCCGCAATGCCCACATTCACAATCTTGATATCCACATTCGATTGTCCTTCTGCCACCGATACGGCCTCTCGAATACTAGTTACGGTTTTTTGGATATTGGCAACCACACCACGATTAACTCCTGCAGACTCCGCTTTACCTACACCCAATAACTCCACCTTATTAGAACCACTACGACGACCTACCGTAACACAAATCTTTGTTGTTCCGATATCCAATCCAACTACGATTGGATTTTCTTTTTCATTTTCTACAATTCTAGGTTTCATATGCTGTGTTTGATGCTGTATATTACTTTACTCAATTTCTTATAATACTTTCTTATTCATTTTCATTTGCAAACTATCCATGAACCAATCTCCTTTACGTTCGCAAACAATTTGTCCTCCATATTTCACATTCACTTTGCTGTACGCATCGCTACCCACTTTGGGTAAGATGTGTTTATAAAATGTGGTTAATCGATCCAATTTATAATGCAAGGAATCTGCATTTCCAATGATTAATTGTTGATTTCCAACCCTTGGAACAATTTCGATATCCCGGTCCCCATTTACATATAATTGAACGATCTGATTGGACCATAAATCATCTTCTTTAGTCTCCTGCACTATCTTTATTAAATCCTTTACCAAATTCGACTTCACTGGTTCTAAAGCCTTTTGATATCCTTCTGAAATATTTCCATTAGCAACCATTACATGCGGAACATATTTTAAAGTCACCGGTATTTTTTGATTGTTTGAATCCACGTAATACTCACGACCTTGCTGGTTAATAATTCGAATTACGACATCCCTTTGTTGCACAGCCACCTGCATTTTACCATCCATATCCATATGCACATCTGCAGCCGATACGTAAGGTGACTTCAACAATTCATTTTCAATTTGTTGCAATGGGATTTCCTTTAAGGAGCGACCAACCACTGTCCCAAATTTCTCTTTGATAATCGTCGAAATATCTTGTTGATCGATAAATGTTTCCTTTCCCTCCACCAACACTTTTAAGGAAGTACATACTTGAACTTCATCTTTCTTACCCACTAAACTCATCAACATCGTAATCCCTCCTAAGGCCACTAGACCCAGAAAGAAAAAAGCAACTTGCTTCCATTGGATGTTTTTAATACGTTCTAGCATGAAAGTATTTCTTTTATGGGTTTGACTAATTTATCGATATCTCCTGCACCTACCGTTACGACTAATTCCGGTTTTTCTTCTGTTATGATTTGTAGCACAGCTTCAGGACTAACCAAGCGTTTATGCTCCATGTTAATTTTAGCTAATAACCAAGAAGAGTCTACCCCTTCGATTGGTAATTCTCGTGCCGGATAAATTTCCATCAACATTAACTCATCAGCCAATGCCAATACTTCCGCAAATCCATCGACAAAATCTCGGGTCCTACTAAATAAATGTGGTTGAAAAACAACCGTCAATTTTTTGTTCGGATACAGTTTTTTCATGGATGTTAAAAATGCCCTCAACTCTTCAGGGTGATGCGCATAATCATCGATGTAAACCGAAGAATCGGATTTTACCAGGTATTCAAAACGACGCTTAACTCCTTTGAAGTTTCCTAGCGCTTGAACAATTTTATCTGTAGAAATATCTAATAATTTAGCAACTGTAATTGCAGCCACTGCATTTTCTACATTATGCAAACCCGGAATCCCCAAGGCTATATTTTTTATTTGATAATCGGCAGCGATGTAATCGAAGTAAAATGTTCCATCTTGAACTTGTACATTCGTTGCATAAGCATCTGCCAGCTGTTCCCTAGCATAACTGATGGTTCCTGAAAAAGGTAAGCCTGTTTTCACGATTTGCTCGCCACCTGGAACTACTCGATCCAAAAACAACTTAAACGATGTAATCAATTCATTGGCATCACCATAAATGTCCAAATGATCAGCATCGGCAGAAGTTACGATGGCAATATTAGGATGTAATGTTAAAAATGAACGATCATATTCATCGGCTTCCACTACCACCACATTATTGTCCCCAAATAGCACATTGTTATTATAGTTCGTACTTATTCCTCCTAAAAAGGCCGAACAATCATACCCGCTGTCTTTTAAGATATGAGCCACCATACTCGAAGTCGTCGTTTTCCCATGCGTTCCTGCGACCGCAATGGTAAACCTACTTTCCGAGATCAAGCCCAGTACCTGAGAACGTTTATACAACTCAAATCCTAAACCCAAGAAATAAGCCTTGAGTTGCAAATCCTTTGGAATAGCAGGCGTAAATATCAACAAGATATCATCGTTCAACGATTGAAACGCAGTAGGTACGGTCTCCTGATCATCTGTATAGCTAATTGAAATACCTTCAGATTCTAAAGTTCTAGTCAATTCAGTAGAGGTACGGTCATAGCCCGCAACTTCGCAACCCAAATGAAAGAAATACCGTGCCAATCCGCTCATCCCGATTCCACCAATACCCAACAGATAAACACGTTTTATTTGATCGATTTTCATCTTACCTAGTTCTTTATAATGTTTAATATTTCCTTTGCAATAACTTCATCTGCATCAGGCAATGCTAATTTTTTTATATTTTCTCCGTATACCGCTTGTTCATTCGGATGATTAATCAAATGCACTATTTGTTGAATTAAATCTTGACGTGCATCTTGATCTTTAACAACGATTGCTGCATGATGATTCGCGAGTGCCATTGCGTTTTTCGTTTGGTGATCATCCGAAACATTTGGTGATGGAACCAATACAACTGGCTTACCAATCACACATAATTCAGAAATAGTTCCTGCACCTGCTCTAGCTACAATGATATCTGCTGCAGCATAGGCGTAGTCCATACGATCTAAAAATGGCATAAGCTTTACTTCTACCGGTAGATTTTCACCCCATTTTGCTTGCAATTGTTCATAGTAATAACTACCACATTGCCATATCACTTGGATACCCGCATCTACCAATTGCGGTATTCCAGCTTCGATACAATCATTTAATGTCAAAGCGCCCAAACTACCGCCAGTAACTAAGAGGGTTTTCTTATTCAGATCCATTTGAAAGGCATGAATAGCTTCCTCACGTTTACCTGCTATTTTTACAGCCGCTTTACGAATAGGATTTCCGGTTAAAAGAATCCGTTCTTTAGGAAAAAAACGTTCCATACCTTCATAAGCAACACAAATTTTCCTAGCCTTTTGACCTAATTTCTTGTTCGTCAATCCAGCATATGAATTTTGTTCTTGGATAATGGTTGGCAAACCAATCATGTTGGCCATCATCAACAAGGGACCTGAAGCATATCCACCTACTCCTATTGCCGCTTCTGCTTTAAACTGTTTGAGAACTTTTCTAGCCTTCCATAAACTTTTAAGCATTTTGAAAGGTAAAGCGATATTTTTCAACATCGATTGCCTGTTGATTCCTGCGATATCCAAACCTACAATTTCATAGCCTGCCGCAGGTACCCGTTCCATTTCCATTTTTCCATTTGCGCCAACAAATAAAATTTCAGTATCTGGAGCAATTTGTTTTAACGCATTGGCAATAGCAATAGCCGGGAAGATATGTCCTCCTGTACCGCCACCACTGATAATTACTTTATGCGCCATATTTCTTTATATTAAATAGTGCCTACTACGACTTTTTTCGAACCTCTCGTAGGTACTAAATCTTCTTTTTGTTTCAATTCTTCAATATTCCTACTCACACTCAAGATAATCCCTAAGGCCACAGATGTAAATAAGATAGACGTTCCACCCATACTAACTAGGGGTAGTGGAACTCCTGTTACAGGACCCAAGCCTACTGCAACAGCCATATTCGCTAATGCCTGAATGGTTAAACTAAACCCTAAGCCTGCTGCCAAAAATGCGCCGAATGCCCTAGGACTTAAGGTGACAATTCGAATACAACGGTACATGAGTGCGATGTATAAAAACAAAAGTACTGCCCCTCCTATGGTCCCATACTCTTCAATAATGATTGCAAAAATAAAATCTGAATACGGGTGAGGTAAAACATTCCGCTGCACACTATTTCCAGCTCCCTTACCAAATAATTGTCCTGTAGCAATAGCTATCTTGGCATTATTCGCCTGAAAGTTTTTATCATCTTGAAAACTACTTTTCCCTGCATGAACCTGCTCATTATTAAAAAATCCATTCACACGACTCACATAGGTTTCACTTCTAGGTCCTAAGAAAACTACTAAAGTCAATAACAAACCGCCTCCAACACAAACCACAGCAATTTGTTTAAAGTCTATCCGTCCAATCATTAATAACAGGATGCTCACGCTAAACAGCATCAGTGCTGTCGATAAATTTGCTAATGCGATTAATACAAAAACCGCACATACCGCACCCATAATGGGGATAAATGACTTTTTAATATCCTTAATCTCCTCTTGTTTACGAGATAGCATCCGAGCTAAAAAAGTAATTAACGCTAACTTGGCTAAATCCGATGTTTGAAACGTTTGATTGATAATCGGAATGGTCAACCAACGACTCGCTTGGTTCACCTGTTCTCCAAAAACCAACGTGTAAAACAGCAATGGAATCGTAATCACCATCAGTAATTTGGATATGCCTGCGTAGTACCGATAATCTAATTTATGGGATAAATACATTAATCCTAAACCGGCAACTATGATAAAAAAGTGCTTAAACAGGTACATCTCTGTCCCTTTGCCTTCTTTATAAGCAAGTGTACCTACCGAACTATAAACGGCCAATAGAGACCAGATAGACAATAGAATAACTATTATCCAAATCCATTTATCGCCCTTAAGTTTAGAAAAAATTAAATCCATACTCATTTTTACAAAGTCATTACAGCCGCTTTAAATTTATCTCCTCGATCTTCATAATTTTTGAACCAATCGAAGCTTGCACATGCAGGGGATAACAAAACGGTATCACCTTTTTTCGCCAAGTGCGAAGCTATTTGAACAGCATCACTCATGGAAGCGCTATTTACAATTACATCTGTATCATCTTCAAAAGCCTCATGAATACGAGTGCTATCTTTACCTATACAAATAATTGCTTTCACTTTAGTACGTACTAAATCCCGCAACATTTCATAATCATTACCTTTATCTACACCCCCCATGATTAAAACGATGTCTGCAGGAAAACTTTCCAATGCATACCAAACGGAATTAACATTCGTTGCCTTAGAATCATTGATATAATTAACCCCACCAATACCTGCAACATGCTCTAAACGATGCTCCACATTCACAAAGGAACCCATACTCTCCTTCATCGTTTGATTGCGAAGTTCTTGTACTTTGGCAATCAATCCCGCTGCACTATTGTTGTACACATTGTGCTTTCCTTGTAATGATAATTCTTCAATATTCATGGTAAAAATCTCGCTATTAGGTAGTATAATTTTTAAATTATGATCTGCGTCAACATAAGCTCCTTGACTCAAGTCTTTTTCTTGGGTGAAAGGCAAATGCATAGCAGGAGTTTGAAAACGTTGAATAGCATTCATCGTTTCTGGATCGTCTAAGCAATATATAAAGGCGTCTTTGCTAGTTTGATTTTGTATCATTCTAAATTTAGAAGCCACGTATTTTTCCAACTGGTAATCGTATCGGTCTAAATGATCTGCGGTAATATTTAAGATCACAGCCACATCTGCACGAAAGTGATACATGTCATCCAACATAAAGCTGGATATTTCCAATACATACACCTCATGTTGTTCACGAGCCACTTGCCAAGCAAAGCTGTTCCCGATATTCCCCGCTAAACCCACATCCACACCTGCATTCTTTAACAAGTAATAGGTCAGCATACTGGTGGTCGTTTTTCCATTCGATCCCGTAATACAATATAATTTTGCATCCGTATACTGTGCTGCAAATTCAATCTCCGAAATCATGGGAATTTTTGCCTCACGAATTGTTTGAATCAATGCCACCTTTTCAGGAATCCCAGGACTTTTAATAATCAGGTCCGCTTGTAAAATGATTTCTTTCGTATGGATCCCTTCTTCGAATGAAATACCTTCTTCATTCAACAGTGCTTTGTAATGATCAGTGATCATGCCCATATCAGAGACAAACACATCGAAGCCTTTATCTTTTCCAAGAATTGCTGCGCCTACGCCACTCTCTCCTGCACCTAGTATGACTAAGCGACCTGTTTGTGGATAATATGTATGTGCAATATTTGACATTCCTGTAATACTTATCTCGTTTTTAATGTAACTATTGTTAATATGGCTAAGATGATGGACACGATAACAAATCGGGTCACAATCTTAGACTCGTGATATCCTTTTTTCTGATAGTGATGATGCAAAGGCGACATCAAAAATATACGCCTTCCCTCCCCATATTTTTTCTTCGTGTATTTAAAATATGCCACTTGAATAATTACCGACAATTCTTCAATTAGGAAGATTCCACACAGCACTGGGATTAATAATTCCTTACGAATTAAAATAGCAAATGTGGCGATGATCCCTCCAATAGTCAAACTTCCCGTATCGCCCATAAAAACTTGAGCTGGATAGGCATTATACCATAGAAACCCAGTACATGCTCCTATGAATGCTCCTGCGAAAATTACCAACTCGCCGGAATTTGGGATATACATAATATTCAAATAATCAGAGAAAATAATGTTACCCGACACATACGCTAAGATGGCCAATGTAATACCCATAATGGCTGAAGTGCCCGTGGCCAATCCGTCTATTCCATCGGTCAGATTCGCGCCATTGGAAACGGCCGTAATGATGAATACAATAACCACTAAAAACAACATAAAGGTTACCCAAGGATTATTCAACCCAAATACATTCAACACCTTTGCATAATCAAACTCATTATTCTTATACAATGGAATATTTGTTTTTGTAGACTTTACATTCTCTGCATAGGTCTTTTCCCCTGTAGATGGATTAATAATAACCTCCACTGGTGTAGAAGAAGTAGGGTTCGTAACTTGTTGACGAACGACAATGTCCGGATGAAAATACATCGTACAAGCTATAATAATCCCTAAACCGATCTGACCAATAACTTTAAATCGACCCGCTAGTCCTTCTTTATTTTTACGAAAAACCTTGATATAATCATCTAAAAAACCAATAGCACCCATCCAAACAGTCGTTATAATCATCAAAATGATATAGATGTTGGTAATTTTGGCAAACAACAAGGTGGGAATTAATATACCTGCTATAATAATTAAACCACCCATCGTTGGGGTACCTTGCTTCTTTTTTTCTCCTTCTAATCCTAAATCACGAATAGTTTCTCCCACTTGCTTTTGATGCAATAATCGAATTAATCGACTACCATAAACGGTTGTAATCAATAACGACACAATCACCGCCATAGCCGTACGGAAGGAGATGTACTGTAATAGTCCAGCTCCAGGTATATGAATATGTTCGTTAAGCCAAGTGAATAAATAATATAACATGCTATGCGTTATGTTCGTTAAAAATCTTTATTAGTTCTTCTTTATCATCAAAGTGGTTTTTCACTCCGTTTATTTCTTGGTATTTTTCATGCCCTTTTCCTGCCACTAGAATAACATCTCCTGGTTGCGCCAAATGAAAAGCCGCACGAATTGCCTCGCGACGATCCGTAATAGAAAAGACATGTTTTTTTTGATCTACTGGCACACCTGCTTCCATTTCTTTAATAATCACATTGGGATCTTCAGATCTTGGATTATCAGAGGTCAGGATCACTTTATTACTTAATCGGACTGCCACTTCGGCCATTTCTGGACGTTTCGTTTTATCGCGATCGCCTCCACAACCCAAAACCGTAAAAATCTGCTGATTCGGTTGACGTAATTTTTGAACGGTTTCCAATACATTTTCAACAGCGTCTGGCGTATGTGCATAATCGACAATAGCAATCACTCCATGGCTAGATTTGAGCGTTTCAAATCTTCCTTCAGCACCTGAAACCTCACTTAATGCAGTTAACACTTTGATCGTCTCTTGCTCTAAAAGAATCGCAGCTCCATATACAGCTAGGATATTATAGGCATTAAATTCACCCACCAATTTCACCCAGACCTGTTGATGATCTATATCCAACAACATCCCGTCAAAATGATTTTCTAAAATCTTCGCTTTAAAATCCGCTAATTGCTGTAAACCATAGGTTTTTTTATGTGCAAATGAATTTTGCAACATCACCATCCCATTCTTATCATCGGTATTGGTTAATGCAAAAGCAAAGCGATCCAAATCATCGAAAAACTTTTTCTTGGCTGCAATGTAATTAGAAAAAGTACCATGAAAATCTAAATGATCATGCGTGATATTGCTGAAAATTCCACCTGCAAATCGAAGTCCAGCGATACGCTGTTGAATGATGGCATGTGAGCTGACTTCCATAAAACAATAATCACAGCCTTCTTCCACCATTTCCTGCAACAAAGCGTTTAAGGACACCGGATCTGGAGTCGTATGGGTAGATGGGATTATTCGATCAGCAATTTGATTCTGAACAGTGGAAAGCAATCCTACTTGATAGCCTAATTTCTTAAATAAATTAAACAAAAGTGTAGCAATCGTCGTCTTCCCATTGGTACCTGTTACCCCTACCAACTTTAATTTGTTAGAAGGTCTACCATAAAAATTAGAGGATATAACCCCTAATGCATAGGAAGAATCATCGACTAAAATGTACACTCGATCGGCTAAGAAGGTATTTGGATATTCTTCGACTACCACAATAGAAACACCAGCTGCAATAGCTTTTTCAACAAAAAGATGCCCATCTGTTTGATGACCACGAACTGCAACAAACAATCCGCCGGGAGCAGCTTTTCTAGAATCCAAGCAGATACTTTCTACTGGAGTCTCCAAGTCACCCTTGTAGTCCCTTACTGGTATAGCGTGTAACAGTTCTTTTAAAATCATATTAATTCAATTCGATTAAGACCGGAGTTCCCGTTTTTAAACGTTGACCCGCAGCCAATGATTGATTGACCACTTTTCCTTTTCCTTTGACAGTTGTTTTATATCCTGAGTTTTCTAAGGCAAACAACGCGTCTACCAATCCCATCCCTTTGACATTAGGTACCACTCCTTCTTGAAATTGTACTTCGGTAAATGCCGCCGCAACTTGATTGGCACTATCTTTTTCTGATTGCACTATGGCATTCCAGTTTATCGTTTTAAAACCTAGTTGTTCATATACTTTCGCTGTAGCTTCTTTGGAACCTTTCAATGTATAAGGCGTCTTTGAGCCGCTACTATTTACTACCCGTTGATTAAAAGTATGATGTAGGGATAAATCATTTGCATATACCATATCCGCAAGCTCTCTAAATACGGGACCAGCAATCGCTCCTCCATAATATCCTTTCCTAGGGTTACGAATGACTACGATCATTGAGTATTTCGGATTTTCCGCGGGAAAGTATCCTGCAAATGAAGACTGGTACCGTCTTGCGCCATATCCCCGATCACCATCCGCCATTTGCGCTGTTCCCGTTTTTCCAGCAGAAGTGTATAATGGACTTCTTAACCGCTTTCCAGTCCCCTCTTCCATCACTCCAACCATCATCTCTTGCATTTTCTTGATTGCATCTTTAGACGCGATTTGATCATTTATCACGCGTGCATCAAATTTCTTAACGGTACTTCCTAAATGTTGAATTTCTTTTACAAATAATGGTGCAATCATTTTTCCATCATTGGCTACTGCGTTAAACAAGGTTAACATTTGCAAAGGCGTAAATTTCAATTCATACCCATAAGCCATCTGAACTAATGATAATTTACTCCATGAACGACTACTTGGCATTTTTACCCAAGGATTCGCTTCCCCAGGAATTTGAAGCCCTAAGGGTTGGTTTAATCCCCATTTATGTAGTTTTCCAGTAAATTTTGCTGGATCATTCCCATAATGCTGATTTATTAATTTCGCAACACCTACATTCGAAGATTCTTCAAAAGCCTCTTTGGCTGTCATTCTTGATTTTTTTGGTGCATGCGAATCTTTAATCGTATGTGCTGGTACTTTATATGTGCCATTACCGACATCAACAATCGTATTGGTATCTATTTTTCCATCATCCAAGGCGACCAAATAGGAGGCAACTTTAAAAGTCGAGCCAGGATCCGCTCCTTGCGCAATGGCATAATTAAACTTCTCCCTAAACACGCCTTCAGCATCTCTTGTAAAATTGGCTATTGCTCGAACCTCACCCGTTTTCACTTCCATCAAGACCACACAACCATTATCGGCATCACTTTCAATCAATTGTTTTTCCAATGCCCTTTGCGCCATATCTTGCATGTTTACATCGATCGTCGCAATAATATCAGAACCATCGGTTGGTGCTACTTCCATTTCCCGATTTACAGGAATCCATACCCCACCTGCTATACGCTGCATCAACTGCACCCCACTTCTTCCTTCGATATAATCTCCGTACGCCCCCTCTAATCCTACACGTACCGTATCTCCTTTTGTATTCTTATAGCCTATAGTTCGCGCTGCAAGATTGGTAAATGGCAAAATGCGTTTATTCTCACGTACGGCAATTAAACTACTTGAAAACCGCTGCTTCCCTTCTTTAAAGGTTTTGAATAATGGAAATTTCCGCAATTCTTTTAAAGTCTGATGACTTACCGCACGTTTCAACAAAACATAACGTTGTTTTTTGGCTCTCGCTTCTTTCAATTGCGCCAAGTATTGCCTAGAAGATTTATCAGCAAAATATTTAGACATCCGTACCGCTAGGGAGTCTACATGAGCATTAAACACATCATTATGCGTAATAGGGATTGCCATCGCATCAAAACGGATATCGTATTCCGGAACTGAAGTAGCCAATAAACTGCCATCGTTGGAATAAATATTCCCTCTAGCCGCTTCAACTACGCGCTCTTTTATGGTCAAACTATCTGCGATATCGCGCCATCGGTCTCCATCAATGTATTGTAAATGCAATAATTTCCCGAATACCAACAAAGCACCAAATACCATTAGCCCGAACGCCAGGTAGACCCTAATCAATATGGATTTCCTAATATTCATTTATTGGTACGCTTTAGTTGTTTTCTTTTACAATTTCTAGTTTTATAGGTGGTTCTGTGCGTTCTTTTAACCCTAAGGTATCCGCACGTTTTGCTATTTCCGTTTGCGTAGTCAATTTCATCAACTCCGCATTCAATGATTTAAAATCCCAACTTAATTCCTTCACTTCTCGCCCCAACTTATCAATTCTTCTAACGGTATTTTCTGCCAAATGCCTATTACTGATATACAATAACCCTAAAAAAGCAAGAAATGCCACAAATGGCAAATTCTTCGTTACGAGGTAGGCAGAGATTTTTTGTTGAGAAAAAAACGTTTTTATAAAATTTTCCGTCTCCTCGACTTTCTCTTCTACAGCATCCGACAATTCCTCCTGAACTTCTTCACTGAGCTCTTTTTGTTTTATCGTATTCTGCTTCGCCATTTATTCCTCCACGTTTAATTTCTCCGCAATTCGAAGCTTCGCACTTCGCGCTCTATTATTTCGAAGCACCTCTTCCGAAGTAGCAACAATGGCTTTTCTACTTATTACTTTAAAGGGTTTAATTTCATTGCCAAAAAAATCTTTCTCCACCTCTCCTTTGAATTTTCCTTTTGCCATAAAATTCTTCACCAAGCGATCCTCTAACGAATGATACGACATCACGACTAAGCGTCCTTCTTCTTTTAAAACAGCCGTCGTTTGTGTTAAAAATTCTTGTAAAGCCTCTAACTCTTTATTTACTTCAATACGCAAAGCTTGAAACACTTGCGCATGATATTTATGATCTTTTCCTTTAGGAACGTGTTTTTGTATAACCGATTTCAACTCATCAACGGTTTGTATTTCACGCGTCAATCTTGCTGTAACAATAGTTTTTGCCAACGATTTCGCATTTTGGATTTCTCCATACATCCCGAATATCCGATGCAACTGTTCCTCAGAATACGTTTGCAATACTTTTCTGGCATCTAAATCGGAAATCTGATCCATACGCATATCCAGATCTGCATCAAACCGAATGGAAAAACCGCGATCCGCTGCATCAAATTGATGCGAAGAGACGCCCAAATCTGCCAGAATCCCATCCACTTGCTTCACCCCCTCCAGACGTAAATAATTTTTTAAGAACCTAAAATTCTGATGAATCAGCGTAAAGCGATCGTCTTGAATGGCATTATGAATAGCATCAGGATCCTGATCAAAAGCAATCAATCGACCTTTAGGCCCCAAATGCTTTATAATTTCTTTTGAATGACCTCCGCCACCAAACGTAACATCCACATAAATACCATTTGGATTAATAGCCAATGCCTCTATGCATTCCTGCAACATCACAGGAACATGATATTCGATTTCCTTATTCATTATCCATACCTCCAAAATCAAATCCACCCATTACTTCTTCCGCTAGTGCCGCAAAGTCTTCGCCCATATCTTCACCCATCAATTGATCGTATACAGGTTTTGACCACACTTCAATTTTATCAAATTGACATGCCAACACCACTTCCCCCTCTATGCCTGCATATTCTAACAAACCTTTCGGAAGCAAAACCCTACCCGCAGCATCCAAAGCAAGCTCGGTTGCACCACGCATAAATTGCCGAACAAAATTTCTGTTCTTCAAATTATATTGATTCAACTTCGCTAATTGCTGCATTTTCTTATTCCATTCCTCTCGGGTATAAATCACTAAATTTTTCTCAAAACCGCGATTCACTACAAGCCCCTCCCGCTCCGCTTCCGGCAGTTGCCGTTTAAGCGCAGCAGGAACCACCATTCTTCCTTTGGTGTCCAACTTGCATTCGAATTCTCCGATTAATTGAATCATATAGTATTACCCTACATTAATTATAATGTAAAAGTATACACTTTCTCCCACAATCTCCCACAATGCCCCACAAAAAAGTTTTCCACATACAGATTTAACCACAAAAATTCGCTCAGAGACCGTAAAAACCAAGGATACTATTGAATTTCAACCCATTAGATTTTGTATCATTTCCTTTATTTCCCCCTATTTTAAAGCGCTAAATCACTCTATTTCAGAAGAAAAATTCGAAAAATATCGCTGTAGTGGGGCAAAGTGGTAGTGGTTAAAAACAAGCCTTATTAAGGTATAGATTTACTAAAATTCCGAGGTCTTTTGCTGACCCTTAAACCTAAATTTTTAGCAAAATTTATCAAAGATTAGTATTGATTAAAAATATCATGACATATTTAAATATTTATTAAAAAAAACAAAATTCTGACGATGAAAATCTCCTACTTTCCCACTCCTTCTGCTGCTGTATACCTTGCCCTAAATCTTCGGTCCTACTTCCCAAATTTCATCTGTATTATTAGGAACATCCATAGGTTCATCGACGTATCTCCTTCGGAGATGATTCGCTTTTTTCCGAAGAAGATCCGATGGAGATCCAAAGTAGATCCGTCTAAAATGCGCTTAAGTTTAATGAACGGATAAGCAGATCGATGACTAAAACCACCCTTTTACACGATTCTTAAGTTCCAAAGCCTGCATAGAAAAGGCCATCGCATCCTCATTAGAAATAATTAAAGGAATAGGTTTAGTCATGGTCTTATTGACCCATCTTAGCATCCTAAATCGGGAATTATAAGGATAAAGGGCTATTTTTTTTAATAATTTATAGTAATTTTAAGCAATGACTCTAGCAGATTTTTACCACAGCCTATCGGAGGATCAACCAGCCAAACATTGGTCGGTTCAACTTCAATCTTTATGGTTTGACGCCAAAGGAGATTGGAAAAATGCGCATGATTTAGTAGATCTATTAGAAGATCGCAAATCAGCACATGTTCATGCCTATTTGCACCGTGTAGAAGGAGATCAATGGAATGCAAGGTATTGGTATAATCGCGCCAAACAACCGGAATGTCGACTCGATTTAAAGGAAGAAAGAGATGCATTAATAAGCAGCTTACTGCCTTAATTGGATTGCGGTGCTGAATCCAAACTTCTTTGTATGGAAGTTTCCGATTCCTTGCGCAAACGAATCATCCACATTTTTTTCCAGAACTCCCGTAAGGTATTAAATTCTTGCCGGTATACAATACCCACGGCATTGATATAGTCATCCGTTGGTGTAAATAGAATATTGCGGGTATTCAAGCGGTTATAAGCTCTAAACATTAAACTTCCATCTCGCCGAACTTTATAAGTTAATTCAGCATCTGTAGCAACTTGATTAGAAAAGAACGTTAAATCGGTGGTTTGTATATTCCTTCGATCAACAATTCCTCCCGTTAGTACTAATCGATCATTAAAGAACCGGAAGGATGCTGAAGCGTCATTTAGGGAACGGATGTTAAAATCTAAAAAGTTAATATTAAGCGATTGCGCTAAGATATTGTTGAGCTGATTAAAGGCAATTTCAGTTCCTGCAGACAATAAGGTATTATTCACTTCCCGGCCAATTTCATTGGAGGAACTTGCTGTAAAACTACGGCGCACGATTAAACTGAGCGCTTGCTGATTGACATTATTTGCATCTAACAAATAGGTTTGTAATTCATCGCGTACATAGGGGTTTTGAGGAAAATTTAAATCGAAAGTTACATCGGGCCTACTTAAAGTTCCTTTAATATTCATATCCGCTTGAGCCAATACGCGTTCATCCTGCCCTGCTCGTCCTGCTGCATTATACAATGCTCCTATAGATGTTCGTTGTTGATAAATGGCCACCAAATTAATCGTAGCAGCTGAAGGTGAACCTGTCCAACGAATGGTACCTCCCTGTTTGATATCGAAATACTTATTGATGAAATCTTGCGCCGTAAAATGGAATTTTCCAGAATTTACTACATAATCGCCAAACATTTCAAAATCGCCCAAGGTAGAAAGTTTCAGACTGATCTCGCCTGTTCCATTCCCTTTCAACGAACCTAAGTCTGTTTGTAAATTCACTTCCGCACTAGGCATAAAGGTCAAATCCATGTTCATGGTCAAGCCTTTTAAGAAATATTTAGAAGCATTGACTTTATTTTCGCTTGAATCCTTACTGACAAAATAGATGAAATCACTGTCGGTAACCGTCATCGCATTATTAAACGGAATGCTGATCGAGGTATTATCTTCCGATCGTGCTTTGATATTAATATCTATCGCTGAAGTTTGCCCTTTAAATGCAAATGTTCCCGTTGCATATGCTTTCCCATAATACAGGTTATTATCCTTGTAATTGGTATTTAATATCATGAAATTATTCGTGGATATGTCCACGTCGATGTAAGGATTTCGAAGATTATTCAAATTGATAATACCAGAAGCATGTGCCAAATGACCATTTGCATCCGCAATCTTTAAGTTATTAATCAAAATATTGTTCTGATCGATAATTGCCGTTTCATTATGAAGTTGGTAGGTCGTTTTAAGGTAATTGACCATTAAGGAAGCAAATTGAATTTTAGCAATTCCCTTTATTTTGGGTTGTTTTAGGGTCCCTCCAATTTCAAGATCAGCATTGACTTTCCCTTCTAGGTTAGACGCTAAATTCTTCACAAATGGTTGCAATAAAATCAACTCCGCTTCTTTCAGGCTGCCAGCCAATTGGATCGATTGATCTCCTTTGTCTTCCTGATAAAATCCTTTCAGATTTAATCCACGATTACGATCGTCCAATAATTGAATATCCAAATTCGCCTTCTTATGTTCCGGTACATAATCAGCCAAAAGCTTCAATTGGCCTATAGGTATTTTATTATAGACTAAAGGAGAAGTATGAATATTGGCTGATAAATAGGGTTTTTTGAAAATAGAATGCAATTCAAAATTTCCGTTTAACTCCCCATCTAATTGAATACCCAAAGGCTCTAACATAGAGGCTAAGGATCGCAGGTTAAAATGGTCAAAGCTTACGTTCAGCTGATCATCTTCATTGGAGATAATGCCGTCTAACGCCACCAATTGCTTTCCTTGGCTCACCCTTAAGTTATTCAAATAAAACTTCCCTTTCGAAACCCGCAATTGGGCATCGGTATTCAAAGCCCAGGGTTCATAATTGATAAGTATATCCGATTTATTAAATTGAATGTAGGCAGGTTTATTTTGTGCAAAATGAATATTTCCATTTAATCGTAAGATATTAGGGTCATTTTCATTCGAAGCATTTATTTGGAAAAACAAACTATCTTTTGCTAATACATTATTGATGACAATTTTATTAACAAATAGACTATCACTCAAGAAGAATTTATCGGCGGTTAATTTTAAGGAAAATTCCTGCTCATCCGCACTTTCTTCCACTTCCAGATTCTGCAAATGAAATCCTTTATATTTTACCAAAGGACTAAAGGCCAAAAATTTAGCCGTGTAATCATTAGATGAAAATTGCGCATTCAATCGTGCGCCATCCTGTAAGGTTAAATTTGGATCTAAAAATGCGGATACTGGGTCAAAAGATTTAATATTAACCTTCAAGTCGAAATCTTGTTCCCGATAGGGTTCCATATCGAAGCCTATGGCCGGAGCATACCGCATCGCCAGGGCTTTAAAATAGGGGACAATGCTGTTCAAGTCAATAACACCTTTCATTTCTGCATCAAGCACATTTGACGTAAGTATTAATAAGCGATCTTTTTCATTCCCTTCTGCAGAAAAGAATAAATTATTAATCGTAAATTCTCCTCTTTTGGTGGCCATAGAAATCTGACCAGTAGAAAGGTTACCATTTAAATTATTAAGGTTATTTCCCTTAAGCTGGGTACTGATATAGGTATCAAAAACAATAATACTGTCCTGCTGAAATAAGCCTAGACGATTAAAGTTTATTTGATCAATGGCTGCATTGATATCATAGACCGTTTCATCGTGCTGAAAATCAATTTGGGATTCATAAGCTAGCGTTACATTACGATCGGTAATATCCCCATGGGCAGACAATAATTGATGGGCTAAATCAGCATGTACCGCTATGCTATCGTACTGATAGTTGCCATATTGAAAATGATTTATTGCGCCATCTACTTGTAAAGTTAAGTTTGCTAGGGTTAAGCCTTCTCCTGAAAAGTTTAAATCTAATTTCGCATTACGTAAAGAGTTGCTCAATAACAATTTCCCAAGCTGAAATTCAGGAGCAATTAAATTCCCCGAATAGGCAATATTATTTTTTAAGTTAATCCCTGTTTTGGTTGTCAAATCGCCTAAAGCCGTTTGGAAATTCCCATTCACAGAAAAATCATTGTAAAAACCATGAAAAGTCCCTTGATAATTTATTTTACCAAATTGATGCACTTGCTGAGGCAGTTTAAATTGACTACGATTGGCCAATTGAGGAACCAAAAGCTCTACATCCGTAGCTGAGCTCTTTAAGGATTGCAACTGAAAATCAAAAACGGTCTCGTTGATATTAGGAAGCCCTACAATATTAAAATCGCCTATTAACTCGGTTTCCTTACCCGTTTTGATGTGTGCATGCTGCGCATGCAAATTACTTACCGTACCACTTGCTTTGCCTTGCAATAAGTTGGCTTTAAAACGCACAAACTTTAGATCGGGAGCAAAATATTCAATATCCCGCGAATCTACATAGACATCATCAAAAGTACTTTCCATGTGTACCTTTTGAATAAAGTCTGAAAAATCGCTAAAATCGGTATAGGTGAATTTCAAGTATCTGCCAACAGTGGAATGATTGGTCATTAATTTTAGTTGATCAAATTCCATGGATTGATCACCAATGATTGCAGAAGTACTCAATTCCTTGACCTGAAAACCCGACTTTTCTACAAAACTAATGCGCTTGACATCTCCTGAAAATTGAGTGCTATCCAAGGAAATGCTTGCAATTTCACCATTCAAATGTTGAATTTCAATATCACTGAAATCCACACCCTTTTGATGATGCGTTTTGCGGTGATTAATGTATTTGAAATGGTTATTCTTAAATACGATATGGTGGAGCTGTAACTGAATACCTTTTTTACGTTGATCGGCTGTCGTATTCTTATCCGAAAAATAATCAATGAGAAATTTGAAGTTTGAACCATCCTCATGAATTTGAAAATCCACAAAACCCTCATCAAGCGTCAATTTTTCGATGATTAGTTTATTTTTTAAAAGTTGTCTTAGTCTTACATTGGCATGCAATTCCTTCGCTTTAAGGATGGTATGTCCTTTTTGATCGGATAAGGATAATCCACCCAGCGTTATGGAAGAAAAGGGCTTGATATATACACGAGCTATGGATACCTCCGCCTGAAGTTCCTGTGCAAGATAATTGGCGACTTTCTTCGTTAGAAAAGTTTGCACAGGTGCAAATTGCAGTGAAAACAGCAAAATAGACAACACGGCCAACATGCTGAGCAAGCTAATTAACGTTATTTTAAGTATTTTTTTGATACTTTTGTACTTTATTTATTACTTCCCTAAAATGGCAATCATACTCGGAATTGAATCATCTTGTGATGAAACATCTGCCTCGATCTGTATAGATGGAGAAATTAAATCAAATGTTATAGCCAATCAAGATATCCATGCGATCTATGGTGGCGTTGTACCTGAATTAGCTTCTAGAGCGCATCAACAAAATATTATTCCTACGGTAGACCAAGCTATTGCTGCAGCAAAAATACACAAAAATGCGATAGATGCAGTGGCTTTTACACGTGGTCCAGGACTTTTAGGATCCTTACTGGTTGGAACTTCCTTTGCAAAATCTTTCGCCTTGGCTATGAATATCCCATTAATCGAGGTAAATCATATGCAAGCGCATATTTTGGCGCATTTTATTGAAAACCCTAAACCTACATTTCCATTTTTGTGCCTCACCGTTTCTGGTGGACATACACAAATAGTTTTGATTAAAGATTATTTTGAAATGGAATTGTTAGGTGAAACCTTGGATGATGCCGCAGGTGAGGCCTTTGATAAAACCGCTAAAATATTAAATCTACCTTATCCAGGTGGGCCATTAATCGATAAACATGCAACACTTGGTAATCCAAAGGCATTTCAATTGCCTGAACCTCAAATAGCAGATTTAAACTTTAGTTTTTCAGGTTTGAAAACCGCTATTTTATATTTAGTTCAAAAAGAAATGAAGTCTAATCCGCATTTCTTGGAAGAGCGAATGAATGACCTTTGTGCATCTGTACAAGATCGGATTGTATCTATCTTATTGAACAAACTTAAAAAAGCGGCCAAAATTACTGGCGTGAAAAATATAGCAATCGCTGGAGGTGTTTCTGCAAATTCTGGTCTTCGTACCTCTTTGCAAGAAATGGGGGAAAAATATCATTGGAATGTATTTATTCCAAAATTTGAATATTGTACCGATAATGCCGCTATGATTTCTATAGCCGGGTACCATAAATATTTAACTCAAGATTTTGTGGGGCAAGATATTGCTCCCATGGCTCGGATGCATGTTTCTTAGCGATTAACTGGGAGCTATAAACCTATAGCGTTGAGCTATTCGAATTGAAAGTTTTGAATTGATTTCTGTGCGATGGCTGTAAAGCCTGAAAAAATAATCCTCGCAATTTTGAAACAAGGAGAATCGAAATAAACTATTGAAAAAGATTAGTCAGGATGGGCCAGGGAAATCTTTTCTTCGCTGGTCCAAAAAGAAATCTTGATTGGTTGATGCTTCGTATGATGAATGATTCAAGATACGTTAACACCGTAATTTCCACCTCCCCCGATTATTTAAACGAGATCTTTACTTCGACTTTTTTACCGTCATTTCCTTTTCTCCAATCTGGACCATCTTGAACCAGGCGTATGGCTTTTTGATTAAGCGCGTCTGTTTCTCCTCTTTTAATAACTATATCCATAGGTCTTCCAAACGGATTAATATCAAAAACTAGGGTGACCGTTCCTCTGCCCAATAACGATTCGCTGGCATTTTCTGTGAGGTACTTTTTATACGTATCCCAACCGACTATAGGTTCAGATTTAAATTTTTCACTTTTACCTGAATAACCGACAACCACGACCTCATCGATCGAATTTGATTCGGGACTAAGCTGTACTATTTTATTTGTGCTAGCGATGACGCGCTGCGCTTCATAGCCCAGGGACAAAATTTCAATTTCTGCATTGGGACTTGAGATAGGTAATACATATTGACCGGTAGAGTCTGTTACGACCAACATGTTCTTTTGTAAATCTTTGATGGATGCATTTATAATCGGGCGACCAGAGGATCGATCTAAAACTCTACCCGTTGCAAAGCTGACATTATTTTGATTTGATGAAACTTTACTCCCTGCAATAGCTCCTACAACATTGCTTTTAGGCTGAGTGCCAAAATTAACGACTATAATCGAAGAGTTTGTGTTTTTTTCTCCTTCTTTTGAATTTTGCGGAACACCTCCACGGATCATCAAATTGGCTGTGTAATTGCTCTTTTTATTGGCTATACCAGCTACACGCCCTTGTAAGTCTTCATCCAACAAACTAGGATCACTTTGTTTCAAAAAGTCCTGATTAACAGGGTTCTTTTTTGCTGATAAATTCGCAGCTAATAACTCTTCAATACGTTTCTTCTCGACTGTTTTTTCCGTTGTTGTGCTACTTAAATTGCCTTTCTGACTGTTCGTATTCTTTTTTTGTTGCGCAATTGCCGCAATTTCTACCTGATCTTGGTCTATACTATCTACTTCTACATCATTCCAAGCGGAATCTGCCGTAATTTCTTCCTGAGGAGCACTAGCAATAACAGCATCAGCGGCTACCGGTTCTGGTTGTTGTTGCAAGTATATAGTTAATATGGAGCCCAGTAATACCAGCAAACTAGCGGCAATACCTAACCATTTAACATTAATTTGGAAGTTCTTCTTTTTGGGATGCGTTCTTTCATAAATGGCAGAATCAATATCCGTTTTATGAAAAGTCTCATTTAATTGCTGCTCTTGTTCAAGCCCAGCTATTAGATCTGCTAACATTTCATCTTCATGAGATGCGCGCTCTACTTCATACATTTCCTTCGCGCTTAATTCGGCGCGAATGTATTTCCGTAAGTAATTCAAGTCAAAATGATTATTCATCGCCCCTCCTTTCCATGCAATTCTTTAAATTTCGCTTTCCATTTTGAATATAACTTTTCACATCCTTTAAGCTATAACCTGTCAATTCAGCAACTTCTTGATAACACTTTTGTTCCAGAAAAAACAACTGAACACTCGTTTTTTGCTGTGCTACCAAATGTTCAATACACTTTTCTAAATTTTGCAATTGCAATTCCTTTTCTGCATCGTTTTCCTCTTGATGCAGGTTTACAGTAAATTCCACAAAATTATCACTTATAATTTCTACTTTTCCCTTTTTAGACCTTAGGGCCATGAGGCAATGGTTCTTACTAACCACATAAAGCCAACGGGGGAAATCTTGAATGGTTTGTTTTTTTACTTTTAGGATGAGTTCTTCGAAAATTTGCATGACTGCATCTTTACTTCTTTCTGTTTCTTTGAAATAACGCAAACATACATAATACACCATTTCACTATGCCTTTGATACAAGTCTCCTAAATATTGAAGGTCATTATTGCCCAAATAGGCTTGTAATAATTCTTCATCCGTATGATTTGTCAGCTTGCGCAAGGTGTATTTAGCTATAAATGAATTGGAAAATTAAATATTTCTTTTCGCTTATGGAAATTTGATTTTTCCTGCATCCTCTGTAAAAATTGAATAAACATGAAAAGATTAACAATTATAATCATGCTGCTCTTGTCCTTAGTAGGATGGCAGACTGGCTTCGCAAAAGAAATAATAGGATCTGTAAGACATATGGACCAGAAAAAAATAGGATTAGCAGGTGCTACAATTACGGTAGTGAATAAACACATTCACAGCACAACGGATAAGGATGGAAACTTTAAAATAGAAGCCGATGAAAATGATAAACTGACAATCAGCTTGTTAGGTTTCAACAACAGTACGGTGCAAGTGAGCAAGAAAAATAAACTGATTATATATCTTTCTCCAATAAGTACTTCTGCCCCTACTCTGTTGGATGAAGAAGTGGTCGTTGCTGCCTATAGTTCGCCTAACATTTTAACAGCGAATATCAGGACCAAGGGAAACTATAGCGTTAGGCCTGAACGATTAGTATTTAAAGGATTGCAAACAGCGGCTTCTTCAGAAACCTATGGAACTATTGAAGAAAACAAATTCATGAGTCCTACTAAAGAACCATTATCTACATTCGCTGTGGATGTAGACGCTGCTTCTTACAGTAACGTTCGGCGCATTATAAATTCAGGAAGTATACCTGAAAAAGATGCCATCCGGATTGAAGAAATGATCAATTATTTTCAATATGACCTACAAGCTCCTACCAATGGTGATCCTGTAAAGATTTACACCGAATTAACTACAGCCCCTTGGAATACGAAGCACCAACTTTTACGCATCGCTTTAAAGGCTAAAAATATCCCCTCAACAAATCTACCGGCATCAAATTTTGTTTTCCTCATTGATGTATCGGGATCCATGAATGGCTATAACAGATTGCCATTAGTTCAATCGTCTTTAAAATTATTGGTGGATCAATTAAGGCCTCAGGACCAGGTAGCGATTGTGACCTATGCAGGTACCTCGCAAATAAAACTGAGCAGTACATCGGGTTCTCAAAAGATGAAGATTAAACAAGCCATTGATGAATTACAGGCTGGAGGTTCTACCGCAGGTGCTGCTGGTATAATGCTGGCCTATCAAATGGCAAAAGAAAATTTTAAAGATCAAGGTAATAACCGAATTATTTTAGCTTCCGATGGAGATTTCAATGTTGGTGTTTCCAGTGATAAGGATATGGAGTCTTTGATTACCAATGAGCGAAAGAGTGGGGTTCACCTCACCGTGTTAGGTTTTGGAATGGGCAATTTAAAAGATAGCAAAATGGAATTATTAGCAAATAAAGGCCATGGAAACTACGCTTATATTGATAACATCGCAGAGGCTAGAAAGGCCATGGTGACCGAATTTGGAGGCACGTTATTCACTGTAGCAAAGGATGTCAAGGTTCAAGTCGAGTTTAACCCAGCATATGTGCAAGCGTACCGTTTGCTAGGCTATGAAAATAGACTGCTAGCTGCTGAAGATTTTAATAACGACCAAAAATTAGGAGGTGATATGGGGGTTGGACATGCCGTAACTGCTATCTATGAAATTGTTCCTGTTGGGGTTCAAAGCAATTGGAGTGGGGCTATTGATCCCTTAAAGTACCAACAAAATACGCCTGGTAAAAAAGGTTCGAACAATGCGGAGTTAGCAACGGTTAAATTTAGGTATAAAGAACCTACCAGTGATCAAAGTAAAATGCAACTTGTTGTCGTAAAAAACACCGTAACACCGCTAAATTCTACTTCGGAGGATTTCAGATTTGCGACTTCAGTGGCCGAGTTAGGTATGCTCCTTCGACAATCGGATTATAAACAGCAAGCCAACTTTGATCAATTAATAGCCCGAGCGAAACAGTCGAAAGGAAAGGATGATGAAGGGTATCGCGCGGAGTTTATTCGTATGGCTGAAAACAGCAAGTCTTTAATGGGTTTAAATCAGGTAGCTGTAAAAACTATGAAAGAATAAAACGAATTCGAGTTCAATAAAACAGGGTTATTTTTTGAATAACCCTGTTTCATTTATTTGTCTTTTTTATGTTTCTTTTTCCATTGTTGGCTAAATGATTTTGCAGCTATTGGAGGTAGCTCCCGCTGTTCGCCCCAAGCCTTTTTAAAAAATCGCTTAACAAAAAAGTTCTTAAACTTTCCTCCGAAAAGATCGATAATTGATCTTTTCTGGATTGCCCAAGTAAATAAAGACCAACCTTTCTTTTCTACATTACTCACTAAATCTTGCTGAACCGCATCTCGACGATTGAGTAATAACATTTTTTGGATATCAATACCAACTGGACACACCTCTGTGCATTTGCCACACAATGAGGAAGCATAACTAAGATGCTTAAATTCTTTCATACCACTCAGATGTGGAGAAATTAAGGATCCTATAGGTCCTTGGTAAGTAGTTTTATAGGTATGGCCTCCAATATTTTGATAAATCGGGCATACATTGAGGCAAGCTCCACAGCGTATGCAATATAAACCTTGTCGCTGTTCCTTTTGTTCCAATACATTCGTCCTTCCGTTATCTAATAAGATAACATACATTTCTTCTGGACCATCCCGTTCCGTAGGTGATTTAGGCCCACTAATTATTGAATTATAAACGGTTAAGTTTTGACCTGTTCCATGGGTAGCTAATAAAGGCCAGTACAAATCGAGATCCTTTATGCTTGGGATCACTTTCTCTATACCGACAACGGCGATATGTACTTTTGGAAAGGTTGTCGTTAGTCGGGCATTACCTTCATTTTCAGAAATGGCTATACTTCCTGAATCTGCTAAGAGGAAGTTCGCACCCGTAATTCCAATATCGGCTGTTAAATATTTTTCACGAAGCAGTTCCCGGGCTTTCATGGTAATATCTTCCGCGGTAGCCTCTAATGGGGTCTCAAACTTTTCATGAAATAACTTGGCGATTTCTTCCAACGTTAAATGCATCGCTGGAGTGACAAAATGATAGGGTTTTTGATCAAGTAACTGGATGATGAATTCACCTAAATCACTCTCAATGCATTCAATTTGCTTGGATGCTAGAAAATGATTTAAATCAATTTCTTCCGTAGCCATAGACTTTGATTTCACAACTGAATTCGCTTGATGCCTTTCCATGATCCGAGCAATTTCTTCTCGGGCTTCATTGGCATCATTTGCCCAAATCACTTTCCCTCCTCTAGCGGTAAAATTAGATTCAAAATCTAGCAAATAACGGTCTAGGTTTTCCATGGTTTTCCACTTGATTAGATTCGCCTTGGTCTTGGCATTGTCTAAATCAAAAAACTTTTGTTGGCCTACCTCTGCACTCACTGTATATTTATCTATCGCAGTTTGAATAATCTGACGATGCTGCATATCAAAAGATTTGCTTGCACTTTCTTGTAAGAATTTATCAGCGGTAGTTTGCGCCATAGGAATGAGTGTCGTTATTCTGCAAAAATAAAAGTTGACTTTAATTAAGTCAACTTTTAAATATAGTAATTTAATATTTACTTAACGCGATTAGCGTATTACTTATTGTTGTGTACGCAACAGGGAGATATTCAATTCGTCTAATTGTGCTTTTTCAATCGTCGCAGGAGCATCGATCATCACATCACGACCTGAATTATTTTTCGGGAATGCAATGAAATCACGAATGGTCTCTTGTCCACCCAAGATTGCGGTAAGTCGATCTAAACCAAATGCTAAACCACCATGAGGAGGAGCACCAAACTGAAAGGCATTCATCAAGAATCCAAATTGATCTTGTGCTTGTTCAGGTGTAAATCCAAGGTGTTTAAACATTAAAGCTTGCATATCTCTATCATGAATCCGGATAGAACCACCCCCTATTTCATTTCCATTCAAGACTAAGTCGTAGGCATTTGCTCTTACTTTTCCAGGATCTGTATCTAATAATGCCATGTCTTCTAATTTTGGTGAGGTAAATGGATGATGCATGGCGTGGAAACGCTCGCTGTCTTCATCCCACTCCAATAATGGAAAATCAACCACCCATAATGGTGCAAACTCATTCGATTTGCGTAGCCCTAAGCGATTGCCTAATTCCATACGCAATGCACTAAGCTGCGCTCTTGTTTTGTTTGCTGGTCCAGACAACACTAAGATTAAATCACCTACCTGTGCGCCTGTAATGGCAGCCCATTGGCTTAAATCTTCTTGATCATAGAACTTATCTACGGAGGACTTAATAGCACCTTCCGCTTCATATTTTGCATATACCATACCTGAAGCACCTACCTGAGGTCGCTTCACCCAGTCTACTAACTCATCGATTTGCTTTCTTGTATAATTTGCAGCAGCAGGAACAGCGATACCTACGACTAATTCCGCCGTGTTGAAAACCGCAAAATCCTTATGTTGAGCCACTTCATTTAATTCCCCGAACTTCATACCAAATCGAATATCGGGCTTATCATTTCCATACGTACGCATAGCTTCATCAAATGTCATTCTAGGGAATTGATCTAATTCAATACCATGAATGGTTTTTAATAAATGACGAGTCATTCCTTCGAAAATAGTTAAGATATCTTCTTGCTCTACAAAGGACATTTCACAATCAATCTGTGTAAATTCAGGTTGTCTATCTGCCCGTAAATCCTCATCACGGAAACACTTAACGATTTGAAAATACTTATCTAAACCACCCACCATTAATAATTGTTTAAAGGTTTGTGGTGATTGAGGTAAGGCATAAAATTGCCCTGGACTCATCCGTGAAGGAACAATAAAATCACGAGCACCTTCAGGAGTAGATTTTATTAAATAAGGTGTCTCCACCTCACAGAAATCCAATGCTGATAAATAATTACGAACTTCTTGTGTTACTTTATGGCGGAAAATTAAGCTGTTTTTTACTGGATTACGCCGGATATCTAAATACCGGTATTTCATGCGAATATCATCTCCACCGTCGGTTTCATCTTCGATGGTAAATGGTGGAAGTTTAGATTCATTGAGGATAGCTAATGAAGTAACTTTAATTTCAATCTCTCCAGTAGGAATTTTATTATTCTTGCTAGATCGTTCAATCACAGTTCCTGTCACTTTGATTACATACTCTCTTCCCAATTCACGTGCTTGACTGCGCAGTGATTCGTCATCATCCGTGTTAAAAGTCAGTTGAGTAATACCATATCGATCCCGAACATCAATAAAAGTCATTCCTCCTAAATCTCTTGATTTCTGCACCCAACCACTTAGGGTAACTGTTTTACCTAGATCTGCTAATCTTAATTCGCCACAAGTATGTGTTCTATGCATGCTTATTTATTTTTTGGAATTGCAAAAATACCTGTTTATATATAAAATAAAGAAATTAATATCATTGGGATAAACTCTTAATTTTCTCCCAAAAATCATAAACTGAAAAGCGCAGGTTAGCATGATGCTAACCTGCGCTTTTCAGTTCAATTCTGTTGAACCCCTGTTTCCATCATTCAACATCTTGCTTAAGGCTAAAGACTGCCCTTAATTAACGGGCTTTTTATCTAATTCAGACCAATTGCTGATGCCAATAACAGCTTTATAGGGTTCAAAGACAGTGTTTTCATTTGCTGTTCCAGCAGCTTTATATAGATACCATACAGGTTTTGCTCCTCCTGGTTCGTCTGCATCATCTGGAAATCTTCTTAAACCAATGCGCAAACCAAATTCACCACGATTATCTATCCAGTTATGCCATTGGATTCCATCTATCCCGTCTAATTGGACCATTTTTTTCCAAGCATAAGCAAATCCTGCCGCTTGTTCACTTAAATCTTTTTCACTATACGTTCTAGAATTGGTACCATTTTCCGATAACCATAAGGTTCGTTTAATGGAGTTTTTGTATTTATTTTTCGGCAATTTTATCCATGTGTCCAACACTTCTAAATTCTTAAATGTAACCAATGGACTATTCAAGCTAAACGTTGCACGTTTATCATTCCAAGTTTTAGGTTCATTCAGATCTTCAGGATATGGATGGCAAGCTAAAGCCCACTGAAAGTCCCCTTCTTTTTGTGAATAGGAGATCAATCCTTCTGCCATTTCCTTGGTCGTGTAGAAACCAGCAAAATAGTCACCACCTGTAGCAGATTCATTCCAAGAGTGGGTGAATGAAGCAAAAATCTCTGCATGCTCATCATAACCGCGGATAATATTATGCGCTAATCTCATGGAATGGTAATAGTTATCCAAGAAAATGTACAATGGTCTTCCATCACCCATGTTGGTCCAAACTACACCTTGATCTACTTCATTGTGCATAATAAAATGATGGATTCTTCCATAAGGATTTCCTTCTTGGCAGTAACGACTAGCTAGAAAATCCAATGCCGCAGCATAACAATGTACACTTGCTAAATTGTCCATTCTTGGCATTGTAAAAAATACATTCTCACCAGGTATATGATCAGGATGCTCTAATAATTCTCCTACTGCAGGGTCTGCACTATGAGCTGCGCCTTGCAATAAAATAATCGCCGCTACAACAATTTCCTTTTCTGCAGTCGTTTTAAAAGTTCTATCTAGGTTTTCAACACTAGGCCTTTGGAAATAATAGGTTTTGCCTTGGTATTGATGGGCAATAGAATTACCAGGATCGGTCAGGTGCATCATTCCCGTCAAGTTAACATTAACCGTAGCAGAGGTAATACCCAATTCATCAATATCCCCTAAGAATCCCCTAGATACATTGAACCCACCTAAGCCTTTTTTTGTTTTCGGTTTCTCTAGAGGCAAGTTACGGGTTGCGGCCACTTCATCCGCATAGTGCGCATGAGATTGTAATTGGTAATTCCCCGCGCTCCCCTTTACGATAGCCCACCTAGACAAACCACGGTCGTAGGTCAATCCCTCCGCAGTATTTGTTCTTGGCAATTTGATTTCAAAGTTTGTAGAAGTAATTGCCGTTGCAGCACCTAATGTTTTAAAATTGAAAATTTGCGTACCAGGAACAAGTTCTACAAGCGAATATCCATCAGCAGCGTTTGGAACTTTACCCTGTATACTTACCTCATTTAAACCCACTTTAACTTCAGTAATATTGGAATTAAAGGTTTGGGTTAAATAATTCTTTAGTTTATCATTGGTTAATTGATCATTTACTAGAAAATCTTCTTTTTCTTTGGCTTTCTTCAACTCCTCTTCGTTACGTTCCCTGAAGCCTATATTTCTGATTTGTATATTAGTACCTGCTTTATTCCCGAGGTCAATACGCAGTAGATGACCTGTATTTCCCCAACCTAATTCTTTAATCTTTTCCCCTAGGTCAATGGAAAACGTTTTCCATGCATTGCTTTGTTCCACCACAATATTGTTTACAGACCTTCCTTCGGTGGTAGGTGGCGTAAAGAATACTTGCATTCCCAATTTCGCTGAACTGGTATATTCGAAAGTCAAAACGTAATTGGCTTCTTTCAGTTTACTTGTTAATGGTTTGGAAGAAAGGTAAGGGTCCGCACCCGTAGTTTTGATGGTATATTGGCCAGATTTCTCGGTAGCCTCTAAATGATTACCGGTTTTTACATCCAAAAATATTTTATAATTGGTTTCTTTGACAACAACTTGTTCTTGAACTGGTTTACTTTTACAGGAGGGTAAAAACAGCACAATATACAATAAACTAAATAGGTATTTTTTCATAGAATTTGATTTAGGTAGATAGATCCTTTTTATAGAAGGACATAGCAAGGTTATTTTCAAAGTTTATAATTTCACTTATGAAAGTATTAAGATTTATTAGAACAACCATCATGCACTGTCCTAACAGTTGATGACAACCCTAGCAAAGCGATACAACATTCTAGGCCTAATTCCTTGCACAAAAAAAAGGCTAATCCATGTGATTAGCCTTTTTAAAGTGTAAAAACTTAGGTTTCTACCTATTTAAATTTACTTGCCAATGCGGCTAATTTACTTGCCATATCCGATTCGTTGGAACGATTTTCTCGTTTTTCAGATTTCTTTTTCACAGGTCTATCTTCAGTTTTCATCGTTAAACCAATTCTCTTTCTTCGTTCATCAATTTCCGTAACCGTAACTTGAACATGCTGTTGTACTTTCACTACCTCGTGTGGATCTGACACAAAATGATTAGCCAATTGACTTAAATGAACTAATCCATCTTGATGGACACCGATATCCACAAAAGCTCCAAAGTTGGTGATGTTCGTTACTATACCAGGCAATTTCATACCAACACGTAAATCAGCAATGCTATTTACACCATCTGTAAAAGAAAATGATTCAAATTGATCCCGAGGATCTAGCCCTGGCTTAGAGAGTTCTGACATGATATCATTCAGCGTTGGCAAGCCCACGTCTTCACTCATATAGTTTTTCAAATTCACCGATTTGCGAAGTTGATCATCTTTCATTAAATCAGGAATACTGATTCCTAAATCTTTCGCCATGCGTTCCACCAAAGCATATCGCTCCGGGTGAACTGCCGACGCATCTAATGGATGCGCTGCTTGACGAATTCGTAAAAACCCAGCAGCTTGTTCAAATGCTTTATCCCCCAATCTAGGAACTTTCTTTAATTCTCTTCTGGATTTAAAAGGCCCATTTTCCTTTCTATAATTGACAATTTGCTGCGCCAATGAAGGACCAAGACCTGATATGTAGGATAAAATCTGTTTTGATGCTGTATTCAATTCTACGCCTACTGCGTTCACGCAGGACATAACCGTATCGTCCAATGCGGATTGTAACTTATGCTGATCTACATCATGTTGGTATTGTCCAACACCAATAGATTTAGGATCTATTTTAACCAATTCAGCCAAGGGATCCATTAATCTTCGACCGATAGAAACAGCACCTCTAACGGTAATATCATGATCTGGAAACTCCTCCCTGGCAGTGTCACTCGCAGAGTATATCGACGCACCACTTTCATTCACCATCACAATATCTACCCCTTCGATACTTAGTTTCCTCACGAATTCTTCTGTTTCACGGCCTGCAGTACCATTACCTATCGCAATCGCCTCAATTGCATACTTGGAAATTAAATGCCTCACAGTTTTTTCAGCTTCCGCAAGTCCACCTGATCCAGTATGCGGGAAAATAGCGGTATTCTCCATTAAATTACCTTGAGCATCCAAAACCACCGTTTTACATCCGGTACGGAAGCCTGGATCTATCGCCAATAATCTTTTCTGCCCTAGCGGAGCCGCTAATAACAACTGACGTACATTATCTGCAAAAACACGAATGGCTTCTTCATCGGCCTTCTGCCTAGTCAGCACACGCACTTCCGTCTCCATCGAAGGTTTTAACAATCGCTTATAAGAATCTAATAATGCTAATTGTACCTGATCAGATGCCGGATTATTCGCTTTGATATATTGTTTCTCGATACCTGGCAAGACTGCATGCTCATCTGCTTCAATATCCAAGTACAATAACTCTTCTTTCTCACCCCTGCGCATAGCCAATACCCGATGAGATGGAGCATCCTTCAATGTCTCCGTCCACTCGAAATAATCTTTGTATTTTATTGCGGCTTCCTCTTTTCCTGGAACAACCCTAGATACAAAACTACCTTTTTCTAAAATCACCTTTCTAGCGTGCGCACGAACCTTCGCATCTTCAGCGATTTGCTCTGCAATGATATCTCTCGCACCTGCCAATGCTTCCTCGAAGGTATTCACACCTTTATCTGCATCTATAAAAGACCGCACTATATTGTCCAAGTCCAAACGTTCTTGTTCCAGTAGTAACTCAGCAAGGCCCTGTAACCCCTTTTCTCGAGCCGCCGAAGCTCTAGTCTTACGTTTCGGTTTATAGGGTAAATAAATATCCTCTAATATAGCCATCGTAGCAGCTTGTTTAATCTGCTCTTCCAGCACTGGGCTCAACTTACCTTGATCATTAATCGACTTGAGAATAGCTTCCTTACGTTTATCTAATTCTCGTAATTGCTGTACACGATCACGAATATTGGTAATTTGGACCTCATCTAAACTTCCTGTAAGTTCTTTTCGATACCTAGAAATAAAAGGAATTGTAGCCCCTTCATCCAATAACTCCATCGTTGTACGCACTTGCTTTTCGCTGAGTTTCAACTCCTGCGAAACGACCTGTTCATGGCTAATCATCATAGTTAAATAATAAAAAATAAGCTGTTGAAGAATATCAACAGCTTGCTATAGTAGATAAGTATATTTTAGACTTTTTTAGTTTCTTCGGTTGATTCCTTCTCGTTTACGGCGATCGTAGAAACAGCGTCTGCTGTTTCTTCCTTGGAAGGTTCTTGTGCAGCACCAGGCTCATCACTTGCAAAATGATCTTTGTACCCATAACTGTAATAGTCATCTGCTGTAGGTGTGCTATAAGGTTGGTGTTCGTATGTTCCTGCTGCTGCAGAAAATTGCGGAGCACTCTTTGCAAGTTGATCTTGTTCTTCCGGATTTTCTGTCTCCGGTTTTGTCGTATCAGCTTGGGCATTACTTGTTGTTGGTTGCTGATCGATATCCGATTTAATGACATCGACTTCACGCTCAAAATTATTTATTTGATCTGATATCTCTTTTTTAATACCTTCAGACGCATCCTTAAACTCACGAATTCCACGTCCTAAACCTCTAGCTAATTCTGGTAACTTTTTCCCTCCAAACAACAACAACGCGACTAAGACGATTAAAATCATCTCTTGACTACCAATATTTAAAAATGCTAAATTCATCTCGCTTACAATATTATTAACTAGGCTAAGTTAAGTCTATTATTTATTATGGACAATTTTTTCCTGTAATTATTTCGAAACAAAAACTTAACCCGAACATGACCGTCATACCTAAATTAACTTTGTACCTTTGAGGCCTTTAAAATTAAATACATGTTCAAGCAGTTCCAATCAAACAAAATGTACTACCTCAGCACTGCAGCATTAGCCGGGCCCGTTGTGATTTCTCAACTAGGTCATACGCTAGTGCAAACTGCTGACACCATTATTGTTGGTCAATTCGCAGGCACTATATCCTTAGCTGCCGTATCATTAGTCCATTCGGTTTTTATGGTTGTACTGGTTATCGGTTTAGGTATATCTTACGGACTAACACCATTAATTGCCCAAGAAAACGGCAGATCTAATCTCAAAGAATGTGCACAATTACTTTCCAATAGTCTTTGGTTAAATATTGTTGCTGCCATCCTCTTATTTCTTACCGTATATTATGGATCCATGTATGCTATGCAGCATGCAGATCAAGACCCTTTGGTCGTGGAAACCGCAAAACCTTATTTGTTGATTTTAAGTATGTCCATCCTTCCCTTGATGATATTCAACACCTTTAAACAGTTTGCTGAGGGTTTAGGGTATACCAAACAAGCGATGAATATCAGCATTTGGGGTAATGTTTTAAACATCATACTAGCCATTATACTCGTAAAAGGTATGTTTGGAATACCCGCTATGGGCGTAAAAGGAGTAGGTATAGCCACGCTTATCGATCGGATATTGATGATGTTGGTAATGGTATGGTATGTGTTACGATCTAAAAACTTCAAGCGTTATATCGATCATTTCAGGATTAAATTCATTGATATTAACCGCATCAAAAAAATATTAAAGATTGGGGCACCCGTAGCCATGCAATATGTATTTGAAATAGGAGCATTCGCTGCTGCTGCATTAATTGCTGGTAAAATAGGTGCTATTCAACAAGCCGCACATCAAACCGCAATTACTTTAGCAGCAATGACCTACATGATGGCGAGTGGAATTGCAGCAGCTGCAACCATCAAAATTGGCAATAGCTACGGCAATAAGAACTATTTCCGATTGCAAAAGTTTGCCTCAGTGTCCTATCACCTTGTCATCGTGTTTATGATTATTTGTGCATTAATCTTTGCAATTTTCAATCAATACCTACCCTACTTAATATCTAAAGACTTAGAAGTTATTGCGTTGGCGGCACCTTTATTGATTATAGCAGGAATGTTTCAATTATTTGATGGAACCCAAGTCGTTGGATTAGGCGTACTGCGAGGAATTGGAGATGTAAACATTCCCACTTTTATTACCTTTTTTGCTTATTGGGTGGTAGGTTTACCAATCGCTTATTTACTAGGTATCACGTTAGAATTAGGTGTTAAAGGAATTTGGTATGGCCTTACCATAGGTTTGTTAACGTCCTCCTGCCTATTATTCTTTAGGTATAGACACATCGTTCGCACCCGATTAAATCTTTAAAAAACCAGATTTACTAGAATATACCCTTAAAAAAAAGCAGGATGAAAATAAATCTTCATCCTGCTTTTTTATATAGTATCTTTTGATTCCTTACCTGTTAAACACTGCGATCGACATCCCATTGTTCAAGATAATCCGCCACACGACGAATAAAGGATCCTCCTAAGGCGCCATCAATCACTCGATGGTCATAGGACATGGAAATATACATCATATGCCGCACAGCGATTACATCCCCAAATTCTGTTTCCAATACTGCCGGTTTCTTTTTAATAGAGCCAACCGCTAAAATAGCGGCCTGCGGTTGATTGATAATTGGCATACCAAAAATATTACCAAAGGCACCTATATTGGTAAACGTAAAAGTCCCCCCCTGCGTATCATCAGGTTTCAACTTATTAGCTCGGGATCGACTTGCTAGATCATTTACCGATTTTGAAATTCCTGAAAGACTTAATTGATCCACATTCTTTATTACCGGAACAATTAGATTTCCTGATGGTAAAGCTGCTGCCATACCTATATTGATATTTTTCTTCCGTACGATATTATATCCATCGACGGAAACATTCACTAAAGGAAAATCCTTAATGGCCTTAGCGATAGCCTCTATGATTAAAGGCGTAAAGGTGATATTTTCACCCTCTGCTTTTTTATACGAGTCTTTAATTTTATTTCGCCAATTTACTAAATTGGTAACATCGGCCTCTACAACAGAAAACACATGCGGTGAAGTATGCACACTATGAACCATATGATCTGCGATGAGCCTACGCATGCGATCCATTTCAATAATTTCATCGCCATTAGCGTTGCTGATAATTTGAACAGGACTCGTAGGTACATTTCCTGATTTTTCTGAAGAACCATTCGTTTGCGAATTCAAAGGACTGGCTTGAACACCTCCTCTACTCTGTAAATAATCAAGCACATCCTGTTTTGTTACTCGACCTTCCGCACCAGTTCCAGGAATACGATCGAGCTCGTGTTGGCTTAAGCCTTCTTGTTGTGCAATATTCCGAACTAATGGAGAGTAAAAACGAATAGAAATTGGAGATTCAGCCGTTTCCTTCATGGGGTTTTCCACTAGGATTGGCAGTTGTTCAACTCCAGGAATACGCGCCTCGATTTCCGGTAAAATATCGGTTGAAGTACTTGATATTGGCTCTTTAGGCGCCTCTTGATTGGATGTTTCAATTTCTTGCTGTGTTTCTTCAGGCTGTGGATCATCTAGCTCTTCCCCTTCTACTTCAATTAACGCGATCACTTCACCTACCTGAACCACTTGATTTTCTTCAAACAATCTTTCTTTCAGCACACCCACTACCGGTGAAGGAACCTCAGAATCAACTTTATCTGTTGCTATTTCTACCACCGCATCATCTTCATCGATGGGATCGCCAACTTGCTTTACCCATTTGGTCAGCGTAGCTTCCGACACACTCTCGCCCATCTTAGGTAGTATAAGTTTATATATAGCCATCTACTTTTATTTGGATTGTTAGAGCACTAAATTACTTATTAAAAGTCAAAAGACAAGTGAACGGAATAAAATATTTTATACGCTATATAACAAGAAATTTAATTTTGGAGGGTTAACCTTTCCGATTGGTAAAGGTCCCACAACATCAAGAATGCCTGAGCTGTAGTACGTTCCACATTGATCGCTCGGTCGCTATGAAAGTGAAACAACTTAGTTTTCACCGTTGCTTTCCCAGCGATAGCAACCCAAACCGTACCCACAGGTTTCTCGGCGGTTCCACCACCTGGACCAGCAATTCCACTTGTCGCGATGGAATAGGTGGTATTCATTTTTTGTTGTACCGCTTTAGCCATCTGAATGACGGTTTCTTCACTCACTGCACCATGTGTATTTAAGGTTTCCTCAGAAACGTCCAACCATTGATTTTTCACTTCATTAGCATACGCAACTATCGCCCCTACAAACATTTGACTGGCTCCAACCACTGCCGTAATTTGCTTCGCCAAATTACCTCCTGTACAACTTTCGGCTGTAGAGAGCGTCATTTTTTGCGCAACAAATTCTTGAACTATCACCTCTTCAAAAGAAATATCTTCCATGGATACCACCAAGGTACCCAATCGGTCTACAAGCAATTGCTGATACCGACTAGCCTCTTCCTCCATTTGATGCTTGTCCTTCCCTGTGAAGGTAAGTCTTAACCGAACCATTCCAATTTTAGGTAAATAGGCTAAATGCCCATACGCAGGCAAAGCCTCCTCCAAATCCGCAATTCGTTCTGCTAAATGCGATTCACCAATTCCAACAGTAATGATATGGCGAATTGCAATTTGTTCTAGCGGATTAAAAGCCTGTAGCTTTGGCAAAACACTAAAAGTCATTAGATTCTTCATTTCCATGGGTACTCCCGGCAAAAAAACAAAAATCTTTCCTTCATGCGCTATCCACATGCCTGGAGCCGTACCCCAATGATTAAATAACACCTCTGCTTTTTCCAATACCTCAGCTTGCCCATAATTACGCTCAGGCATGGTACGAGAAAAACGTTCAAAGATTTTTTTCACATGGTTCATCACTTCTTCATCATGCCTTAATGGACTATTGAAAAATTTGGCGATAGTAGCTTTCGTGACATCATCCTTTGTTGGCCCTAATCCTCCAGTGCATAGTATAATCGATGCTCTAGCAGAAGCATTCGTTAAAGCTTGAAGGATATGTTCTTCACGATCGGTTATGGAAGTTATTTGAAGGACGGGAAGTTGAAGATCTACTAATTTTTGAGCAATCCATGCTGAATTGGTATCAACAATCTGCCCTAGTAAAATTTCATCACCGATGGTAATTATTTCTACATTCATAGTACAGCAGGTTTTGGTTATCAGTTAAAATGTAAAATGGCTATTACGCTTCGATAGTTTTAAATCTTGTAATATGGATGATTTAGCCCGGATTGTAATATTATAACTTTTATATCGACCAAAAGGAACCCATCCTACCGACATATCCCAACAATGCAAGTCCCTATAAATACTAATATTGGTCATCGAAGCTTCCTTTTGAACGAAGTCATAGCCTGTATTAAATTGAACCTTCCACTTTGGAGTCACATTAAAATCACCATGAATATTTACCGTGCTGGTGAGTCGCGTATCCATTCTGCGTTCCGTAGAATTAAATACCTTGGCGTAATTCATACTGAATGATCCGGCCAAATTCCATGGTATATTAAAATCCACAAAAGCATTAGGATCCGAACTGATTCTAGAAAGTGCTTGCGCCTGTTCAGGAGTCATATTCGGCATATCATTCCGAATAGAGTCTATATTATTACTTCTATTTTTATTCGCATTCGGATTGAAACTGTAATCGAAAGACAAACCAAAGTTCGTCAGCCTTGCCAAGGAACCATCCTTAATGGCATATCGATTGATTCGATTACCTGTATAAGTATCGTACGAATAAGGGTCAAAAGCACCATTAAAATTGATGTTAATCTTTTGGTTGAACACGGAGGTTCTTCCAGAAAATCCTATGCTGGACAGCTTCAAAGAGTCTGCTGCCATGTTGTAATTTCCACTAAAGGTCAAGCCTTGAATAATCGGTATTTTTTTAAATCCTGTTCCGGTAGAATCCTTATCATCCCTGATTTTCGCTTCAATATTATTGTCGACAGAAAAGCCTATACCAAAGGAATTACCTGCTGAGGGACCTCCATAAATTCCATTTTCAAAAATAGAATACTTCCGATATAGTCCATTTTCATCTGTAAAATCCCGGTAAAATCCATACCTCGCATCCGAGAAATCAGGACGGTAGTTCACATTGATAGATGGCGTAATGGTATGACGCATGGCTTCAATTTTTCCCATTTTTGGGTACATACCATACACCTTCGTAGATAGTCCACTCGAGAACGAATAATCATAAGCTCTACGGAAACCCTGAATGGTGTCTCGCACACTGCGATACCCATACACCTCATTGGCAAGTCGGTTTCGCACCGATTGTAAATACCAACGTTCTGTATAATTCATGGAAGTATTGAATTGGAAGTATTTCAATACACTTAAACTTAAACCAACTGGAATACTATGCTGAACACCATTGGTGAAATTCTTAAGCGATTCCTTTCTGAATAATATCGAATCTCCCGTTACAATTTTATTTTGTCCTTGCACACTATAACCTACCGTGATGCGCTGATACCATTTTTGCTCCCCGATCCGGTCTTTAGAGTCGAAGGGATTGAAGGTAGCAACGTTTAAACTGAAACTTGGTAAATCCAAAGAAACACGACCTGTCGTTAAATCTTGCTCATGTCTTAAATTGGAAGTGAAGTTTACCTTACCATCTGCAAACACTTTACCATAAGCTACGGATGAATTCAATCGGTTATTCGTTAATGCCCTAGGATCATACGTTCCGCCTGCGGCAGAATTTTTTAAATAGGATCTCGTACCAAAATTAACCGATGCAGAAAAAGAGGTTCCTGGATTCGCTTCTTGTCGTTGCGTATGGTTCCAAGTAAAGTTAAAATCCTTGGAACGACCAAAATTAGCAGTACCCTCTACCCCTTCCACGAAGGAACCGTAGCGCAAATTGAAATTTCCGTTGAATTTATAATTTACTAAGTATTGCGTACGAACACTAGCTTCCCAAGTTCCTTTTGAGTATAAATTACCACGAATTTCAGAATCCCAATAATCATTAAAGGTCAAATACCAACCTAAATCACGCATTGCAAAACCCCGAGCGGCATCTTCTCCAAAAGAAGGAAATAAAAACCCTGAGCTTTTTTTATCTTGTTTTGGAAAAAATCCAAATGGAATTGCCAAAAACTTCAAAGGAATACCTTGTACCACTAAATAGGAAGGTCCCGCAATAATTTGTTTTTGAGTCGCTAAACCTTTCGTTATTCGAATACCAAAGTGAGTATGTGGTTCAGGAAGGTCACAAGTACTGTATAATCCCGAATAAAATGACATTTCATCATAAATATTCTTGCGTACTTCTCTAGCTTGTATATAACCTCCGCCCATTTCTGTCATGACCCCAAAAGTTTTAGGGACCTGAGTTTTATAATTGTAAAGCAAAGAATCGACCGCGATAGGCGATTCTCCAGGCATGATAACAACAGGCCTGCCGATATATTTTCCTGTATGATCGATCACCCCTTTAGCAAACAAAATATTAGTGTTACGATCCAGCCGGATATAGTCCGCCGCCAACTCGAATCCTTCGTATTTTACTTTCGCACCATTGTATAAGTGAAGAATGTTTTTACTGATTTCATTCCAAGAAGAATCATTGGCTGTAATGGTAACTACTGTTTCCAATCCATCCTCATCTTTCATCTTTACAGTATCTTGTCCAGAAACTTCCTTGAAATTGTTTTGAGTGGTATCTTGTATGCTGTTTTTACTGGTATCTTGTTTAGATCCGAGTTCTTTGGAAGTGGTTTTTTCTTGGGCATGCAGCATGGACAGCCCTAACATTATCAGTATTACCGAAAGGAAAAAACAACTTAAAGCCTTCAAAATGAAATATGAATGTTATTTTTGTGCTAATTTTAAACTCTTGAAGGCAAAAATAGTCAAAAATCCATAACAAAGATTAGGATTTTCATAAAGTTAAGCATATTTAACAGTTTACTTTAAGAATGCAATAAGGCAACAATATCAGGATTAGTGTAATGCATATGAAGAAATCTACCAAAATCTTATTTTCACTTTTAGGATTATTTATCCCAAGTTTGTTATTAATCCAAACTGTGCGCTCGGCACAAGACCCTATAGTTCAAGGACAACAAGATTCAACACGACATAACAAAGCAATTAAATTAATTGTCATTGACCCAGGACATGGAGGTAATTTACCCGGTGCACGAGGTCGCATTTCTGCAGAAAAAGACATCGTGCTGCAGGTTTCCAAAAAACTACAAGTAGCTATAGAAAAAGAAATCCCCGGCATGAAAGCTATGTTAACAAGAGATGCAGATATTGATGTACCTTTTCACGAACGTTCCAATATTGCTAATAAAAACAAAGCCGATTTATTCATGTCTATTCACTGCAACTCTGCCGATTCCGAAAGCAGAGTAAGGGGACGCAATGGGAAGTATTCCACGCGAATTATCCGCAGACCAGATGTCAGTGGAACGGAGACATTTGTATGCGGTTACAATCGTTTACAAAAAGGTGAATCCAATGTAGCAATACGTGAAAATGCCGACATTCTAGTGGAGGAAAATTACAAGGATAATTATGGGGGATTTGACCCGAATGATCCATCCACCTATTTTATATTTTCCCTATTAAAAAGAACTTATCGCTCAAAAAGTATTAAGTTTGCAAGCTACTTACAAGACGAGTATGTCAAAAAAGGCCGCCCTAACCGTGGGGTTCAAGAACTTTCATTAGCTGTTTTAGCTCATGCTAGTATGCCCGCTGTGTTAACAGAAATAGGCTTTATAAGCAATCCTGATGAAGAAAACTTCATGCTTTCGGAGGCTGGACAAGCAGAAATAGTAGCTAATTTGGTCGATGCCATTAAACGATATAAAGAGTCTTCGGAAAAACTTTAATTGAATGATTAGATTACTTAACACATTAACAACATTGAGTATCCATACGTTTACAACAGTTAGATTTAAAAATCCTTATCCCATTATCCGCTTAGGATTAACATGCATGGCATTAATCTGCTTTACGAGTTTCAGCATTGCTCAAGATGCGGACAAAACAAGTCAAAAGAAAATTAAAGTTATTGTGTTGGATGCAGGTCATGGAGGACATGACTCTGGGGCTGTAGGAAGACAATCTAAAGAAAAAGATCTTGCATTACAAGTGACCTTAAAGCTTGGTAAAAAAATCGAACAAGAACTTCCAGGGGTAAAAGTTATTTATACGAGAACAACCGATGTTTATCCCAAATTATACGAACGTCCAGCATTAGCCAATAAACACAATGCCGATTTATTTATTTCCATCCATTGTAATTCTGGTGGTGCAACTAAAAGACGTGTGAAAAACAGTAGAGGACGATATGTTACCCAAAGCGTGTTGAATACCACCGCCAAAGGAACAGAAACCTTAGTTTTAGGATATAGCCGTACGGGAGAGCAAGACGTTGCCATTCGGGAAAACGCATCCATCCTTATGGAAGACAATTACAAAGAAAACTATGGTGGCTTTGATCCCAAGGATCCTTCCTCCTATTTCGTGTTTTCCCTGATGAAAAGAAAATACCGTGAACAGAGTATTCGCCTTGCGGCTTGCATGCAAGATCAATTTTCCGCATCCAACCGCACTGACCGTGGGGTGAAAGAACAAGGCTTAGCCGTACTTGCCACAGCAGGTATGCCAGCTGTTCTAACTGAAATTGGTTTTATTAGTAATCCCGATGAAGAAAAGTTCATGATGTCTGCCCATGGACAAGAAGAAATTGTAAAAGATTTATTTAATGCACTAAATACGTATAGAAAAAACGTAGAAAAATAATCTTTTTATTAACTTGCTGGTAAATAAATTTTAGTATCCTTAAATTCTTGCATTTTGAAAATAACAAATGAGACTAAAGTTGGTGCGCTTACTTGCATCTCCATTGCCATTCTATTTATAGGATATAGTTTTTTAAAAGGGAATAATGTATTCAGTAGTGAAAACACTTTTTATACGGAATATGATAATGTAGAAGGTTTGGCAGTATCCAAGCCCGTACTGGTTAGTGGATTCCAAATCGGACGTGTTTCGAATCTCACCTTACAACCTAACGGTAAAATTAAGACGGAGTTTAAAATTAAAGAAGATTATGCTATTCCATCGAATAGTGTAGCCAGAATCGTTAGTGCCGATTTATTAGGCAGTAAGGCCATTGTCTTTGAGCTGGGAAATAGCACCAGCATGGCAAGAAATGGAGACCCGCTACTATCCGATGTACAGGCCAATCTATTAGAAAAAGTAGAACCTCTTCAAAAGAAAATTGAAAACCTCGTGGTAAAACTAGATTCCGTTTTATCCGGAGTCAATTCGGTATTGGATGCTAACTTCCAACGTGATTTCAAAAGTTCCGTCCATAGTATTTCCATTTCATTGAAAAACCTTGAAAAAATAACAGGAGATGTAGACGGGTTGATGGGGCAAGAACGTTCTAAATTAACGAACATATTAAGCAACTTAGAATCCATCACCACCAATTTCAAAAACAACGACCAAAAGATAAATTCCATATTAACTAATCTGGATCAAATGTCTGATCAGTTAGCAAAAACTCAAATCAAAGAAACTATTGACAATGCAAATCAAGCCATGATGGATGTTAAATCCATTACCGACAAGATTAATAAAGGCGAAGGGTCAATTGGTTTATTATTAAATGATGAGCAATTATATAATAACTTGAATAATGCTTCGCAAAATTTAGATCAATTAATTTTCGATCTTAAAAATAATCCAGGCAAATATTTGAAGATTTCCATTTTTGGTAAAAAAGATACCAAATAATAAAAATCAGCAATAAAAAAAACGTCTGTAAAATTCTTACAGACGTTTTTTTATTACTAAAATTCCTATTTCGATTATAGTGTTTCCGACAACCAAGTAAAGAATTCACGTTGCCAAACTTGGGCATTATGTCCAGACAATACCCAATGGTTCTCATCCGGTAAATACACAAATCTACTTTTTATACCTTTCAGTTGAGCCGCTTGGAATGCTTCCTGTCCTTGTCCGATAGGAACTCGATAATCTTTGCCCCCTTGAAAGATCAGGATTGGCGTATTCCATGCATTCACATGGCGCATGGGATTAAAATCATGATAGGTTTTCTCATTACCTTTTTCCCAATATGGCCCGCCTAAATCATGATTTGCAAAAAACAATTCCTCCGTTGTACCGTACCAGGATTCCATATCAAATAAGCCACAATGAGAAATGAAACTTTTGAATCTACCCTCATGAACTCCTGCTAACATAAATACTGAATAACCTCCGTAACTAGCTCCAACAGCACCTATCCGGTCTTTATCTACATAAGATTCCTTCGCAATATCATCAATGGCAGATAAATAATCCCTGATAGATTGCCCACCCCAGTCCTTAGATATTTGTTCGTTCCATTTTACGCCCCATCCCGGCATCCCACGACGATTGGGCGCAATCACAATGTATCCTTGAGCTGCCATTAATTGAAAATTCCAGCGAAATGAATACGATTGAGTGGTTGCAGCTTGTGGTCCACCTTGACAGAATAATAAAGTAGGGTACTTTTTGCTTGGATCGAAATCAGGTGGATAAATAACCCATGAAAACAAATCCAAACCATCAGATGCTTTCGTCACCCGGCTTTCCACCTTAGTTTCTGAAATTTGGGCATAGGCTGCATCATTTACTTGAGTAATTTGCTTTAAGCTTTTATTTTTAAAAGAAAACAAAAACACTTCAGCGGCACGAGTCAATTTCGTAGAAGTGACGATTAATCCTTCCTTAGTCTCTCCCACAATTCCGGTAATATCAAATTCTCCAGCGGAAAGTTGTTTAACAGCTGTCGTTTGCTTTGACCAATCCCCTTTGTTTATATCGATTTCAAATAATTGTACTGTCCCTTTACTTGCTGCAGTGAAAAAGATCTTTTTATTGTCCTTACTCCAGGTATAAGAATTTACAGTGCCGTCCCAATGCGCGGTTAAATTAACTTTTCGATTGGATTGAGGATCCCATACGATTATATCATTTTTATCAGCCTCATACCCATCTGTTTTCATGCTTAACCAAGTCAATAAATTACCTTCTTTATTAAATTGTGGGTTGGTATCATAACCAAGCATTCCTTCAGTTAGGTTACGTGTTTGGCGGCTAGCTAAATCATATTGAAATATATCGGTATTGGTACTTACCGCATAGTCTGTTCCAAATTTCTTTTTCGCAACATACAAAACGGATTTGCTATCGCTAGACCAAGTAAAATCTTCCGATCCCCCAAAAGGTGCTTGTGGTGATGAAAATAGCTCTCCTTCCATTAAATCTACAGGATCAGAAAGCTTTCCTTGATCGTATTTAGCCACAAATGGGTGATTAAATTTTCCATCATTCCAAGTATCCCAATGCCTATAATCTAAATTATCATAGATATAAACATTCGATTTTGTTAAATCCTTATATTTATCTACACTGTGGTAATTTTTGAGCAACACAGGTTTACTATAGAGTATGTATTTACCATCTGGCGAAAGCTTTACATTCTCCAAACCGGACTCTTCATTCGTCAATTGTTTCGCTTCGGAATCTCCTAAGTTTTTTGACCAAATTTGTCCTTTATGCAGGTACAAAACTTCATTATTTGCATTTACCTGCAATACGGATTCTCCACCAATACTGTTTGTAAATGGTTTGGCTTCTCCCCCGTTCACCGGAATGACAAATAAATTTTTTTCAGATTTATTCTCTTCAAACTGGTAATTGGAAACTGCAAAAATCAATTGACTTCCATCGGCAGTCAATCCTTCTGCATTCACTCGTCCGAGTTCCCAAAGTTTTTTAGGGCTTAAAGGTTCTGTGCCTGAGGAAGGGGTTCCCTTTACGGCAATAAGAGGTCTGTCGACCTTCTGAGGTACTTCTTTTCTGGTTTGCGCGTTCAGCATATTGTTAATCAATAAGCATGCTACTATGCTCGTAATTCTAAACATATGAATTCAATTTTACCTGCCAAATTACTAAATTGACAGGTAAAATTGAATTATAGACTTAAATATTACTTTCTGCCTGTAATGATCAACAACCAGATACTGGTTAAATAAATCCGAATTGATGTTTTACTTAATTTAATCATTTTTGTTCATATTGATACCAATCAATTTTGGTTGATAATCGCATTAAAATCGCAAGAATGACAAAAATACCTATCGTCCCTACGATAAGTGAATAATCCCGTAATTGTAGAAGGACAAATATGAATACATAAAACGTACTCAATATTAATCCAAATATAGAAGATGATTGCCAATTCTTTGTTATTGTTCCGACAAAACTTGAAATTAAGGTTATGGTTAATAAGGAAGCAATGACGTACGCCCAATTAAATCCTATATGTTCAGAAATAGCTAATAATAATGCATAAAATAAGACCATGGCAAATCCAATTAAAATGTACTGGATTAAATGAATCTTTTTCCGTTTAATTATTTCTAAAAATATTAAAGAAACAAAAGATAATGCGACTACTAATATACCAAATTTTGTAACACGAGTTGTTTTTTGATAATTATTTACTTGAGGTAAGAATCGCACCTGCACCATATCCCAATCGTTAGACAACAGCTGCTGATTAACTTGATTAGATTTGGAAAAATCGACATGTCTTGTATCGATTTGTTCATATTCTTGCGCCGACAGTTCTGTTGTTAATTCCAAACCCATAAATTCATAAATTCTATTGGAAGAACCATTCCATTCTTGGGGCATCTTCCTGCTAAACGATGGAATATTCCACTGGGCAGAAAAAGATTCATTGACATCTCGTTGATCAGGAATAAAATTGCCTGAAAAGCTAGGATTTTTCCAGGTTCCAGAGGTCGTGATACTGGTTTGTTTGGCTAATGGAAGAAAATTTAGCGTATTGGAACCTTTTATATCCATCTTAATTTCAAAACCTGCTGCAGCATCTTCATTTTGTTCGAGGGGTAAATTGACATATAAACTTTGCGGAAAAAGGTTAAGGTCCACGTGATCCTTGGTCAATTCGTATTCTTTTTCCTTCCATTTTAATATCGGGTTTTTGGCAAGTCCTTTAAAATCTTCTATACCAAATACGAGTTTAGCTTCTTTCCAATTTAATTTTTGGCTGTCTAATTTTAATTTATCAAGATCAAATTTGGAGAAATTACCTTTAATTTTCACTTGACTCGTATATACCACCGTTTCATAGATTCCTCTTTTCCGGGCTTCAGGATTAACTTCAGCTGTTATTGCCACCTGATCGGCCATTAGAAAAGCCCATTCGGTCTCCAGCAATTCGACTAACTTTTGGGTGCCATCAGCAGATTTAATACTATTTTCTTTAAGCACGGGATATGGCACCGCTAAAATAGGAGTGCTGATGACTTGATCTAAGCCCCACTTCGAGGCTATTTCTTTTGCTACGATATCTTCCCTGTTTTTTCGCTCTGAAATTAAATCATGCACCATATTCATGGGAATAAGTAAGATGAGCGTGATGAAAAATATGACTGCAATTTTTAAAATTACCGAACGACTTATTCGATCGAATAAGGTATCTGCGGTTTGCGTAAATTCTGGTTTTGAAAGATTATTTTCCATGATTATATTGTGTAAGTTGATATATAAATAAATTGTTTATCGTTAATGCCTTTTGCATTTCTTTAACCGAATAGGATAAATAGGGTTTAAATTCTAGGTTGTAAAATTTGTTCATCGATTTTCCGCGCGAATAGGTATCTAAATAATACTTAGCATATTCAGGAAATAAGAAAGTACCTATTAATAGCATACTTACGAGGTATACACTGATTTTGCCATTCCCTAAGAGTAAATATTGCATGGCTATTTCATCTTGAATCGCAGTATCTATCCCCGTAAGCACATGAAATACATCATGATTTTCCAATTTAGGCATCACGTCAAATCCTCTCTCCTCATAAAAAAACCATAATGCCTGACCTAATGAATCTTTTGGAAAGCTGGAAAAGTCTTCCTTACTCAAACCCCAAGCTTGTTTATGCTGTTTAAATACAGTTGCATACAACCTACTGGACCAGTTATAGAGCCATAACATAAATTTTAAACGAATTCCTCTCATATCATATGGTTTAAAAGTACTTTGTTTTTCAAAGTTGATTTGTAAAAAAAATTTATTCGTAATTACTCTTAATTAAATTTTCCAAGGCAATTAAGTGATTTTCAAATGCTTGTTGTCCTGTTCGAGTCTTACTATAACTCGTATTTGGTTTTCTGTCAATAAAAGTTTTGCTAACTAAAATATAGCCCTCCTTCTCTAAACTTTTTAGGTTTGAAGCCAAATTTCCATCGGTTACCCCGAGTAATTCTTTCAAGGAAATAAAATCATAGGATTCATTAGCCATTAAGATACTCATGATCTGTAGCCTGACTCTATTTTCTAAAACTTTATCATATAACGACAAATCTAAACTCACTTTTCGTATTTTTCATGAACAATCATACCATAAATGATGTGTAAAACACCAAAACCTAAAGCCCAAAACCAGATTCCGTAGCCAGGAAGTGCCAAAGCTAATAAGCCCAAAGCAATTTCCAAAATCCCTAATACACGAACTTCCTTAAACGTAAATACACTTGCCGCTGTTAGCGCCAAGCCATAAAAAATTAATAAACTAGAGGCTATCAATCCATAATCCCCCTGACTCATTAAAATAAGGCAAAACAAACCGCCTGATATTAATGGAATGGCCATGGCTTTTAATAAAGCCTTACTGGTCGTATTCCAAATCGTTTGGCCCGCTTTTTTTGCTTTTGCTTTCGCCATAAGCACCCCTATGGCGACACTTATTAATAAAACCACGATGGCAATTAATGCTAATTTGAAAATAATGCCTGTATCCAGAATATAGTAATCGCGATAACCAAACTCACTTTTGGTACCATAAACCATATAATAGCCAAGCAGCGCCCCAAGCAATGCTACACATCCTATTAATACTCCAGATAATCCACTGATGGACATAAATTTGGAAGAACGCTCCATCATGGACCGAATCTGACCTATTTCATGAATTAAATCTTCTTGCTTCATAAAAGTACTTTGTGTTTCAAAGTACAGGAGAAAATTTGACTTCTGCAATACCTATTTTCATTTTTTTTATTTTCCTAACACATAAAGCTCCATCAACTATCGTTGGAGCCGATTGACCATGCGGATAGGTAAAGGCTATATTTAGTAAACAAGTTTCTTATATAGCTGTGCGATACTTATGAGAACCCCGCCTGCCGGGCATGTCTAAATGCTGCTAATTCACGAAAATTTATACTGATCATCAGTATGCTGGCTTGGCACTAACACGGATCTCCTTCGGATATCAATCGGACATTCAACGGATATTGCTTCAAAAGCTTCAAACAAAATCCATTCAATATCCAGTTATAATCGAAGTATAAGTGCCTCCATAACCTTTTGAAAGCTAAATTTCTTTCCACCTAAAATTTGAGCCATCCAAAAAGAAGTATACAGGATTAGTATCAAGGCATTAGGGGCTGCAGAAATAGATTCATGAGCATCTATTACAACAAGATAAGGGCTTAATTCCTAAAGAAAACGGTCGTTTTAAAAATTTACTAGATTAGGAAACAAAGAGTTACGATAAAAAAGACAAAAAAAGAAGAAAATGCTTGACAAATATAGGTTTGGTTTCTATCTTTGTGGCTCAATAAAATCCTAACTGCGGAAGTGGCGTAATTGGTAGCCGCACCAGACTTAGGATCTGGCGCCGCGAGGCGTGGGGGTTCGAGTCCCTTCTTCCGCACTTGATGTCCTCCCGAAACAACTTATCGGGAGGATTTTTTTTATAAATGCGAAAAGCTAAAAGAAGAGTATGAATATTTCACATCAGAACATTGACAATATCAACGCTAATATCCAAGTGGAAATAGCTCCTGCGGACTATAATCCACAGGTTGATAAAGCAATTAAGGACCAAGCAAAAAAAGCTAAATTGCCTGGATTCCGTCCAGGTATGGTACCTACAGGCCATATCAGACGCATGTATGGAAAATCTATTTTATTTGATGAAATCAATAAAATCATCAACGATAAAATTGCAGAATACATTGCAGAACAAAAACTAGAGGTGCTTGGACAACCATTGCCTACTGATGATGAGTCCGATGGAAAATACAACTGGGATTATAAAGATACCTTTAACTTCAGTTATGAAATTGGTTTAGCTCCTGAATTTGAAATTCCTTTTACAGCGGAAACTGAATTTACAGAATATGAAATTCAAGCGGATGAAGCTACTTTAGCAGAGCGTATCAAAAACTTACGTCGCAGCTATGGTAAAATGACTAATCCGGAAGTTTCTGAAGAAGGTGACGTATTATATGCTACACTTGTTCAAGAAAAAGAAGAAGAAGCGATTGAGAAAACTACTTCTATTCGTACCGATCTTGTAGAAGATGCAAAAATCAAAAAGTCATTAGCAGGATTAAAGAAAGATGATTCCGTTAAAATTGACTTGAAAAAAGCATTCAAAACGGCTGATTTAGCTCGTATCTTAGGATTGAAAGAGGAAGAAGTTGAAGCATTAGACGTGACTTCTTTTACCCTAACGGTTAAAAACATCAACCGCTTAGAAGAATCTGACTTGAATCAGGAATTCTTCAATAAATTATTCCCAGAAGGTGATGTAACCACCGAAGAGCAGTTCAATGCGAAAGTAAAAGAAGAAGTAGAAAATTTATTTAAACAAAATTCTGCGCAACGTCTTCGTAATGACTTGTATACTTATGGAATGGAAAAAGTAGATGGTCAATTCCCTGAAGCTTTCCTTAAGAAATGGTTAAAAGCAACTAATCCGAACTTAGGAGAACAAGAAATCGAAGAAGGTTTTGCTGATTTCATCAGTAACTTGAAATGGACCATCATTGAAAACCGCATCGTAACAGCAAATAGCTTAGAGGTAAAATATGATGAAGTTGTTGATTTGGCGAAAGAACGTATCTATGCACAAATCAAAATGTACAACATGAATGATGAGCCTACAGATGAGCAATTGCAACAATTTGCTATGCAGTTATTAGCTGATAGAGAGCAAGCCAACCGTTTGTTCGAAGAGGTAAAAGCATTGAAAGTTTTTGATCAATTGAAAGGTTCAATCAAAATCAAAACTGAAAAAATCGATTTCGATCAATTTGAAAAATTAGATAGCAAATAAGCTATTTCACGATAATAAGTCAAAGGCTAGCAGCAATGCTGGCCTTTTTCATTTAGAGAAATTACAAATTTTCTCCCTGCTTCAACATCCCATGGCTCAAACCACAGCTCCCCTATCTAAAAATAAATATTATACCCTACAGATAGTCTTCCAAAAGGATACGCTCTATTAAAATCTGGATATTTATCTTCTTTGAAATGTCCTTGCAGATTGAAATAACCTGAATTAAGATTAACGGACCAGCGTTTATATAGCCTTAAACTGGCCTCGAGGTTGAGTCCATGTAATATATAATACGAATCATTACCAGAGATCGTATAAAAAACACCCCCATTATAATCGGCACTTAATTTGAATGCCTTCAGCAGACTCAGCACTCCTTTGAACCGATAAGACAATCCGGAACCATAGTTGTAATTTCTACTCGCTCCATACAGCAAATACGGGTCTGGAACTGCCGCCAACAAAACCGCTCCTGCTCCAACACTGATGTCCAATCGATTATCCTTTTTATATCGAAACTCCGATAGCCAATTGTAATTGACACTTTGTGCGCCATAAAAGAAAGCATCGTTATTGTAAAAATCATAATGAGCATTTAACGTTCCATAATGATCGCCTTTTTTAGATTTAAAAAATTTAGCTCCATAAAGTAAAGCATGTACATTCACCGCATTGATAAAACTACTGTCCCCATTTCCCATTTCCAGATTTACATTAAATTGATCAAATGGCCTCTTGAAATTATGCTCACCATTGCTATAATTAAATCTCAACCTTGCGTAGAAAGCATTTTTTCCTTCATTTAAAAAGTCATTCTCTTTAGCATCAAACCTCCTTAGGCCTACATCAATTGCAGCACTAATCATAGAGGAATCAACCTGATCATATTCATCTGTAATTTTACCCCATTTACCAGCCAACAGCCTATTCAAGCCATTGATTGGATTGACTATACTTGCAACTATTTCATTGCCTATTCGATTATGGCCATGCTTACTCCTCGATAGGATATTTCGAGAAACCCGATGCATCATTTCCCCAAGAATTATTCCACCAAAGCTGGTGTTGACTAAATCATTGATGGAAGGATGCTGTGTTTCTCCAGCAGTCTCCCAGATATAACTTCCAGCCAGTGTAGCCAAACTCGATTGATAGAAATGATAACCATTACTACGAAAAGCATTAAAATATATTTGTCCATGAAATGGATGGTCAATTTGATTGGTGGTAAATTGATTATCATCCCAATCCCAAGCACTTAATCGTTGATGATCTATAAAATTTTGAAAAGAGATATACGAATAAGGGTCTTTGCGAATAAAACGGTTAAAAGATGCGGGAAATGCTTGCGCAAGAAACCATTCGGTCCCTGCGCGAAAAAAATGCTTTTCACGTATTGGAGTTGGTTTTCGTATTAAAGAATCTTTTCCAAAAGTTAGGTCTTTATGCAATAGATCTGCAATTTCAAGTTGGCTTAATGGCCTCTGCTCATAAGCAGAAAATGAACCTAAAGACTGTGCATTCAGTATCTTTAAAGACAATAAAAACAGCACAAAAGTCAAGCAAAAATTAATTATTATAAACTGCCCTAATTTCAAACGTATCAATTTTATTTCTAAAGTTAATTATTCTTAGTTATTTCCTAATCAAACGGTTTTATTAGGAATATGGAAGGATACCTAGACAAATCGAATGATCTAATTAATTGATTTTAAAACACTTTTGATTTAAAAACGTTTTTATTATATTTAAAGTTCTACCAAACAAAAAACAAATGAAAAGATTAATGTACACAGTATACTTGTTATTATTTGTCGTAATAGCAAACGCACAACAAAAGTTTCCAACGGAAGGCGCATATCTTGCCAAAGCGGATGGAATTAATCATTTATGGCTTTTTGTTGATGGTTATAGTTCTTACATAACGTATGAAGATCAAAAATACCTTAACACCTGGGGTGGTCCTTATGCAGGGAACGATAAAGACTTAATCATAAAAATCGAATACAATGAAAAGGAACCAGCTACAGTTGGTACAGAGCAACGTATAAATGCCAAAGTAGCTAAAGATGGATTTTCTTGGAAAAATCTAAACTTCAAAAAGTTGAAAGCTGGCGAACAAGATTTAGATGGCTTGTGGAGAATCACTGGACGCATGAATGAAGGAAAAATGTCGACCATCACTAGAGGTGATCGTAAAACGATTAAAATATTGGTCGCTGGATATTTCCAATGGATAGCTATAAATCCAGCAGAAAAGGGTTTCTATGGTACAGGTGGTGGAACCTATACATTTAAGGATAAAAAATACACCGAAAACATCGTGTTCTTCTCTAGAGACAATTCGAGGGTTGGAGCTAAATTAGTTTTTGATGGAGAAATTAAAGATGGTGCTTGGCATCATAGTGGATTAAGTTCCAAAGGTGATCCAATCCATGAAATATGGTCGGTAGATTCCGTAAAGAAATAACAAAACAATCCTTAAAAAAATAAGAGCCCAAATATTGGGCTCTTATTTTTTTAGCTTTTTAAAAGGACATTATCCGAATAAATCAGAGCTTAGGTATCGATCTCCACGGTCACAAACAATGAATACAATAAGTCCTTCTTCCAATTCGTTTGCTAGTTGTAGAGCTGCATGAAATGCACCTCCTGAACTCATTCCAGCAAATATTCCCTCTTGTCTAGCCAATTCTCTTGCTTTTTGCGTCGCATCTGTCTGCGCAATATCAATCACTCTATCCACACGAGAGGCATCAAATATTTTAGGTAAATATTCGATAGGCCATCTTCGAATTCCGGGGATAGAAGATTCCTCGGTTGGTTGACAACCGACAATTTGAATCGCAGGATTTTGTTCCTTTAAGTACATGGAGCAGCCCATTATAGTTCCTGTGGTGCCCATGGCACTTACGAAATGGGTAATTTGCTGCTGGGTGTCCCTCCAGATTTCTGGACCTGTGGACTTAATATGTGCCTTATAATTATCCGGATTAGCAAATTGATTCAGGATAAAATAAGCTCCGGAAGCTGCTTTTTCTTCGGCATAGTCCCTACAAATCTCCATGTTTTCCAATAAGGTAACCTTTGCCCCAAAGGCCTCCATCGTTAATGTACGTTCTCGGGTGGAGGTTGAAGGCATGACTAATTCCAATGATAAGCCATACATGCTGGCGATCATCGCTAAAGCAATACCTGTATTCCCGCTTGTGGCTTCAATTAGTTTAGTGTGTTGATCGATTTCACCACGTTCTAAAGCTGATTTAATCATATTTAAAGCGGCTCGATCTTTAACTGATCCACCAGGATTATTACCTTCTAATTTTGCATATATTTTAACTTTTGGATTTTGATGAAATCGGGTGATTTCCACCAAAGGCGTGTTTCCAATAGTTTCGATTATTCCAGCCATTAAACAATAGGTTTTGAGTCAATAAATTTAGAATTCGGCAGATGGTAGACGGTGGTATAAGGTTCTACACTAGCGGTCAGCCAAACATTTCCACCAATGGTGGAATGGTGACCTATACGAGTTTCACCTCCTAAAATCGTTGCCCCTGCATAAATGATAACATCATGTTCTATAATAGGGTGTCTTTGGGTATTTGCTAAGTTTTTCTCCACACTCAAGGCCCCTAAGGTAACACCTTGATATAATTTCACTCGCTTACCAATAATACAAGTTTCGCCAATAACAATTCCAGTTCCGTGGTCAATATATAAGTATTCATCGATGCTAGCGCCTGGATGAATATCTATTCCCGTTTTAGAATGTGCATATTCAGTTAAAATACGTGGAATAAGCGGGGTGCCTAACACATGTAATTCATGTGCCAATCGGAAAATACTTATCGCTAAAAAGCCTGGATAGGTTCGTATAACCTCCATTAAACTTTTGGCCGCTGGGTCACCATCCATGATAGCCTGCGCATCCGTGAGCATAACCCGATAAATATTTGGCAATTGCTCAAAAAATTCCTTGGCAATTTGTTTAATATCGCAGGTGGAACAAGCTTTCGTTTTATATAATAATTGGAAAAGTTCTTCTTCAGCTACTAAGAATGCAGCCTCTACATCCGTTACACTATGATAAGTTTTCGAATTGCGCTCTGGAAATAACAGGTGCAATAAAGCCGTTGCCCATTGTGCAATATGCTTATTACTAGGCATATCTTGCACTTCGCGTTGTTTTTGGTAAATATGTTGATAAAAATCCTTCATGAGGAAAATACAATTGCGTTTAAGTGATTTAAAGTACTAATTTATGAAATAATTCGCTATGGGTACTTGCTGCATCCAAACATAATCCTGGATGCACTGGAGAGCATTGTAACCAGGTACTACGTTTTGCAGTCAACCATCGGAAACGTTCGGTTTGGTCTAGTGCTGCCAATGCGCCTCCTGCCCTATTGCCTAAACAAATATCTTGCATGGATTCCAAATGAGCTTTCAATTTTTCAAAATCAATTTCAGGACTAAGCAAGGCACAGCGATCGGAATCAATGTGATACAACAATTGCGCATAACGTTGTTTTTTGCAAAATAACAAGACCCCAATATTCACAAATTCCTCACGCTCCACCCGAGGAACTAGCCTAACTGTGGCGTACTCATAAAGTGTTCTTTCTTGCATCTTGAATTTGTTTTACAAAAATTTCAGAATCTGTTGCCCGTCTACTTAAAAATTCAATGTAAACATGGCGTACCTCTTGAGCAGATAAATTTCTAATTTCATCCAATAACCAATCGTCAGGAATTGCCGCTAAAATAGGCCTTAAGTTTTCAACGGACATCAAGGTCTTGTAGGTATTATTAATTTGATCGACCATGCTGGCCCGTTTTAATAAGACGTGATTCGCAATTTGCACAAAAGGTTTAGGTATATGTTCTTCCCAATTGTCCCAGCTGTGGTGAAAGTATAAGGCAGCTCCGTGATCTATCAACCAAACTTCTCTATTCCACATGAGCATATTGGTATTTTTCACCGTTCGATCTACATTCATTAATAGCGCATCCAACCAAACAATTTTAGACGCCTCTTCTTCACTGATGAAATCGGCATTTAAATCAAATGTTATCGCTCCATTCAAAAAGCTAACACCTAGATTCTGACCTACAGAAAACTTTAGTAGGTCTTGAATCTCTTCATCGGGTTCTGTTCGTCCAAAACCTTCATCCAAATCTGCAAAAACCATCTCAGGAACTCGTAGCCCTAAGAGGCGAGCAAGTTCTCCACCAATAAATTCTGCGACTAAAGCCTTTTTGCCTTGACCAGCACCTCTAAATTTAATCACATAGCTAAATCCATCATCTGCATCCATTAAACCTGGCAAGGAGCCCCCTTCGCGGAAAGGCTGAATGTACCGAGTAATATGGACTTTACGTATCTCCAGATTGTTTATTTCCATTATGCTAATTTAAGTATTATTAATTGCTCCATTGGATTTTCCATACTTCCAGGTCCATTCTATATTTTAAAGGAAGAAATCCTATCCAATCCATGCCAAAATAGGATAAAAATAAACTATGCCTAGCCCAAACACTAGCGTTAGCATATGATCATTATCAACTTTAAGCACTTTACGCAAATGTAAAAGATAGAAATTTAATTGGGTAAAGACTTGATAAATTGTACACAAATGTGACTTAAAGGTTATGCATATTCTACCTATATTTGTCATACACGAAAAAAATAGTTAAAATAGTATGGATACCAATACAGAGTACAACCTGGTAATTGATCATTGTAGGGATTTATTTTTAAAGAAAACCAAGGATTATGGAACATCTTGGCGGATTATGCGCATTACTTCCATTACTGATCAATTATTTATCAAAGCTCAACGTATCCGGACTCTAGAAGTTAAAAAAGTATCCAAAGTTGGCGAGGGTATTCTCGAAGAATACATTGCTATTGTCAACTATTGCCTTATAGCTATGATGCAACTGGAACTTGGTGAATCAACGGATGAGCAATTACCGCTGCATGAAGTAGAGGCATCCTACCAAAAATTTGTGCAGGAAACCCGAGATTTGATGCTGGCTAAAAACCATGATTATGGGGAGGCCTGGAGGGATATGCGGGTATCCTCGTTGACCGATATGATACTAATGAAATTACAACGAGTTAAACAAATTGAAGATAATAATGGTTTTACATTAGTCTCTGAAGGGTTAAAAGCGAATTATCAGGATATGTTGAATTATGCTGTTTTTGCTTTAATCAAATTAGGACTGGCCAAATAAACCTGTACCCATATGACTTACAACGCAAGCTTTACCACCGCTAATAGCCCTAAAAAAACGAACTATGTACTCTGGATAGCTCGACTATTTGTGGGACTATTATTTATTTTTTCCGGATTAATTAAAGCCAATGACCCCATGGGTTTTGGGTATAAGTTGGAAGAATATTTCCATGTGTTTCACTTGTCTTTCTTAGGCGATTTTAGTGCCTGGATAGCTATATTCCTCTGTGCATTGGAAATCATTTTAGGGGCATTATTAATCATCGGAGTGGCGGGAAGAACCGTGGCTTGGGGATTACTTCTATTGATTTTATTTTTCACCTTTCTAACCTTTTTTTCTGCGTTTTTTAAGGTGGTGACCTCTTGCGGTTGTTTTGGAGATGCAATACCCCTTACTCCTTGGCAATCTTTTGCTAAGGATATCGTTTTATTGATTTTCATTATCTATATCTTTATTCATCGTTCTTCCATTCAACCCTTAATTTCCTCTTCCTTTACGCGTAACTTATTGACATTATTTATTGTAATTGCTTCTTTTGGGATAGGGATTTTCACCTTGTATTATTTACCTTTTATTGATTTTTTACCTTATAAAGTTGGAAATAATTTACCCGCTTTGATGAAAATTCCAGAAGGTGCAGAGCCGGATGTGTATGAACACATTTACGAAATGAAGCATAAGAAAACCAATGAAACGAAGCAAGTAAATGACAAAGTTTATATGAGTGAAAAACTTTGGGAAGATGAGGATTGGGAAATCATTGGCGAACCAAAAAGCACATTGGTAAAAAAAGGATTTGAACTTAAAATACCCGATTTGATTTTAAGTGATTCGGAGGGAAATAACAAAACGGATGAAATCATTCAAAATCCCTATTACAATTTCATCGTTGTCAGTACGGACTTAGGTAAAATGAGTCCAATCGATTTAAAACAGTTGGATCAAATAAATACTACTATTCGAGATATCGCGGTTGATTTTAATATTCGCGCGATTCTAGCGACGGCCTCTTCGTCCGATGAAGTCAGTTACTTGAATGATCAGATGGATTTAGTCCTTGAAACATTTTATGCCGATAAAGTTCCACTTAAGAGTATGGTAAGGTCTAATCCAGGAGTACTATTATTATTAAATGGTACCGTGGTAAAAAAATGGTCCAGTACTAATTTCCCAAGTAAGGAAGAATTAATTGAAAATTATTTATCAAACGAAGAATAATGGAAAAACCAGTTTTTCTTGTTGGATTTATGGGGAGTGGGAAAACCACTTGGGGGAAAAAAATCGCAAATGCATTAACTGTGCCTTTTATTGATCTAGATCATGTTATAGAAGATAAGATCCAAATGACTATTGCTGATTATTTTATATTAAACGGAGAAGAAAATTTCAGAAAGTTAGAACAAGAAGTCCTACATTCCTTGCAACATGCGAATGGCATCATATCTACTGGAGGAGGTACAGCATGTTATTTTGACAATATGGACTGGCTTTTAGCGCATGGTACTGTGCTTTATCTTAAGCATAGCCCAAAGTCCCTATTTCAACGGTTAAGCCAATCGGATGTAAATAAACGACCAGCATTGAAAGGATTGCAGGGGGATGACTTATTCGCATTCATTAGTGCAAAATTAGATGAGCGATCCCCCTATTATGAAAAGGCACATATCCATGTCGATCAAATAAATACAAGTTTGGAGGAATTAATCGAACAAGTAAGCTTGCAGCATGAATTATGATAAATAAAAAAGCGATACATCGAATTGGACTCCTCTGTTCTTTGCTATTTTTTCAAAGTTGCTTTTTGGAAAATAAAACGGACAATACGGATCAGTTCCCGAAGGTTTCAACGAACTTTAATATTCAATCGGTCGAGGATCTTTACCAATTCCTGACCTATACAGATCAATCCTATCCTTTAATCAGTGCTCATCGAGGAGGATTTATGGAAGGATATCCTGAAAATTGCATTCAAACCTTTGCCAAACTAGCGTCGAAAATGCCGCTTATCATTGAATGTGATGTGCGTATGAGTAAAGATTCTGTACTCGTATTAATGCACGATGAAACTTTACAACGAACCAGTACCGGGAAAGGAAAAATTAAGGATAAGACCTTTGATGAATTAAGCAGCTTATTTTTAAAAGATAGTGAAGGACAAGAAACAAGATTTCGGATTCCTACTTTAGAGCAAGCGCTCCTGTGGGGAAAAGGAATCGTGATTTATACTTTAGATGTCAAACAACAGGTACCCTATGGCCTAGTCATTGATTTGATAAAAAAAACCAAAGCTGAATCAAATAGTATAATCATCACCTACTCGGCAAATCAAGCCGCTGTTGTCAATCGGTTGGCACCTGAACTCATGATCTCTGCAAGTATAAAAAAAGTAGATGATTTGAACCGATTGAATACCCTAGGCATTCCTGACAACCGCTTAGTTGCATTTGTAGGTACGACAGAGGCTGATTCCAGTGTTTATAGCACCTTAAGACAACATGGCATAAAATCGATATTGGGAACGATTGGCAACTTAGACCGATCTGCAGATCGGGCAGGCTATCAGCGTTATGCAGAATTTATAACACGTGGAGCAGATATCTTATCTACAGATCGTCCTTACGAAGCGATGAAAGCATTGACATATTATATCGATCAACGAAATCTTCGATCGCCTTTTATACTTTAATCCATGGGAATTACGGTAAAAAATCTATCCAAGTATTACGGTAAACAAGCCGCCTTGCAACAACTTTCTTTTTCTTGCTCCAAAGGTCGAATTATTGGCTTTTTAGGGCCAAATGGCGCAGGAAAATCCACGTTTATGAAGATTGCAACAGGCATTTTAGTTCCCGATGAGGGAGAACTGAATATTCATGGCATGGATATACAGAAAGACCGAATGAAGGTTAAAAAAATAATTGGCTATTTACCGGAAGACAACCCCCTATATCAGGATTTATACTTGCTAGAATGCTTAGCATTCGAAGCAGATATACAGCAAATACGCCATAAAAAGAAACGCATTTCCGAAATCATAGCGCTAACGGGATTAGCGAAAGAACAACACAAAAAAATTCATCAACTATCAAAAGGATATAAACAACGTGTGGGCTTAGCCATCGCTATCTTACATGATCCTGAAGTGCTGATACTAGATGAACCAACAACAGGTTTGGATCCCAACCAAATTTTAGAAATCCGACAACTCATCCAGGATTTAAGTCAGGAAAAAACGGTTATTCTCTCTACACATATCATGCAAGAAGTAGAGGCTATTTGCGATGAAATCATCATTATTCATGAAGGAAAATTAATGACTCATTTTGAAAAATCGAAACAAGAAGAACTATTTCCAGGTAAAACTTTAGCTGATATTTTTAGTGCATTCACGCATTAATTACCACTGAAGACGAATTTCATTTGCTTTTCGCGTATTAATTTCAAACTTTTCGACGAATCTATTGTTGTATCACTAAACAAAGATCACATGAAAAGATTATTACTTACACTTGTATTCGTATCCGGAGTTTTATTGTATAGTAACGCTCAAATTAACACCGTACCGCAATCTTCTGCCGATGTAGGGATGAAACCTATAAAGAAAGGAAATTGGATGGTAGGTGGATCTATTGGTAATATAGGCTACAGTTTTGAAGCCGAATCCTTTAATATTCAATTGATGCCTAGAGCTGGTTATTTTGTGTCAGATGGTATTGCTATTGGTGCCCAAGCAAATTTGGGATTAAAAGCGGTAAGCGGACTAGATAATGAGTGGGGTTACGGGATTTCACCTTTTGTCCGATATTATTTCCCTGGAGGAGCTAGTGCTACAGGTCGATTTTTTGGCCAAGGTGACATCGGTATTGGAGGTAGTTCAGCTGGAGATAATGTATCTCTGAATGTAGGCGCTAATGTGGGATATGCACATTTTATTACTCAAACTGTTGCTTTAGAAGCAACTTTAGGATATAATTATTCAAAAGCCAACATCAATGCTGGAGATAAAGCGACAGGCTTAGGCGTTGGATTAGGATTCCAAATTTATTTACCTGGGAAAAGATAATAGTTTTAAGGAAACATTGAATCATTGTTTCCTTGAATTTTGGGGAACTGCAAACTTTAGGTTGCATGAAATAAACATCATGCAGCCTTTTTTATTCCTAGACTGCAATCATTTAATCGATAAGGGTTTTACGCTAGTAAATCTTTACCTTTCCTTCCTGATTTATTCCGCTCGTATTTGCATTACATTAATGACACAATATTTGCCTATCAAATTCTGTTTAGTTATTTTAGGACACAAAACTTACAAGCACTTTGTTCAGCATTTTTAGAAAAGAGATTGCCAGCTATTTCAATTCGTATACAGGATATTTAGCAATAGCCCTATTTTTAGTATTTACAGGATTATTATGTTGGGTATTCCCGGAGCATTCCATCTTGGAATTTGGCTATGCCAATATGGATGGATTTTTTGATATCGCTCCTTATATGTTTATGTTTCTAATTCCAGCAATCACCATGCGTAGTATTGCTGGTGAACGTGGAGATGGAACTTATCACTTATTACTGAGTAAGCCAATATCAATTTCTGCGGTAATACTCGGCAAATTTCTTGCGAGCTGCCTGGTTCTATTACTCGCCCTAATCCCCTCTATAACCTATCTATTTAGCATTTATTACTTAGCTAGTCCTGTAGGGAATGTGGATATTGGAGCGATTATTGGCTCTTACCTTGGCTTAATATTTCTTGGGATTGCATTTGTTAGTATTGGTTTATTTTCATCTAGCATTTCTCCAAATAGTCTAATTGCATTCTTTTGCTCTGCCTTCTTTTGTTTTCTGTTTTATTATGGTTTTGAAGCTGTCAGTGCTATGACAAGCTTATGGAAATATGCGGCAACGATCAAAGATTTCGGTTTTTATGAACACTACCGTAGTTTAAGTAGAGGGGTGCTCCAAGCCAAGGATTTCATCTACTTCTTTTCTATAACCTGCATTTTTATTAGTGCTAGTATTGCCTATTTAAATCGAATATATGTTCAGAAAAAATCCGTTTATCTAAACTATGCGCTTACTTTTTTAGTATTCGCTGTGCTCAACTTACCCGTGATTACTCGAGCAATGGGAAGCATTGATTTCACAGCAGACCAGCGCTTTACTTTAAGCGAAACAAGTCGAGCAGTATTGTCCAAGCTCGAAAAAGACATTCATATTACCTTATTCTTAGATGGGGACTTACCGAATGGATTTACAAGATTGCGCAATTCGACGATTGAAATGATTCAAGCGATGAAATCCTTTAGCAACGGAAAGTTTGATTATCAACTCATCGATCCGTATGGAGGTTCAAATTCAGATCGGGAACAGTTGAGCCAACAATTAATTGACCAAGGGCTTTATCCGACAAATCTAAATGTAAAGAGCAAAACAGGCATTTCTCAAAAAGCCATTTTCCCTTGGGCAACCTTAGGGTTAGGTGATCGTGAAGTCGCTATTAATTTATTGCAAACGAAAATGGGACTTTCTTCGGAAGAGGTGCTAAATAATTCCATTCAAAATTTAGAGTACAGTTTAATCAGTGCCATAAAAAAGATAACGCAACAGAAACAAGCTATTATTGGATTTACAGAAGGACATGGGGAGCCCTCGGATATCGCATTATTTGATGCGATGCAAAGCTTAATGTCGAATGCACAAGTTGGTCGAATTCAATTAGAGGCTATGGATTTTGCTTCCTTAGATCAGCTTTCATTGATGATTATTGCAAAGCCTACGAAACCATTCTCTGAACATGATAAATATAAGATAGACTATTTTGTAAGAAACGGTGGGCATGTCATTTGGGCTATAGATCCTATAGATGCGAGTCTGGACCATTTAAGAAAAACAGGCAGTCAACCATTGATTGACCATCAATTAAATTTAGAGGATATCTTATTTACTTATGGGGCACGAATCAATCCTCAACTAATTGCAGATTTGAATAGTGGGCAAATCCCCATAAACAGCGCTACTGTGGCTGGACAAAATCAAATACAATTAGCTCCTTGGGTATTTTTCCCAATTCTAATGCCAACCAGCAAGCAACCGATAATCAAAAATCTAGATGGTATTCGTACTGAATTTATCAGTCCTGTGGATACCGTGGGCGATACGCGTATTAAGAAAGAGCTGTTATTAACTAGTTCTCCATTTAATAAGCTAATAAATCCTCCATCGATGATAAGTCTTCAACTGATTGATGAACCATTAGACCCTAAAAACTATAAATCTCGGGCGATTCCCGTTGCTGTATTATTAAGTGGAAATTTTCCCTATGTATTTAAAAACAGGCCTACTCCGGTAGGAATCAAAGAAGGAAAAGATCTTTCTGCGATCTCTAAACCCGCCAAGATGTTGGTGATCGGTGATGGAGATTGGCTATTAAACCAGGTGAATCATTCTGACCAGTCTCCTTTCCCCTTGGGTTGGGATCGATATACGAATCAACAATTTGCGAATAAAACATTCTTGTTAAATCTTGTTGATTATTTTTTATACGATGAATCTTTAATTGACATCCGAAATAAGGAAGTTAAATTGCGACTGCTGGATAAAGGAAAGGTAGCCGATGATAAACTAAGCTGGCAACTCATTAATGTCATTTTACCATTGGTCATTTTGATGCTATTGGCCATCATACAACAGTTTCTACGACGTAAAAAATATGCCATTGTCAAGAATATTAAATAAAAAAGAGACCAATAATCAACATATTGGTCTCTTTCTTATTCTTATTTAATGCATTATTTTTTCATAGATCCTGTCTCATTGAATCGGATATGCCAGCTAAAGGCTTCTTCCAATAAATGGGGAGTATGACCTCCACGCTCGCAAGCACGATCAAAATAGGATTGTAATTCTTCTTTATAATCTGGGTGAACACAGTTGTCAATAATCTTTTGAGCGCGCTCCCTAGGCGCTAAACCACGTAAATCCGCTAAGCCTATATCGGTAACCAAGATGTCTACATCATGCTCTGTATGATCCGTATGGGAGACCATAGGTAGAATATGCGATATGTTGTTTTCTTTGGATGCCGCTTGAGTTACGAAAACACTTAGGTATGCGTTCCTTGCGAAATCTCCGGAACCTCCAATTCCATTCATGATTTTTGTTCCTCCGATATGGGTAGAGTTGACATTACCATAAATATCAAATTCAATAGCGGTATTTATAGCAATTATCCCTAATCGACGGATTAAGCCAGGGGTATTGGAAATATTCTGAGGGCGCAAAACAAATTTATCACGATATCGCTGTAAATCTCCAAACACACGCTCGTAACATTCTTTAGATACCGTGACAGAAGATGCAGATGCAAAGCTTAATTTTCCAGCATCGATTAAGTCAAATGCTGAGTCTTGTAGCACTTCGGAAAACATAGTTAAATCATAGAAATTACTATGCATAAAACCCGTTAACACGGCATTAGCAACTTTACCAATCCCTGCTTGAATAGGTAACAACCTATCTGTAAGATGTCCTAACCGAACTTCTTCTTCAAAGAATGCTAATATATGCTTGGCAATATTGGTTGTTTTTTCATCAGGTGCTGCAATGTCCGCAGGACTGTCCAATTGATTTGTAAAAACAATTGCGGCTACCTTATTGGGGTCTAGAGGAATAGATCTTCTCCCTATTTTATTCCAAGGAGCGACAATAGGAATAACATTTCTGTGTGGGTAATCCTCAGCTTGATAGATGTCATGTATTCCATAAACATTTTCATTCACTGAAGTATTGATTTCCAAAATAACCTTTTTTGCTAATGAAGCAAAGGTTACGGAATTCCCAACCGATGTTGTAGGCACTATACTGCCGTCTCGATCAATGTAAGCGACCTCAAGTACTGCAATATCCACAGGAGGTAGATTTTTATTGTGCAATAATTCTGCACTTTCACTCAGGTGTTGGTCTATAAATAAGACTTCACCACTATTAATTTTCTTTCTTAATATGGGATCTACTTGGAAAGGCATTCTTTTTTTTAATGCACCTGCCTCGGCTAATTTACCATCGGTACCATGACCTAAGGAAGCGCCTGTCATTAAGGTAATCTTAATGTTTTCAGTTTTTGCCCGCTCAGCTAATGCCGGTAAAATCACCTTACTATCGCCAGCTTTAGTGAATCCACTAGAGCCTACCACCATACCATCTTCAATCAATTTTACTGCTTCTTCAACAGTAGTAATTTTTTCTTTCAGTCTTTCAAGACGAACTCTATCCATCATAATAGTCGTACTTTATTTATTAATCTCCAAAGAGCGAGGCAATATTACCAATTTTTTTAGGATATAAATTATCCATAGTAGACAGTTACTTACTATTTTGCATCAATAAAAGTAAGTGATTACTTATAGTAAATTTTACTATTTTAAAAAATAAAAATTAAGGGCTTTTAAGCTGCTAAATAGCACAAAATATCCCCTAATCTTCCTTCAAATCACTTAAATATACAAATGAAAACGCAGATATAAATAAAATTTTAAGTGATTAAGTTGGAATGCTTGGCAGTTATTTTGCTTTTATCAAATAAAAAATAGAAATTTATAAATCACATACACGTCAAATTGCATGCAAAAAGAATATGTTGACAAATATTATATCACGGAAGTAGATTCTTTTGATACCAGTATTTATTGCCACCACGCAGTGATGGGTGAAAATTATATCACAGAACATTCCCATAAGAAAGGTCAATTTTTATACACAGAGGGGGGCGTGGTATTTTTAAAAACTGCGGAAAAATCTTACTTTTTACCCGCACGCCATTACATTTGGATACCGTCCAATGTACAGCATAGTATCCATCCGAGCAGTCCTGAAGTGATCATGCGAAATTTGTATTTTCCAAAGTTCGATACGGACACGGATTTTTTTGACAAAGTCAATATTTATCCGGTGAATGATTTATTAATTGAATTAATCATGTTCACCAATCGATGGAATGGAAATATCTTTCCTGAGGAGGAACCTAAGTATTCCATTGCAAAAGCATTTAAACTCATTTTGCCAGAATTATCGCAAACCGAGTTACCCTTGGCACTACCCTACCCAAAAAATGATAAATTAAAGCAAATCATCACCTACCTAGAACATAATATTTCTGAAAACATCAGTTTTAAAAGTTTAGCGGAGCATTTTGATATTTCTGAAAGAACATTAGCTAGGCTTTTCCAAAAAGAATTAAGCATGTCTTACATACAGTATTTCACTATTTTAAGAATGCTTACATCTTTAAAATTACTTTTGGATGAAAAATTAAGTGTGAATGAAGTTGCTTTACGCGTTGGATATAATAGTCTTCCAACATTCAGCAATACCTTTAATAAGGTCATTGGTGTAAGACCAAGCGAATACGTTAAAAACAGAAATTTATTATTATAAACCTCATTTCATGAAACTCAACATTTTTATTGCCACACTAGCTTTGGGAACACTATTCTCTTGCAGTGTACAATCACAAGTAAAAAAGAAATCTGTAGCCGTACCCAAACCAATCCAATTATTTAACGGGAAAGATTTAAAAGATTGGACCCCTAAAATAAGGCTTCATGAAGTGGGAGACAACTATGCCAATACGTTTCGTGTCGAAGATGGTTTGATGAAAGTACGATATGATGGATACGACGATTTCAAACAACAGTACGGACATATCGCTTATAAAAAAGCCTTTAGTTATTATTTGTTACGCGTAGAATATCGTTTTGTTGGAGAGCAGTCCAAAGGAGGAGAAGGCTGGGCATGGAGAAATAGTGGTGCAATGTTGCACGGTCAAGATCCAAAAACAATGTTAAAAGATCAAGATTTCCCGATATCTATTGAAGGTCAGTTGTTGGGTGGTGATGGGACCAATGCGCGTACCACATCCAACCTTTGTACTCCTGGTACAAATGTCGTGATCAAAGACAAGTTATTTACTCCACATTGTTTAAGCTCAACATCTAAAACTTACCATGGAGATCAATGGGTAACTGCTGACTTCTTAGTATTAGGAGATTCTCTAATTCAGCATATTTTAGAAGGTCAAGTGGTATTGGAATATAATAAGCCACAAATTGGTTCCGAAAATGTAGATAATCATGATCCAAATCAAAAACAAGATGGCAAATTATTGAGCAATGGATTTATTTACCTTCAAAGTGAAAGTCATCCTATAGATTTCCGCAAAGTGGAACTCTATGATTTGAGTAAGGTAAAATCAAGTCCTGAAAAAATTAAAGAAATTGTGGATGCTATAACCAAGAAATAAAAACTATAGCCATAAAAAAAGGTTGCTAAACAGAAGTTTGGCAACCTTTTTTTATGGATTAGTTTGTTCATTCCAATGGAATGATTAAGAAACTGAAGGTCCGCTAAACAGCAAGAGAACCTTCAAGCTCAACAACATTAATCTAAAACTGGGGTAAGCTTATACCCTTTATCTTTAAGCAACTTTAGAACGCCATGTTCACCTAGTAAATGAGCAGCGCCAACAGAAAATAAATAAGATTTTTCTTTCATCAAATTCGGCATTTTTTCCAACCAAGCGTGATTTCTTGTATCTAACAATTTAGCTTGATTTTCTGCGGTCATGTAGCTTGTATTAATTAGTAATTTTTCTAATTCTTCTACATTTTCTGCAAAATATGCTTTCACCAATTTTTTAATTTCCAACTCAGCCCCTTCATGTGTTAAATACGAATAAAAATCCTCGGGTGTAAAAATTTCTTTAAGCAATTCAAATTGGAATTCTGGAGTTTCCAATTCCACGACTGGTTTGCCGGAGGCCGTTTCTAATGTCTGAATCTCACGCTCCATCATTTTAATATCTTCCATTCCTTTACATGCAAAAGAACGCATGGTCAATAAGGAAATTACACCAACAGGAGAGATTTGATCAAAAACTGCTGGAGGAAGATTGTAACTTGTCATGATACTATCTATTACTTTTTTCTTCTGAGGATCATAGCCTTTAAAGAAATCAGGATCTGGTTTCATGTATTGTTGGATTTTTTGCATCGCCTCTGGTTTTGATAAATCCACTTCAAAAGCCAATGCATCTACAGCTTGAACTGCATTTTTCACTTTTTCTTTTAAAATAAAATCTTCTTTACAAGCCATATGTATAGTCCCTAATACATATGAGTCTTTGGTTAGTCCTTTTCCAGATACTTTCCATAATAAACTTTGGTTCTGTGCAAATACGCCAATGGAGAGTAATACGGCAAAAATTGACAAGGTAATTTTCTTCATGTTTTGTGATTTAGTGTATGATATTAGTATCATAAACAGTTAAAATGTTACACTGGTTTGAAAATTTATGATATCATTTCAAATTTTGATTAAGATTTATTGATAATGAGTATATTTAAATTCCCATTTTTAGTACAATATATCATGAATAAATCGTTCCTTCTATGCCTATTTATCTTACTTCTCACTGGAAGTGTGGGCAAATCTCAAGAGTATAATGAGGCGTATGTAAAAGATCATTATAGCAAAATTGAAAGGTACATCCCGATGCGTGATGGCACCAAATTATTCACCTCTATTTATATTCCTAAAGATCAATCGAAGAAATACCCCATTTTATTAAATAGGACACCCTACACCGTAGCACCTTATGGGGAAGATAACTATAAAAGTAGTTTAGGAAATTTTCCTGAAATGATGAAAGCTGGATACATTTTCGTGTACCAAGATGTACGGGGAAAATGGATGAGTGAGGGTACTTTTGAAGATATTCGACCGACTAAAACAAAAGAAAATAAACAGCAGATCGATGAAAGTACCGATACTTACGATACCATTGATTGGTTATTGAATCAAATCGAAGGAAATAATGGAAAAGTGGGCATGTACGGTATTTCATATCCCGGTTTTTACGCTACTGCTGGTTTAATAGGTTCACATCCGGCATTGAAAGCAGTATCCCCGCAAGCTCCAGTGACGGACTGGTTTATCGGAGATGATTTCCGACATGGTGGGGCATTGTTTTTAGCGGATGCTTTTCGGTTCATGTATACTTTTGACGCTGCAAGACCGAAACCAATCACCAATTTAGAAGGTCCTAAAGGTTTTGAATTAACTTCAAAAGACTGGTATAGGTTCTTTATGGAGAATCCCACATTAGCCGACCTTAAAAGCAAATACTTAAATCACACGGTAAAATTTTGGGATAATTTAGCAAAACACCAAACGCTAGATACTTTTTGGATGAATAGAACTATCACTCATCACCTGAACGAGGTAAAACCTGCTGTGATGGTGGTCGGTGGGCTATACGATGCGGAAGATACCTATGGAACATTTGAAACGTATAAACAGATTGAAAAAAGAAACCCAGCGAATAATTCCATTTTAGTGATGGGACCCTGGTTTCATGGGGGATGGGTTCGTTCGGATGGCAGTAGTTTTGGTGATATTCGTTTTGGTGAAAAAACGAGCAAAACTTACCAAGAGAAATTTGAGTTGCCCTTTTTCGAATATTATTTGAAAGGTAAAGGCGATTTTAAATCTGCAGAAGCTTCCGTTTATTTTACGGGAAGTAATGAATGGAAAACTTTTGATCAATGGCCAGCAAAAGAAATAAAGAGCCAAGAATGGTATCTGAATGCTGGAGGTAAACTAAGCATTAGTCCTGAAACTTCTAAAGCGAATTTTGTAGAATATAGTGTTGACCCAGCAAAACCAATCCCTTTTCAAGATGGAATTATCAGCAGTCGATCCAGGGAATACATGATAGCGGATCAACGGTTTGTAGCAAACAGACCTGATGTGATCGTATTTGAATCCGACAGTTTAACGGAAGATATAACTATGGCTGGCCCCATTGAGGCCTTATTATCCATTTCCATGTCAGGTACAGATGCTGATTTTATAGTCAAAGTAATTGATGTGTTTCCGAATAATACGAACATCTCTTCAGCAGTGGATTCGACTATGGTGATGCAAAATTATCAAATGCTAGTGAGAGCCGATATCCTAAGAGGGAAATTTAGAAATAGCTTCAGTAAACCTGAACCATTTATTCCAAACGAAATTACTCCGATTAAAGTATCTTTACCTGATGTAGCTCATACTTTTAAGAAAGGCCACAAAATCATGGTTCAGATACAGCATAGCTGGTTTCCATTGACGGATCGCAATCCGAATCAATTTATGGACATCTTTCAAGCAAAAGCAAGTGACTATATAAAAAACCAACATAGAATATATTTCAGCAAAGAGCATCCCAGTAAGATGCGTTTTTCTATTCTATAATGACAAGAGCATTAACTATACAATTTAAAATATGAGTATTAAAGAGAGTTATTTATTTGAATTAAACCGGGAGACCAACAACAGCAGGTTATTATTGGACCGAGTAAGTGATGAGCATTTGTCTTTTAAACCCCATGAAAAGTCCATGAGTTTAGGAGATCTTCTTGCGCACATCGTAGAGCTTCATAATTGGGTGCATAAAGCCTTAGGTAAGGATATTTTTGATTTCCATAAGGATTACGCGCCTTTTAAAGTGACGACGGTACAGGAGCTTAAAGACGCATTAGAAGAGGGTTTAATAAAAAACAAATCCTTCTTGGAGAATTTTGATGAAAACAACTGGTTTACGGGTTGGTCTATGCAGGCAGGAGACCATGTGATTGCTCAGATGCCAAAAGTGGGAACCCTAAGATATGTTATTAACAATCATTTGATCCACCATAGAGGCCAAGCAACGGTATATATGCGCCTTCTGAATATTCCACTTCCTGGTCTGTATGGACCTTCTGCAGATGAGCAATAGTCTTCTGCTCTAAAACAAAAAAATGGTCAGCGAAACTTCGTTGACCATTTTTTTTAATACACTGAAATTAAACACTTTAAAAGATAATTTGATTTTTTTTCATTTTACATGTAATAAAAGGAGCAGTAAGTTTGTCTTCCTTATAACTGAGCATCTATTAATACTATGAATCAAGAGACCTTTAAACATACGGTATTTATCCATAAAGATAAGATGTACCGATTTGCCACTAGGTTTTTTGCTTACCAGGAAGATGCTTTTGATGTGGTGCAAGAGGTGATGTTAAAACTATGGGAAATACGTCATCAACTGGAAAATATTAAGAGCATAGAGGGATATGCAATGAACATGGTGAGAAATTTGGCCTTTAACAAAATTGATAAGGCCAAGAGACAAGCAACGTATTTGGAACAATTGCCTAATGATAGCCAATCGGAAAAATACCCAGAGCTAACAAGGGAATTAATCCTTAAGTTGATTGATAGCTTACCTGAAAAACAACGTACGGTGATGTATTTAAGAGACATCGAAGAATATGAAATTGAAAACATAGCCGAATTAACAAAAATGGAAGAGAATGCAGTTCGTGTTAACCTCTCTAGAGCTCGAAACACGATAAAAATACAGCTTAATAAAATATTTGAATATGAAAAAAGAAGAATTGGATAAGCTAAAAGAAAACTATTGGTCTGGAAAATCTTCTTTAGAGGAGGAGAAAATTTTAAAAGATCAATTGGGGGAACCGTTTTTCCATCATTTGAAAAAAGATGATACGACGATGGATTGGGATTTTGAAGACTTTATCGAGAAAGCTGATCATAGGGCTGAACCGCAAATCCATAAACCAATCTTCAAACTCAATAGAAAAGTTAGTGTTATCAGCGCGATTGCTGCCAGTTTAATAGTAGGATTTTATTTTTTCAAGCCTACTGTAGATCAAGAAAATTGGGTTCAAGAGCCGGAAATGGCCCATGTAAATAATCGTGCGATAGAGGAACCGAAGGCTCGCGAAATTGCGATAGAAATACCAGATGCTATTGCTTCTATAAACGAGAATCAAAATATAATAGAAGGAAAGCAACACCGCATTAAAAGTAAACTTAAACCTGCAGTTGAGCAAGTTCCAGCAGAACAGGCTTACGTAGAAGTAAACGGAGTCAAAATATACGATGAGGAAGAAGCTTTACAAATTACGGAAACAGCCATCCACCTTGCCTCCAACAACTTGAAAGCTGGAATGAAAGGTGTAGAAAAAATAAAATACTTAAATATTGAAATATAAATAGATGCTTATGAGAACTGTACTAATAATTGTGTCTCTGCTTATAGTGAGTATGGCACAGGCTCAAATTTCGAAGTTGGATAACATATTCGAAACCTATAAAGAACAAAAAGGAATCACCTCCATCAAAATAGGTAAACCCATGTTCAAGATGTTGAATAAAATGAAATTAAACGATTCTGAAGTGGATGTGATTAAACCTCTACTTGGTAAAATCAATTCCATAAGAATGCTGATTATGGAAGGTGAAAATCCAGAATTACAAGCTGAAGTGAGTAAAGCCATTGGAAAATTGAACTATGAAGAATTAATGGTGATAAATTCTGAAGGAAATAAAATTAAATTTCTTGCAGAAAATGTAGATGGCGATTTTCTTTCCAATCTGTTGCTCAGTATTAATTCGGAGGAAGATACCATTTTTATGATCTTAGATGGAACTTTAAAATACGATGATTTAAATGCCCTTGTTAACACTAAAAATTAATTTATGATACGCTTAATCCAATTATTTGCTGTTGCCTTCTTCTTGCTAAGCTTGCAAAGCTGCTTTATTAAAACTAGACCAAACATGGCTTTTGTAGATAAAAAAAATCTTTCCAAACAGTCGGAGGTTGTATCCATTAAAATCCCTAGTTTTCTATTGAAAAGTTTTCTTAGGAAAGAAATTCGTGAAATAAAAGCAGAAGATCCAATGATGGCTTTGGCCTTAAAAAAAATCAAAGGTTTGAAAATGATGACCATAGAAGGAACTAAAGATGATCAAATACATCAAAACTTCAGCAATTACCTTGTGAAAAATAATTTTGAAGAAATGATGAGCTTGTATAGCAATGGATCTAAAATTACAATCAATGCCCTAACTAAAAAAGATCGAATAAGAAATGTCATGTTAGGCATCAACGATGGGGAGGATTATGTATTCGTTGATTTAAAGACAGATATAAATATAGACGAATTAAGTCAGCTTGCTACCTACTATGAGGAGCAAAGCAATAAAAAGTCAAAAACTGATTAAGATTAATTAGTAGTTTGTTGTTTAGTAACTGAAAAGGCCGAAACAGAGTTGTTTCGGCCTTTCGCTTAGTATATTTTAAAAAGCTTATTTTGCTAATTCTTCTGCAATAGCTTTTCCAATTTCAGCAGGTGATTCAACCACGCGAATACCACAAGCACGCATGATTGCCATCTTAGCAGCAGCTGTATCATCAGCTCCACCTACAATAGCACCAGCATGTCCCATACGACGTCCTGGAGGCGCTGTTTGGCCAGCAATGAAACCTACTACAGGCTTAGTACCATTTTCTTTAATCCAATGAGCAGCTTCAGCTTCCATTCCTCCACCGATTTCACCAATCATGATGATCGCTTTGGTTTCTGGATCGTTCATTAATAACTCTACCGCTTCTTTCGTAGTCGTTCCGATAATTGGGTCACCACCAATACCAATAGCAGTTGTAATTCCTAATCCAGCTTTCACCGTTTGATCCACAGCTTCGTATGTTAAGGTTCCAGATTTAGAAACCACACCTACTTCACCTTTTTTGAAGATAAAGCCTGGCATAATACCAATTTTAGCTTCTTCAGCAGTGATAATACCTGGACAGTTAGGGCCAATTAAACGGGAATTTTTATCGCTCAAGTAAGATTTTACTTGAATCATATCTTTGGTAGGAATACCTTCAGTAATACACACGATAAGTGCGATTCCAGCAGCAGCAGCTTCCATAATAGCATCGGCAGCAAATGCTGGCGGAACAAAAATAATAGAAACGTTAGCAGCAGTAGCATCGACAGCATCTTGTACTGTATTGAATACTGGGCGATCTAAGTGAGTTTGTCCACCTTTGCCTGGAGTAACTCCACCTACAACGTTTGTTCCGTACTCAATCATTTGAGATGCATGATAAGTACCCTCGTTTCCGGTAAAACCTTGAACGATTACTTTAGAATCTTTATTTACTAATACACTCATTTTGTCTTATTTTTTGCAACGCAAATCTACCATTTTGAACTGACTTCTAAAAATCATTAGTCTAGGTATTTTTGTTATTTTTTGATAAACTTAATTTTATTTACAAAATCCCAAAGAACAATTCCAATTGTTACGGAAACATTGAACGAATGTTTTGTGCCAAATTGAGGGATTTCTAAGGTATGATCTGAGGCTTTAATCACTTCTTCCTCCACCCCATTCACCTCATTACCAAATACTAATGCAAACTTAGCGTCTTCCTTGGGCTGGTAGCATTCTAAAGAAACACTATTTTTGGCCTGTTCAATAGAAAGAATAGTAAATCCTTCATTTTTTAATGAAGTAATTGCATCCAATGTAGATTTTTGATATTCCCATTGAACAGATTGTGTTGCTCCTAAGGCAGTTTTTTCAATTTCACGGTGCGGTGGGGTACCAGTAATGCCACACAAAACTATTTTTTCTATAGAAAATGCATCAGCCGTTCTAAATGCTGATCCTACATTGTGCATGCTGCGAACATTGTCTAAAACTAATACTATAGGGGTTTTAGCTTGTGTTTTGAAGGTGTCTACGTCAACTCTATTCAGTTGATCCATGGATAATTTATGCATTTTGCAAAGATAAGAAATTGGAAAAATTAAAAATGATTTTGATTATTAGATTATGTATGTTATTTTTGCAGTCCGAATTTAAGTATAAAAGATTAAAATATTATATAGCTAAGAGAAATGGCAAATCATAAATCAGCGATCAAAAGAATTAGAACTAACGCTGCGAAGCGTCTAAGAAACCGTTACCAAGCGAAAACTACGCGTAACGCAATCAAAAAATTACGTACTACAACTTCTGCAGAAGAAGCAAAAGCATTATTACCTCGTGTAGTATCTATGCTTGATCGTTTAGCAAAGAAGAACGTTATTCACAAGAAAAAAGCAGCTAACAACAAATCTAAGCTAACAAAGTTTGTTAACAAACTAGCTTAATTTAAAGCTTTTCCTTCAAGATATGTAAGGGATGTTTTCACATCCCTTTTCTTGTTTGTACCTACCTGATAATCCTAAATTTCAACTAGCATTTCCTTTCAATAGTGTCTTTGCTTTATTTGGATAATTATTCCAGTAAATCAACTTTTGTTCGAATACATTAGGTATTAGATTAATAAAAGCACTCGATAAAGATTTATGAATTGAATAAAAATACTATGGAAATACGCTAAGTCGAATAGAATATCAATAGATGATCCCCTTAAATAAAGCAGCATTCGGTTGCTTGAGTGATCCCAAAAAAACAAGGTTTTTATCCGAAAGACCGAAACACCGATGACATCTTTCACCGTCAATCCCCATGAGACAACAAAAGAAGCTGTTTAACAACGAATCGAACTGCTTTCAGTACTCTTGTCGTCACAATCCTTCCGTCGCTCCTGCTCGCTTTAAAAGCATCCCATTTTACGTGTCAATAGGGCGATAGAAAAGTACTTACTATAAATTCCAATATTCCCAGCATCCATTAAAGGCAATTGAAATCTTATCAACTCTTTCAAATAAATAATTTCTGAACAACAGGTTGTACAAATTGATAATTACTCATCCATATGCTAGACTCATTCAAGGAGAGTAAGTAGCTTAGACCATGATTTACAAATCATGAGTAATATGACTATAGAATCATCTCCCGTACAATAGCCTTTAAATTATCCAAATCATCTAATCAGCACAATAAGCATCGGGTATACAAATAAAAAAGAAACCTTCATGAATCGGCGCTTGAAACACTGTATAGCGTTAATAAAAATTCTATAATTAGGTGCAAATCCAAATATGGAGTCACTTATAAGCTCCAAAATATTATACGCCATCTATAACCAATTGATTATAAATAGCAATAACTCATTTAAGAAAATACTTTTTTTACAATTCAACTTTATGAGCTAAAATAAGGCTCCATAGTCAATAAGTATTAACAGTAGCCTAATCCAACCCCAAGGTGTCAAAGCGATGTTAGACACGCTATAAATTGCTAAAAGTGGAGAGCATATACCCATTAATGAATATAATCCCAACTTATTGAATCTACAAGACTTAATATACCTAAGCCTTTAACTTTATGTCTAACAACTCCCATCCCAAGGTTCACAAGTATGTACTAAGGTCTTAACGATAAAGGTATAAAACGCAAAAAGCCCATGATCATATGATCACGGGCTTTCCGTATAAAATTAGGCACCGACCTACTCTCCCACCTGTTACGGCAATACCATCGGCTCTGGCGGGCTTAACTTCTCTGTTCGGAATGGGAAGAGGTGGACACCGCCGATATAGGCACCTGAATATCTTTAAGTAATCTAAGAAGTATACTAATCATAGGTTAATAAACCTACTAGCAAACACCAATTAGTTACATAATTGACATGTAATTGGAAGAAAAAAGGACAAAAAGAGCGAAGACAACAGAACTATCTGCAA